>DASZME010000021.1:0-61659 GCA_035551995.1 Tepidisphaeraceae bacterium
TCTCCTTTCAAAACACCTGACATCACCCTTAACACGTCCCGATCCCGTTGACTCATCTCGATTCGATCCTTCTCCATCCTCCTTCTACAATCCGGACATTCTTATCTGCCGAAGACCGGACATTACTATTTGCCGATGACAAAACGTCGATTTCCACGTTGACGAGAACGTGCTGAGCCATTACCATGCGGGTGCTGCGATCGGGGATCGCGTTCTGTTTGTTCCGGCGCCTGTTTGCGTTCCACCTTGGGGAACACGAGAAATTGCAATCCGCGCACACCAGCGAAGAAGGTTGATTATGCGCCAAAAATTTCTGCTTGGAATGGTAGCCGTCCTGGTGGGCGTTTTGTCGCTGACAACTGCGGTACATGCCGTGGCTCCGGGGACGGTCGCCGCCAATGCTGCGCTTGCGTTTGATCCTTTTCAACCAAATTCGACAACCAGCGCCACGACGCCCCCAACGGGTACGATATATGTTCCACCTGGGGGAATTGTCGTTGTGCCGCCGACAATTCCCGTTCCTCGCACACCCGGCGATCCACCCACTGTCTACATAAATGTCAGCGATGCTCCCACGGTCATTCAGAGTGCGACTGCCAACGGGACAGCGATATTCACCGTTACGATTTCTTCGCCGATCAATACGACCGTCACGGTCGATTTCACAACCGCCGATGGCCCGGCCGGACCGGGGGGCGCTGTCGCTGGCGCCGATTATGTCGCGCTCAGCGGCACCATCACCTTTCCGGCCAATGCGACCGTTGCCTATGTGTCGGTTGACGTGCTGCCGGGCATGAACAACATGCTCAAAACCTTCTACCTGAATCTAAACAATCCCCAAGGTGTGGGGGTGACGACGGCGGTGGTCCAACTTGGCCGTGCCCAGGGTATTGGGACGATCCAGCCATCCGTCATCGACATGAACATCGGTAATTCGCCGACGGTCATTCAAAGCACGACAGCAACCACTTTTGCGACTTTCCCAGTGACGCTTTCGTCTCCCGCAACCACCGCCGTGACGGTTAATTTCGCGACGTCCGATGGGACGGCGATACAGAATCTTGATTATATCGCGAAGACGGGAACGGTGACCTTTTCCCCAGGGTCGATTAGTCAGACCATCACTGTAAGTGTACTTCCCGAAAATAAGGTCGCAAACGAAACTTTTTATTGCACCATCAGTTCTCCTGGCGGGGCGCCGGGGGTCGTGATTCAGAACGCCATTGGATCCGCTGAAATCAGAGGGCAGAACTCGGAAATATTCGTCACGGGCGCCACCGCGCCAAATCCGGTTACGGGAACGTCTAATATCTACGCGCTGGTTTCGCTCGATAAGGCGAGCACGAAAACCATTACCGTGAAGTTGAATACCGCCGACGGTACCGCCAAGGCGAATGTGGATTACAAAACCGTCAGCACTACGGTGACCTTCTCTCCCGGGCAAACGACCCATACCGTGGCGATTCCGCTGATCGGCATCTCGGCAACGATTCCGGATCGAGTATTTACCGTCAATCTCAGTTCGGCCACCGGCAACGGGTTTATCGAAGACGCCACTGCGACAATGACCATCACGGGTCATACAGGCGTTCCCCCCCCGCCCACGTTTGCGATTAACAACGTGACCGTCACTGCGGGTTCCGCGATAACTCACGCCGTCTTTACCGTCACCCGCTCGGGCGACCTGACAAAGACGTCCACCGTCAAATTCGCGACGGCCAATAGTTCGGCTTCCTCGCCCGGTGACTATACGGCACAGTCGGGTACTCTCAGCTTTGCCGTCAATCAGAGCACCGCGACCATCAGCGTAGCGGTGGCCGCGCAAACCACTCACCACTCTACCAAGGTTTTCGATGTCAACCTGACGACCCCAGTCGGCGCGACCATTTCGGATAACCAGGGAGTTGGAACGATTGTCAGCGGCATCGCAGTGCCGCCGACGTTGGCCGTCAACAACGTAACCGTGACGGCAGGCTCCGCAGTCACCCATGCCGTCTTTACCGTTACCCGATCAGGCGACCTGACCAAGACCTCCAGCGTTAAATTCGCGACGGCCAACAGTTCGGCTGTCTCACCCGGTGACTACACCGCACAGTCCGGCACTCTCGACTTTGCGATCAATCAGAGCACTACGACCATTAGCGTCGACGTGGCGGCGCAAATCTCGCATCAGTCCACCAAGACCTTCGACGTCAACCTGACCAGCCCCGTTAGCGCGACCATTTCGGATTCTCAGGGTATCGGGACAATCGACAGCGGCATCGCCGGGCTTAGTATTAACAGTGTCAGCATTACCGCTCCGAAGACCAGCACCAGCAACCTGGTGTTTACCGTCACCCGCACTGGCAACACGACGGGAACCTCGACGGTGAAGTACGCCACCGCCAATAACACCGCAATCGCGGGCAAGGACTACATCGTAACTTCCGGAACCCTTACCTTCGCCGCCGGCGTCACCACCGAGACCATGACCGTTAAGATCGACGCGCAGACGATGTACGAACTTTCCAAGAACTTCAAAGTGAACCTGTCCAGCGCGACCAATTCCAGTATTACCACCGGTACCGGCACGGGAACGATAAACACCCCATACTCGCTTCCGGAGCTTTCAATAAGCGGATTCACCGCATCTCAAGGCTCCTCGGGCACGACCAAGCCGTTCACGTTCGAAATGACCCTTAACGTTGGCAGCAGCCAGACAATCACGGTCGCCTACGCCACTTCCGACGGCACCGCCAAGGCGCCGGCAAATTATACCGCAATCAGCGGGACCACTACTTTCTCGCCTGGTCAGACGATCAAGTCGATGACGGTAAACGTCAAAGGCGGCTCACTAACCCAGTCCTCGCAGATTTTCTATGTGAAACTATCGAACCCAGTGAATTCCAAGATCGCGGTCGGCACCGGCACCGGAACGATCACGAAATGACGCCATGATTCCCCCCATATTGCCGGCATTCGCACCGCATTGGCGAAAAAAGCAAAGAGCCCGTTCCAAGTGATCGGCACGACCTCTTTGTGTTAACGAAAGTCGTCGACTTGGAAATCGGTGAGGAGCCGACTTCTTCGCAAGACTGCTCTAAACAACGCGCCCTACCCAACGACGAATCCCGTGGCGTATACGTTACGGGCTTCCTCGTTCGGCAGAGATTTTGGTCGCGACAGAAACGCGTTTATGCGTGTGGCGGACCCGCTTGCCCGGCGTGTTCCGCGACCAGCGCTCGTTACGCCAAGATGAAACGCTTTAAGAAACGACGGCGTACACGCAGGTATTGCGAAGGTTGCCGGCGGGGTCGCGCGAATCGTTCGCAAGAATCCCCTCAAGCCGAAACCCCGCCCGTTCCGCGACCCGGCGGCTTCGGATGTTCTTCTCGTCGCATCGAATTTCGACGCGATTGGCGTCGCACTTCACCTTCGCCATTTTCGCCAGCGCGATCACCGCTTCGGTCATCAAGCCGTTTCCGCAAAGGCTGCTTCGCAACCAATAGCCGATCTCGAATTTCGGGATCGACCAATCGATGTTGAACAGCGAAAGGCAGCCCGCGAAGACCTGATCCGCCGACACAAAAATGCGGTAGTTTAGCGCAGTGCGCGAGAGAAATGACGCCGCTGATTGCCGCGAGAATAATTCGGTGGCTTCAAGGCTCGGAGGTTCGGCCGCCCAGTTCATCCATGCGTGAAGTTCGGCGAACGAATCATGCACGCCGCGGTTCATCTCGATCGCGTCGCCCGAGCGCGGCGCGCGGAGGATCAGGCGCGGCGTCTCCAACACCTCCGGCACGTCGATTAAAATCGGTTCCATCAGACCTCCCGGTCCACCGCGAGCGCGATTCTGCGAATCGCGGTCATCATGTCCGAAAATTGCTTCGGCGTGATCGACTGCGCCCCGTCGGTCAGGGCGTGCTCGGGGTCATTATGGACTTCGATGATCAGCCCGTCGGCCCCCGCCGCCACTGCGGCTCGGCACATGCTGTCCACCAAATAGTTTTTCCCCGTCCCCTGGCTGGGATCGACCACCACCGGCAAATGGCTCACCCGCTGCAACGCCGGCACCGCCGCCAGGGCGAGGGTGTTGCGGACATAGTCCTCGTAGGTGCGAATTCCCCGCTCGCAGAGCATCACGTTGAGGTTGCCCTTGGCCATGATGTACTCGGCGGCAAGCAAAAATTCTTCGAGCGTCGCGCTCATTCCGCGCTTCAGCAGCACCGGCTTATTCTGCTCCCCCACCGCGTTAAGCAGATTGAAATTCTGCATGTTCCGCGCGCCGACCTGCAAGACGTCGGCGTATCGATTAACGAGGGGCACCTGCTCGACCGCCATCACTTCGGTGACGACCGCCAGGCCCGTTTGCTCGCGCGCCAGGGCGAGCAGTTCCAATCCTTTTTCCGCGAGGCCCTGGAAGGAATATGGATTGGTTCGCGGCTTAAACGCCCCGCCGCGCAGCCCCGTGGCGCCGGCTTCTTTGACGGCGTGGGCGATTTCCAGCAATTGCTTCTCGCTCTCCACGCTGCACGGCCCGGCGATCACGCCGATCTTCTTTCCGCCGGCCGACGGGCCGCTTTTTTGCTCCAGAAAAAACGGCACCACCGACCGCTCTTTCTTGATCTCCTTGGACGCCATCTTGTATGGAGCGAGAATCGGCATGGCCTTATCGACGCCGTCGACCGATTCGAAGACGGATCGGTCTTTGTTGCGATCGTCGCCGATGACCGCCACGACGGTCCGTTCGGTTCCCTCAATGACGTGTTCCCTGAGTCCCATTTCGCGCACCAGTTGAACGACATGCTCGATCTGTTTCGGCGTAGAGCCGGATTTCATGACGACGATCATCGTAACGCCTCCGAAAATACGGCAACGGGACGGCGCCCGTCGCCAAAAAGAAAAAAGCCCCAGGACCGCGTCCTGAGGCTCACTCGTTTCATGCCAAGTCCGCCGATTCAGAACGCGAAAGCTCTCCGCGAATAAAAATATCCGCCAAACCAGAATCCGTGATTCGCGTCCCGTCGGCTCATGGCTTGGAGCATACCACCAACGGGCCGCGAGTCAAAGCGTTGAATAAACAGGATCGGGCTCGCTAACAGGGCGATCGCTTTTCAATTTTTGCCCCTCCGGTTCCCTCTCCCGGTACGCCGGGGGACGGTTAGGGTGGGGGCATTTTCGACGGTTTTCGCAAACGCCTCCCACCCCATCCCTCCCCCGGCATAGGGCTTGTCGATTTAATACAATTTCCGTCTCGCAAGCCTCGTTTCTTCACGGAAAATAAGGGCGAAAACGCCGGAAAACCAATTAAATCGACAAGCCCCATACCGGGAGAGGGGGTAAAAGGCCGAAAGCGATTGCCCTCGGCTCGCGAAGGAGACCTATTTTCAAACGATCCGGATGACAAAATCCTGCGGACTAACTCCCTTGGCCGCCAGGTCGGCGGTCACGAGCGATTCGCTCGACAATTTGTTCAAGGCCACCGACTTGCCGGTGGAGGGATCGATGAACGTCAACGAATTGACGCTCATGGCGGCCACGCCGAAAGGGGCGCCGCCGTTGGAAAACTGAACGTCTCCCAGAGACGCTTTCTTGATCGCGGTCGCGGCGATCGACGAATCGACCAGCGAACCGGCGGGATTCTTCTTGAGCGTGACGCTGAGGATGGAGGACGAGGCGCTGAAGTCCGAGACGGTCGCGGGAAGCGTGGCCGAAGAGGCGGCGCCGGCGTAAATTTTGGAAGAAGAGAGCGACCCGGCGGAAATCGCGCCGAGATTGCCGGCGGCGATGATCATCGTGCCGGTGATGGCGCCGGCGGAGAGCGTCGCCAGGTCTGTCGTCCCGGCGCCGGTGAGGGTCAGTTGCGAGGCGCCGAGCGTGCCATGAACGCGTAGCGTGTGGAGGATGGCGGTGTCGATGTTCAGCGTCGCGTCGCCGGCGATCGTGATCGAAGCGATGGAGGGGGCGGAGATCATCCGGCTGGAATTCCACGTCCCGGCCTTGAGGTTTTTGATCGGGCCGGCCGCGGTCAGGCTGACGTCGGATGCGGCCGCGATCTGAAAGGTCTGCACGGCGCCGCCGACGCTGATGTCGGCGGCGCCGGCGGATCCGAGCGTCAGCATGGAGATTCCGCCGCCGACGGTGAGGGCGCCGATCAGGTTGGCGGTTTTCGCGGAGATGAGCTTGAGCGATCCGTCGACCGTGATGCCGCCGACGTCGATCGTGTTGGCGCCGCCGCGGGTCGTGATGGTCAGCGCGCTGTTGGCGGCGCTGCCGGCGGTGGTGATGCCGTCGATGGCGATCCCGGTTCCGCTGACGAGGGCGCCGGTTTTGTCCGGCGTCTGAGAGATGGTCGAAGCGATGAAGTTGACGGCGGCGGTTCCCTGGCCGGTGAACGCGATGGTGGTCAGCGTGCCGGCGTCGTCCATGAATTGAACCGACTTGTTCGCGCCTTTGCCCACCGTCACGGAAAGCGACGCGCCCAGAGAAGCCGAAGCCGACGCGCTCGCGGGCGACATTCCCGAACTGTTCGCCGCCAACACTTCGTACTGATAGGTTTGGCCGGCCTTCACGTCGGTGTCGGTGTAAGTGGTTGTCGTCAGGCCGGCGCCAATTTGCACAAACGTGCTGTCGGCGGGTCCTTGGCGCTGGACGCTGTAGGTGGTGGCGCCGGCGGCGGCCGTCCAGGTGAGAACGACGGCGCTGGGGCTTTCACTGCTGATTTGCAGATTGGTCGGCGCGGGCGGCGCCGGGATGGCGCGATTCACTGATATCGCCGCCGTAAACGGAGAACTGCTCGTCGCGCCCACCGCCTGCACTTGGTAGTGGTAGGTCTGTCCCGCGGTCGTCGTGACGTCGGTATAGGTCGGCGAAGCCAGACCGGTCGCGATCGGCGTGAATGTTGATGACCCGGGATCTTCTCTGGCGACGGTATAGCTGGTGGCGCCGACAGAGGCGGTCCAGGTGAGGACAATGCCGCTGGCGGTTGCACTGACGACCTGGAGATTCGTCGGCGCGGCGACGGGCGGCGTGGCCGAAACCGACGGCGTGAAGGCGGAACCGTTTAGCGCGTTGACGGCCTGCACTTCGTACTGATAACTCTGACCCGCGACGGCGGCGCCGTCAGTATAGGTCGGGGAAGTCAGGCCGGTGGCGATCGGGGTAAAGGTCGACGCGCCGGGATCTTCCCGCGCGACGGTATAGCTGGTCGCGCCGGTGGATGCGGTCCAGGTGAGGACGACGCCGCCCGTATTGGTCGCCGCGGCAAGGTTCTTCGGCGCGACGACGCCGCCGGTGACATTGCTGATGATGCCGACGAAATTATCGAAGCTGTTAAACGCCGTGCTGTTGTAGTCTTCCACGGCAAAGACGTATGTGTTGGGCACGACGACGCCGGTCGCGGTCTCGTATGGGAAGAATCGTATCTTGCGCGGGTTGACCGGATCGAGCGGCACGTTAAGGGCGTCTTCACTGTAGTGGTAGTCCGGCGCGCCGCTCGGCGTCGAAATACCGGGGAAATCGGCGAACAAGCCAAACGGGGCGGCGCCGGGGGTAAAGCTGGTTGCGCCGACGGCGGTGGGAGTGACCGTCTGTGCATCGGCCTGCGCGATGGAAAACAACTGCGTGGTGGAGGTGGCGCCGCCGGGCGTGTAATACCCGATATTGCTCACCGGCTGCGAATTGGCGGAAAAACTCGCCAGCGGGGTGATGGTGACGGGACCGGCCGACGCCGCCATCATGACCTGCATCGAAACTTCCTGGCTCGATGGGTCGGGACTCTCCGGATAGGCGACGGTGTTGATATTGACGTCGTTGGGTCCCGCGCCCACGATCGTGGGAATGCCATTGGCCTGAAGCACCTGCGCCAGCGACGGCTCATTGGCGCCATAAAGCCCGGCCGTCCCGATCCCATGCAGATAGACCGACAGCGTAGGCGTGACCGGATCGTTGCTCTTAATCTGGAGAATCGCCGTTTCAAGCCCGACGATCGACGCGTTGAACTGAAGCTGGAAGGTAAATGAATTTCCGACGGTGTTCAGCGAAGCGGGTTCGTTGGCGGCGTTGACGACGGTGAAATCCGACGCCGCCGCGGGAACGCTGGGGGCGTTGATGACGCTGATCGAAGTGAAGCTGAGCACATCGGCGCCGGTATTGGTGATCGTGAAGTTTTCCGTGCGACTTGGACCGGCGCCGGCGTTTCCCGTGGCGATGGTATTAAACACCAAGCGCGGCAGACTGGCGGTAATCTGCGGCTTCACGCTCGAAGGCTCAAGCAGCATCAGGTTATTGGCGCCGAGCTGCGATACATAGATGTACCCTGTCGCCGGATTTTCCACGAGGGACACCGGGCCGTTGAGATGCTGAAACCCGCTGACCGAGCGGTCAGGCCCCGGCGTGCTCGTTCCGCTGACCAGGCCGCCGATGATGTTGTCGCTGGAATCGCGGGAGAGAACCACGATGTCGTCGGGCGCGCTGTATTCGGCGACGAGGAATTTGCCGCTGAGCGCGCCGCCGAAGGCGCTTCCCTGATACTCGATGATTCCATCGGGCGAGGAATGCAGCCCGAAAACGTAGTTCGGAAGTTGGTAATTCGGATCGGGATTGGTTCCGGACGGATAGGCGGTAAACGCGAGGCCGGGAATGGCGCCGGTGGTTGGGTTTCCCTGATCGAGGACGTACTGGCCGCGAATGGGATTGGGATGGCCGTAATAGGCGCCCTTGACCACTTTGAACATGCTGTCGTTTTCGACTTGTTGGATGTCGTTCAGCGCCGGCGCCCCGCCGCCGGCGGGCGCGTTGCCGCCGGAACTTGAGCCGTTGGCCGGCGCCCATAGCTGCCCCTTGTCGTCGAACAACAGATCAAACGCGTTTCGGATTCCAGTGGCGTAAATCGTCAGGGGGGCGCCGCCGGCGTTGGGGTTGTAGGTTCCGCCGAGCAATACGCCGCTGTCGTTGGTCGCGTCGGGAGTCAGAACGTTAAGGGCCGGGCCGCTGAGGTTCAGGAGGTCGGTGTTCACTTCGAGGATCGCGCCGCTCAGTTCGGTTTCCGGGCGATTTCCCCAGGTGGTGTCGGGGGCGCCATATGCGTTTTCGCCGGCCTGGCAGAAAAAAAGGTTGTCCGTGCCGGGCTGAAAAACCGGCTGATCGTTCACATGGTCGGCCACCGAGCGAGGAAGGTCTACGATGGCGTCGGTCACCGTCTGCAAATTCGTCCCGCTCATGACCGTCAGGCTGCTGGTGAAATTGGGCGCGTTGGTCGCGCCCGACAAGGCGTAATATGTATTGCTGACCCAGATTTTCGGGCTGGCGGGATTGGCGATGAAGGAGGGATCGAACGCAAACCCGCTGATTAGACGATTGCCCCCGTAAGCCGTCTGGAGCGTCGAGATGACCTGCGGCGTGCCGAGCGTGCCGTCGGAATTGATCGGGAATCTCAGGATCTGGCCGACTTCGGTGGAGGCCCATAAATCGCCGTCAGGCCCCATCTGCACGTCGGTCATCGCAAATCCGGTGGTCGCCGGCAGCGCGACCTGCGTGAACGCATAGGTCTGACTGACGGCCGGGACGGAGTTGCCGGTGGTGAAGGCTTCGGTGAAAGGGGTGAAGGCGTCCATATTCACGTCGGCCACGCCCGAGGTCACGACGAATGTGTAGGAGGTATTGGGAAGCAGATTTTGGAGCGGCGACAGGAGCAGCGCGTCGCCGCCGCCGGTGGTTTTCACCGACGCCGGCACAAACCGCGCGTTGTTGTTCGGATAACCGGTCTGGTAGAGGTAGACCGTGGATGAATTCACGGTGTTGGGATCGATTCCGCCGTTGGGAAGATTGACCGTCGCCTGGACGGTGGCGTTGAGCGCGATGGCCGTGGCCCCGGCGGCGGGCGTGACGGTGTTGATGGTGGGCGAGTTGGAAAGCAGGAGTCGATTTTCAAGATATTCAAAGACAAATCGCCTCTTGATCTCACGGGTCCGTTTGCGGGATTGCTTTTTGTAACGCATCGAGAATTCCGCTCCACTTACACACGATCGGAAATAGTTATCGCGGCCGCCGGGGCCGATGTTCGGCAGCTTGGTCACAGGCGGGACGCCGGCGATATGGTCGTCCACACCCCCGTCCCCGACACCCATCGCTAAACGATATCCACGACAAAATCTTGCGGTACGATCGCGTCCTGCGCGAAGACCGCGGTCACCGCCGCCGACCCGGTGACGTTGTGCAGGCGCACGGCTTTATTCGTCGATGCGTCGGTCAATGTCAACGACGCGATTGAACTGGCGGCGGCGCCGAACGGGGCGCCTCCGTTGGCGAATTGCACCGCCCCCAGCTTCAGATTCTTGATCTGCCGGGCGGCGACGGCGGTGTCGGAGAAGGTTCCCTTGCCCTTGATCGTCACGCCAAGAATGATCGACGAGGCGCTGAAATCGGCCGCGCTGCTCGGCAAAGCGCCCGTCGACGCCACGCCGGCGTAAATCTTTGAGGAAGAAATCGAACCGGCGGAAATCATTGCGAGATTGCCCGTCGCGTCGATTACCGTTCCGGAAATCGCGCCGGCCGAGAGCATCGCCAGATCCGACGTCCCGGCGCCCGTCAGCGTTAACTGCGATTGGCTCAACGTGCCGCGAACGCGAAGCGTGTGAAGGACGGCGGCGCCGACGTTCAACGTCGCGTCGCCGAGAATATTGATCGAATTGATCGACGGCGCGGAGATCAGGCCGCTGGAGTTCCAGGAGCCCGCCTGGAGGTTTCGAATGACTCCGCCGGCGGTCAACGTTACGGCCGTCGCGGTGGCGATCTTGAAATTCTGGAGCGCCCCGCCGATGTTGATCGTCGCGCCGTTGGCCGAGCCAAGGGAAATCGCGGAGATGCCGGCCGCGGTGGAGAGCGCGCCGACGAGTGTGGCGGTCTTGGCGGTGATGTGGTTCAGCGCCGCGTCGATCGAGATGCCGCCGACGCTCACGGTTCCGTTGCCTCCTTTTGTGGTGATAAGGAGGCCGGAGCCCGCGGTGGTGCCGGTGGTCGCGATGCTCGCGAGGGCGACATTGCTTCCGCTGACGGTGGCGACGCCCTTAAGCACGCTTTGCGAGATCGAGGCCGCGGTGAAATGGACCTTGGCCGTGCCGGTTCCGGTCATCCGGATCGTCGTGAGCGTGCCGTTGGCGTCGGTGAATTGAACCGACTTGTCGGCGCCCTTGCCCACCGTCACGTCGAGCGTGGGGCCGGGCGCGGCCGGTATGGCCGCGGAAACGGGCGCGGAAGCGACTGATGTCGCCGAGCCGTTGGTCGCCTGTACTTCGTAAAGATATGTACTGCCGGCGACGACGCTGGTGTCGGTGTAGGTCGCGCTGGTCAATCCGGTGGCCGCCGTCACGAATGCGCTCGAACCCGGCGCCTGCCGCAAGACGTTATAGGCGATCGCGCCCGCCGGCGCGCTCCACGTCAGCACCACGTCCGTTCCGGAAGACGCATCGGCCTGCAAATTTGTCGGCGGGTTTATCGTGACCGGGATGACGGCGACCGCGACCGTTATCGCCGCGCTCAGCGCCGACGGTCCGCCGGCGTTCACGGACTGGACGGCATATTGATAGGAATCGCCCTCGGTGACGGAGGTATCCGCAAGACTCCCAACTGTTAAACCGCTGGCGATCTGCACGAAGGCGGTGTCGCCGGGCCCTTCTCGCGCGACGTTGTAGCTGGTGGCGCCGTCGACGAGGTCCCACGTCAACGATACTTGTGTTCCGGCCGAGCCGTCGCCCAGCAGATTCGCCGGGGGCATGAGCGTGGGCGACGAAGTCGCGACTGTCGCGCTCAAAGGCGGGCTGAGCGCGGATTCGCCGGCGGTATTCTGCGCCTGGATGGAGTATGAATAGGTCGCGCCTTGCGTAACGGCTGTATCGTCATAGGCGCCGGTGGTGAGGCCGCCGGCGATTTGAGTGAAGGTCGTTTGGCCGGGATCTTCGCGATAGACGTTGTAGGTGGTCGCGCCCGCGACCGGATTCCAGGCCAGCGCCACTTCGATGCCGGATGAACCGTCCGCCGACTGCAGCGTCGGCGTTCCGGGCGCGACGAGGGTGGGCATGACCGTGGCGCCGACGGGCGCGCTGGCCGGTGAGGCGCCGGCCGTATTTTGCGCCTGCACCTCATATTGATACGTAGCGCCGGCCGTGACGGACGTGTCGCTGTAGCTTGTGGCGGTGAGACCGCTGGCGATGGTGGTGAATACCGTGGCGCCGGGGCCTTCACGGCTCACGCTATAACTTGTGGCGCCGAATACCGAAGTCCAGGAGAGCGCCACATGCGTGCCGGATGATCCGTCGGCCTGCTGAATCGCGGGGGCGGTGGGAACGGAGGGGCCCGTGCCCGCGAGCGTGACCGACGCGCTTGACGCCAACGACTCGCCCGAACCGTTGACGGCGGTGACGTGATACTGCGTCGTCCCGGCGGGCGCCGTGAGATCGACATAGCTGGCGCCGGTAACGGGGTTGGCGTTTACCTTGACCTGCGTGCCGTTCACCACCTGATAGACGTTGTAACTCGTCGCTCCGGTAACCGGCGCCCACTGGAGGTTTACTCCCGTCGTCGCCTCGCTGGCGTGAAGGTCGATGGGGGCGGCGGGCGTTGCTTCGAAGGTGGCGTTGGTCAGGATCATGAACAGATCCTGATAGTCGCTGTTGGGGCCGGCATAGTTGCGGTAGTCCATCCCGACGATCCAGGTGTTCGGTATCGGATTCCCGCTGGCGTCGAGCGCGGGGAAGAATCGAATGGCGTGGCCGCTGGTGTTGAACGGCATGTCCACGGCGGCGTTGAGCGAATCCTGGCTCTTCTCGCCGTCAAGATTCAGGCCGAAAGCGCCTGTCGGCGTGAAGGTCGTCATGACGGTGCTGTAGCTGTCGGGATCGCTGAGCGGAAGAACGGATTGCCCGTTGTTGGGCTGATCTTTATACAGTTTATGCGTGGAGGAACTCCCGACCGGATACCAACCGGATTGAGGCGCCGTGGGTTGAGTCATCGCCGCCGCCAGCCCCGACGCCGCCGTGTAGCTGAACGTGGTCGAACTCGGGACGGCGGTAATGGTGAACGTGCCGTTGTAGCCGCTGACGCTTTCCCCGGTGACCGTCACCTGTTGGCCGACCTTAAATCCGTGCGGGCCGGTGGAGGTCAGCGTGGCAGTCGTCCCCGATTCCGAGGCCGACTCGAGACTGACGGTGGAGGCGCCGACGGTGGCGGTTGTCGTCACATATTGCTGATGGAAAGCGGCGCCTTCGATCAGCGACACCGGTTGCGACGGGTCTGCCGCGACCAAAAGCCCCTGGTCGGTCGAAGGATCAACTTCCGACCCGTACAGGATAGGCGTGTTGCCGCTGTTGGTGAGTTCCGTCCCTTGCGTGGCGGTCGAGCCGGTGTCGTTGGTCGTGTATCCGAAAAGCAGGTTGGTCAGGGTCGAGATGCCTGGCTCGTTTTCATGCTCGGTTTCGATCTGCCAGTAGCCGGCGAGATTGATCGTTTTGGTGGGGTTGATCGAATCGTTCGAGTTGATGGTCAGCGTGCCCGTCCAGACCCCGCCCGCCGCCTGCACCGAGACCAGGCTATCGCTCTTGATGTCGTTGGTTTCGTCGGTTGAATGGGGCGGCGAACTGGTGGCGATAAACTGAATGGTGACTGTCAGCGAGGCGCCGCCGGCGATCGACGTGCCCGCCGCGGGCGGATTAACCAGTTTCCAGTTCTTCGTGTCGGACAAGCTCAGGCTGTTGATGACCAGCGGCTGATTTCCGGTGTTGTTGATCGTGACGGTATTGGTGTTATGAACGATGTCGGGAGAAATCAGGTTTGTTTTCTGAATCGTATTGAAGACCAGATTATCGGACCCCGCCGCCGGCTGGCTTTCCACCACGCCCATTACCGGCGGATTGTTCGCCGTCGTCGAGGACGGCGTTGAACCGGCCGTCGCGTTCGGCGCCGCCTTCACGTTGCTGATGATCCCGACGAAATTGATGAAGCTGTTATAGGTCGTCGGATCGTTGTAATCTTCGATGGCGAAGACAAACGTGTTGGGCACGACCGCCCCGCTCGAAGTCTTCATCGGGAAGAAGCGCACCTTGCGCTCATGCGTCGGATCAAGCACGTTGAGCGAATCTTCGCTATAGTGCACATCGAGCGAACCGTCTGGCGTCGTGGTGCCGGGGAAGGTGCCATACAGCCCGAACGGCTTGCTGCCGGGATCGAAGCTGGTCGCGCCCAGCGCGGTCGGATCGACGATCTGCGCGTCGGCCTTGCCGATCGTAAACAATTCGGTCGCGTCGGTAGGATCGCCCGGCGTGTAATAGCCGATCCGGCTGACCGCCGCCGTCGCCGACGAGAAACTGGCGATCGGGGTGATCGTAACCGGCTGCCCGGCCGTCGCCACCACCAGCCGCTGCATCGCGACCTCCTCGCTCGAGGGGTCTGGATTGACCGGATATTTCTGCGTGTTGATGTTCGCGTCATTCACCCCGGCGCCGACGATCGTCGGAATATTGTGGGCCCGCAGCACTTGCACCAGCGACGGCTCCAAAACCCCGAACTGCCCAGCCGTGCCGATGCCGTGCAGATTGATCGTGAGCGTCGGCGTTACCGTGTCGTTGCTGTTGATCTGCAGAAGCGCCGATTGAAGCCCGACGGCCGTGGCGGTGTATTGAAGCTGCACGGTCGCCGACGCCCCCGGCGCCAGGCTGCTGGGCAGGCTGCCGGAATTGACGATCTTGAAATCCGAAGCGTTGGCGGTGGTTGACGGGTCGTTGACGATGGCGAATGCGCCGCTTCCGAACGTCAGCGCGCTGCCTCCGATGTCGGTAATCGTAACCGTTTCGATCCTGCTGGGTCCCGCGCCGCTGTTGCCGGTCGCGACGGTGTTGAACGCGACGGCGTTGGCCACGTTGGCGGAGGTGGTGTCCGAAATCTGCGCCGCCGCGCTGAGCAGCCGCCGTTCTTCCAGGAACTCAATTACCGCGCGGGTGGCGCGCGTCATCGCGAAACGAATGTTGTGGTTTGTCATTTTTCTATTCATGAGCAGCCGGATTGTATCGTGTTGGCGGAAAAATCGTGAGTGTTTCCGCCGTTATCCAGTGACGCCGATCGACGACCCATTGTCCAGCTCGACGCCTCTACGCGACGGGCTACCGCCATGCTCGACGAGCTCAGGGGCTCGCGCAGTGAAAGGAAGATCGTCCGTCCGCGCTATCCGGCAATAGATAAACAGTGATTTATGTGACGGCGCGCCATCCGATATTAGGCGCATGACGTGGCGGGCGAAAGCCGGAAAAATGCCCCCCGCCGCTCAAATAGACGTGGTTTATGCCGAACGGTACCGGCGGCAAAGCTTGCCGGGGCGCCGGCAAAAGCGTTGAACTCATGCGGCCTTCGCCCGATGCCAGCGCGATCGCGTGAGTTATGGCCCGTCATGCGCTCGCGCTCGGCTTCATCAACCGCCAAATCCACGGCCGCCGCCCAAGAGGCTGGCGACGGCGCCAAGCACGCCGCCGGCGCTCGGGGCGCCGTTACTCGCGCCGCTCTTCCCGTTTCCGCCGCCGGATCCGAACACGCCGCCCCAGCCGGTCGGCGGGGTGAATGCCGTCACGCTGACGATCTGCGTGTTGTCCAGGGCCGAATATTGGATGTGCACCTGCGCGCCGACCGTCACGCCGCTGAGCGCGCCGGTCGCTCCGTTTACCGTGATCGCCGCGCCGCTCGGTATCGTTACGGTCGTCGACGCGCCGCCGCCGTCGGGGGTGAGCGTGATCGTATCGGCGGTGGTATCGACGGCGGTCACCTCTCCGCCGAGCCCCTTGCCCGTTGCCTTGATCGACGTGACCGTGATTGGCGTGGTGGAACTCAGTTTGAGAATGATTTGATCGCCGACGGCAAGCGAGCCAAGCGTTGCGGCAGCGCCGTCGGCGGTAATCGTGGCGGCGGCGCCGAGCGTGTACGTCGTCTGCGTCGGAGTACTCGAATCATACCCGCCGCTGGAGAGCGTGATCGTATTGGCGGTGGCGTCGACGCTGACGAGCGCGCCGAAGGCGACGCTGTTTTGATGGCCGGCGCCGGGTCCTCCGCCTGTTGCGGTGGGGATCGTGAAATCGTTGACCTTGCTGACCGTTGTGTTGTCCAGCGCGGAATATTGGACGTGAACCTGTGAGCCTACGGCCACGCCGGCGAGCGTTCCACTGGCGCCGCCCACGGTGATCGTCGCGCCGGACGTAATCGTGATCGTCGTCGAAGCGCTTCCGTCGTCGGGCGTTAAAGTAATTGTATCGGCGGTGGTATCGACGGCGGTCACCTTGCCGTTGAGCGTCTTGCCGGTCGCCTTTACGGTGGCGACGGTCGCGGGCGTCGTCGAATTCAGCGAGAGGACAACGCTATCCCCGACCGCAAGCGCGCTGAGCGTGGCGGTGGCGCCGTCGGCGGTAATCGTGGCGGTGGAGGCGAGCGTGTAGGTCGTTTGTGTTCCGGAGGCCGATCCGTGGCCCGCGCCGGAGAGGGTGATCGCGCCGGCGGCGCTGTCGACGCTGACGAGCGTGCCGACGACGGTATTGGCGTTGTGATGATTACCGCCGGGGACGGCGGGTAAGGCAAAGTCGTTCACGCTGGTGATCGCGGTATTGTCCAGCGCGGAATACTGGATATGAACCAGCGACCCGGTGGTGACGCCGGCGAGCGTGCCGGCGGCGCCGTCGATGTTGATCGTGGCCGTTGACGGAATCGTGACGGTCGTGGAGGCGCCTGCGTCCCCGGGCGTCACGGTGATCGTGCCGGCGGTGGTATCCACGGCGGTGACGCTTCCGTCCAGCGTTTTGCCGATGGCTTTGACGGCGGTGACGGTGGCCGGCGTCGAGGCGCCGAGGGTGAGCAAAATCTGATCGCCCACCGCCAACGCGCCAAGCGTGGCGGCGGCGCTGTCGGCGGAAACCGTGGCGGTGGAGGCGAGCGTATAGGTCGTCGATGTTCCGCTGGAATCAAACGGGTTGGAAAGCGTGATGGTGTCGGCGGCGGTATCGACGCTAACAAGCGTGCCGAAGCTGATATGTTGGCCGATGCCGCCCCATCCGAAGCCAGAACTTCCAGCGCCGCCCGCGGGTTTCGTGCGCGCGGTCACGCTTAACGCCGTCGTGGCGCTCAGCGCCGACAGCTGGACCTTCACCGACGAGCCGGCGACAATGCCGGCGAGGGTTGCGGTCGCGCCGTCGAGGGTGAGGGTCGCCGACGAAGGAATCGTGTAGGTGGCGGAGGCGCCGCCGTTTCGCGGGGTAAGGGTGATCGTGCCGGCGGTTGTGTCGACGGCGGTAATCGATCCGCCGACCTTGGCGCCGGTCGCGACGACACCCGTAACCGCGGCCGGCGTGGCGGCGTTCAGTGTCAGCGCGATTGCATCGCCGTCGGCCAGCGCGCCCAGCGCGGCGGCGGCGCCGTCGGCGGTGATCGTGGCGCTGGGGTCGAGCGTATACGTCGTCGGCGTGGCGGCGGCGCCTTTGTCGGAGGGGGTCGAAATCGTAATGGTGTCGGCCGTCGTGTCGACGCTGACGAGCATGCCGTGAGCGGTCGTGGAAGAGACCGGAGCGCTGGTCGTGGCGCCGGAGGATGTGGTGGGAGTATCCGAAATATCCGAAGTGCCCGAGCCGCTGGAACTGTCCGAGCCGGTGGAGGTTCCCGCGGCCGGCGTCGCGGCGCCGTTCCCGGTCGAAGCCGAACCGGCGTTTACTGTCGAACCGGAATTTGTCGTGGCGGGTGGGTTGCCGTTACTGACCAGGCCGGCGCCGGTCTTGGAATGCGATGCGACGCTGACCACGGTCGTTCCGCTCAGCGGTGAAAATTGAAGATGGACGATCGAGCCCACGCTGATATCCGCCAGCGCCCCGGCGGCATGATTGACGGTGATCGTAGCGGCGGCGGGAATCGTATAGCTTACCGCCGCCGACGAACGACCGGTCGTCAGTGAAATGGTTCCCGCCGACGCATCGACCGCGGCAACCACGCCAGTAACCTTCGTGGGGGTGGCTTTGATAGCCGTAGCGGTCGTCGCGTCAGTCGAGCTGACGGTCAAGACGACTTTCACCCCCGCGACCAGTTGCCCCAGCGTCACGGCCTTTCCACTGGCCGTGATCGTGGCGGCCGGATCGAGGTTATACGTCGTCTGCGTGGCCGAGCCCGCCGCCCCGCCGGTTGATATCGTCACGGTGTCGGCGCCGGTATCGACGCCGACGACGGTGCCGCCGACGTGAAGATGCGAGACCTCGGCGTGGACGCCGGTCGATGAATGACCGGCAACTTCTGCATGCTCGACCGCGGCGGAGAGAAGCCGGCGGTCTTCCAACCCCTCGATCGAAGCTCGATTTTCAGCGGCTTGAATCGAACGCGACGCGATTCCACGACGGAAAAAGAACATGGTTGACTCCTCGTAATCCTGATCCCAGGGTAGCAATAATCGAAGATACCTTCCACACTATGAAACAGTCATGAGATGGTTCCTTTGGGTCCGAGGTTTCTTCCAGAAAAATCGTCGCGGCTAAAAAGCCAACTCCGGAATCCCATGGCCGCGGTCAGCAAACATGCGCAAAAACATCGCCGTGCGCTATTGTAACAAATGTCCGCGCCGGCACGCCTGAAACAAACCACTTGTTCCATTTATTTTCGCCGGTGCTCATTTGAACGGCCGTTTCACCCCTTTTCGGATTCACGGCGCCGACGGCATGAAAATTGTGTAATCGTGTTAACGTAATGTCCGGCGACGCCAGGCGCGGAGAGGAAGCGGGCATGTCGAGCACCTCGAATCTCAATGCGTTCAGTTCAGCGGCGGAGATGGCCGACGCCCTTCGACGCCGCCACTGTTCGGCGCGCGAACTGCTCGAAGCCCACATCCGCCGGATCGAGCGATTTGATCCGGCGCTCAATTCAATCGTCATTCAGGATATCGAGCGCGCTCACCGCGATGCCGCCGCCGCGGACGATCGGCTTTCCCGCGGCGATGCCTCCCCATGGCTTGGCGTTCCGATAACGATTAAGGAATCGATCGATGTCCAGGGCCTTGCCTCCACCGCGGGCGTTCCTCATCGCCGTGGCCACGTGGCCGAGCGCGACGCGCTCACCGTCGCCCGCCTTCGATCGGCTGGCGCGGTAATTCTCGGCAAGACCAATGTCTGCACCTGGCTGGCCGATTTCAATGCCGACAACCCCGTCTATGGCCGCACCAATAATCCCTTCGACCTCACGCGAACCCCCGGCGGAAGTTCGGGCGGGTCGGCGTCTCTTGCCGCCGGTCTCACCGCGATGGACCTCGGCAGCGACCTTGGCGGGTCGCTCCGCGTTCCCGCCGCCTTCTGCGGACTCTACGGCCATCGCCCCAGCGAAACCACCGTTCCCAACAGCGGCCACTTCCCCGGCTCGTCGCTCCCCAACGCCGCCGCCGTCATGGCCATCCAGGGACCGCAAACGCGAACGGCCGGCGACCTTGCACTGGCCTTTGATACGATCGCCGGCCCCGACGTGGGAATGGAGATCGGCTGGAAATGCCGCCTGCCCGCCGCGCGATTTGAACGCCTCAAGGATTTCCGCGTCGCCGTCATCGCTCCGCAGCCATGGCTTGCCGTGGACGGCGAGATCCAGGCCGCCCTCGACCGTGTCGCCGCCCATCTGGTTCAACTGGGCGCGCAGGTTCGGCCGCTGCATCCCCCGCCGATCGATCTCGCCGAATCCTACGCCCTGTTTCGATCGATGATGGCGGTCATGGTTTCCTCGCGGTGGCCGGCGGAGCGCCGCGCTCAAGTCGCCTTTCAAAAGCGCGCCGGCGGCGATCGCTTTCAACTCGCCGAATCCCACGGCTTCCAGGCGACCAGCGGCGACTACCTTCTTTTTCATGAACGGCGCGAAGCTATCCGTGCCGCGTGGCGCGGCTTGTTTCGCGATTACGACGTGCTCCTCACCCCCGCCACGATCACCGTCGCGTTTGAACACACGACCGTTCCGCCCGGCGATCGCCGCCTAACCATCGACGGCCGCGAAATGGAATTCGACTACATGAGCTTCTATCCCGGCCTCAGCAACCTCCCCGGCCATCCCGCCACGGCCTTTCCCGCCGGATTCAACGCCGCCGGCCTTCCGATCGGCCTGCAGGCGATCGGCCCATTTCTCGAAGACCGCACGGCGATCCGATTTGCGCAGCTGCTGGAAAATGAGCTCGGCGGGTTTACGCCGCCCAAAAATTACGTTCAGGAATTGCTCTGATGAGTCCCTCGGGAAATCCGTCCAGGCCATCGCGCCGGGGTCTCCGTGAACACCTCGTATTGCTCTTAATTCGCGTACCTGAAGTCGATCGACGCAAACAGCGCGTGAAACACCATCGCCCATCCGTCGCGCGCACCGGCGCCATTGGAATCCTTCACGAACTCCAGCATTAACTTCAGCTCACGTTCGGTCGGTTCCCGGCTCAACGTCAGGCGATATGCGCGAACGACGCGCGAAGCATCGTCGGTGCAAGTTTTATCGGCAAGAAGTTCAGCGGCGGCATGGCTGGCCTGGTCGATCACGAACGCGCTGTTCAGCATGAACAGCGCCTGAGGCGCAACGGTGCTGACATTGCGACGGCCAGTGCTGACGCTTGGGTCGGCGCAATCGAACGCTTCAAAAAGTTCGGGGGCCGCGTTGCGGAACGCGGGCAGATAGACGCTCGCGCACCTGGCGTTCTGTCGATAGCCAAAATCCGCCGTCAGGCCCGGTTTGTAGGATGGGCCTCCGGCCTCGTCGGAAAGTTGGCCGCTGATCGTCAGCATGGCGTCGCGGATGCACTCGGCGTCCAGGCGCCGGCGGTTCATGCGCCAAACCCGCCGATTCTCCGGATCGGCCGCGCGATTCCGCGCGTCGTCGGCGCTGGAGAGCCGATAGGCGTGCGAAAGAACGATTCGGCGGACCAGCGACTTGAGCGACCATTTGTCGGCGACGAATCGCGTCGCCAGATAATCCAGGAGTTGAGGATCGGACGGCTGTTCGCCGGTGGTTCCGAAGTTGTCGACGGTGCGGACGATGCCGGCGCCAAAGAGCCAGTGCCAGGCGCGGTTGGCCATCACCCGCGCCGGGAGCGGGTTTTGCGGGTCGGCCAGCCACTCGCCTAATTCACGGCGGCCGCTTTCGCCGGGGCCGATTACTGGGGTCGAAGTCATCGAAATAACGTGAAGAAATCCGCGCGGCACGACGTCGCCCAGCGAATGGACGTTGCCGCGAATGTGGACGCGCGTATCGGAAATTTGCTTGCTCTCGCGCACGCCTTCGATGGTTTCGCGCGCGGGGCCGGCGGCGATCAGCGTCTTCAGCTCGGCTTCCAGCTTCTTGACGCGCGGATCGTTGGCCGCCGACGCCCTGGAGCGGGCGGCCGAAGATCCGGCCACGGCGCCGGCCCCCGTCGCGTCAGCCGGTAAAAATTGGACGGCGTCGGCGGTCACCCGCCCGTCGGCGTCTTCATTGGAAACAAGCACGTATGCCTGTCCGCCCTTCTCGAAATTGTGACGGCCGAGGGATATGAAATGCCCGTCCGCCGGCGGCGCCATCCGTTCGTCGACGACGGTTTTTTTGTCGCCATCGGCGCTGAAAACGGTGACCGCGACGTTGCTCGCGCGGTTCCCGCCGGGGGTATAGGCGAATCGGACTTCGTATGTGCCGGACTCGATGGCTTCGGGGGAAAACGTGAGCGTCTTGGATTCGACGCGATCGTTGTCGTCGCTGAGGTAGCCGTCGCCGATGTACGATTTGACGAACGTCGAATGTTTCCACGTCCCTACTCGCCTGGCGTGCGCGTCGTCGACCACGATGCCCGGCAGATCCGCCACCGCCACCACTTTGCCGACGATTCCGTTTGGACCGGCCGCCCTGGCCAGCGACTGGCGAGCCTGGGCGATTTTCATTTGCAGGTCGGCGACAGCGGTTTCGTGTTTTTTCAGAATCGTCTCGCGAGCCGGATCGACCGGCAGCGGAATCTCCAAGTGCTTTGATACATTGGCGTGTTCCATCGCCTGCGTGCTGTGAAGGATGCCGGCCATCGCGTAATAGTCGCGGGTCGAAATCGGGTCAAATTTATGATCGTGGCAGCGGGCGCAGCCGATCGTCTGGGCGAGAAAGCCGGAACTGATGGCGTTGATCTGCTCGTCCACCACGTCCATTTCAAGCTGCTTCTTGTCCTGCTCTTCGAGATTGACGTTGCCGAGCACAAGATACTCGGTGGCGATCAACTGGCGGCGGCGATCGTCGATGGAATCGGCGGGCAACAAATCGCCGGCGACCTGCTCGCGCATGAATTGATCGAACGGCCGATCGCGATTGAAGGCGTCAATGACATAATCTCGATATCGCCACGCGTCCTTCAGCAAAAAACCGCGAAGCGTAAGCGACTCGCCAAAACGGGCGACGTCGAGCCAGTGTCTTCCCCAGCGCTGCCCGAACCGAGGGGAGGCAAGCAGTTTATCGACGAGGCGTTCGACGCGATCGGCGGAAGGATCGTGGGTAAATTCCCCGATCGCTTCCGGCGTCGGCGGCACGCCGACGAGATCGAAATAGAGCCGGCGGATCAAGACGCCGGGCGTGGCGTCGGGCGCCGGCTGAAGCCCCCTGGATTCAAGATTCGCGAGAATGAATCGGTCGATGTCCCCGCTCGGCCAGGACTCGTCACGCACGCGCGGCGCAATGGGATGTTGAATTTGCCGATATGACCAATACTGCGGAGCGGAGAGGTCCGGCGCGGCGCCCGCGTGGGCGGCATCCGTCGCCGCCAACCCGGCCACGCAACTCAACGCGATGATGACACCACCGACTCGATTCATAAAACAGAATCCGTCCGCTCCGCGCGTAGTTACTATTTTTCTTTCCGGATGTTGCGTCAGGGCGATGTGTTTCCCGGCGGCCAGGTGTGCGGACCGTTATCGTATCGCAGCATTCTGAAGTAGTAAGTCGCTTCCCCCTGGGCCGGCACATCCAACCCGCGCCATTCCTGATACAACCCAGGCACGCCGGGGAAATCCACGGTTACATCGTGCCTTCCCGGCGGAAGCGACAACGGAAGAATGAACGTCGTGCGCGGCAGCATCTCCCATTGGCGGATGTCGGCATGGCTGGTGGCTCGCATCGCCAGACCGCCGGCGATCAGCCCCAGCGCGATATACGGGTTGGCGTGGCGATCGACCGCGCCATAGGTAAGCCCCCCGGCGATCAGGGCGGCGCCGAGGCCGGATTTGACGGCGCGGATCGTGTCGATGCTCTGCCACCGCCGATCCTGGGCCAGCGCCAGCAGATCGACCGGCGGCCGATTGATGCCGTCCAGATCGACTTGTCGTCCGTCGACGGCGACGATCGGCAACGGGATCGGACCCTCTTCGGCCGGCGTCGGCACGAAGCCGACGATCGCGCCGGAGGCGGTCGTCGCTTTCAGGGGGCCGCGGCCGAAGTCCACGGCCAGAAGAATATTCGACCGCTGATTCCGCCGCGCGTCGGCGACCGGCGCGAGAAAAGGACTTAGTTCGACCGTGCGGTCAAACGCTTTCTGGGCGTCTTCGTAACGACCGAGTCGCTGCAGCGATTTGCCGAGCATCAGGTAGACCAGCGCGAAATCACTTTCCTGTTCGCGGTAGGCGTCAGTCTTGTCGGCGCCCTCGCCATAGTCACGGAGCTTGAACGCGGCGTTCTCGAAGCACGCGCGGGCGTTGTTGTAATCGTGCCGCATGTAGTAGATCAGGCCCAGGTAAAAATTCACCATCGCCCGCTCGAACGGCTCGCCCTTCCAAACCTTGATGTTTTCGGAAATGACGGTGGCGCCCAGCGTTCGCCCGCCGTTGTTGACGCCGACGCTGTTGATGACTTCGTAGGCTCGCATGAACGCGTCCTCGGCGGTGTTCAGGTCGTATCGCGCGAGGGCGACGGAGCCGAGCCGGGCATTGTTCAACACGAAGTTTTCGTCGGTCTTGCGGGCGAGGGGCTCGAGAATCCGTTCGGCGGCGGCGTAGTCGTCCATGTAATAGTCGGTGACCGCGTTTTCGGCGCTGCGCACCGATTGCGATTCGCATCCCTGCAAAAATCCGGCGCAAACCGCCATCAGAAGAATAAAGAAGCTATTATTCGGCGTTAGACTTCGCATAGTTCTGAGAATCTCCGCGGCCGATCAATCGAGGAACGCCTTGACCGCCCGTTTTTCCACTTCGTATTTGTCGCTCCACAACACGGTCCGATCCTTCAGATTCGTCAATTCATAGACGCATAAATAGGCGCTGCTTCGCCCCGTGGAGTTTTCCCGCGTCAACGATCGAAAGTGTGCGGTCAGCGCATAGTCCGGCTCGATCGCGTCGGGCGACGGACCCAGCGAATCCTCGCGCTCGGTCCTGCGTAGATCGTAAAATTCGTCGCGGTTCATGATCCAGATAAACTCCCCCGGATCATGTGAGCTCAGCAACGATCGGACGCGCGACGTAAACGCTTCGGCCTCGCCCCTGGGAAGGATCTCGGCCGTCATCTCATTCTGCGCCGGCTCGACGACAACCTTCAATTTTCCCCTGGCGGCGATTGCCGCTCTTATCTCCGGGTTGGAAGCGATGCTCGCCGCCATTTGATCGGTCATGCTTTTGAGGTCCATGCCGCTGAGCGCGGTGTTGTGCCCGCTCTGGACGGCGCTTGTGCATCCGCAGATCGAAAACGAGCAGACCACAAGCGCCGCGGTCAGAAAGTTGGTCGGAAACACGGTATCTCCACATTAACCACGCCGGCGAAACTTGACGGATTAGCGAGGCACGGTCACTTCATAATTCTTGGAGAACACGATCGTGCGGTTGTGAAGATTGTTCAGGTTGAACTCGAGCAGATAATAATTCGACCCGCGATTCGGCAGATCATGCGCGACGCCGTTCAGTTCGAAATCCGGCTGGATCGCCGCGGCCGGCGGGCCTGCGTATTGACCGCCGGGGCCTTCCAATTCCTGGTTCCGCATGTCGTGAAACGAAGCGTTATTCTGAATCAGCGTGACGCGGCCTCGGCTCAACTGAAACAAATTCGTCTTGAGACGGGCGAGAAAAATATTGTAATCGGTGGCGCTGAACCCGCGATCGCTCGTTTCGTCCCGCATGGTTCCCACAACAATGGTCCATTGGTGCGTATCGGAATTCAGAGCCGGGTCGGCGAGCAGATCGGCGGCGACCTGGTCAGTGGCGGCCTTGACGTCATGTCCGCTCAATCCGCCCGGCCCGTAATCCTCGCGATCGTGACTGCAGCCGGCCAACGCCACCGCCAACACGCTTAAAATCGTCAAACTTTTCCATGCGCTGAACATGAGCTTCTCCTTGGATCAAAACACCCGGCAAAGCATTATACGTCAACAGTCCCGCGCCCGATCATTCGGCCGCGCCGTTTCGTGTTAGTGTAGACACAATCAACCAACCAAAGGCTGATCACGACGAAATTGCCGCGCCTTTCGACGAACGCCAACCGTTTATTCGGCATGCGTGTCTGATCGCTTGACGCGCCTAAAGTATAAGAATGATCGAGGAGGTCTAAGTGGTACGATTCATGGCAGCGCTCGGTATCGGCGTGGCGACAGTGGCGTCCGGTTGCGCGAGTGATCAGCCGCCGACGCCTGAACGTGCGCAAATTCCTTCGACGGGACAATACGACGCCAACCCACAGGTTAAGCCATTGCCGCGACCTTACGCGGGCGACGCGGGCGGTTTTGCGCCGGGATATCCCGCCGCGCGTCAAGGGTTGCATGGACCCGACGGCGGCGCCGTCAATGACGCGCCGGTGTGGCCGGTCAAGCCGCCGGCGACGGTCGCGGTTCCGACTCCTCCCCCGTTATCGGCGGCTTCGAGCGGCGCGGGCGCCGCTCCCGTACCGTCTTCCCAAGCGGCAACGTCACCGGCGTCGAGCGGGGCGACCGCGCCCTGATGTTGACCCGGAAGAGGAATGAGCCGACATCAGACGGCGGACGTAAAGTAGATTGAGGCTGACGCAATTTAGGACCAGACGATGTGCAAACAAATTCTATTGACGTTCACGGTCGTCGCGATTGGATTGGCGGGACTGTCGGGCTGCAATCAACCGCGTCCCCCTTTTGAACCCAATGCCGTGCAATATGGAGATTACAAGCAGATTTACGTAGACGGCTATCGTCTGAAGGAAGACACGAATATCGACGAACCCCCGCGCGTGGTCAAAGATCAGTTTGGCCTTTTGCACATCACGGTTCCGATTCGTTCGGTGATCGACCGGGCCTTTAGCGTCCAATACCGCGTCACATTTTTCGACGCCAACCGGCACATCGTCAACATTCAGAGTTGGGCGGACAAGGCGCTAACGCCCAATACGCCGGACCAGATCATGGCCACCAGTCCCGTCCCCGCCGACGACTTTCGTCTGGACCTGCGGTTGGCGACGGATCTGGATTGAGGCGTGCGCGAAATCATCGCGCGACCGAAGAGTGCCCGCCCGCTCTACGTCGGACTCGCGCCGCGAAAGCAGGGCGGGACGGCGTCACGTCTCGGACGCTCTTTCATCCTACAGCCGAATCAAAAACTCATTCGACGCCAGCACCGCCCGGCACAATTCGCGCCACGCCGATTTCACCGCCGCTTCGACCGGCTGACGCGATGCCGCCGATTCAACCTGTTTCAGAAAATCAACCGCATCCGATCGCTCGGCGGCGGAGATCGGCCGGCCGAGCGCGCGGAGCCAAAGCTGTTCAAGCCGAGGCCCGTTCTCTCCCGGCTCGTTCAACAACAAATCCGCCAGGTCGTCGGCGCGCTCTTTCACGACTGTGCCGTTCATCAGAAACATCGCCTGCGTGGGGACGGAGGTGGCATTGCGTTGTCCGGCGCAGATGGCGGGCTGAATGAAATCGAAAATATTTCGCACCTCCGCCGGCCCCGGCTGCGGGCCCGACCGGATGATCGGCAGATAAATCGTCCGCTGAAACGGCTGCTCCGGCCGATATTTCGCAAGCTTAAATCCCGGCGGGTTAATCGAATTCGGCGCGAGATTGATCGAGTTTTCCGGATACTCCAACGCCAGCGCCGGGCCGCCCGTCGATTCGATCAGCTTGCCGCTGACAAACAGCAACGAATCGCGCAGTGCCTCGGCGTCGAGCCGGCAGGTGTTCATCCGCCAAAACAGCCGATTCTCCGGATCGATCCGCACTCCGGCCGCGTTGTTGGCGCTGTCCATCCGATACGCATGGCTCAGCACCAGTTCTCGAATCAACCGCTTTTGCGACCATCCCCGTTTCACAAATCGTCTCGCCAGGAAATCGAGCAATTCGGGGTTGGACGGCGTTTCTCCCGACCGGCCAAAATTATCGACCGACCGCACAAGACCCACCGCGAACAACTTCTGCCAGACGCGATTGACCGTCACCCGCGCGGTCAGCGGATTCGCCGGATCGACCAGCCAATCCGCCAACTGCAAACGGCCGCTTTGCCCCTCGGGAATCGCCGGCGCCTTGGGCCCGATGATCCGCACGAAACCGCGCGGCGCCACGTTTCCCGGCACATGCGGATTTCCGCGGATCATGATGTGCATATCCGCCGGCCGCGCCACATCATGCACGGCGTGCGCGCGCGGAAGCAGTGGCTGGAAAAATTCGTCGTGCTGAATCCGTTGCGTGACCCTGACGAGCCGGTCATTCAGCGCCCGCTGATCCGATTTAATGGCCTCGCGAAGATCGTCGTCGAGTTCCTGATCCGTGCTTGTCTCGATCGCGGCAAGATCGGTCTTCAGCCGAGTCAATCGATCTCGTTCCGCCCTGGCGCCCGCCAATTTTTCGGCGTGTTCCCGCGCCTCGGCGGCATACCGCGCCTCGACCGCCCACGTTACCGGCAAATCCGTCGTCGATATCGCGCTCCACGACGTGAACCCCATCGGCCGAAATGATTCGGTCGATTGGAAGATGCCGCCCAACCCGTAATAGTCGGCCTGTAGAATCGGATCGATCTTATGATCGTGGCACCGTGCACACGCGATGGTCATCGCCAAAAACGTCCGCCCCACCTTGTCCACCTGCTGGTCGATCACGTCGGCCTGCAACTTGATCTTATCCAACTCGATGATCGCGATGTCGCCCAGATTGAGAAACCCCGTCGCGACAATGTTCGCCGCACGCTCCTCCGCCGAGTTTGCCGGTAGAAGATCGCCGGCGATTTGCTGGCGCACGAACCGGTCGAATGGAACGTCGGCGTTCAGCGCGTCGATGACATAGTCGCGATATTTCCAGGCATATTCGGCGAAAATGTTATTGTCCAGCCCCTGTTGATCGGCGTATCCGACCAGGTCAAGCCAGTGCCGGGCCCACCGCTCGCCAAACGCCCGGCTTGCCAGCAGACGATCCGCCACCCGCGCAAAAGCATCCGGAGACGAGTCGGCCAGAAAATCCGAAACCTGCCCCGCCGTCGGCGGCAATCCCGTCAGATCCAGCGAAACGCGCCGAAGCCAGACGCATCGATCGGCGTCGGCCGCCGGGGCCACGCCGGCTGATTCCAGTTTCGCCAGGATGAACCGATCGATGTCATTCCGCGGCCACGACGTGTCGTGAACGACAGACGCCGGCGATGCGCGAACCGGCTGAAACGCCCAATAGGCGGCGGGCGTCGGCGGATCGCCGGCGGCGGCAAGGCCAGTCGTTAATGTCGCCAGCGCGCACGCGACGATCGAAGACCAGGCTCGCATATTTTTAAGCATTTTTGCCATAACCGGTCAACCGGATCGAGGGTGTACGATAACGGGCTGTTTCATTTATACCGCCAAAACCGCGGCTTATTTGTGAGATTATCCGCCTATTCTTTCTATCCGGTACGTCCCCGCGAAGCGTGGGCGCGCCGGCGACATGTGCCGTCGGCGAAGTCGCTGGACGATTCGCGCGGAGGATTGTGGACTCTTTTTTGCGTTCGCACGTCGGAGTTCGCCGTGGAAATGCGTGAAGCCATTCAAAAGGCGTTGGACGATTTGCCGGACGAGCGGGTCCGTGAAGTCCTTGAATTTGCGAGATTCATTTCACAGGCCGACGAGGCCAGGGATTGGCGCACATTTGGCGAGAGTCGGTTCGGGCGCGCCTACGGAAATGATGAGCCGGATTATTCCGAGGCGGACATTAAGCCGGGTACGGCGGTATGAAGCCGGGCGATGTCGTTCTTATTCGCCTTGCACAGTCGGGTGGCGGACCTTTGAAGTTGCGTCCGGCGCTCGTTTTATCGTTTTTCAGGGGCCCGTACAAAACGTCTTGAGTTGCGGAATCAGTACGCAGCTGCATCTCCTTGAGGCGGATTGGGACGAATTACTCCAGCCAGCCGACGCGGACTTCGCCGCCAGCGGCCTGCATCGCGCCTCTTCCATTCGCCTCAGCTACCTCTACGCCATCGATACAATCGAGATCGTCGGGGCCATCGGCTCGATCGGTCCCGCGCGCCTTGCGCGGCTGCGTTCGCGCCTGGCGAGTCATCTGTCGTAGTGATTGTTCCAAAAGAGATCGTCCCTCCGGAAGGCTACGATCATTCCGACCGCCCAGACGAAGCAGCCTGGCGTTCGTCCTAAGAAATAGCCTTCTCACGTTCATTGCGGGCGCTACACGGACCGCGCAAGGTCATCGAGCGCCGCGGAGTTCAATATTCAATTCTTGCTCATCAGGTATTTCAGGAGCTCAATCACGCTGCGCTCGGGAAGCGCTTCGAGAATGCCGGCCGGCATCATCGATTCGGCCCGCTTCTGGCGGTCCTTAATTTCGCTCTTGGGAACGACCAGCAACTCGGTCACCGTTCGAATCGTCACCGCCGTTTCCGTCTCTTGCTCGGTGATTCCCGTGATCACCGAGCCGTCGCGCTTTTCGATGAGCGTCATCTGGTATTGCTCGCCGACGACGGCGTTGGGATCGACGATATTCTCCAGGAAATAGGCAAGCCCATTGTGGCTCGAGCCGGTGAGGTCGGGACCAAGCTTGCCGCCTTGGCCGTTCATCGTGTGACAGACGGCGCAGATCTGCTGGAAGGTCTTCTTCCCGGCGCCGGCGTCAAACGCCCAGAGGGGCGCCTCCTGATAGGCCTTTTGCAGCCGGGCGATGGTCGCCTTCATCGAGGCCGACGATTCGGTCACCTTGCCCCAGCTCTGATCCAACAGCGTATTGACCTCCGGATTCTGAAGATTACGCATCTGGCGGACCTGGAAGGAACCGAGCAATTTCTTGTCGATCGCGCCGTCTTTCACCGCTTGCAAAAGCGTCTTGGCGAGCGCGGGCCGGCTGGTCAGGGTGCTCAGGGCGGCGATACGGTCCTTGGCACCAAGCTTGGGGAAACGCGCGATCAATGCGGTCGCGGTGGCCGGGTCGTTGCTGCCGGACAACAGCGGTATCACTTCAGATCGGAACTCGGCGATGTCCAGCAACTTTGCGTAGACAGGAACGGAATCGGCGTCGCCGATGCGCTTGAGCAATTCAAACGCGGCGCGACGATCGGCGGCCGGGGCTTTCTCGTCGGCTAACGTCGACCGCATCTTGGCGATGACGTCCTTGTCGCCGAACAGCGCCGAAAGCTCGTTGGTCACGGCGCTCATCGAGTTGGAAAAACGAGCCCGTGCGGCCGGCCATTGTTTGGGCATCGCGGCTTTTGCTTCGTTCTTTAAGCCGAAGGCGAGAATCCGAAGTTCCTGCCGGGCGGCCTCCTCGGAATCGCCGGCGATATGAGCCACAAGCGACTCGCGCCCCAGCGGATTCGCCGCCGCATACCATCGAATCGAATTGGCAAGGCTCGGCAAAGGGGTTTTTTCGGCTAGCGCCAGGCCACGGGCAAAATCGTCCGGGATCACGCGAGCCAATCCATAATAGATCATCTTCGGAAGAAACCGATCCTCGGCGTCTTCGCCATGGCTGGCCAGCGCCGCGCCGACGGTCCAGCACGTCTCCGTGGAAAGAGCCGGCAGCGCCGACGCCAGGGCAAGCCGCACCATCGGTGACGGATCATGCGTCGCGAGCGACACGAGCGCTTCATTCGAGATGGACGGGCCGCCGTCGGTCGCAAGCTGGACGGCCCAGCCGCGCACGCGATCGTCGGGATGATGCAGGGCGACGCCGAGCGTCGCTTCGTCGAGGGCGCCGACGACATGCAGCGTCCAGATCGCGCGGAGAACGTGGGCGTAGTTTGGCGATGTCGTCGCCAGCTGTTTCAGCGACGCGATCGCTTTTTCGTCCACCTTGCCGGCCGCTGCGCGCTCCTGCAAAATTTGCCGGGCGGAGCGGGAATACCAGTCGTTGTGATGCGTTTGCAGGGCCGCAAGTTCGACGTCGCTCTTGACGCCGAGGTCCACCTTCACGGGGTGATAGGTTTTCGCCCAGGAGACGCGATAGATCCGGCCATTGGTGCGGTCCCACTTTTCCTCGTTGGGGTTGTGGCAATGCTGCAGATCGCACCAGTCGATGATATAGACTGCGCCGTCCGGACCGGTTTGCAGATCGACGGCGATATACTTCGGATCGGGCGTGAACATGAGGTCATAGCCGGCATGGAAGGTTTGATAGGCCGAGCCTTCCCGCACGTTTTCCTCGTGATTCATCTGATGGCCAAACAGATTGTTTGTGAACAGATGATCGCGATAGATGTCCGGCCAGTTGTCGCCGAGATAGATCATCGTGCCGGCGTGAGCGTGCCCGCCGTAGATGGCGGTGGTGCCGGCTTTACCGGCGCCGCCTTCACCGTCGTCATATCGGGCGGACGCGGGCAGGAAGTTTTTCAGGTCGGGGGCAAAATCGGGAGCGCTATTCGAGATGAAGGGGGCGAAACTCCCGTTGGACTGGTTCCAGAAGTGGCCGTTGCGGATGACGTCCGTCGTACCGCCGCCGCCCCAGAAGCTTCGGCAATGGGTCATGAATAGATGACCCGCTTCATTAAAATCCAAACCCCATTGATTGCTTCCGCCGTGCGCGAAAATCTCGAACACATTTTTCACGGGATGGTAGCGCCACACGCCCGAATGCAGCGGAAGGCGTTTATTGGAGGGCGTGCCGGGCTTTCCGATGAGCGAAGTTGTAAACACGCCCTGGTTCCCATACAGCCAGCCGTCGGGGCCCCAGCAGAAGCTGTTGATGGTTTCGTGGGTGTCCTGATAGCCCCAACCGTCGAGCAATACCTGCGGCTTGCCCGCCTTGTCGTCTTTGTCCTTGGGAATGAAAAGCAGTTCCGGCGCCGCGCCGACCCACACGCCTCCAAAGCCAATCTCCAGGCCGCTGACGAGGTTCAAACCCTCATAAAATACGGTACGCTTTTTAAAAGTGCCGTCGCCGTCGACGTCCTCGAAGATCAGGATTCGGTCTTTGCCGTGGCCTTCAGGTTGCTTCTTGGGATAGCTGTAAGCCTCGGCCACCCAGATTCGCCCGCGCTCGTCGATCGCGAAGGCGATCGGTTGCCGCACCTCGGGCTCGGCGGCGATGAGTTCCGCTTGAAAGCCTGGGGTCAGCATCATGCCTGCCACCACGCGCTGAGCTTCGGCGTTGGCGACGGCGGTTGGCTTGGCTGGATTGGGTTGCAGGTGCCACAGCACCGGGCTTTCGTTCAGACGGGGCGCTTGACCCTTCGGTCCTGCGCCGCCCACCGCGCCGGCCGATACCGCCGGTGGCTTATCGTGGAAGACGAAGTCGTCGAAGTTAACGTGTCCCCACCCTGTTTTGCTCGCGTCGACGAGCCGCACGAAAATGCGCTTGCCGGAATAGGGGCGAAGGTCTACGACCTCGCGCCGCATGTTTTCGACATCTTCACCGGTGGCGACGTGAATGACTTTCCCGCTGGCTTCATCCACCACTTCCACGCGCGTGAGTTCGGGATTTTTTCCGCCGCCGATCAAAAAGCTGGCCCATGGGTGATTAACGACGAAGCTTGATGAGGTCAGGCGCCCGACGCCGGTATCGCCGATTTTCTCGAATCCGCCGATCCAATACTCGCCGGCGTGATTGCTTTTTCCGCGATTTCGCAGGGCAACCGCGTCGCCCTTGACCGGCTGTCCTTCCCATGCGTCTCCTTCGGCCTTCCAGTCTTGCAGCGTTCCAGTTTCGAAATCCAAATTGAGCGGCTTGCCATTGTCGCCGAGGGGCTTGATCGACGGAACATCAAGTTGCTGGCCCACCGCGACCGGCATCACGCCGTAGGTCGTGGGCTTGGTCCCGCCCAGATCGGCGAGCAGCATCTTGCGAAATTCGATTTTTGCCGGACCCGTTACGCCAAGGAGCTGAATCGCGAGCTGGCCTTCAAATCGAGCCACGTTGGCCTGATTATCATCCAGCGCGGCGAAAAGAACGCCGTTGATCCAGAGTTCCATATGCGTGGCGGTCGCGCGCACCCGGCAGGCGTTCCATTCACCGGCCTTGGCGATCGAGCGATAATCGAGGTTGCCTTCGATCGGATCGAACCATCGCCGTCCATCGGGTGCGATGGAGGCGCGCGCTCCGCGCTCGACGACCCAGCTACGTCCATGCTCTTCCGAGAGAGCGCCGGCATTTTTACCGCCGTCGTCTAGCTGCGCCAGATATCCGACTTCAGCGCCTTCGTTAAGCCGTTGCCCGCGGAACAGGATTCCCGCGTTCATTCCGCCGGCGCCGGTGATTCGGTAATCGAAGGTCAGCTCGAAATCTTGTACCTCGCCCTTCCAGACAAGATTTTCATTGAGCGGTTGACCGTGATTTTCCGGAAGGTCGGCCGAGACGGCGCCATCCTCGACGCGCCAGACTTTCATGTCGCCGTCCCAGCCGCTCGGCGTTTTCGGCGCCGAATCGATAACGCCCGTGCGCTGCGTGAATTTTGGGCGCGGCGCCTCGGCGCGCGGCTTGAGCTTGGCCCGCTGACCGTCCACGCCGCCGAGCTTTTCCCAGGTGATGGCGTTGGGGGTCGGCGGAAGTTCTTCGATGAACACGTCCTTCACCTGAACGATCGTGTTTCCGCCGCCGTGCACTTGGATGCCGATGATCCCGTCGCTGGCGATATCCGGATCTTTTTCTTCGTAATCGACCCCCTGCACGCCGTTGATCCAGGTCTTGATGCGGCCGCCGTCGGCTTTGATGACGTAATCGTTCCAGCCCCACAAATTAAGGACAGGGCGTATCGCCGCGATGTCCGATTTCATCATGAGCCGATTACGGCGGCCCTCGTCATAGATCGCGGCATACCACGACGGCTCGCCGTAGTCGCACTGATAGCCGCAGACTTCGTGGCCGGTATGGTTTCGGCTCGTGCGAATCTGGATGCCGGAGTTGATGAAACCCGTCTTCGGATCGCCGGTAAGCTTGATCTTCAGGTGCAGGATGAAATTGGAATACGACGCTTTGGTGCAGAGAAAGTCGTTGTAGGGAATATTCTTCCCGTCGCCGCCGGTAAGGCACCCGTCTTTCACGGCCCACAGTTGCTTTGCTGGAGATTCCCAGCCGTCAAGCGACTTGCCGTCGAAAATTGAAATTGCCTTGTCGGAGCGCGCGGGCGGCGCTTCGCCGAGCGAAGATCCCGCCGACACGCCAAACACGATCGCGATGAAAAAAGAAAGCCAAGCCATCTTCATAGGAGACACCAAATAGAGCTAAAAAATATTCGCAGTGGTTTTGACCGTCGCGGTCATTGGAACGGCTTCTGGTTTTTAGTCAATACCAAAAGCTGCCAATCAACGAAACTCCGCCGATCGCCGCGACGAACATGACGCGCGTGCGGAGGATGCCGCTTATCGACGAAATGCGAATTTATGAACGGCGTCGGCAATAAACGCGCCATTCGCGCGTACAACAACCGGCAAGCCGTTTTTCGTGGAGGTCGCGATAACAGGTTTGTTCACCTCACCAAAAGTCCGCGGCGATAGTCGCGGCAGGAGACGAGTATGCCGAAGTTGTTCAGCGTTGTTGCCATCGCGATCGCGATGATGCTCGGTTCGTATGCAATGGCCAAGGATACCGACACGACGGCCGCCAAGCCGTTGCACGGGAAGGTCACTGCCATCACCAAGGATTCGTCGGGTTCCAAGGTCGTTTCGATCACGATCTCGTCGCACGCCAAGGTAAAGGGTGATCCGGCCGTCGAAACGGTCGTCGCCATCACCGACAGCACCAAGGTGACCAAGGCGGGCGAAGCGGCCGCGCTTTCGGACGTCGCCGTCGGAACCGGCGTGAACGTGACCCTCGGCGACGATAAAAAGTCGGCCACGGGAATCGAAATCACGGTTCACAAGAAGAAGCCCGCCGCCGCCCCCGCCGCCGCGGCCAAGTAATCCGATCGGACATCATTTGATAACGGCCCGCCGACATCCCTCGGCGGGCCGTTGTTCGTGTAGCCCCTTGCCGCCCAAACGATATTGGCCCACAATGGCCTTCATGCCCACGCGTTATACGCTCGTCGTCTTGATGTTTGCGTTTGCGACCACCGTTACCTTTGCCGTCGATGAGCCGCCGAAGGAGTGGATCGCCGCCGGGGAAAAGCGGCGCGACGAAATCCCGCTTGGCGGCGATTTTAAGCCGCAGGCGAAAGTGGCGGCGTTTGTCGCCGTCGGGCATGGGGCGAGAATCGTCGTTTCCAAAGACGACGGCAAAACGTGGACGCAGGCGTTCTTCGGATACCCCGGCTCCGATCATGGCGGGTGGGCCTCAAGCTCCGTCGCCTATACCGGCGGCGTCTTTGCCGTCCCGATCGGATGGACGCAGCCGACCAGTTATCTGGCGTCCGACGACGGCGTCCGATGGCGTCACCTCACCGACGGAAAAACCCCGCTCGCCGGGAAAGACCATCCCAACCTGATGCCCACCACCGGATCGCTCGCCGGCGGCAAAGGTACGTTCGTGGGCAGCGGGTATACCACCTTTACCGCCACGCCGGACTTTGGGAAAAGTTGGTCCGTCATTTCGGTGAACGCGTTCAAGAACGACCCGCGCGGCAAACTTTCCACCCATCACGTCAAGATCATTTACTGCGGCGACGCCAGCGGCCGCTTTCTTGCCCTCGGCGATAATCGCGGCGCCGACGGTCCAAAATTCGGCCATCTGTTCGCCACCGACGACCTTGGCAAAACGTGGAAGTGGCTCGCGCCCAAGGGACTCGACGACCTGAAAGGCCGCGGCGCCATCGCGTCCAACGGCCCCCTCGTGCTCATGACCGATCCGGCCGCCGAGAACGTCTGGTGCAGCGCCGACGCCGGCGAAACCTGGGACGGCCCGCACCCCACCGGCGCCAAGCGCGGCGCCCTGAGCGTCGTGAAAAACGAATTCTGGCTCGTGGGCGAACCCTCCCGCGCCGCCGCCGACGCCCCCCGCGCCAGCGCCGACGGAAAGACCTGGCACAACCTGCCCAAGACCCTGCCCGCCGGGAAATTCGTCGCTTCCGACAATGGAACGCTCATCGACATCGACCCCCGGCGATTCTCGATTCTCCGCAGCGCCGATGCAGGCGCCACCTGGGAGGCAGTCTTCACCTTCACGCCCGAAACACAGTACGTTCACGGCGCCCAGGGCCTTCGCGACATCGCCTTTGGCTACGTCAATGCCGACTAACGAAATAGATCGGCGCAGGGGCGAACCCGTGAAGCACGTCATGTAGAGAAAAGTCGATCCAGCTGGGATGTTCGACTTAACCGGCTGCGGCAATCCATCGCGCGACGTTGCGACGCTTCTTTGCCCAAACCACTTTGGCGGAGCGAGTTTCGATCGCGAAACATGCCCCGCAAGCATGGCCGCTATTAATAACCGCAAAAACGCTTCAGCGATCTGAAAAATGCGCTGAATTCGAAGCGACGGGGCCTGAATAGGCTAAACGAGTCCGCCTCAAGAAAGTCGAAATTCTAACCCTTCGGCCATGGCGACAGCGGAAAGTGCGTCTGGGCTTCGATCGCCAGAAGGCGGTTGTACTTGGCCAGGCGTTCGGAGCGGGTGATGGAGCCGATTTTGATCTGGTCGCCGGACCACCCGGTCGCCAGGTCCGCCAGCCAATCGTCTTCGGTTTCGCCGCTGCGGGCGCTGACGGTGACGGACCATCCCGCCGAGCGGGCGAGCGCGCAGGCGTCGGCGGCTTCGGTCAGGGAACCGATCTGGTTGACCTTCAGCAGCAACGCCGTCGCGGATTTCGTTTCGATCGCCCGGCTGATCCGCTCGGGATTGGTGCAGAGCAAATCGTCGCCGAGAACCAGCGCTCGACCGGCGACGCCTTCGCGTAAAAGTGGCCAGTGACGCCAATCGTCTTCGGCAAGGCCGTCTTCCAAACTGATAATCGGGTATTTGTCGATCCAGCGAAGAAGCTGGTCGATCATCTGCCGCGGCGTCAGCGGCGCCGCGCCAAGACGATAGCGGCCATCCTCAAAAAAATGGCTCGACGCGACATCGACGGCCAACGCCACGTCACGGCCGGGGGTGAAGCCGGCAAGACGAATCGATTCGACTGCATCTTCAAGCATCGCTTCGCACGTCGCAAATGGCGGGGCCAGCCCTCCTTCATCCGCGACCAGCGTCCTTACGTTATATTTTTTCTCGCAGAGTTTCGCGGCGGCTTGATAGACGGCGTAGGTGGTGGCGAGCGATTGGTCGATCGTCGTGGCGGCGAGGGGAACGATAAGCATATCCTGGATCGGCACCTGCCCGCCCGCGTGCTTGCCGCCGCTAAATAGGTTGACGGTTAGTCGGGGAAGACGCCGGGGCGATTCGCCGAGCAGATGCGCGAAATGGCGATAAAGCGGAATTCCCTCGGCCATCGCGCAGGCGCGGGCGAAAGCGATCGAGACGGCCAGGATCGCGTTGGCGCCAAGACGCGATTTATTCGATGAGTCGTCAAAGGATATTAGGGCGGCGTCGAGATCGCGCTGATGGATAAACTCGCGGCCGCGCAGATGCGCCTGGATCGGCCCCTGGACGTTGGCCACCGCCTGCCGACAGCCCAGTCCGCCGTAGCGGGAAAGATCGCCGTCGCGGAGTTCGACGGCTTCGGCTTTCCCGGTCGAGGCGCCGGAGGGGACCGACGCCCAGGCGCAGGCGCCTTCTTTGAGTTCGCAGCGGACGCCGACCGTCGGGCGGCCGCGACTGTCGAGAATTTCCAATGCGCTGAGTTTTTCGATCGTGGGCATGTCGTTCTCGTGGATTGCTGTCGACGTCTGGCGCCTTCTCATGTAGAACCGCGGACATAAGAGCGGCGTAACACCTTGGTTCTGATTTTCGTTCCCGCGCGCATGACGGGCATGCCGTTTGTTGCCGCAGGATGAATTCGCGCTGTTTAGAGTACGGTTTCATCGTTCGCTCTTCCACCTGTTTGGCCGAAGGGTTGAATGTTTTGCGCGAGAACAACCGGCGTTTTTGTTGACAACCACGCGATTAGTCGATGTAAGAGATATACAATGGCTCAACCGATGCAAGATGCCAATTTAACCCAACCGTCGCCGCTGGAGCGGATGATCCAGCAACAGATTATGGATCGCGGCATTCGCGACGAGCGCGTGCTGGCGGCGCTGCGATCGGTGCCGCGGGAAAAATTCTTTCCCGACGATTCGCGCAAGCATGCGTTTGCCGATCGCTCGACGTCGATCGGCCACGGGCAAACGATCAGCCAGCCCTACATGGTGGCGTTGATGACCCAGCGGCTTGAGGTGCAGCCGCAACATCGCGTGCTGGAGATCGGCACCGGCAGCGGCTATCAGACGGCCGTGCTGGCGAAGTTGGCCGGCGAGGTCTGGACGCTGGAACGGCTCAAACCTCTGCTCGACGAAGCCTTCGAGCGCCTGCAAGCGATGAGCATCCGCAATGTTCATTACCGTTTCGGCGACGGCACGCTCGGCTGGCCCGAAGCCGCCCCGTTCGATCGGATTTTGATTACCGCCGGCGCGCCGCAGTTGCCGCGCGATCTCCTGCTCAATCAACTCGCCGACGGCGGCGTAGCCGTCATTCCGATCGGCCCGCGCGATGAACAGATGCTGATCGCGATTCATCGGCATGGCGATAAGCTGAAGCCGACGAATATCTGCCCGTGCCGATTCGTCAAACTGATCGGGAAAGAAGGTTGGAACCAGGAATAGGCGTCGCAACAGGAAAAAGGATAGCGCGGCGACCACGTCGGTCATTGGGACGATTAAGCCAGCGGATTTCAAACATGGATTGACAGGATGGACAGGATGAAGGGGCGGAAGCCGATCTTTTCTTCTTCATCCTGTCCATCTTGTTTATCCATGTAAACGACTCCGGGTCCCCTGATCATGAGGAACGTCTCGCGTATCGCACTTACGTGGCGGTCGCCCGCGTAGAGGGAAAGATGGCGCGCATCACTTCATCGGCGGGCGAGCGTGTCGATTCATCGCCGTCCGTTGGGCTGATGACGCCGGTTGAATCGCTCGCCGACGTGGGAGAAGCGCGGGCCAAGGCCCTGCGAAAACTTGGACTCCGCACGCTGGGCGATCTGCTCGAATATTTCCCCCGCGATTATCAATTCGAAAGCGCCGAGCTTCCGATCTCCCGCCTTGTCGAAAATCAGATCCAAACCGCGCGCGGCCAAGTGCTGGCGGTCGATTATGTCGGCGGCGGACGCCGGGCGCGCTTCGAGGCGACGATCGACGACGGCACCGAAAAACTCGCCCTCGCCTGGTTTAATTCCAATTGGCTGCGCGGGAAAATCCATCCCGGCATGACGATTCGCGTGCAGGGAAAAGTCGCGTTTTTTCGCAACATGCCCCAGATGGTGCAGTCGCGCTGGGAAGCGGTGGACGATCAAACTCCCCCGATCGGCCAATCCGTCTTCCGCCCGATTTACCCGGCGACGCTTCGCCTGCCGTCGGAAATTATCCAGCAAATTATCGACGCCAACCTTGACGCGGCGTTACTCGAAGTCGGCGAATGGTTCTCGCCCGCCCTGGTCGCCCAACGCGGATTGCTCGCCCGCCGGGCGGCATATCGCGCCATCCATCGACCGGCGAATCTGGACGAGGCGATGCGCGCTCGCCGACGGATTATCTACGACGAACTGATGCTGATGCAGATCGGGCTTGGCATCAGCCGGCGATTGCGCGATGGACGAATCAGCGCGCCGGTGATCCGGATCGATAAGTTGCTCGATCAGCGCATCCGCGCCCGCTTCCCCTTCCCGCTCACCAATGCCCAGCAAAACGCCGTCTGGCAAATCGCCCGCGATCTCCACAGCGGCAGCCCGATGAACCGCCTGCTCCAGGGAGACGTCGGCAGCGGCAAAACCGTCGTCGCGATTTATGCGATGCTGCTTGCCGTCGCCAATAAGCTGCAGGCGGCGCTATTGGCGCCGACGGAGGTGCTGGCCGAGCAGCATTACATCACGCTGTCGCGCGCGTTGGCCGGTTCCAATGTCGTCATCGAACTATTCACCGGCAAGACCAAGCGCAAGGACGCGGGCAAAAAGCTCAAGGCGCTGGCCGAAGGAAAAATCCATCTGGCCGTCGGTACGCAGGCGCTGATTCAGCGGGATATCGAATTCGCCAATTTGGGTCTTGTCGTCGTCGATGAACAACACAAGCTCGGCGTCAAACAGCGCGGCGTGCTCAAAGGAAAGGGCCTGGCCCCCCACTATCTTGTAATGACCGCGACGCCGATTCCTAGAACGCTGGCGCTCTCTTACTTCGCGGATTTCGCTTACAGCACGCTGGATGAGTTGCCGCCGGGACGTCAGCCGATCGTGACAAAATGGATTCGGCCGACGCAGGCGAACGGCGCCTATGAATTCCTGGTCGGACAGGTGCGGGCGGGCCGGCAGGGTTACATCGTCGTTCCGCAAATTGACGATAACGGCCTGGAAGATACCAAGAGCGTCATGCAGGAATATGAGCTGCTTCGTGCCGGCGCCCTTTCCGCCGTTCGGTTGGCCGTGCTGCACGGACAGATGAAAACCGACGAAAAACAGCAGGTGATGGCGGACTTTCGCGACCGAAAAATCGATGTCCTTGTCGCCACGACCGTCATCGAAGTCGGCATCGACGTGCCGAACGCCACGGTGATGATGATCGACAACGCCGAGCGGTTTGGCCTTTCGCAGTTGCATCAGCTTCGCGGCCGAGTCGGACGCGGCAGCGAAATCAGCTACTGCACGCTGATATCCGATCCCCCCAATGAAGCGACCGAAGCCCGATTGCGCGCCATGACCCAGACCAATGACGGATTCGAAATCGCCGAGATGGATTTAAAGCTTCGCGGTCCCGGCCAATTCTTCGGCACCCGCCAACATGGACTGCCGGAGTTCAAGCTGGCGGACGTAAGCAACGAGCTTGAGCTACTGCATCAGGCCAAGGACGATGCGCTGGCGCTTTTGAACGACGATCCCCGCCTGACGCATGCCGATCATCGGCATCTGCGAAGCGCCCTGAGCGAGCAGATCGGGGATACGGTTTCGCTGGCTCAAATCGGCTGATGGTTGCAAACGCGGAAGCCGGGCGTAAGTTGGTTCAGCGTGATCATCGCCAAGACCATCGCCGAATGTCGCGCCGAACGTGCCGGGCTGGGCGCCGCCGCTTTAGTGCCGACCATGGGGGCGTTGCATGCCGGTCATGGCTCGCTGATGACGCTGGCCAGGCAGCACGCGCCTTCGGTCATCGTGAGCATTTTTGTGAACCCGACGCAGTTTGGTCCCAAGGAAGATTTCAACAAATATCCCCGGCCGATCGAGGCGGATTTACGGATGTGCCAAGAGGCCGGCGTTGAGATGGTTTTCATGCCGACGCCGGAGGAGATGTACCCGGCCGGCGCCGCGCGGATGGAGATGGATCTGCCGGAGATCGCCAACGTGCTGGAGGGGAAGCATCGGCTGGGGCATTTCCGCGGGGTCTGCTGGGTGGTGGCCAAGCTATTTAATATCGTTCGGCCGGATGTGGCGGTCTTCGGGCAGAAGGATTTTCAGCAGCTGCGCATCCTGACGGCGATGGTCGACGCGCTGAATTTTCCGATTGCCGTCGTCCCCGCGCCGATCGTGCGGGAGCCGGACGGATTGGCGATGAGCAGTCGAAATCAATATCTCTCGCCGGCCGAGCGGGAGAAGGCGCTGTCGATCAGCCGGGGTTTATTTTTAGCCGAAGGGGAATTCAAGCGCGGCGCCAGGCAGACGAGCCGACTGACGACCACGATCCAAAAGACGCTTCTCGAACAACACATGGCGATCGACTACGTCGCCGCGGTCGATCCGGTGAAGCTGCAATATGTCGAAGTGGTAAACGGCCCCACGGTGCTTGCCGTCGCGGCCCGCGTGGGGGCGACGCGCCTGATCGACAACCTCATCATCGGTGGCTAAAGCAGGTAATAAGCATTTTCTCAAGCTGTTGCGGCAATCCCGCGTTTAAGCTGCTATGCTATAGCGTGTCTTCGTTCAGCGGCCCCGCTTGCGGGGCGTTTTTCGCGATCAAATTTCGATTCACCAACTTGACCGATACTCCAGCGGCCGCGCTTGCGGGCCATGTTTCGCGACTGAAAATCGCTTCCCCTAAAAAAGATGAGTTTGCTCGCGTGCCGATCTCCCCGCTTCCGGAATTGAATCTTAATCCGGCCCGGCGGGCGATTCGCCGAGCGTCGTGAGCTTGGCGCGGGCGTCCTCGAATTTCGGATCGACCGCCAACGCCTGCTGGTATTCGATTTTCGCCATTTCCTTGCGGTTTTGCAGCTCGTAGACGCTGGCGATGTTGTAATGAACTTCTGCGGGATTCAAAACCGCCTGAAGCTGCGTTGTCGCCTCGCCGATTCGGCCATGGCGCGCGAGCATCAAACCGTAGTTGATGTGGCATGGCGCATTGTTTGGATCCTGCTTCAGCCCAAGCTTGTAGTCGTACTCGGCGTTGACCGGATTTCCGGCAAGCTCTTCGGTGAAAGCCAGGTTGCTATAACCGACGGCCGAATTGTTCGTCGCCTTGAGATACCGCCGCCAGATGGCGACCGAATCGGAAAACTTCCCCTGCTGGGCATAAACACAGCCAAGGCGGTAGAGCGACTGGATGTGGCTTTTGTTCAGCTTCAGGGATTCCTTATACTGAATGACGGCGTCGTTCATATCGCCGCGCGATTCGGCGAGTTCGCCGGCGGCGCTGTGCGTGTCGGCGTTAATGGGAGGCGGGGGCGCTTCTTCGACGGCGGAGGCCACAGGGATATGATCCACGTCTCGGTGTGTATCGGCGGCGCAGCCGGCAATTCCTGACGCGAGCAGGGAAAGCGCTAACAAGGTTTGATATTTCATGGCCGAATTGATCCCGTTAAAGACCCGCGGGGCGTCGCCCCCACGGGGCAAGCCTCTGCCGTGTGTATCGGTCAGGAAAGCGAGGAAGATAATTTGGGCTGCCGCGATTGTGAGCCGTCTCATAAACCGGCGGTTCGCGCGGCTGTAAGACCGTTCGCCCTTCGAGCGACTAAAGGACCATTACGCCGAGGCGATGTGAAGGCGCCGCCGGCTTCTCCGCCGCGATGTGAAAGTCGCGGCACACGCCCAAAAAATTCCGTGCGGCAAAACGACGCACGTTTTGCCTTTGAGCAACAACGTCCTTTGCCCTAAAGTAGTTCCCCTTGGTTCCCTAACTCAGGAGTTGGTCATGAAAGTCTCTCGTTTGTTCTGTGCCGTGGCGCTTTCGGCCGCCATGGGCTCGTTTTCCTTCGGCGATGTCACCGGTAAAGTCACCCTGACGGGCAAGATTCCCGACATGCCGGAAATCACTGCGATCAAGATTCTTCCCGACTGCGCCAAGCAGCATAAAGACCCGGTCTATGAAGAACGCGTCGTGGCCGGCGAAAAGGGCGAGTTGGCCAACGTCGTGATCTCGATCAAGGTCCCCGAAGGCAAGACCCTCGGCAAAACGCCCACCGAGCCGGCCGTTCTGAGCCAAAAGGGATGCGTCTACACGCCTCATGTGATCGCCCTCATGGTTGGGCAGACGCTGGAAGTCAAGAACGACGATCCGTTTTTGCACAACGTCCACACCCTTTCGATCGACAACAACGCGATGAATTTCGGACAGCCGACGGTCGGCGAGAAGAAGGTCGAGCCGTTCAAGGCGGCCGAGACGTTTAAGGTCAAGTGCGACGTGCATCCGTGGATGGCGGCATGGATCGTCGTCACCGACAGCCCGTACCATGCCGTCAGCAGCGCCGAGGAAAAGGGAATGGGGACCTATTCGATCAACACCAAGGATCTTCCCGACGGCGAATACACGTTCACCGCCTGGCATGAGGTCTATGGAACGCAGGAACAAAAGGCGAAAGTCGTCGGCGGAAAAGCCGAGCTGAATTTCACCTTCAGCGCCGACAAGAAAGCACAAGCTGCCCCGGCCAAGGAATTGAAACTGGCCGCCGGCGCGGCATGCTGCGATGAAAAGACGCAGAAATAGGCGTCGGTCTTTTTTCGCAAGCGCGTCTTCCGGCGATGTGTGCGAAGCGTTCCTTGTCGACAAGCCGCCTGAAAGCAGGCGAAATAGAGCATTTTTCAAGTAGTCGTAGCGAATCTCCGTTTAGCGGCCCCGCTTGCGGGGCGAGTCATGCGACCGGCGCTCGCGACAGCTACCGTGAAAAATGCTCTAATCGACTCAAGAGCGCTTCGCACGCATCGCTTTAATTCGGATTCCAATATCGATGCTTTGCACCCTTGCACAATTATCCCCCCTGCCATTTGCAAATTGGAGCGACTGGTGGCTGAACGTCAACTATGCCGAGCACGGCAAGTCGATGGACGGGGTGTTCTACTTCGTCTTCTGGCTCACCACGTTTATTCTGGTGGCTACGCAGGCGGTGTTGATCTGGTTCCTCATCAAATATCGATTCCGCGCCGATCGAAAAAAAGGAATCTACTCCCACGGCAACACCCGCCTGGAAATGACCTGGACGATCATCCCCGCGATCATCCTGATCGTGCTTGCCGTCTGGAGCCGGCGCGTCTGGGATAATTATCGCTACTCGGCCACCGCCGATGATCCCAACGCACCGAAAATTCTCGTGATCGGCGAGCAGTTTCAGTGGAACGTCCTGTACGGCGGACCCCGCAATAAACTCGGCCGGTATCTGCTTTATCCGAAAGTGACTGATCTGAAATGGCCCACGGTTCCTGATGGGCAGACGTTCAATTTCCCGAATGTCCCAGGGCCGGCTTACCTCCCCGAGCAACAGGCGCTGGCGGCGCTGGACGATTATATCTCGCAAATCAATCCCCTTGGTCGCGACTATGACGATCCTGATACCAATCCCGATCCGACCGGCCAAGACGCCGCGCTCGCAAAACTAAACGATCGAAATAATGCGCTGGGCCGAGTATTGGTGCTACCTAAGAATCGCGCCGTCGAAATTCAACTTGGCAGCCGGGACGTGATCCACGATTTCTTTCTTCCGAATTTTCGCACGAAGCTCGACGTCGTGCCCGGCATGCGCGGGAAACTCTACATCACGGCCGACAGCGACTGCCCCGGCCCCAAACTCTACACGCTGGTCGAACTGCAACAGCTTGTGGATCGCGGCAAGGACGTGATGGCGATCGTCAACAAAAACACGCCCGGCGCGGAGCTTTACAGCACCGGCCGGCGCCGACCCAAATTCTGGCGCCTGACCAAGGACGGCGAAACGTTTCTGGTCAACGGCACGTTCATCACGGCCGACGTGATCAAGAACGCCCGCGCGGCCGGGATTTCCAAAATCACCGCCACGATGACCTACGACCTGGTCTGCGAGGAACTGTGCGGCATCGGCCATAGCAAAATGCAGGGCAAAGTGATCGTGCTCGATGACGCCACGCTGAAGGAACCGCCGTACAACAACTATTTTCCCCCGGCCGTGCCGGCGTCGCCGGCCGAAGCGCGACCGGCGGTTTTGGGAGCGACGCAGCGGTAGATTCGCCGTTCCGGCGCTCCAGCATATTCATGAGGTTTTTCCGCCGGTTTGAGTTTTCGAGAAATTGCCTATGACCGCGATTCCCGCACCAGCGCACGTCGAACACGAACCGGCCCACCGGCACGGTCATGGCCACGCGAAACTGACGTTCGTTCAGAAATACCTCTTCTCCACCGACCATAAAATTATCGGCATCGAATTCCTGTTTCTGGGCCTGGCGTTTTTCGTCGTCGGCGGTTTGCTCGCCATGCTCGTTCGCTGGCAACTGGCGTGGCCCGGCCGGCCGATCCCATGGCTGGCGACCTACCTCGGGTGGCCCGGCGGATCGATGCCGCCGGAGTATTACAACCAGGCGTTCACCATGCACGCCACCCTGATGATCTTCTTCGTGATCATCCCCATTCTCGTCGGCGCTTTTGGAAATTACCTGATTCCGCTGATGATCGGCGCGGAGGATATGGCGTTTCCGTTCCTCAACGGCATGGCGTTCTGGATGGCGCTTCCCGCCGGGGCGATCATGGTCGCGGCTTTCTTTTTCCCCGGCGGTCCCGCCGCCGCGGGCTGGACCAGTTATCCCCCCATCAGTTCCACCTTTCCAAGCGGCGTCCAGTATCAGGGCCACGAACCGTACGTCGGCGTCATCCCGCTCGTCCCCCCCAAAACGGATTGGGACAAAATCATCTTCGCCCTGCGCCTCAAAGGCAGCGCAATTCAGACAGTCGATAAAACCGATCTGCAAGCGACGCCCCAGGGCCTCGTGGCGCCCTTCACCGGCGAAAAATCGCAAGTCCTCGAGGCCGTTCGCGAGGCGCTCATCGCCCGCAATTACGTCCTGATCCCCAGCGAAGTGGACGGCATTGTCATGGGACAGTCCGTCGCCATGTCGGGCGACGCCGCCGCCCCGGCCCGGCACGCCAAAGTCACCGTCGCCGCCGACACCCTCACCATTCTCGCCGACGACGGCGCCGATCTCTTCGATCGCATTAAGGCCGAGCTGAATTGGCAAAGTTCCTGGCCCGCCATTTCCATCGTGGGCGTGACGGCGGCGTTGCTTCTCTGCTTCCTCTACATTTGCACTTATCATATCAGCCTCGGCTTTCGCCCGCTGAATTGGATCGTCAGCCTGCTCCTGTCGGGCGGCGGCGCTTTTTATGCCGTCAAGGGCGTGCAATACATGGTCTTCGACGGCCAAAGCGCCTGGTTTTTCAGCTTGTTCCTCGCCGGTTTCGCGAACATCATGGGGTCGATCAACTACCTCACGACCGTCGTGAAACTGCGGTGCCCCGGCATGACGATGTTCCGCATGCCCCTCAGCGTCTGGGCGATTTTCATTACCAGCATCATGGTCCTGCTGGCCACGCCGGTGCTTGCCGCGACGCTCTTCATGAATCTGCTCGACCATCACCGCCTGACCAGCTTCTTCCTTCCGTACAACTGGTCCTACGACAAGGGAATCCAAAACGTCTCCGGCGGCGGATACCCTCTGCTGCACCAGCATCTGTTTTGGTTTTACAGCCATCCCGCCGTCTACATCATGATCCTGCCGGCGATGGGAATGGTCAGCGACATTATCTCCGTCAACTCGCGCAAGCCCGTCTTCGGTTATCGCCCGATGGTCTACGCCACCGCGTCGATCGCGTTTTTAGGCTTCATCGTCTGGGCCCATCACATGTTCCAAAGCGGGCTGAATCCCACGCTCGGCACCACCTTCGCGATCAGCACGTTCTTCATCGCCGTCCCGTCGGCCATCAAAACCTTCAACTGGATGGGCACGCTTTGGGGCGGCAACATCCGCTTCAACACCGCCAATCTCAACGCGATCGCCTTTGTGTCGATGTTCGTGGTCGGCGGATTGTCCGGCATCTACATGGCCTCGACCGCCATCGACGTTCACATCCACGCGACGTACTTTATCGTGGCTCATATTCACTATGTATTGTTCGGCGCCAGCATGTTCGGAATCTTCGCCGGGATCTATCACTGGTATCCGAAAATGTTCGGCAAAATGATGAACGAACGCCTGGGTAAATTTCATTTCTGGATTTCGTTCATCGCCTTCAACTGCACGTTTTTCCCGATGCACATCCTCGGGATTCACGGCATGCCCCGGCGCGTCGCGGAGTACGCCAACTATTCGTCCTTCGCCCATTTCCGTGGGATAAACGTGTTTATCACCTATAGCGCTTTCGTGATGGGATCGGCGCAGCTTCTGTTGGCGATCAACTTCATCGGCAGCATGATCTTCGGCCCCCGGGCGCCGCGAAATCCGTGGGATGCGACGACGCTGGAATGGCAGACGTCCAGTCCGCCGCCGCACGGGAATTTCCCGACGCCGCCGGTGGTTTTTCACGGTCCGTACGAATATGCCTCGCCGTTGGTCGACGAGGATTTTCTGCTTCAGACGCGCTTTGTGGACGGCGCGGTCGCGGCGGTGCATTAATTGGGAAATCGTGTTTCAGGTTGCCGGGGCGTTCCTGTGTTTTGCGCGATACTTAGGAGACTGAGTTGAACGCCGAGACGCCAAGTCGCCGAGATGAAGAGAGGAGAGTAGCGGAGAGAAGAGAAGAAAAGAAAAATAGTGAATTTCACTGGTTTTTGATGATTCTTATTTGAGATTCTCTCGTTCTTTCCTTTCTTCCCTGAGTCTCGGCGTCTCGGCGTTCGTATCCATTCGTCTTAGGGCAGTTGTCAGCGTACTGGCGCGTTTCTGCGTTTAGCGGCCCCGCTTGCGGGGCGCTATTCGCATGACGCAAGATCGCTTCACCAAAATGAAAGATGCACCAACGGCCATCCGTTCACTCGGTCACAGACCCTCGGTCGGATGTATGACCACGCTCTTCATCATTCGCTTTTCTTAAAAAAATGTCCGCTCATTCATCCAACTTCCCGCATTCACTCGACTATGGCGCCACCGAGCGATCCGTCGTCGCCAGCACCCCCGGCGTGCATTGGCTGGCGACGCTGATCGTGATCGCGACCTTCCCCCTCATTTGCATGGGCGGCCTGGTGACCACCCTCCATGCGGGAATGTCCGTCCCCGACTGGCCCAACAGCTACGGGTACAACATGTTCCTCTTCCCGCCGAGCCGGTGGGTCGGCGGAATTTTTTACGAGCACACCCATCGGCTCATGGGAACCGTCGTCGGAATGCTCTCCATCGCGCTGGCCGTCTGGTCGTGGCGCGCGCAGATCATGGCGGGGATCCGATCGATGCTTCCTGGTCTGACGGATTGGCGCCCGCCGATCGAGCGCCATCGATACCTTTCGCTGGCCATCCTGGCGGCCGTTTTGTTTCAGGGCGTTCTTGGCGGGCTTCGCGTCGTCCTGGTCAACCTCGATCTGGCCATCGTTCACGCGTGCGTCGCGCAGGCGTTCTTTTGTCTCGCGGGATATGGCGCCCTGGTCACCTCGCGCCGGTGGCAAGAAGCGCCCGACCTGTCCACATTTTCCGCCGGCCGCGGCGTCGTCACGCTCGGTATCGTCACGGTCTTTGTCGTTTACCTGCAACTGATCGTCGGCGCCACCATGCGCCATCACGACGCCGGCCTCGCGATCCCCGACGTTCCGCTGGCGTACGGGAAATGGCTTCCGCCGACCAACGCCGCCGGGTTGGCGGCCGTCAATCGCATCCGCGCGTTTCGGATGAATCTCGATCCGGTCTCTCTCGGGCAGATTTGGCTGCATTTCGGCCATCGCGTCGGCGCGCTGCTCGTAAGCGGATTCGTCATCGTCCTGGCGATCAAGGCGCTGCGTCTCCGCGCGTCGCACGGCCTGGCGGCGCCGGCCGTCATGCTGGTCGTCCTGCTTATCGGACAACTGACCCTGGGCGTCTTCACCGTTCTGCGCCGCAAGCCCGCCGACGTCGCCAGCGCCCATGTGGCCGTCGGGGCGCTGGTGCTGCTGACGAGTTTTATCCTTACAATGCGTGCCTGGAAGCTTTACCGATCGCGACCCGCCACGGTCGCGGCTTATGCCGAGCACTGAATCATGCGAACCATCACCGACATCTCCGATCTCCATGGCGCCGACTCGCCCGCGATTCCCGCGCGCGTGCATCGCCTCGTGGACTATTTTGAACTCATCAAGCCCCGAATGAACCTGCTGGTTCTCTCGACGACCGCGGTCGGGTTTTATATGGCTTCGCACGGGCGCTTCGACTGGCTTCGCCTGTTTCATACGCTGATCGGCAGCGCCCTGCTCGCCGGCGGCGCCGCCGTCTGGAATCAGCAGGTCGAGCGCCGCCACGACGCCAATATGCGCCGCACCGCCCGGCGCCCGATCGCCTGCGGGCGCATCGGCCCGGCCGAGGCGCTGATTCTCGGGTCCGGCCTGGCCATCGCCGGATTTTTCCAACTCGAGCATTTCGTCAACCCGCTGACCGCCCTTCTCGGCGCCGCCACGTTTGTCATTTACGTTTTCGTCTACACGCCGCTCAAACGGATCACCACCCTCTGCACGATCGTCGGCGCCATTCCCGGCGCCTTGCCGACGGTGATGGGATGGACCGCGGTTAACGGAGACTCCGCCGTGCTGACGTCTCTGCTTCTTCCGCAAGCGGTCGTTCTTTTCGGCATTTTGTTTTTCTGGCAGTTGCCGCACTTTTTAGCCATCGCCATTCTCTACAGGGACGATTACGCCAACGCCGGCTTTAAGATGTTGCCAGTCGTGGACAGGGATCTGCGCGCGACGGGATTACAGATCGTGGTCTGGAGCCTGGCGTTGATTCCGGTGACGCTTTTGCCGAGCGTGCTGCCCGGACCGTTGCGGATGACGGGAATGCTGTACCTGTTAGCCGCCCTGGCGATGGGGCTCGCATACACCGCGTTCGGCGTTATCTGTGCCATCAAGCGCGGCCGGGCGGAGGCTCGGCAGTTGTTCTTTTTTTCGATCGCGTATCTGCCGTTGCTCACGCTGTGCATGGTGATGGACAAGATATGAAGCACCGAAAGATGATCCACGAAGGACCTGACGCCGCCTCCGGCCGGACCCAAAGCCTTGAACCACGGATTTCGCGGATTAGCACAGATGGGAAAGGAAGGTCCCGCCTTTCATCGGTGAAATCAGTGCAATACGTGGTTAATTCTCCGAGGCCGGAAAAAATCGCGTCGCCACAAAAACAAATGATCGGATTGTATTGCGAAGGACATAAAGAATTGTATTTGCATTCGTTCGTGTCCCTTCGTCTCCTTCGTGGATATTTCGTCTTCTCGGCATTGGTCCTCGCGTCGCTGATCATCGGATGCGACGAACCAAAAGCGTCCAAGACCACGACCGCCCCGGCGGCGGCGGGAAAAGTTGAGCATGCGGGCGTCGCCATCGGCCGGGTGACGTTCGTGGGAACGCGGCCGCGCTTGCCCGCCCTTGCGGTTTCGGCGGACGCGCACTGCGCCGGGCGGCATCCCGACGGCGTGCCGGATGAATCGGTGGTGATCTCCGATGACGGATCGCTGGCGAATGTGTTCGTCTACTTAAAGGACGCCCCGGCCTCCGACGGCGCCGGCAGAGAGCCGGCTTTGATCGATCAGGTGAATTGCCAATATATGCCGCACGCGGTGGCGATGCAGGTGAATCAGCCGTTGCGCGTAAAAAGCAGCGATCCGATATTTCATAACGTGCACGTGCAGTCGATCGAAAACCCGGCGATGAATCTCGCCGAGGTTCAGCCGGGCGAGCAGACGGTAAAATTCGCGAAGCCGGAAATGATGCGGGTTCGCTGCGACGTGCATCCGTGGATGAAAGCGATCTTCGGCGTTTTCGACAATCCGTGGTTTGCCGTCACCGGCGCCGACGGAAAATTTCGGATCGACAATATTCCGCCGGGAACCTACACCCTGACGGCGTGGCACGAGCGGTTCGGCGAAAAGACACAAACGGTGAGGATTGACGCCGACGGGAAAGTGACGCAGGATTTCGTATATGCTCCGTGATATCGCGTACTGTTCATTGCGGCTCCCGCTCCCTTGCAGGAGAGGGAACTGGATCAATCATAAATGAAGGAGCGACCAAGGTGTCCGACATCGCTGTTATGAACGCCGACTATCTACCTGAAGAGCACGCGCCCGATCCGATGATCAGCCACGGCGATTTCACCGCGCCCGGGAAAGTCGGCATCTGGCTCTTCCTCGCCAGTGAAATCATGTTCTTCGCCGCGATCCTCGGCAGCTACGTCATCCTGCGCGGCGGCTCCCACGAACTGTTCGCCGAGCATGCGCTGGCCCTGAGCAAACTCGCGGCCGGCGTCAATACGCTGGTGCTGATCTTCAGCAGTCTCACCATGGCGCTGGCCGTTGATTCCGCCCAGAAAAAATTGCAAAAGCGAATGGTCATGTGCCTTGGCCTTACCCTCCTTTGCGCGTTCGCGTTCATGGGAATCAAGGCGTACGAATATGGCACAAAAGCCTATCACCGCACCATCGTCGCCCACGATTCATCGGCCGGCGTCTACGTCTACGATGGCCACGTTCAATACGTCAAAACCAATGGCGAGGTGATTCTCAAGGGATATCGGGCGCCACTGGAAGACTATTCAGGCGCGGGGGTAGGGTTTGATATACATCTGGTCAGCGAGCATGGGCTGGAAGAATTGCTGAGAGCCAAGACCGGAAAACTGCCGGTGGAGGAGGAATATTCCATACCGGCCTCCACCATCAGCACGCAGACCAACTACGGACCGTGGAAGAATATTTTTTACGCCTGCTACTTCACCCTGACCGGCATCCATGGCCTACACGTCCTGGGCGGAATGATTCCCCTGTCAATCCTCCTGATTCAAGGCCTGCGCGGTAAAATATTCACTCACCACATCGAGTATGTCGGCCTCTACTGGCACTTCGTCGATCTGGTGTGGATTTTCCTGTTTCCGCTTCTGTATCTGGTGTGAGGGGGGAGATATGTTGTTAGTCGTCAGTTGTCAGTCGTCAATCGTCAATTGTTAGTTATTAGTTGAGTTGTTTAGTTGTTGAATAGCCTTGCGCTACTACGCGTTTTACTCCCTCGCCCGGTACGCCGGGAGAGGGCCGGAGAGAGGGTTTTTTGGGACGGATGTCAGTCGCATGAAATCCGCCTTCTCGAAAAAACCCTCACCCTGCCCTCTCCCGGAGTACCGCGGGCGAGGGTAAAAAAAACGCCCGTGATCGCGCAAATATTTGTTGTCTGTTGCTAATTATTAGAGAATTTCGCAGGTTACAGTAGCGTTCCTGCGTTTAGCGGCCCCGCTTGCGGGGCGTGTATCGCGACCAGAAGCTCTATGCCGCGAACATGATAAATGTCTCAAAGAAATCGCACACGATCCAGTGGCGACGTTGAATTGGAATGAACATGGCCGATACGATCCATCCGATGAGTGACCCGAACGAATCTCACTTGGCGCACGGCTTGAAAGAGCGGCCGGCATACCATGAGGTTCAGTACGTTCGGATTTTTTACATTCTCGTCGTGCTCACGGCTCTGACGGTTCTGGCGAGCATGTGGCGGGCGCCGAACGAATTGGTCAATGTCGGAATCGCCATTGCGATCGCGACCGTCAAGGCGGCTTTTGTCGTGCGATTTTTCATGCACCTGAAATTCGAGGGCAAGCTGATCTACACCATCTTTTTTGCGCCGCTGACGCTCGCCGTCGTATTGACCGTCGCGCTGATTCCCGACATCGCGCTCGGGCGGCATCACGCATTCAACGACATGGTCGGAATGTTCGAAGCGTTGGTCGGCGGAAACGGAAAATGACCAACCACATCGAAATCTCCCGTCTCACCCACCGCTACGGCCAGCGCGTCGCCGTCGATGACCTGACGCTCAACCTGGAAGCCGGTAAAATCTTCGGCTTTCTCGGCCCCAACGGCTCGGGTAAAACTACCCTCTTCCGGATTCTCGCCACGCTTCTCCCCGTTGCTCCGGGCCATGTTCGCGTGCTCGGCATCGACGTCGCCGGCGATCGCGATCAGATCCGCAAACAGATCGGCGTCGTCTTCCAATCGCCCAGCCTCGACAAACAACTGACCGCCGCGGAAAACCTGACTTATCAGGGCCACCTCTACGGCCTGCGCGGCGCGGATCTGCGCTCCCGCGTCGAATCCGCCCTCGCGGCCGTCGGACTTGACGATCGCGCCGCCGAGCGCGTCGAACGCTTTAGCGGCGGGATGCGCCGCCGGGTTGAAGTCGCCAAGGGCTTGCTCCATCGCCCGCGCCTTCTGCTTCTGGATGAACCCAGCACCGGCCTCGATCCGTCCGCCCGCATCGACATGTGGCGCCAGCTTCGTCACATCAACCACCAAGACGGCGTCACCATTCTTCTCACGACGCATCTGATGGAAGAAGCCGAGCGATGCACGAATCTCGCCGTCGTGGCCACCGGAAAATTGCTCGCCGCCGACACGCCTGCCGCCTTGAAAGAACGCATCGGCGGCGATGTCGTCACGATCGTTTCCGATCGCGTCGCCGAGTTGAAAACGCTCCTTCGCGATCGCCTGGGGGTCGAGGCCGGCGAGGTTGACGGCGCCCTGCGCATCGAGCGCGCGCGCGGCCACGAGTTTATCCCGCAACTCATCGAATCCGCGCCCGGTATGATCGATTCGGTATCGGTCGGCAAGCCCACGCTGGAAGACGTTTTCATCCAACTCACCGGCCACCGCCTCGACGCCGAACTGGCATCGTCCCGTCAGTTGATGCGCCAATAAAAGGGCCGGCGGATTAATGTTGTAACGCCGCCCGGGTCGTGATAGCCTTTTTGGTCACTTGGCAACAAAGGGAGAGGTCCATGGCTTGGAACCTGCGCGTGGTGGGATGTCGAAGCGCCATCGCCTTAGGGACGTTGTTCTACGGATTAGTGTCTTTGGGCGCGGACGGCGCGAGCATCTTCGACGATAATTATAAGGTGCCGCCTCCGAAGAATGCGATCGCGCCGGCGTCCGGCCCGGTCGTGCGCGCGCCAGGCTCAGACAGTCCGCCGACGGTAACGCCGCCGCTGATTCCGGCGTCGGCTTCGCCAGGCTCTGAATCGACCGGAGCCGGTGAGTATCCGGCCGGCAAGCTACCGGCGCCCGATGCCGCCACCAAGAAGCAAACGCTGAAATTGGTAAAGCAGATATTCGACGCCGAATATTCGCAAAAGACGCCGCTCGGGAAGAAAACGCTTGCCGTCACCCTATTGACCGAAGCGAATAAAATTAGGAGCAACTTTCCCGCGCGATTCGTTTTGCTCCAGGAATCGGAAACGGCGGCGGTCGCCGCGGGGGACGCCGAGGTTTGTCGAAAAGCCATCGACGGCCTTGACGACACCTTCATCGTCGACATCAGCGCGATGACGACCGAGGCCCTCGCCAAACTCTCCGAAACCGGCGCCTCCGAAGGCGCCCTGGCGATGTGGGCCGCTGAAGCGATCCAACGACAAATCGATCAGAATAACTATCAGAGCGCCAGACACATCGTCAAGATGATTGCCCCCAGGCTCTCAAAGAGCAATGACGCGACGTCTCTCTCCACGATCAAGTGTTTTGAAACGGTCATTGCCGAGTATGACCGGGCGCGGCCGGCGATCGAAAAACTCAACGCCAATCCGAATGATCCGGCCGCCAACTTCGTGGCCGGAAAATTCTTCTGCTTTTACAAGCGCGACTGGGCGCGGGGCCTGCCGATGTTGGCGAAGGGAACGGATCAGAAGCTCAGGAATATCGCCCAGAAAGACATGGCCAATCCTAGCGACGTCGGCGCCCGATACGACCTGGCGGGGCAATGGTGGGATCTGGGGCATGAACGAATGCACGCGCCGATCGAATCGCAACTGCACGAGCGGGCGAATTACTGGTACGAAAAAGCCTCTCCCGACCTTACGGGCCTGCAAAAAGTGATGGCGGAAAAACGGTTGGCGGAATTGCCGGGAGAAGGCGCGAGGGTCAATATTCTGAGCCGAATGAATTCCGAGGGCTCACGCGTGACGACAACCAATGGGATCGTTCGCATGAATAAAGGAGGCGTGATCCGAACGCCCGCTGAGGTGACCGTGCCGCTCCGCATCGACGTGGTCGCCATGACCGACTCGACGAATATCCGCATCGGATATGCCGGCGGTAGAATTATCCTTAATTGGGAAGGCAACCCCAATGAACTGCGCCATCATAGCCCGGTAGACGACGCAGGCACCGCGTTCCCCGCCAAAGGCCATGTTCCGGTCAACCAATGGGCACAAGTGACGTGGATCATCGAAGACGGCATTTCCCGCGTTCTCGTTGACGGCGAAGAGCGCGGCTCCGTGAAAGGAAACTATAGCGGAGTCCATGGAACAGTCTCGGTCTACCCGGCGGGATCGATCGTCAGCGTCAAGTCAGTAAGCGTCACGCAACTCAAATCTCGACCGGCCGATCGCTAAAAACGAGTCTTCCCATTGCTTGCGCGTTTGAACTCGGCGTCCACCTCGCCGAGTTCGCGCAGTTGATCGAGGGCGGCCGCGATCTTTGCCTTCGCTTCATCGGACAGTTCCGTATGCCATGGGCCTCGGCGTCCTTCGACGACGTCGTTCGCCAGTATGAAGTCGCCGCCGCCCTCTTTTTGCAGAACCGGCTCGCCGGTGACGTAGGTACAACCGACCAACATAATATCGATCGGATTTTCACCGCGCTGGGAGAACACGAACGGCTTGGCTTCCTGCCTGGCGCCGGTCATCGATGACGAAACGGCTTTGCCTTTCTCCGACCCGACCAACGGCGGTTGAGGCAGAAAACTTGCGCCGAGAAAAAGCGAGCCTTTGTAGTTGCGCACCTGCACCAGGTCGTCGGCGCCGAAACTATGAAATTTGTGCGCCAGGAGAGTGACGCGGCCCGGTGTGTCGCCCGGGTTTCCCTCCATCAGCAAGACGCGCTGCGTCTGCTCGGTGTAGTAGTCGCTGATGACCAGGCTCTGGCTGTCCTGCACGATGATATCGTACGGATTGCCGGCGTTAAACATAGTCATGATGCCCAAAAAGCCGTCCTTTGGAAGCTGTTGATCATGGCCCCGGACGCGCAGGGTCGTATTGAATCGCCTGGATTGCGGGTGGCGGGACGGGTAAATTTGCTCGGCGAGGATCGTGGCCCGTTGACAACCGTCAAAATCGACGATGCCGTCCAGCATCCGGATGTTAACGCGGTCTTTTTGCGAAAGGCCCCGGAACTGCGTAAAGCCGGCGACGTCGTTGTATGTGACAAACGACGGCGAATCCGAAGGCGTCTGGAGGAAGCTGATCACCCCCACGTCTTCATAATAGGCCGACGGCGTCGCCGCCACGAACTCCTCAAGCACCACATGGTCGGCGTTCTTGATATGGAACATGGCCACCTCCTGCCCTTGCTCCACGCGCTTCCCGGCCCATGCAACCTGCGTTGCGCAAGTCCAGCCGCTACCGGCGCCGCCCACACGGTAATCATCGCCGAAAATGTCGATTGTCCTGCTGATTCGATATTGGCCGCACGGCAGATATGCGATGGCGCCGGCGCCGTGTTCCCTGGCCGCTTTAATGGTAGCCAGCACCGCATCCGTATCATCCGCGTTGCCGTCGCCTTTGGCGCCAAAGTCGCGCCGCGCGTCGAACACCTTGCCGGGGACATGCGCCTCGCTTTGAAACGATCGCTCTTGAGCGGAGCCTATGATGGCGCCCCGCTTTCCGGGCGGAATAGTAATGGCTTTTTCAGATAGCTTGGCGTCTAGCACGCCGTCCGTTCCGTCGCTCTTACAGTTTGAAATCAGGACCGCGCACCCGGCCGATCCTTGCACCGGCGCCTGCTTATCCGGCGGATTGGTGAACGTACAATCAAAAATCGTCAGGGGATTTGAGACCGTTCGTTCGATGGCGCCCCTGGTTGACGTCCAGCCGTCCATGTGACAGTCCTGTAACACGAACATACTTCCGCCGGCGTGAAGAAATTGCCTGGAGCCGACGGATGTGCAGCGAGCGGCGGAACTATCGCCGACGTGAGTCCAAATATCCGTATCCCTGCTTCCCACAAAATCGCAACGGCGAACGTAGACATTCCCCGTATTATTAAAGATGCCTCGCCCACAGTAGTAGAAAGCACAGTTAATGACCGTATTATCCAGTGCGTTATAACTACCAAAGGCGATGCCGACGTCATCGTTCACGAATAGACAGTTATCAAATAGTACCTCGGCGGTGGCGTTCTTATAGAGGAAGTATTGACTATAGCTGCTAACGATGCCGGCCTTCATATTAATGAAGGCTTCGTTGCGGTGGGTGACATGGGATTCATAGTGTGTGCCGGAGCAGTGGTTGACGCCGACCTCCGCTTTCCCGGCGCCATCCCATACGATCCCTTCAAAGAGCACCCCGGCGGTGACGCCGTCGCTATGGAACATAACCGGCGGCGAACCGCCGTCGCCGTCCCATACGATTCGCGTATCCCGGCCGTGGCCGACGATATGTTTGCTATAGAGCTTTTGCCACGTTAACGTGCGGGTAATGCGGTAAACGCCGGGCGGAAGGTAGATTGTATTAGGATTGGCATATCCGTCCGATTTCAGGCTATCAAGGGCGGCCTGCAGGGCGGCGGTGTCGTCGGCGATGCCGTCGCCGACGGCTTTCGGCGTCACCTTCGTCTTCACATTGATCCAGTCGGAACGTTCCTCCCAATCGAGCCTTGGAAGCAGTGGGATTTTCGCCGTGACGTTCCTTAACTGCACGGCCACGCCGCCCAGCATGTCCATTTCGCGGACAATCGGTTGCGGCTTACCGAGCGGAGGAATGTCTTTCCCTTTTTGGCCGATATAGAGCCCCCAGCGCAGATGAACAAACGGGAAGGTGCGGGCATCGGGCGTTCCGCGCGCGATCTGCACATTAAACCCGCCCCCTTTTCGGCCGCTTTCCATCCAGTTATCGCCGCTGACCATTCCCGGCCCGCTGGCGTCAGCGTAGAGCGCATTGCCGGACTTATCCGCGAACACGCCCACCGCCGGGCTTTCAGCATCGCCCGCCGAGTTGAACAGCATCCAGTAATATTCGCCGCCATAATATCCCCACGGCATGAGATGGATGATCGATTTCCCCTGCGTCTGATAGCTTGTGTCGTAATTCGTGTCGTAGGGGACGGCGAAGTCGGCTTCCTTTACCTGTCCGTTTTTCTGACGCTCCGGATGCCGCGCGGTATCGAATTTTAGCTCGGGAAATAGATTTAAACGCCAGGAGGTCGCCACGTCGGAATCTTCTTCGAACCAGATGGATGGCCGATTCGCGAGAATTTTGATCGTGCAGGTATAGTGGCCGTCGCCGCCGGGATACCCGGGACTGGTGATCGGATACTGTTTGTTGCGGAGAATCTGGGGCTTGCCCTTGAACCGGTAGCCGATCCTGACGACCGTTTCGATAGGGCCGCGCTCCAGAAATTCCACGCTCATTCCCGAGCAAAGCGCCATGGCGTGCAGGATGTTGGGACCCTGTGCCGTCCACCTTCCATCGGCCAACTGAATTCCCTGCACCGGCGCCGGGATGGCCGGGAAAATGCCGTGTTTCCGCTTCACCTGCCCCACATTGGATTCATGTTGCTCGGCGGCGGCGATTTCCACCGCGCTGATGCCCACTGTCTCGTCCACGACTGTTTTCCCCATCGGGATGCGCACGCCGGTGAGTCCGTTGCCGATTGCATACCACCCTTGTTCGGCGTCCTCGGTGATCCGGACAGCCGCTTTTCCAAGATCCCCCCGCTTCCCCTCGACCAGCCGCCAATTTATTTTTTGATTGGCGGAAAGATCAGTGCGAACAAGCAGCTTTTTCCCATTCCTCGCAATCTGCCAGGGGGTCGGATTCCCCTTGTCGTCCAGAAGAACGTAGTTGTCGCCGTCGATTTTTTGTTGGAGAGCAAATTCCAGAACTTCGTCGGCATGCGACAGCCCGAACTGTTCCTGATAAGTAAAACTTTGAGCGCCGGCGGCACGCACGAAAGATAACGATGAAAACAACGCGACGATGAAAGTCGCCTTGGCGATCGTTTGGCTGGTCTTCATGATATGCGATAATTTAACCGCACTCTTGCCATTCCCCTAATCCTGCTTTTGTCGGATAAGGGTGGCATGTCAATTCTGTTCATTATCCTCATCGTCCTTGTGATCCTGAGTTTCGGCGGCGGAGTGGCCAGGCCCGCGTATCGCACGCCCGGCATCTCGCTCGGCACGATCCTGCTGATCATCCTGGTGCTGTGGCTCTTCGGCGTGTTCGGCAGCCGCCCCTATTAGCGGGATCTGCGATCTTGTAGGCCACGATGCGACCCCAGTCATTTCGGCGGAGGCACGGCTAAGTTCAGCTTCTTGCGTGAAGCCGCAGGCTGAACCGATCGACGACGATCTGCAGCCCATCCCCGCCAGGAGCGTTGACGTGCCCATTGAGGCCATAAAAAACCTGCTTGCCGTTTCGTCGATTGGAGATGAGATTTTGCATCCGCAGCAATCCCAAATGATGGCTGACCGTCGGCTGCGGGAGTTTTAATTCCAGGCAGAGGCTTCCGACGTTACGTTCGCCGGTGGCGAGCAGCATCAAGATGCTAAGGCGCGTTTTATCAGACAACAGTCGGAAGAGGCCGACCAATGGCTCAAGTTCCATATCGATCACCGCAGTTCCGCGTTTCATGAAATCTCCTTCGCCCCGACGCGACCTATTCGTGTGGCCGCAACGGGTTACGTCTGAACGCCATCGCTCGAATTTTCGCGCATGGCATCGAACGCAACCGGTTATATCGCTTCATTGAAATGGCTGCATGCTTTGCTGCAGTCATTTGAAAACACCACATCCCATTGTTAGTGAAGAGGGCCTATCGCTGAGTTTCAATATTATTCCCTCGAATAAAATTTTTTTTTGCAATATACATGATGACATTGAAGACTTGACCCTCGGCCGAACTTCAATACAATCGCATCGATAAGTACAGTATGCGCTCGGGGCCATGGTCTAACGGGATGACGGCTGAATCGCATTCAGCAAATCGGGGTTCGATTCCCCGTGGCTCCATATCAGTTGAACGAAAGACCCCGGAATTTCCGGGGTTTTTGCTTTCAGGTTACGCTTGCCTTCTTTTGTTGTTATCCGATTCTCTATCCGATCTTGAATTTTTATCCGATTTTGCGTAGTTTTTGAGCCATGAAGAAGATGCTGGCCTTTGATCGGAATGCTCAGCAGTTTCGATGCGACGTTGGACAGCCTGCCAAGCGGTTTTACCTAGGGGGTGATGCCGCTGCTGCGCAAGCTCGCAAGAGCAAACTGGTGGTCCTCTGGGGCCTGCACAAAGCTAGTGGCGGGGAGAAGTGGACTGATGAGCTTTTGACGCAAGCTGAGGCGGTCCGCAAAGGCGAAGCGCCAAAGGTCAGGCAGAGGGATGGGGAGCCGGACGAGAAATACTACGATAGGGCAGGGGCAGTGGCAAGGGCTGTGGGGCCAATCCAAGCCACCGCCACCATTGATGACTACTGGAAAGCTACCACCGAATTGCTCACTGAGCGAATTGCCCAACTTGAGGCACTCGTGAGAGATCAACTTGGGGTGGGCGCTGTGGTGGGGCCGTCCATCACCATCCATACTGCGTTGGATGAATGGAGCAAATACAGATATGCCACCGAGCTTGACCCCAACACAGGCAAAGAAACCGAACACGCCAGGACAGAGAAGAACGTAACACTTCACCCGTTTGCAGAGTTCCCCGCCGGCAATGGCGGGAGGGAGCCTGTTTGCAGGTAGGTGCGCAGTGCCTCGGCGATGGTGGCGGTCGCGTCTCCAGGCCGCGTAATTTCAGCGTCCGGTAGACGCTCATCAAAATCGCCTGCGTCGCGGCCCCTTGCTCGCTGCGATTGCACAAACTGTTTTTGCGGATGATCACCGCCGGTCGGATCATCCGCTCGGCGTGGTTGTTGTC
>DASZME010000022.1:0-72218 GCA_035551995.1 Tepidisphaeraceae bacterium
CATGCGCTTGTTCTCATGAAACCGGATGCATCGATCGTCCCACGGCAATTCCAGAAATTCGAGCATCCGCCGGGTTTGCCCCGCCTGATCGGCGATGAGGTCTTCGTACCTCACGTCCAAGATTTTCAAATCCAGGACCAGATTCCAATGCTCCATCAGGCGTTCGTAATCGCGATAGTAGCCGGCCAGATGTTTCAGATCGAAGCTGAATGCGTTCTGCGCGCTGAAATCGGTCATATAGCAGGAAAGGCACGTGTCGCGCGGATCCCGCACGCAATGGATGACCTTGCTCTCGGGAAGCAGTAACTGGACGGAGCCAAGATACAGGTAATTTTCGGGCATCTTGTCGGTGACGTAAGTGGCGGCGGTATTGAGCGAGTCGATTTTGTCGAGATATATCCTGGCCAAATGGTCGGCGCGGCTCATGGAGAGGTAATTGTAGCAGTCGGGAAAGGCCGTCCCGTTGGACCATGCCGCGCCGGACGAGGCGCAGACGACTTCCGATAGCCGGCTCAGTTCGCCCGCCCCATAAACCTGCGGATGCGATGCAAGTATTTGCTCGACCAGCGACGTGCCGGATCGCGGCATTCCGACGATAAAAACCGGCCGCTGGTTGCCATGCGTGGCGCGCGGCAACGACTGAACGCGCCTTCGGCTGTAGTAACCGATCCTGGTGTAGATATCGCTGGTATGGGCGGCTGGATCGAACGGTCGGCGTCCGATTTCATTTGCGAGGCGCGCCTGGTTAAACGCCGAATCGTAATGGTCCATGTGGTCGAGAAGTGTCGCCGCCGCATAATGCAGGCGGCATTGATCGCTCGCCGGCAAATTGGGCTGTTGCAGCGTTCGTTCGAGATAAAACGCGGCATCCAATTCCCGCCCGATTTTCGGCGCCAATCCCGCATAGCACCATGCCAACCAGACGTTGGAAGTCAATTTTCCGAGCATCGGCTCGATGAGTTTCCACGCTCGCATCTCCTGGCCGACCGAGTTAAGCACGTTGGCGCGGGTGACCACATATTCGGGATTATTCGGACCGAGAGCGACGGCGGCCGCGCTATGCTCCAAGGCGCCGTCCATGTTTCCGTTTTGCACAAACCACAGCGCCAGCGCTTCATGTGCCGCCGGATGTTGGGGGTAGAGGTAAACGGTTTCCGATAAATGCCGTTCGACCAGAGGCAAATCGCCGCCGCGCCACGCGGCACATGCCAGCTTATAGTGATATTCCGCCTCTTTAGGCCGCAAGGAAATACATCGCTGAAACCGTTCAATGGCCTGGCGAAACTGCGATCGGCGAATGAATTCATCTCCGATGGCGGCGATATTTTGAGCGGCGGCGGAGGCCTGGGCCTCGGTCATCGCCGCGCCGACGGCGATCGATCCGGCGTTCCCGCCCGACGCCGACGAATCGGGACCAAGATTGTTGGAAAATTGGTTGCCAACATCCACCCCCGAAATCCCGGCGGTGGCCGGCGTATTTCGAATCACTGGAGTCCTCATCGGTGTAAAATCAAGGTGAAGCTGACGCGGAGCGCATTTCCTACACAAATAGGCACGGTCCAAGGTCGTCAGTTAGATGTCGAACTTCCTTACATCATACGACCAAATTGAAATCTTGTTGCGCTTGCGACGGATTTTGCTCTCGGCCGCGAACCCGAATATCAAACGACGCAAGACGTCAGCAAACGACGTGGCGCACGCCCAGAAAAATTCGGACGTGCCGTGGGAAAGCAAAAATGGACGCCACGATCGGGTAAGGTAAGAGGTGATTGGCAGGTACATGCAAGCGATTCAGTAGCCCCGACAGGGTTCGAACCTGCAACCGGTCGCTTAGAAGGCGACTGCTCTTCCAATTGAGCTACGGGGCCTGACGGCGGCGGATCGACCGCCGATCCAATCCAATCATATCAAGCCGCGTATACATTGGAAGACAAGACTTGGCCGTGTAGAATGGGCGCCATGACCTCGCTCCCCAACCGACCCGACGTAAGACCCATGCCAATGTCGTTTCAGCAATGGCTCCAGCAAGGCGAAGTGATCTATCAGAGCGCCATGCAGGAATATCATGCGCTTCAGGCGCAGATGGAAGAGTTGGAACGCCGCCTGACGTCCAAGCAGACGGAATTAAACCAAATATCGGCGATTTTGAATAAGCCGCCGCTTGAAACGGTTCGGCGAGTCACGATGCCGACCACGCAACCGGCGATCGCCGACGAAGCGGACATTCTCGCGCCCGGCAACGGAAACACCGATCCGATCGCGCGAACGCCCGCCGGCAAAATCGTCCGGGCGCCATTTGCGGCTGGTTGATTCTTGAGAAATCGCTCAGCCAACAATCAGCGTGGCGATGGAATGGATTGACCTGCAATTCTTATCGCTGGACGACCTCTTGCGATTCCAGCGCCTTACGCACCTCGGCCATCAGCTTTTCCACCCTGAACGGCTTGAACAACACCGCCTGTAATCCTTCCTGCGTGGCGCGTACGATGGAATGATTCGGGTCATAGCCGAACCCCGTCATCAGCACCACCGGGACCGATTCCCACTTCTTGCGGGCAAACGCGAAAACATCGTAGCCGGTTTTGTCCGGCATCTTGATGTCGCTTAACACCAGATTGAATTCGGTGTGTTCCAGAAAAGCGATCGCCTCGACGCCGTTACATGCGGTGGTGACTTTCGCGCCGTACTTGCGAAGCACGTCGCTGATCGTATTGCGGATGTTGGGTTCGTCGTCGGCCACCAGCACCGTGGCGCCCTTGAGAACCGGATCCTGATTTCCCTTAACTTCGCCGGCGCCGAGCACGGTATTGGGACCGTTGGCGGCCTGACGCAGCGAACTGCGGATGAAATTGACGTTGCCGATGATCTGCTGAAGTTTTTGGCGGAGGTCTTCGTGGCCGATATAGTCTTCCATCAACGCCGTGGCGTCCAGCGCGATATCGTTCAGCGGACCGGCGACTTCGGTACAGACGGTATCGGCTACCGTATGTGACGTGGAAACCCGCTCGACCACCATCAGATTTAAGATGTTCAGGGCGATGGCGACGTACCTGCCGAAGATCTCGGCGAACTGCCGGTCGTCTTCGTTAAATGCCGCTCGTTGGCGGCTCTCGACATTGAAGATGCCAATAACCCGGTCGTTCAACGTCAGCGGCACCGTCAAGCTGCTCTTGGCCTGATCCAGACCAAGCACATAACGCGGATCGCGCTCGACGTCCGGACAAATATACGATCGCCCCGTGGCGCAGACGTAGCCGCTGATGCCGTTCCCCTCGGCATGGGCAAACAAATCGATATTGAGCGCGTCCGGCGGGAAGCCGGAACTGATCACCATTTCCAGTTTTTTGGAGCCGCGATCCAGCAGGCGGATCGCGAAATGATCAAAGTGCATCAGCTCGCGCGTGTAGCTGATGATTTTTTCTTCCAGGAGCTTAAGGCGTTCACCCACGTTCAGTTTGCTGAGCGCGTCGGCTTCAAGCCTCACCAACTCGCGTCCCGCCCGGTCGATCGCGTCGATCTTCTGCTGAAGCCGCCGGGTTCCCGTCGCGTCCCATACGACCGCCACCACCTGCACCACATGCCCCGCCGGGCTGATCACCGGCGACGCGATCATCTCCATGAACTGCTGATCGTCAATGTTGAGCATGTACCGCTTGGAGCGGTTGAAGGCGGGAAGAGCCGGCGTGTCGGGATGCTGCGGCGAGACCTGCTTGCTGAACAAATCAAACGAGCCCTGACACGTCCGGCGAATTGTCTCATGCACGCGGGGCGGCCACGCCTGCATTTTTTTATTCGACCAGTTCGTGCGACCCTCGGAATCGACGATGCAAACCCCTTCGCCGATCGTGTTGAGCACCAGGCTCGCCTGCTGAGAGACAAGCGCGCGCTCCAGCGGAAGGAAATCAGACGTATCGGCATAGATGGCGCCGAAGTGATCCCCGCGGAGGGCCTCCATCGCTTTTTCAATGGTGGGAATCTCTACGACGTCGCAGGTGGCGCGAAGCGCGTTCACCGCGGCGGAACCATTCGCCTTGCTCTGACTGGCCAAGACGAGAATTTTGGGCTTCTGGTCGTCCAAAACAAATCGGCTTACAACAACAGCCCCACGGGTATACTACGAGTCGGCGCCGGGCCGCGTCAAGAAAATCTTTCGGCTTGTTCTGCCATTCGAAACGGAGCGGCGCGCGAATCACTTCCGTCCTCAGCCGTCAGTTGCGACATTCATCAGTCCTTGCGACCTGATGAAATGTTCATAAACACCGATTTCAGCCGTGCAAAATCGATTCAACGTTTTGCTCGACAAGCGACGCATGCGCTTGGGCCGCCGCGTCGAGCGGACGGTCAACCGCACTTTCGCCCACTGCGAAAATCACCGGCAAAGCTCCGCCCCGCGCGCCGACGGCCGCCCTCAATCGCAAACGGCCATCGCGCATTTCCGCCAGCGCCGCGATCGGCGACAGGCAATCTCCCTTCAGCAGGCGAACCAGTTCCCGCTCGGCCGCCACGCAAAGCGCCGCCGACTCATCCATCAAAGCGCTCAAAATCATCCGCGTGCGCACGTCGTCCCGGCGGCATTGCAACGCCAGCGCCCCCTGGCCCGGCGCGGGGAGGATATCATGCGGCTCGATCGGCAGCATCGTCTGCGAATCAAACAATCCCACCCGGCGAATCCCCGCCATCGCCAGCACGATGGCGTCGAATTGTCCCTCACGCTGCTTGCGCAGGCGCGTATCGATATTTCCGCGGATCGCCTCGACGGCAAGATCGGGGCGGCGATGAAGGAGCTGGCATCGACGCCGCATGCTGCCGGTGCCGACCCGCGCGCCGCGCGGAAGCTGGCCGATCGACATCGCCCCCGCGCCAACCAGCGCGTCGCGGCAATCTTCCCGCGCCGGAACCGCCGCCACCATCAATTCGTCCTGTTCGACCAGCGGCATTGTCGTGGGCATATCCTTGAAACTGTGGACGGCGAAATCGATCCGCCCGGCCAGCAGTGCCTGTTCGAGTTCCTTGGTGAACAACCCCTTGCCGCCAAATTCGTGGAGCGGCCTCTCGGTAATTTGATCGCCGGTGGTCTTAAACGTGATAAGCTCGACTTGCAGTCCGCGATGCGCCTGTTCGAGCGCCAGCGCGACGATGCCGCTTTGCGTGCGGGCGAGAAGACTGCCGCGCGTGCCGAGGCGCAGGTGAGGTAAATTGGAATCCGCCATGTTGATCGGCTTATCTTATGGCAGCCGGGCGCGGGCGGGAAGCGCGTATCATCAGGAGCGTCCAAACCGATCGTGGAGCAAGCACATATGACCCAACGCGTACTCGTGACCGGCGCCAGCGGATTCGTCGGCACCGCGGTTCTCGAACAACTGATCGCCAGCCACTTCGACGTCACCGCCCTCGTTCATCACGGCGATCTCAAACCTGGAATGGAATCGGTGCGCGTCGTGCGGGGCGATCTATTCACCGACTCGACCCTCGAAAAAGCCGTCGAAGGCGCCGACGCCGTCATTCATCTGGTCGGCATCATCAAGGAAGTTCCCCGCCGCGGAATTACGTTTGATCGCATCCACGTTCACGGCGCCAAGAACGTGCTCGACGCCGCCCAGCGGGCCGGCATCACGCGCATGATCCACATGTCCGCCCTCGGCGCCGCCGCGGAGGCGCCGAGCGATTATCACCGCACGAAATTCATGGCCGAGCATCGTCTCCGAAAAAGCGCCATGGACTGGACGATCTTTCAACCGTCGCTCATCCACGGCCCCGACGGCGAATTCACCCGGATGGAAGCCGCCTGGGCGCGCGGCAAGAAACCCCCGTTCCTGTTCATGCCTTATTTCGGCGGCGGTTTGCTTGGATTGCGAAAGGCGGCCCATGTGCAGCCCGTGTATGTGAAGGAGGTCGCCCGAGCCTTTGTCGAAGCGATCGACAACCCAAAAAGCAATCATCAGACCCTACCCCTTTGCGGAAGCCAAATCCTCACCTGGCCACAGATGCACCACATCGCCGCCGAGCTTTTCGCCGGCAAGCGCAAGGCCGCCATTCCCGTTCCGGCATGGTGCGCGAGGATACTGGCGTCGGTCGCACCGGCGAATTGGCTGCCGTTCACAAAGGACCAAGTGCTCATGTCGCAGTCCGACAACACCGCCGATATGGATGGATTTGCAGAAGCGTTTGGTTGGGAGCCGCGGCCCTTTGACGTGACCTTGAGTGAATATGCGCATCAACTCTAACGCCGATCAACATGCCGGCAAATGCGACCGTTCGTAGCTCGTGAACGACATCCTGGGATTCTTTATCCTTCGCGCGTCCACGACGGCGAACGTCGCTTGCTGCCCCTGGCAGATGACGACCTGCCTGGCGAACAGTCCTTCGTCTTCCAGCGCGCGCACCACGCCGTATCGTTCGATCGCGTCCGATAGCGGACCAAGCTCGCGCTCGTCGAGCGTCGCGATGCTCAGCGCCTGATGCAACGGTAACCGGATCGTCTCATGGGGCTGACTTTGAGCGAGAATCGATTTGAGTAGTTCAATTGGCTGTTCCATATTCGGATAGCGTGCAATCGCTGAGCCAGACGCGACGAAAACGAGCCAATTCGCCTGTGCCGATAATAGCGGCATATTGCGACGACATCCGCGGCGTCATCGCGCCGGCATTTTTAAAAACCGCCCGCCGCCGGCGCAGGTCCGAAATAAACCCGCCATTTAGGCGCCGATCCTCCGGCCATGGAGGGCGGTATTCCGATACCGCGCCGTTACAGCCGTCGCTGCCCCGCGCTTATCGGCCAGCGCCAGCCTCCTTTTCATACCCGCATTAACGGCGCTCGCCCGCTTGGTCGATGCATCGGTTGGAGAAATTGCGATATGCCGTCAGAGCGCACCGCCGATATGGGTGATCCGTCCATGCAGATCAAACTCTCTGAAGTGATTGGCGCCCTCTCCTATGCGCTGGACATTACCGAGGGTCAGCCGCAAGGACATGCCGCTCGAAGTTGTATGCTCGGCATGCGCATAGCGCGCGAGATGCGGCTGCCGGTCGGCTTATCTTCGGCGCTCTTCTACGGCCTGCTGCTCAAGGACCTGGGCTGCTCAAGCAACGCTTCCAAGATGTGCTACTTGTTCGGTTCGGACGACCGCGCGGCCAAGCGCGACGTGAAAACCGTCGACTGGGCGCGCGTCAGCCGATCGATCGGCTACATCGCCCGGCATGTATCGCCGCAAGGGTCCATTCTTAGAAAAGCGGGGAAATTTGTTCGAGTCGCGATGGGCGGAATCAAAGAAGCAAAGGAACTCATCGCCCTTCGCTGCGAGCGTGGCGCGACGATCGCCAGGCAACTCCAACTTCCCGACGACACCGCCGCCGCCATCCGCGCGCTCGACGAACACTGGGACGGCAACGGACATCCCGACGGCCTGGAAGGCGAAGAAATTCCCCCCCTGGCGCGTATTCTCGGCCTCGCCCAAACGGCGGAAGTTTTCATTCGCCTCCACGGCCTTGACGCCGCCATGGACATGGCTCGCCAGCGAAGCGAAACGTGGTTTGATCCGGAACTGGTGAAGATCTTCCTGTCGCTTAAAACCGACTCTCAGTTCTGGGAGGATTTTCAACAGGGCAATCCGCGCGAGCGGGTCATCGCGTATGAGCCGGAGGACCAATTGCTGGGGGCGGACGAAAGCTCGCTCGACCGCATCGCTTACAGTTTTGCCCAGGTCATCGACGCCAAGAGCCCGTGGACTTTCGCCCATTCCGAAGGCGTGGCAAGAATCTCGACGGGCATCGCCGACGTTCTCGGATTCGATCGCGCCAAGCGCCGCTACATTCGTCGTGCCGCCTTACTGCACGATATCGGCAAGCTCGGAATCTCAAACCTCATTCTCGATAAGCCGGGCAAGCTCACGAGCGAAGAGTTTACGGAAATGCGCAAACACACGCGCTACACCTACGAACTTCTCACGCATGTGACCGGCTTTCGCCAGTTGGCTGATTTAGCCGCTTCGCATCACGAACGCCTGGACGGAAAGGGGTATCACCGCGGGCTGACGGCGGATCAGCTTTCGACGCCGGCAAGAATTCTGGCCGTCGCGGATATGTACGAAGCGCTTTCGGCCAAACGCCCGTATCGCCAGGATCTGACCTCCGAGGAAGTGATGACCATCCTGACGAAAAACGTGGGCCCGGGCATATGCCCCGACGTTTTCAGCGCTTTGATGACGTGGCTGGCTGAAAGCGATTACCAGCCTTTCAAGCTCGCCGCGTAAACACGATTCGGCGCCCGATCCGCCAGCGGCGCGATCGCTCACAAATCACCCGACCGGCGGCGGATTCCGATCGGCGAACTGGACCTGATGCCAGTACGGATACGCCGGCGTTACCGCACTTGCAGAGTCGAGCGTGGCGACCTGCTCGGGCGTCAGCGCCCAGCCGACGGCGCCGAGGTTCTGCACCAACTGTTCTTCGTTCCGGGCTCCGACGATTACATTCGCCACCGTCGGCCGCCGAAGTAGCCAGTTCAGCGCGATTTGCGCCACGGTTTTTCCCGTTTCCCTGGCGACGGCGTCCAACGCGTCGACCACCTTGAACACATATTCGTCGGAAACCGGCGGACCCTTGTCGTTGGCGATCTTCGATCGAAGCCGGGTCGTCTCCGGAAGCTTGGCCCCGCGCCGAACTTTTCCCGTGAGCCTTCCCCATCCAAGGGGACTCCACACGATACATCCCACGCCCTGATCCATCCCCAGCGGCATCAGTTCCCACTCGTAGTCGCGTCCGATGAGCGAGTAATACGCCTGATGGGCGACGTATCGCGGCAGATGATACTTTTCCGAAGCCGCCAATGATTTCATCAGGTGCCAGCCGGAAAAATTTGAGCAGCCGACGTAGCGGATCTTGCCGGCGCGGACCAGGTCATCCAATGTTCCAAGCGCCTCCTCTACCGGCGTCAGCGCGTCAAACGCATGCAATTGGTAAAGATCGATGTAATCCGTGCCGAGGCGTTTCAAACTCGCCTCGACCGCTCGGATCAGATGAAACCGGGACGATCCCACGTCATTGGGACCCTTCCCCGAAGCGAAGGTGCCCTTGGTCGATACGATGACCTCATCGCGGCGGCCTTTGATCGCCTTCCCGAGAATCTCTTCGGCGGCGCCGCCGGAGTAAACGTCCGCCGAGTCGAACATCGTGAGGCCCGCGTCAAGGCAGACATCGACAAGTCGGGTCGCCTCGGCGACGTCGGTTTGTCCCCACGCCTTAAAGAATTCGCCTCCGCCGCCGAAAGTGCCGGTGCCGAAGCTGAGAGCGGGGACTTTGAAGCCGGATTTGCCGAGGGTTCTGTATTCCATTTATAAGTTCTCCGTTATTGCGGGAATTTCCCGAGTTCGAGGGCTACTTGTTTGAGCGTTGAGCCAAGCGCCGAAGCCAATTCGTCAGCGAACGTGAAGATGCCTTCAGCCCACCCGTCCATGTCGCGCCTTCATCTGCATCGTCATGCTCAGGGTGGAAATATCCACAGGCCGTCCTTGCGAACGCGATGGTTTACGACTTTCGTGGAGACGCCAAACGTCTGCCCCAATAACCGCATCACACGATCGACGCCTTGTTCGTCAAGGCGATCAGGATCGACGCCGCCGTCGATCATTTGCTGGCGGATGCGCCCGCACTCGATGCGAAGAGGTCCAGGAGGGACGAGCAGCACGCCGTTGAAAGCATTCGCCTGCCACTCCAGCCAGCGATAATCGTCTGCGGCAAGCGATGCCATTGCCTGTTTCCACTCGGCTGTCGTGTTGAATAACATGCTCTGATAAACGTTAGTATGTAAGACCAGGTGGGCAAATTCCTGGGCGAGGGAGAATCGATAGCGGTTTGGCGGCCGTTGCTCATATATTCGCTTATCGACGACGATTTCGGTCAGGTCACGAGTGATATAGGCATCGATTTGGAAACGGTCCATCAGTCCATCGCGCGGCATGATGTCAATGCCGTAGCCGACGTCGATTATCGACTCAATGTCTACTGGATAAGCGCCATGTGGATTATGGGCAACGGAAACGTCACGGGCGATCCGCACGATATCGGCGTGACTCAGTATCGAAATTGCCATGAGGGCGTCAGTCTGTATCTTGCGGCAGGATCCGCTACGCGCGTGACCGGATAAACTCGATCAGCTCATCCATTTTCTCTGGCGGGAGCGGGGCGCCCTCGAGCGTTCGCAACAGCACTGGAAGTTTGGCCGCCACCTCATCGTCGTTAAGCAGCGTTTTCGGTATCTGGCCTCGCGCGACATAAGCCAAAGTAGTGAATTGCGACCAATCTTCAGTGCCGGGCAGAATTTCCAACGCGCCGGCAAGTTCTCGCATCTTCACCTCGTCGAACGGTGGATTGAATACGCCTGTTTCGAGCTTGGAATGGTTGCCGGAATCGAATTTATTGCGCTCGCAAAAGGCGCGAAGCGTAAGATTCATCGTGCGGCGTCGATCCTTAATGTATTCACCAAAAGTCATCCCACTACCTCACTGTTTTCCAATTTTCGCTCTAAGTTGTAATTATATTACAACACCCCCGTGAAGTCAACGACGGACGATGGAATGGGCTCACTACCGGGAACAATCGCGGTGACGCGCGCCGCGTTTGTTCGGCGTGTATTCTCCGCATACAATCCCGCCCATGCTTTCCTCTATCCATTGTTTACGTTCCCTCGCCCTTGGGCGTGCGGTTGGCGCGAGTTTGCTAGCCATCGCAATCGCCTGCAATCTGGCCGATTCGCGCCGCGCGCGGGGCGACGTCCCGGCAAATCCGCCGCAGGAAAAAACGGCCGCGGCCGATTTTAAGATCGACGCCCGCAAAACCCTCGAATACCTGGCTTCCGATGAGCTCGAAGGCCGCGGCGTGGGAACCGCCGGGCTGGATAAGGCGGCGGATCGAATCGCCGAGGATTTCCATAAGCTGGGATTGGAGCCGGTTCGCGGCTTCAGCGATTATTTTCAGCCGTTCAAGATGACCACGGCCGTTCTGCCTGATCCCAAGACCTCGCTGTCCGCCGGCGATGCCGAATACAAAATGGGCAAGGATTTTATTCCGCTCTCGTTTTCCGGCGAAGGATCGTTTGACGGCAATGTCGTTTTCGTCGGGTACGGAATCGAGAGTAAGAAATTTGACTATGACGATTACGCCGGTCTGGACGTGAAAGGAAAGATCGTGCTGGCAATGCGCTTTGAGCCGCACAATGAAAAAGGGACAAGCCGATTCGTGAAAGAGGATTGGTCGGAGGAAGCACATCTGATCCACAAGGCACAGGTCGCGGCAAAACATGGCGCGACCGCGTTGGTGCTGGTTAATCCGCCGAACTTTCATCTCGGAGAGATGATGCTCATGCCGTTCTCGAGGATGGGCGCGGAGAAAGTAACGCTGCCGGTGGTGCAGGTTTTGGACGGCGTGGCCGACGGTTGGCTGAAACAGGCCGGGGTGGATAAGACATTGAAGCACCTTCAAGCCACGATCGACAAGGAAGGGAAGCCCGCGTCCATCGCCCTGGGAGACGTCAAGGTGAAGGGAACCGTCGCCATCCGGCGCGAGGAAAAACAAGTGAAGAACGTCATGGCGATGTGGCCAGGAAGTGGGAAGGACGCCGATGAATTCCTGGTCATCGGCGCCCACTACGACCACCTCGGCTGGGGCGGATTCGGCAGCCTTGCGCCGGGCACGCGGGCCATCCATCACGGCGCCGACGACAACGCTTCGGGCACCACCGCGATGCTGGAGATCGCATCGCAATTCGCTCACGGCAAGCCGCTCGACAAGACCCTCGTCTTCATCGCGTTCACCGGCGAGGAAGAAGGCCTTATCGGCTCTGCCTATTTCGTCAATCATCCGCCGATCCCGCTGAACAAAATCGTCGCGATGCTGAACCTGGACATGGTCGGCAGAGTACGGAACAACATTGTCTATGTCGGCGGCGCCGGCACCGCGCCCAGCTTTGATGCCTTCCTGAAAGAAGCCGCCGTCGATTCTCCCCTGAAGTTCAAGACATTCGGCCGCGGCGGGATGGGTCCCAGCGACCATATGTCATTCGGGCTGAAGAAAGTGCCGGTGCTGTTTCTCTTCAGCGGCCTGCACATGGATTATCATCGGCCGACCGATACTGCCGATAAAATCAACTACCAAGGCCTCGAAGACGTGGTGAAATATTCGGTAAAACTGGTGACGGGGCTGGATGATATGCCCAAAGAGAAGTACGTTGACGCCGCCGACAAAGACAGCATGACTCCGTCCATGTCGCACGGCGGGTCTCGGGTGACGCTGGGGATCGTGCCGGACTACTCGACCATGGATGACGAATCCAAGGGCGTAAAAATCAGCGGGACGGTGGTCGGTTCGCCCGCGGAGAAGGCGGGCCTGCAGGCCGGCGACACCATTGTGCAATGGAACGCCGACAAGGTCGATTCGCTTCAGCAACTCACCAATTTCCTTGGCGCCGGCAAGCCCGGCGACAAAGTGAAATTGAGCGTCAAGCGGGCCGACAAGAAGATCGAACTCGAGGCGACCCTCGCCGAGCGAAAATGATTGGAAACACATGATCAATGCCTTCGTCCAGACGCTTGAACCTCGCCAGATGCTCAGCAGCGGGCCAACCCTCACCGGCGTGCAATTGCTTGGCCCCGTGAACGCGGTCAATTCAATCGTTTTGACTTTCAGCGGCCCGCTCGATCCGACCACCTCGCAGAATGTCGCCGGATATGTATTCGGAAAGCCGATCCCGGGCACGTCCGATGATGGGTTCGACTACACCGACCTGCTCTACCGCAAAACAGGTCGGGAACACCCGGACACGGCAAAGGTTAAAGCCGTCAAGAAGGGGAAAATTCAGTTCTCCTCGGCCGTGTACGACGCCACCGGCGACACCGTAACGCTGACGCCGATCGTGGCGTTCAAGGCGAAAAAATACTTCCGCATTCTTCGCGTCCGCGGCGTCGGCGCCGACGCGATAGACGACGCGTCGGGAATCCCGTTCGGCGGCGGCGTGGATGAAGTCGCCAAGTGGAAACTTCAGCAGGGGAAAACCGTCCGCTACAACGACAGCCAGGGAAACAACGTCGCTTTGCGCCTGCACGGCGCCGGCAAGTTGTACGTCTTCCTCCGCCGCGGCAACGATCCCGATCCCGTCATCTTCGTCGACGGCGTCAACTCCGCCACCAGCATCGCCGCCACCGCGCTGCACGGAAAATTCAGCGCGGTCACCGACATCGCCGAAGTCAACGGCGGACAGGGCATCTCAAATGCCTTGCTGAACAACCCGACCTTTTCCGTTCAGGCGATCGTCCCATAAACCGCCCGAACAGCTATCGAGATTTCCATGCGAAACGGAATCATCATCGTCGATCACGGCTCCCGCCGGCCCGAAAGCAACGAGATGCTCGAGGAGGCGGCGGCGGCGTTCGCGCGGCGGTTCAGCGAGCGATACGATATCGTCGAGCCGGCCCACATGGAGATCGCCGAGCCGTCGATCGCGACCGCATACGCGCGCTGCGTTGCGCGCGGGGCCGAGCGTGTGGTGGTGGTCCCATTTTTCCTGGGGCCGGGCAAACACTGGACACAGGACATTCCACGCCTGACCGCCGACGCCGCCGCCGGTTTTCCTCAAACGCGATATCACGTCGCGCCCACCCTCGGGATCGACAACCTGATTCTCGATCTACTGGCCAAGCGCGCATGTCATTGCGAAACAAACAACTTTAACTGCGACCTCTGCAAGGGAACGCTTCGCAGCGGCCAAGCCGACGAGTTATCGGCCGTCGCGGGCGAGCATCGTTGAGTTCCTAAGTCCCGCACGTTCCAACGCCGAACGGCTTCAAAATCCACCTCGTCGATTACCGATAATTTCTGTCGCTGTCGCGGATCGTGCAGGTCAGCCGAAGACAGTGGCATGACCCGACTCGATCTTCAATCGCGCGCGCAATCTCAGCCGCGTGTCGGATACGCGCTTCTGATCGGGTTGATCGTCCTGGTCGCGGCGGGAAAGCCGATCCTCTTCGATACGCTCGATCCCGATTGCTTCTGGCATCTTCGCGTGGCCGAGCAATTGCGCGCGGACGGTATCGGCCGACTCATCGACCGTCTCTCCTTCGCTTCAATGCCGCGGCCGTGGACGCCCTACTCGTGGCTGGCGGAACTGTCGATGGAATGGATCTGGAAAGCCTGCGGATGGCGGGCCGCATTGATCGTCCAATCCCTGCTACAGGCGGCGTTCATCGTCTTCATCGCGATGGCCTGCCGCGCAAAGGCCATTCCAAACCGCGATGCGGCCGCGGACGGTTTCACGACCGACCCCTTCGTCCCCGGCGCCCTCGAATCCGCTCTGGCCACGGCGACCGCGGGCGTTCTGTCGCTGGCCTATATGAGCTTTCGACCCGCGACCGCGGCGCTGACGCTCCTGGGCTTCTGCGGCTGGCTCATCGTTCGCGACCGCCGATCCGGCGAACAAACCAAAGCCGTCTGGATACTGGCGCCGGCGACGGCGCTCATGGCGAATATTCATCTCTACGCCATTCTCATTCCCATCTGGGTGTGCGCCCTATGGCTGGGCGCGATCGTGGAGCGGCACGGGGCGCGGCCGGAACATCGCGCCCAAGCCAATCGACGCGCGACGCGATATGGCTTGTTGCTTGCCGCCAGCACTGCCGCGTCCCTGGCCACGCCGATGCTGCCGGGCGTTTTCGCAAGCGTATTGCGGTATCAGTTCGGCGATCCGATGGTGGCCAGCGGGTACATCTCGGAAATGCGGCCATTCTATGACGGTGTCGCCGGGAAAATTTCCGCCGCGCTCGTCGTGTTATTCGGCGCTTTCGTGGCGCTGGGCCGTCATCGGCTGCGCGTCGGCGAATGGTTATGGCTTGGCGTGGCGACGATGCTGCTGCTTCGGCTGGGTCGGTTCGCGCCGACATTCGCGATCGTCGCGGCGCCGATCTTCGCCGCCGCGCTGCCGCCGCTTTCCGGTCGGATTCTACGCAAACCGGCTGTCTGTTTTCTGATCGCCAGCGTGCTGACGATAGGCGTCTCGCGGTTGTGGATGCAGTTCCCGTCCCGGGGCGCCAGGCTCGCGACGTGGCTGAATCGCCAGGGTCCCGATGCGCCGGGGTATCCCTGCGCGGCGGCCGATTACGTCGCGGCGAACGTCAAGCCAATCAGCGGACGACTCATCAATGAATTCACGTGGGGCGGCTATCTTGAATGGCGACTTGGCGATCAATACCAGGTTCTGCTCGACGGCCGCACCCAGCTTTTCTCCCCCGCTTTCTGGCAAGCCACTTATCTTGGCGCCGACGATCGCCGGGCCTGGTATTTTTCCCGGTTGCAGGTCGATGCCGCGGTCTTGCCGATCGATCGCAGTCTCTTTCAGCGGACGCTCGTACAGCAGGGCTGGCGGACCGTCTATCGCGACGATCGCGCGCAGGTGCTCCTGCCGCCGCCGGGCGTCGCCGAGGGCTCCCATGCGCGTTCGCCGTTCGCCGGCCTGATCCTTGACGAATAGGCGGCGCCGGGACGATAGAAAGAAGGCGGCCGTTTTACCGGCCGCCTTCTTTCTATATTCGATTGTTGCGATGGACGTTACCGTTTTTCGGCATATTGCGCGATGAACTGCGGGACCGGATAGTGCCGCATTAGAAACTCGCGAAGCTGCTTTCGCTCGGCGATCACGAAATTCACCGGCTCATCGATCCGCCGGGACGAAAAATTGACTGATTTCACCAGATCCTCGGCGCTGGTCGCCACCTGCACCGAGTTGGTGTCGCGATTCATCGGCAGCATGTGAAACTGCCACGCCTGCCGGCGGCTCAGGAGCCGCAGGCATTCGGTTTCGACTTCATGCTCGTCAAGATCGACGACGCCGACCGTCCGCAGATATTGCTGCACCCAGGCGTCCTCGATAACCTTCGGCTGAATGCCATACAGCCGCTCGGCAAGATCGCCGAACGGGCGATGCGACGTCTTTTGCACCGTCACGATGTGTTGCACCTGCGCCTCGGTAAGAGCGCCTTGCTCGACTAAAAGTTGGCCGATTTGTATAGCTGGCAATTGAATCTCCTCCTGCATGTATTGCGTTTCTCAATGACTATCGGCAGGAAACGGCGCGAGCTTGGTGAGGAGCATCCACATGACCCGATATTAAAAGTCCGGCCGGCATGCTCGCCGGTTTCGTCCCGGCGACCGCCTGCCGATGACGCGGCGCACGCAGCGCCGCGGGCGGCGGAGTCAGGTGGCCTTTTGGCGATCGCCGAGCGCGGCGCCATTGTCTTCCTTCTTTTCCGCGCCTATTGAAGGTGATGATTCCATTTTCCATTCTCGACCTCTCTCCCATTACCGAGGGAAGCGACGCCGCCCGCTCGTTCCGTAACACGCTGGACCTGGCGCGGCATGGCGAGCGGTGGGGCTACCGGCGGTTTTGGCTGGCCGAGCATCATGGCATGCCGGGCATCGCCAGCGCCGCCACGGCCGTGTTGATCGGGCACGTGGCCGGCGGGACGACCACGATCCGCGTCGGCGCCGGGGGAATCATGCTGCCCAATCATTCTCCGCTGGTGATCGCCGAACAGTTCGGAACGCTGGAGTCTCTGTATCCGGGCCGAATCGATCTGGGGCTTGGACGGGCGCCGGGTTCCGATCAGATCACCGCCCACGCCCTGCGGCGCAATCTTGCCGGCGGCGTCGACGCTTTTCCGCAGGACGTGGTGGAACTGATGGAGTATTTCTCGGCCGATCCCGCTCGGCCCATTCGCGCCATCCCCGGCGCCGGGCTCAAGATTCCCATCTGGATTTTAGGTTCGAGTCTTTTCGGCGCTCACCTGGCGGCGGCGTTGGGTCTGCCTTACGCCTTCGCGTCGCATTTTGCGCCGGCGCAAATGATGCAGGCGATTTCCATCTATCGAGAAAACTTTCAACCCTCCGCCGAATTAAGCAAGCCATACGTGATGCTCGGCTACAACGTCTTCGCGGCCGATACCGACGAAGAGGCCCGCCTGCTCGCGACGTCCATGCAACAGGCGTTCGTGCGACTTCGCACCGGCCATCCGACAACGCTGCCGCCGCCGATGAGCGATTATCTGACCCGCATCGGCCCCGCGGAACTCGCCCTGCTGGATCAGGTCCTGTCGTGTTCGGCCATCGGCTCGCCGAAGACCGTGGCGAAAGACTTGCGGGAATTCGTCACGCGAACCGGGGCGGATGAACTGATGATCACGTCGCAGATTGTTGATCACGCGGCCCGGTTACGGTCGTATGAAATCACGGCAAATTGTCGGGATTCGGCAATGGGGCCATGATGCGTCCATCACCACGCTCGCCGAGATCGAGGCTGCGGCTGACGCCCTTTCGGCCCGGCAATAGGCGGAACTGCTTTTGTTTCTCGCCGTCCGACTCCGCTGGCGTCGCGCCGCTGCTGCTGGCTCCCGCCAATGTCGCCAGCGTTTCAACCGCCGTACTGTGCGCCGCGCTGAAAAAAAAACGCCTTTCCCTCTTGCGGATGGAATTTTCCACCGGGCTCATGGAACGAATAGTCACGGCACTGTATCGGAAGCGATTTATTTTTACGCAAGGAGCGAAATGGATTTGTCCAAACCCGCAGGTGCGATCGGCGCGCGCCGTGTGCAAGGTTTATCCCGACCCAAACGCGGCGATAAAGTCCGACTCGCGATCTCAACACCCGATCTGGCGCCCCGCGTTGAGCCGCTTGAGGGGCGGGCCTACCTGACCGCGACAATCGCGCTGGCGCCGGCCATGGATTATCCCGGCGTCACGGCGCCGGCAGGCATGGCCGAGGCGGATTACAACGCAAACGGCGTCGCCGATATTGCGCTCGTCGGCATCAATCCCGATACCAACCTTCCCAGCGTCGGCGTCTATCTCGATGGCGCCGCCCCCGTCTTTTACGATCTTCCAGGCGCCATCAGCGCCCAAGATATCGTTACCGCCGATTTCAATGGCGACGGAAATGTCGATCTTGCCGTCACCGATCCCGTGGGCGGAACGGTCAACGTCCTGCTGGGCAACGGCGACGGGACCTTTCAAACGCCGATCACCACAAGCTACGGAACGGCCCAGCCGACCGGTACGATCGCGACGGCGTATCTGGCGTCGGCGGATTTTAACGGTGACGGTATTCCCGACCTGGCCGTCGCCGATCCGGCCGACGAGCAGATCTCCATTCTCCTCGGCGCCGGCGCGGGCGCCTTTACGCTCGGCACGCCGATCACCAGCGGTGAATCGTCGTTCGATCCGCAGCGCATCGTTACCGCGGACTTCAACGGAGATACCGCGCCCGATCTGGCGTACAACGATGGAACGTCCGCCCAGTTGGACGTCGCCATGGGAGACAACGCGGGTAATTTCGCGGCGCCTACGCCCTTTGCGCTGGACGGCGCCGTGCAGGGCATCGCCACGGGCGATATGAACGGCGACGGGCAGCCGGATATTATCGCGTCGGTTTCGACGGCCGGGGGAAACGGCGCTGTGGATGTATTGCTGAACGCCGGCGCCACGTTTACCGCCGCCGCGTCGTCGCCGACCACGTTCGCCGACCCCGGCCCGATCGCCGTCGGCGACATCAACGACGATGGGCTCAGCGATATCGTCACGCTCAACTCAACCGGCGCCCTCGACTTGCTCGTGGGCGACGGCGACGGCACTTTCCAACCGGCGATCGAATCGCAGGCCACCACTTCCGGTACGCCCCAAGCCGTTCTGACCACCGACGTGAACGGCGACGGCGAAGCCGACATCCTTTTTTCCGAAACCAATCCCACCATCACCGGCGGCGGCGGATTTGGGCTGGTGATCGGCGCCAAGGCGCCGGAGGTTTCCGTGGGAATTACCGGCTCATTGCCCGCCACCGCCATTTCCGGCGGCAAGACGCCGATCACGCAGACGCTCACGCTGACCAACACCAGCGGCGCGACGGTCAGCGGCACGGTCAGCGTCAACGTCGCTCTTTCGACCGATCCGACGTTCAGTTCCGACGACACGCCCCTGGACTCGCTGACCATCAAGGGAAAAGTAAAATGCCGCCAAGCCCAAGAACAAAAAAGTGACCATCGCCAAAATACCCGCCGGCCTTACTGCGGGAAATTATTACGTCGTTGTCGAAGCGATGGATCCGTCCGGCGGCATCACGATGAGCGGTTCGACCGGCACGATCGATATCCAGGCGCCGCAGATCGACCTGTCCGGCTCTTTTGACAAGGCGCCGACGGTCGCTACGGCGAGCAAGAAATTGAGCGCGTCGATCACCGTGACCAACCACGGCAACGTCCCGGCGATCGGCGCGCTGCCGATCGTGGTTGATACCTCGGCCGTCAATACACTTGACGATACCGCCCTACAGGCGACTTCATTCGGCAAGAAGGTGAATATCAAGCCCGGCAAATCGATCACGATTCAACTGAGCAAATTGATCGCGCCGAGCACGGCCGACGCCTATTACCTGATCGTGCAACTTGATCCCACCAACACCCTTGGAGACGCGAACACGACGAATAACGTATTTTCGACGAGCGATCCAATCGTGGTGAGTTGATGTGATTCCGGTAAGATGATTTCCGCTCTGACCTGAAGGCGATTGGCGATGAACTCAACATTTCCGCGCCGCGGAAGTCATACAGCTTAGCCGTCACGAGGTCTTACCGGATAAGTATGCGCGTTGATCATCGTATCGTGAAACTGTGGTTTGTTTCGATCGCCGGGATGATCGCCCTGACCGCTCTGGCGCTGCGCGGCGCCGACTGGCCGATGTGGGGCGGCGATCCGTCCCGCAATATGGTGTCGGCGGAGAAAAATCTTCCCGTCGCCGCCGATCCCGGCAAGGCCAAGGCGGAGGGCCAGCCGATCGATCCGGCCACGACAAAAAATGTGAAATGGGCGGCGCCGCTTGGATCGGCTTCCTATGGCAACGCGGTCGTGGCGGGGGGATGTGTCTTTGTCGGCTGCAACAACGCCTCGCCGCGCGATCCGAAGTATCAGGGAGACTATGCGATCTTGCTTTGCCTTGATGAGCAAACCGGAAAGATGCTTTGGCAACTGGCTTGTCCGAAGCTGAATTCGGGGAAGGTCAATGATTGGGAGCAAGTTGGGCTTTGCTCCTCGCCGACGGTGGACGGGGATCATGTTTATGTCGTGACGAATCGGTGCGAGGTGCTCTGCCTTGACGTGCATGGGCAGGCGGATGGAAAAAACCGCGGGCCCTTTAAGGATGAGGCGCAGTATGTGGCGGGGCCGGGAAATCCGCCCATATCGCAGGGCGCGGGGGATGCCGATATCGTGTGGCGATATGACATGCGCGATGAGCTTGGAGCGTTTCCGCGCAACCAGGCAAGCAGTTCGGTTCTGGTCATCGGGGATAAGCTTTTTGTCACGACTTCAAACGGCGTGGATTGGAGCGGCAAACACCTTCCTTCGCCGGACTGCCCGGCGCTCATTTGCCTGGACAAAAAAGAGGGGAAACTGCTGGCGGTCGAACGGTCGGGGATCAGCCGACGAACGTGGGTCTGCAATTGGTCAAGCCCCGCGTTTGGCGTGATCGCGGGAAGGCCCACCGTCGTCTTCGGCGGCGGAGACGGATTTTGTTATGGGTTTGACGCGAATGTCGAAACGAATCCCAGGCCGTTTGTCGCGGCCGGATCGGAAGCGATCGCCGGCGACGCGCCGCCGGCGGTTCCGACGCTCAAAGAGTTTTGGCGTTTTGACTGCAATCCGCCGGAACGGCATGTGAAGGACGGAAAGCCGCTGAAGTACGGGTCGGGGGATGGGCCGTGCGACGTGATCGCGACGCCGGTGGTCATGAACGATCGCGTCTATGTGGCGATCGGTCAGGAGCCGGAGCAGGGCGACGGCGCGGGGGCGATGAATTGCATCGAGCCGCGCGGCGCGACGGGCGATATTTCGCGGACGGGTCGGCTGTGGACCAACGCCGGCATCGGACGATCCGTCTCCACGGCGGCGGTGGCGGATGGACTGGTTTATGTGGCGGAGTTGGCGGGTATCGTGCATTGTTTTGACGCGGCGACCGGCGCGGAAATCTGGAAGCACGATACCGAGGGCCATATCTGGGGGGCGGCATACGTCGCCGACGGGAAGATCTATGTCGGCAACGAAAATGGGCAACTCGTCATTCTGACCGCGGGTAAGGAAAAGAAATTGCTGGGCACGATCGATCTGAAAGACGCGATTTATTCCACGCCGGTCGCGGCGAACGGCGTGTTGTATGTGGGGACGGCGGCGAATTTATTTGCATTTAAGGTGCAGTAATCACAACTCCTTCGCCGCTTCAAGAGCGGCGCGCACGCGAAGATATCGGAAATATAGACCCGCCGAAAAGCATTCGGACTCCCTTTCCCTCTCAGTCGGATTACCGGGAGAGGAAAACAGAAATCGTTCGTCCATTTGTAACAAAGTCGGCATGGCCCATAAAACACAACTGAGACGGCTGCGCTGCCGGTCATCAAAAGATACTCATCTGGAAAGCGCGGCGAAAGTAAGCAAGATTCATGGCGATGGAATCAGCAACTCCTCTCGCGTCCCACGCCAATTCGTATGATGGTCCGCTTCCGCATGCGCTTGACGCGCGCCGGTTGCTCTCCCGCGATTTTGTTCTGCTGACGGCGTTCTGCCTTCTGCTGTTCGGATATGAGATGTTCAGCGGACGCCCGCTGAGTCTGCACGAAGCCAGGCTCCCGCAAACCGCCCGTGAAATGCTGGCGCATCATAACTGGCTCTTCCCCCAAAGCGGCGGCAGGCCCTGGCTCGAACGGCCGCCGATCCCGCACTGGATTTTAATCGCCACGTCGGTGTTGCTTGGGCAACGGTGCGATGTGGTTTGGGCGGTGCGATTGCCGTCGGTGGTGATGGCGACCGCCGTGGTCTTGATGACCGCATGGATGGCGTCGGTCTGGCTTGGAAGAAAAGCCGGGTTGATGAGCGGATTCGTATTGGCCACCATGTATGAGTTTTATGCCTACGCGGTTTTGGCCGAAGATGACATTTTTCTGGCGGCGGTCGTGGCGCTGGCGGTCGCGCTGTTCGTGAAAACCGAGTTCGCCTCGCCGCTGGCGCGCGATCCGCACGTCGGTTTTTTTGGGAATCGGCCGTGGTATGTCTGGGCGTTTTTTATCGTGCTGGGCATCAGTAATATGGTGAAGTCGCCGCTGGTGGGAGCGGTGGTGGTGATCGGGCCGGTGGCGGTGTTTTTGCTGCTGGCGTGTCGACCGTTAAAACCCGTCGCTGGTCTTTCTCCCTCGCCCGGTACGCCGAGCGGGGGCCAGGGTGAGGGCGCATTGCAAGACATGGCGACGAGCCCTCATCCTAGCCCTCTCCCGGAATACCGGGAGAGGGAACAAGAGAACAATGTTCCGGCGTCGCTTCTGGATGATCGTGCGATCGCGCCGCGTCTTCGCGCACTGCGGGCGGCGCCGGATTTCACTCGTATTCGCCGTTATGTCTGGCTCTGGGGCTGGCTCATTTTTGCGGTGTTGTTTTTTGCCTGGACGTATGCCGCGAGGCGGCGTTATCCCGATGTCGTCCAGAACTGGAAGTTCGATTACGCCGACACGAAGGACTACGACGGCCCGTTCTGGTACTTCCCGGTGGCGCTGGCGGGGTTGTGCATGCCGTGGATTTGGGCGTCGGTCATCGGGTTTTTAGCGACACGACATACGGCCCTGCGCGATCGGCGTTCGGGGCTGCGATTTTTATGGTGTTGGGCGATCGTGCCGGTAGTTTTGCTGTCGATCCCGCATCGCAAACATCATCATTATCTGGTGCCGAGCCTCGCCCCATGGGCGATTCTGTCGGCGGTGGGCGTCATGGCGGTCGGTCGCGGAATGATGAACCCCGTTCGCAAGGCGGTTCATCCGCTGATCGTGATGGCGGTGGTCGCGATTCTCGCCGCCGCCGGGTTGACGATCTTCCGCCATCGCATCACGGCGCCATGGCCCGCCGTGTTTGGATTGGCGACGGTGCTGATCGCCTGCGTGGGGTACTTTTCGCTGGGCATGTGGCGGCGCAACGGAACCATGGCGGCGGCGGCGTGCTTCATGGGAATCGCGATCGCATACTGCTGGGGCCAAGATTTTACGCCGGACATGGTGGCGCAGGACACGGCGTTTCTGCGTCGCGTCGACGCCGAGGTTCCGGCCGATCAGCCGCTCTACGTCAACAGTGATCTCGGCGGCGAAATGGATTTTTTCCGCAATCAGTTTTACCTGCGTCCGACAGCTGGGCTGTTGCACAACCTCACGTTTCTCCGGAATGAAAAAATAACCGCGCCGGACGTATGGGTGGTGACGCGCCATCGCGATCTGGAAAAACTTCGGCAGCTTGGCCGGGTTGAAGTCGCCGATGAATCCCTGAAAAGCCGGCGCGAAAAATCGCCGGAAGATCGGTTTACTTTGTTTCACCTTTATTTCCAGCCGGGTTTGAAAAGATATCCACTGCCCGGATACGTGAACACGCTGCAGGCGATGGATCGGCAGAAGGGTCCGTATTGCGGGCCGCGATTGGAGTGAGAGCACGATGATTTTTCGCTCGAGATTTTGGTTGAAACCATGACCATTCCACTTGATCCAACGAGTACCCTCGCCGGTACACGCCCCCTTCTGAAATCGCGCCTGTGGATTTGGCTGATTGCACTATCCGGGGCGCTCGCGGTCTGGTTCTACGGCTACCTTCGCCTTCCCACCGGCCCCGCCAGCGGGAGCGGATTTTCCGGAACGCTCTCGTCTCTCCCCAAAGACAAAAAAATCTTCCGCGTCGCCACTTTCAACATGCACAGCGGCGTCGGCGAAGACGACGTTTTCAACCTTGGCCGGACGATCGACGCCGTGCGCGATACCGATTTTTGCGGATTGCAGGAGGTCCGCGGATTTTTATATGGCCCCGCCTCCAGCCAGGCCCAGCAACTCGCCGGCGCGACCGCCCACGCATGGCTCTTTGCCCCCACCGAACGCCGATACTGGCACGATGAATTCGGCAACGGCGTACTCACCCGCCTACCGGTCGAAAACTGGGTGCGGATTCCCCTGCCGATCGAGCCGGTGCACAGCGGGCGGCGAAACGCTTTTATTCTTCGCGTTGATTTCGCCGGCCGCATAGTTCCTGTTATCGTCGCGCATATCGATCGGGAGAAGGATCAGACCAATCAACTCTTGATGGTTGCTCGATTATTCGATTCGCTCCAGTCGCCGTCGCTGTTGCTGGCGGACCTGAACGCCGAGGCGAAGAATCCACAAGTGCAATCGCTGCTTTCTCTTGACGGCGTTCACAACTGCATCCATGAATCCAACTCATCGGCAGACTCGGCCGAGCGGATCGATTGGATCATTTCCCGCGGCTTCAACACCGTCGCCGGCGGTCATATTCAAAACGGGGCTTCGGATCATCCGCTTTACTGGGCGGATTTGGTATTCGAGCGATGATTTTTCGCGGAATTGGGACATTTTTGCGCGAAGAATAAAATCATCGGGATTTGCAAGAGAATTTCTGGAAGAAACCCGCCGCCATTGTGAACAGTAGGCGTGGAGGTTAGTGCGCTCCATGATTCAAGCCATCAGACACCCCATGGCATTGCCGGCGGTATTGCTCATTGACGGCGAATGCCGCAGTCGCGAGATGATTCGAGACGCCATTACTCAAATGGGATTTGAGGTCCGCGCCGTGACGACGGCCGAGCAGGCGCTGCGCACCCTGGTTCAGGACCAGTTCGGAATTGTCGTGCTGGAGCTCAACCTTCCCGGCATGGGCGGGTTGGAGTTGATCGAACGGCTTCGGCGGCAGTATCCGGCGATCGAAGCCGTCATCGTCACCAGCGGCGGTGATTTCGCGACGGCCAAAAAGGCCATGCGCCTCGACGTGATCGATTTCCTCGCCAAGCCATGCCCGCGTTCGGAATTGGAACATGCCTTGAACCGCGCGTGCGGCCGGCGCCGGCGAACGATGGCCGACAATTCCCATCCGTCGGAAATGACGCTCACCGGGTCGCGCGTTCCGCTGAACGAAGTCGAACGCGTCCATATCCTGGCGGCCATGAAACGCCACCAGGGCAATCGCCGATCGGTGGCCGACGAGCTGGGGATCAGCCTTCGCACGCTTTACAATCGACTGCGGGAATACAAGCAGCCCGCCGTTGATCGTTCGTTGCCCGTTACCGAAGGCGCCGCTTCCCCCGGCGCCACGGTTCAATGAGCCTGTCCGACGCGATACTTTTCCCGAATCTCCAGACACAGGTCCGCTCCCACTTCGTACTCCCGGCAAATATTCGGCCGGTGCTCATGATGAATGCACTTTTTGGTCCGGAGATCAAACCACGTGCAGGGCTGGGCGAGGAGCCATAGCTCATGCTCGCGCTTCTGAAGCTCGATCACTTCTTTCTGCAATTCGGCGGGGATCAAATCAATATCGTCGAGGAACGGCGGCAGCGGTTGTTCGCGGCAACAGACGCCGCACCCGTCGCAAACCGTCACCGCGCCCTGCGGGCGATCGGCCGGCTCGACCATCGGCAATGAAACGCGATTGGGATGGGTTTCTTTCGGAGTCATTTTTTTGGCACACAGCGGCGTTGTACAGGACCACGCTCGTTCGGCGTAAACCGCGGAGGGGTCTAGACAATTAGCCGGTGACTGATCGCAGCGACGCCACCGGTATAGGTCTTAGAAGTCACCGCCGCCGCCGCCGGAGTCGCCGCCGCCGCCGGAGTCGCCGCCGCCGAAGTCGCCGCCGCCGCCGGAGTCACCGCCGCCAGAGTCGAAATCGGCGCCGCCGCCGGAGAAGCTGGTATCGGTTTGGTCGGCGGGAGGGCCGAAGTCGGCGCCGCCGCCTTGAGGGGGCGGGTAGCTGGGGTTACCGGCGCCGGGATGGGCGAATTTATCGTAGCCCCAGGAGCCGATGGCGCCGCCGAGGAGTCCGCCGAGCAAGCCGCGGCCAAAGCCGCCGCCACCGCCGCCCTGATAGCCGCCGCCGTAGCCGGCTTGTGGGGGATAAGCGCCGCCGCCATAGGATGGGGGATATCCGCCTGGCGGAGGAGGACCGCCGTAGCCGCCGCGGTTGCGATTGACGGCGCTGATGATCATGAACACGATGACCAGCAGTCCGACGCCCAGGCACAGCATTCCGCCGACATGGCTGCCGCCCATATTGATGGGACTCTGACTTGGATAAGGCGGCGGCGTCGCGCCCTGGACGGCGCCCGAGCGACTTTCGTGCGCGTCCATCCGCTCCTTAACGAACTTAACGCCGGCGAGAAGCGCGTCGTCGTACTTGTCGGTCTTCAGGAGCGCGATCATGCGATTTTGAAGTTCGAGGCGATCGGCTTCGGTGAATTGACGTTGCCGTGTCTTGTTGCCGACGACGATTTCAAGGTGGCGGGGATCGCGGGTGAGCAGAACGACCAAACCGCTGACGCCGTTTTGGACGGCGACATGGTCGGCCCAATCCAGGAAGAATTTCGCTTTGTTGCTGGGGTCGTATTTTTCCTTCAAGTCGTCGGGAATTTTGTCGAATGTCATCACGAGCACGTCGCGATCGTCGCCGGTGCGAATCTGGGTGATGATTTGCTCGGCTTGCGTGACGGCGTCGGGCGTGAAAAAATGAGCGTCGTCGCGCACGCCATACTTGGCCGCATGGGCCGATGGGGTCAGTCCGCCAAGCGTTAGAATCGCCAGCAAAGGTAACAAGTATTTCAGTGCATATCGCATGGGGTCCGCTTCCTTATGAAATCGATCGCCACTCCGCTTCCCATTGGTGGTCCGCTGAATTAAGGCATTTCTCATGTGGTGACCCAAATTTGGGTCGCGGCTCACGCACCGCAAGCGAGGCCGCTAAACACCGGAGCGGTATAGCGAACTGAAAAATGCTCTGGCTGAACGTTATCCGCGATGTATCGGTCTGGCCATGCAAAAAGCGGGCGTTTTTTATAACGTGATCCGGCGACCGTTTGGTCCGATCGCCTCGATACGGATTTCAAGATGGTCTTTGGGAAGCAAATCGGCGATTCGCGACGCCCATTCGACCACCACGATACCCCCCTGCTCGAGCAGTTCCGAAAAGCCGATCGCTTCGAAATCATCGACGCCGTTGACGCGATAGGCGTCGAGGTGATAGACGATCAGCCGGCCGGTTTCATAGACATTGAGCAACATGTATGTGGGGCTGCTGACCGAGCGAACATCTCCGCCGAGACCCTGGAGCAGGCCGCGGACGAATTGGGTTTTGCCGGCGCCGAGATCGCCGTGAAGGGCCAAACATTCACCGCCGCGCAATGATCGTGAAAAATCGGCGGCGATCGCCTGCGTCTGCTCGGCACTCTTGGATAGATGAATCACAGCCGCGATTGTCGCGAAGCGGAGAGGATGTAGAAACAGTGCGGCCGATATTTTTACCATGCGCGGCGTTCGCGGGCTGGAGCGGTTCTTAGAGCAGTTTTCAAATTGCCGGCGCGTTTCCGCGTTTAGCGGCAATACGGTTCACCTAAGACGAATGGGTACGAATGCCCAGACGCCGAGACTCAGAGAAGAAAGGGAAGAACGAGAGATTCTGAAATTTGGTGTCGTCAAAAACCAGTGCGTTTTTGCTCTTCTTCTCTTTTATTCTCTTTTTATCTCGGCGATTCGGCGTCTGGGCGTTCAACTCAATCTTCTATTAGAGCGTTTTTCAGTTTGGTAGCGCGTGCGACGTTTCGTTGACGATCGCGTGGTTGATCGTTTGGTGGCGACGCCGGTTCTGAGGTACTCCGAAGAGCCGGATCGAAGCATCGCCGAATCCGGCTCTTCGGAGTACCTCAGAACCGGCGTCGGGTGATGAAACTGGTGCCCACGCACGTTGGACGCGACAGCAACCTGGGAAACGCTTTAAGTAAACCGTATTGCGTTTAGCGGTCACGCTTGCGGGAAGTGATTCGCGTCGCAAGGTCGCTTCACCAACATGAGAAGTGCATTAGGTTGGTCGATTCGTCTTCAATTACGAAACACGCCCCGCAAGCGGGGCCGCTAAACGCAGAAACTACAGCGACTTGAAAATTGCCTAAAGAGTGTGCTGCCAACCTTTGGGCGCGAGTTCCGCGCGACGATCCGCCCGCTGTATCCAGACTCCAGGTTCGCAAACGATCGTTCCCACGCGGATCATGCCTTGAATGGTCGGCGTTCTTGCGACGGTAAAGAGCAACTCGTGATCTTCGCCATCATGAAGCGCATGGTCCAGAGGCGATTGGCCGTCGCGCCGGGAAAGTTCGATCGCGTCTAAATGGATCGGAACCGCATCCGCGTCGATGATGGCGCCGACATGGCTTTGATCGCAGATCTGGCGGAGGTCGCGCGACAGGCCGTCGCTGATATCGAGCATGGCGGTGATTCCCCCGGCGCCGGCCAGTTCGCGAGCGAGCGTGATCCGCGGCACAAAGTTCATATGGCGGCCAAGAATGCTTCCGCCAAGCCGTCCCGTGACATAGATGCCGTCGCCCGGTTTGGCGCCGGAGCGGGTGATCGGCTGGGTGCCCGCGCTTTTCCCGAGGATGGAAACGGTGACGGCAAGTTTGCCGGCCCAGGAGCCTGTATCGCCGCCGACGAGCGTACAGTCAAACGCATCGGCGGCTTCGCGAAGGCCCAGATAAAGCTCCTTGGCGTAATCGATTCCCGCGCCATTCGGCAGCGCCACACTGACCACCGCCGCGGCCGGCAGACACGCCATCGCCGCACAGTCCGAGAGATTGCGATTCATCGCCTTGGCCCCGATGTGGCGGGGGCTATGTATTGCGCTATCGAAGTGAATGCCATCAAGCGCCTGATCGATGCCGACGAGCAGAAGATCGGCGGCATTCCACTTCAACACCGCCAGATCGTCCCCCTGGGGAACGGGAACGAACTCGCTCGGCGCATGTTGGGACTTGATCCATTCGATAAGGTCGAATTCGCCGGGCATCGACTCAATCATACACCGAAGACGGATGATCCACGAAGGACACGAATGGGCACGAATAATTCAAATGTGAATGGTGAGGGTATAGATGACGAATGCGCTCGGAGAGATGCCGATTCGGAAGCGTTAACCACGGATCGCGCGGCGCCGTGGACAACACAAAGCCGATTGGATCATCGCTTGCTATGTGTGCGATCATCCGCGAGATCGGTGACGGCGGCGCATCGGTTCGACCTCGTCCGTGGGTCACATTCCTTTACTTGCGATCAATTCGCGCGCCGCAAGTTGTGGGCGATTACTCAATATTGCTCCCCAAAATCCCCGGCAAAGGTGTTTTGATTGGCCACCACCGTTACCGTCCACCCTTGCGCGCCTTCCTCGGCAGTCCACGGCGTGCCCGGATACACAGCGGCGCGGATCGTATAAGTACCGGGCGCCAGGCCCGTAAAGGAATAGCCGCCGCTGCTGCCTGTAATGACGTAGGGGTCGCCGGTGACGTATTGGCCGGAGTTATTGAGGTCGATATAGACAGCCCAGTTATAGACGCCGTAGCCATTGGAGTTGTTGTAGACGGTCCCAAACAAACCGCCGCTGGCTTGGGATTCGCCAAAGGGTCCGCCATTGACGGTCTGACCGACGTACACGGCGGCGGTCCAGCCGAGGCGCCCCTGGTCGGTGGTATATCCGGATTGCGGTACGACGCGGACGATGTAGTTGCCGGCGGACAGCCCGGCGAACGTGTAGGTTCCGGTGCTGTCGGTTGTCGTGACGGGATCGCCGCTGACATATGAGCCGGAGTTGCCGAGGTCGATGTAGACTTGCCAGCCGGTCAGGCCGGCTTCGCCGGATCCTTGCGAGCCGTCGCCGTTGGCGTCGTCGTAGACGACTCCGGCGATTGTGCCGGTGGGCCGCGCTTCGCCGAAGTCGCCGCCGACGGCGTTCATGCTTGCGCTCACCGTGGCGGTGTATCCGGTACTGCCCTGAGTCGTGTTGTAGCCCGCCTGAGAATAGACGGCGACGGTGTATGATCCCGGCGTCATGCCCTGGAATGTATAATTGCCGTTGGCGTCGGTGATGACGTAGGGATCGCCGGTCTGGAAGTAACCGGCGTTGGCCAGATCGAGATAGATATACCAACCGGCCAGGCCCGGGTCGCCGGGGTCCTGATTGCCGTCGTTATTGAGGTCGCTGTAGACCGTTCCCGAAATGCTTCCGCCGTTCTGTTGAACCTCGCCGATCGGAGCGACATTTGTCGCCTGACCGGCGGTAACGGTTGCGCTGGCGCCGGCGTTGTTTGCCGGAGAGGTCTGCGTATATCCGCTGGCCGCTTCGACATACACCGTGTAGGCGCCGGGTTGCAGACCGGCAAAAGTGTAGTCGCCGTTTTGATCGGTGGTGGCGGTGGGATCGCCGTTCTCGAATTGGCCGGCGCCGTTCAAGTCGATGAAAACGGTCAATCCCGCGACGCCGGCTTCCCCGCTGTCGCGCGTGCCGTTGCCGTTGGCGTCGTTGTAGACGACGCCGGACAAACTGCCTGCGCCGGCCGTGGGCGTCGATTGCACCGGCGCGCTCAGATCGCCGTTGAGTCCAAGCGTATAGGCTCCGGTTTCGGTTTCTCCGGAAACGAAAACGCCGATGCCGTAGGTGACGCCGGGCGTCGCGGTGAATGTCACCTGCGCCATTGAAGTATCGCCGGCGTTGGTGTCGGAACCGACGGTCGTCCACCCGTTGGTTCCCTGTTGCGCGATCAGCAATTGGGGAGTGAATGCAGTGGAATCGATCGTGATGACGGCCTGCCCGTCGCTGTTGGCGGTGAATGTGTAGAAGTCGTAATTGACGCCAGCGTCATCCTGGAACGAATTGGGGCCAAGGTTCTCGCCGATCGTCTGCGTCGTCGTGGTCGTGGTGGGAGTTGGAGTTGGAGTTGGAGTTGGAGTTGGCGTGGGGGTGGGCGTTGGATTGGGCATGGGCGTGACGGCCGCAACCGTGCCGTAATCGAAAAGCTGAATCGACTGCACGAGTTTATCGCCGCTGATGGTGATGTATCCGCCGCTGCCGTCGTTTTGATTTCCCTGGGTGTTTGTCGCCCACGGATTGCGCAGTTCGATGGTATTGTCGCCGACGTCGACGGAAACCACCGAATAAGCGTGTCCGGTGAAAAGTCCGCTGGGCAGCGGATCGGCCCCATTTGCCGGCTGCTGCGTGCATACATCGACCAGGTCGCCCGCGTTCAACGGAGTCGCGATCGCCTTCAATAGCGCCGCGGCGGTGTTGTAGGTATTGCTCCGAACATCGACGGCGTCGGTGCTGCCGAACGCCATCATGGATTCGGAAGGCAATCCGCCCTGAATACCGTCATAGCTGTTTGGAGCGGTGCTCTTGGGCCGGAAGTAGGTCCACGCCTTTTCCAGGACCGAAACCCAGATCGCCTTATCGCCTGGAATGCCGGCAAAAATGGTGTCGCCGTTGGCGTTCACCGGAAACGTGTCGTCGACTTGCTCGTCGACTTCATGGCCATTGTTCTGGAACTTGACGAGGAAATCGCCGTCGGCCTGCGGCACGATGTCCTGCTCGATCAATCCGGGGTCGTCGCGGGCGATCGTGGAGATAATCGACATGTAGTAGCAATCGCCGATGTATTGTTGGATCACATCGTCGGGCGAGGGGCCGCCGGCGCCCCAAAGTTGATACCCTTCGGCGGCGGTAAAAGCCTGATATTGGACGAATCCGGACGACTGCGCCAACGTCGCGCTGATGGTTGGCTCCGACACGGCGCCGGTCGCCCCAAACGTCGCCCCGAACGCCGCCGGTTTCATCACCTCCACTGGTGCGATTGTGTTGTCGGGCTTGAGCCCATGGACCAAAAGAGCGAATCCGTCGGTGCTCTTGATTTTGTACTTCTTGGGCGGCGTCACCTTGACCTTGGCGGCGCCGACCGAGGGCGTGTTGTCGGCCACGAAGCCGTGCTCGATATCGATATAGTAAGTGTCCGGATTGAGGTGCTGTGAAATACTCAAGACTGGTTTGCTATTCGTCCACCCGGTATTGAGCAGCGTGCCATCGGCATACAGGAGATAAACGTTGTCCTTCTCGAGCAAATTCGACAGTTTCAGACTCAAGTTGATGTTGGAAGTCACCTCAACCTGATAAACGGTGTCGGTTGAATTAACACCAACCGTACCTTTGACCGCGTGAGTGGAGCCCAAGGCGACTGCGCCAAGATCGGTAGCGCCCGCGGTAAGACCCGAGCCGTCGCCCACGGCGGCAACCGCCGCGCTGAGTAGCCGGCGACACTCCATCTGCTCGACGGTCGGCTGCCCCGAAAGCGACCTGGATTTTCGATTCAGACCCCGACCCCGTAGACTCGCAGCCGCAACAAGATATGACATCGGAGAACTCCCTGAAAACCCTTAAAATGGACGCGATGCCTTATAGGGTACTAGAGGTCGCGTCTTTAGTAAATATGCGACAGGGGCTCTGTTCTCCGTTGCGCGTCGTCGCGGACCGCCACCGCGCAAAACCGAGCGACGTGGGGGGTTGATCCCGTGGCTTTGAAAATGGTGCGATGGGACAATTTCTCCTACTATTTCGCCATGAGCATCCAAACCGCGACAGACGTTGGGAGCCTGATGGAATGTGAAGATGATTCGATTTATTCGATCACGACCAAGGCGCCGGGGCCGGCGGGGAAATTGCCGTTGACGGATGACATGCTTCGGAACTGGGCCAGCGGGGATTTGTTTGGACTGACGCAGGATGCGGGAATGGGGTGGGATCCGTCGCAACTTGGACGGCGGGAATTTTTGATTCTTTCAACCTCGGGCGGGTTACGGGCGGAGGATGGGTCGCCGATCGCGCTGGGATATCACACCGGTCATTGGGAAATCGGCCTGCTCGCTCAATCGGCGGCGCGGGAGTTCAAGAAACTCGGGTGCATTCCGTTTGCCGGCTCGGTTACGGATCCTTGCGATGGGCGAACGCAGGGGACGCGCGGGATGATGGACAGTCTGCCATTTCGCAATGATGCGGCCATCGTATTTCGGCGGCTGATTCGGTCGTTGCCGAGGCGGTCGGGGGTGATGGGCGTAGCGACGTGCGACAAAGGATTGCCGGCGATGATGATGGCGCTGGCCGGCGCGGGTGATCTGGCGACAATACTTGTGCCGGGCGGCGTGACGCTGCCGCCGATCGACGGGGAGGACGCGGGGAAGGTGCAGACGCTGGGCGTGCGCTATGCACACGGCGCGGTGACGCTCGACGAGGCGGCGGAACTCGGATGCAAGGCGTGCGGATCGCCGGGCGGCGGATGTCAGTTTCTTGGGACGGCCGCGACTTCGCAGGTGGTCGGCGAAGCCCTGGGGCTTTCGTTGCCGCACTCGGCGTTGGCGCCTTCGGGGCAACGGGTCTGGGTCGATCTGGCGGCACGGTCGGCGCGGGCGCTGGTTCATCTTGTAAAACGAGCGATCACAACCAAAGACGTCGTCACGCCCGCTTCGGTGCGCAACGCGATGGCGGTGCATGCCGCGTTTGGCGGATCGACGAATCTGTTATTGCATATTCCTGCGATCGCGCATGCGGCCGGATTGGCCCGGCCGACGGTCGAGGATTGGATCGCGGTCAACCACAAGACGCCGCGCCTGGTTGACGCGTTGCCCAACGGGCCGGTCGGTCATCCGACGGTCCAGGTTTTTTTGGCGGGAGGAACGCCGGAGGTGATGCTGCATCTTCGGGAACTGGGGATGCTGGACGAATCGTGTTTGACGGTGACCGGCGAGGCGCTGGGGAAGGTGTTGGATTGGTGGAAGACGAGCGATCGCCGCGAGAGATTTCGGGATATTCTTTACCGCAGCGACGGGATCGATCCCAATGATGTCATCATGTCCCCCGCCGTCGCCAAAGCGCGTGGCTTAAGCAGCACCGTCACGTTTCCCCGCGGCAATCTCGCTCCGCACGGCTCGGTGATTAAAAGCACGTCGATCGATCCGAGCGTGGTTGACGCCGACGGCGTTTATCGAAAAATCGGCCCGGCTCGTGTCTTTATCACCGAACGTGCCGTCATGCGCGCGATCAAGGACGACAAGATCAAGGCCGGCGACGTGATCGTGCTGATTTGCCGCGGACCGATGGGCGCCGGGATGGAAGAGATTTACCAAATCACCAGCGCGCTCAAGCAGCTTCCGTTCGGCAAACATGTAGCCGTGCTGACCGACGCCCGTTTTTCCGGCGTTTCCACCGGCGCCTGCATTGGCCACATCGGTCCAGAAGCCCTCGCCGGCGGACCGATCGGAAAAGTCCTCGATGGCGATTTAATCGGCATCGTGATTGATCGCAATAATATGATAGGTTCGATCGATCTGGTCGGCCATGGCCAGGAACGATACGACCAAAAATCGGCTGCGGAGATTTTGGCCGCTCGACCCCCCCGCCGCGACCTGGCGGCTGATCCGAATCTTCCCGCCGACACCCGCCTCTGGGCCGCCCTCCAAAACGCCTGCGGCGGAACCTGGGGCGGCTGCGTCTATGACGCCGGTACTATCGAAAAATTGCTCGTCTCGCAAACAGGCGGCAAATGAATTAATTGAATCGTCGTTATCCACGGAGGACACGAAGGGCCACGAATAAGAATATGCAATTCGCAACTTGCATTCCTTCGTGTCCATTCGTGTCCTTCGTGGATCAATAGTTTCTTCTCTTGCAAAGCTGAAGAGCTGTTATCCACGAAGGACCCATGGGCCACGAATTAGAAAATGCGATTCGCATCTTTCATTTCTTCGCGTCCATTCGTGTCCTTCGTGGATCATTGATTTCTTCGTTCATAAACCTGAATTACTCGAGTGCCCGGGAAAGATGCTCGCGGCGGGGTCGAGGTAGTGCTTGGCGAAATTAACCGCGATGCACGCTTCGCCAAAACCGGTGGCGATCAGTTTTAGTTTTCCGGAATAGGTCGCGACGTCTCCCGCCGCGAAAATGCCGGGCCGATTGCACTGCATCATGCTGTCGACCCGAATGGAGGAACCTTCGAGGATGAGTCCCCAATCTTTTATCGGACCCAAAGAATTGCTAAACCCGATATTCACCAGCACGGCATCCAGTTCCAGCGTTTCTTCCTGTTTGCTGCGATTGTCATAGATGGTGGCGGAAGCGAGCTGGCCGTTGCCGCCGAGGGATTTAAGCTCGTGGAAGGTGCGGATTTTAACCGTCGATTTCATCATCTGGGCGACGCTGTCTTCGTGAGCGCGAAATTGGTCGCGCCGGTGGATCAACGTCACGTGTTGCGCGACGGGACCGAGCGTATTGGCCCAATCCACGGCACTATCCCCCCCGCCGACGATGAGAACGCGCTTGCCTTGAAAGGCGGCGACTTCCTTGACGAAATAGTGCAAGCCTCGCCCTTCATAACCGGCGGCATTTGGCAAAGGCAACGTCTTGGCGCTAAAGGCGCCCATTCCCGCCGCGATCAGGATGGCCCGGGCGCCATGAGAGCCTTTGGACGTATGAATCGTGTAGTGTCGGGTTGTTTCGTCAAAATCCAGCTTTTTCACCTGCTCACCGAGACAGACGCCTGGACCATAGTGTAGGGCTTGTTCGACCAGCTTCGCCGACAGGTCCTTGGCGAGAACCGCAGGAAAGCCGGCGACATCGTAGATGTATTTTTCCGGATAAAGTGTTGTAAGTTGCCCGCCAAGCATATCGAGAGAATCGATGAGTTTCACCGACATTCGCCGCAGCCCGGCATAGAACGATGCAAATAAACCAGTAGGACCGGCGCCAATGATGGCGAGATCGACAACGGAAGATGGGGTTAATTCCATAGTGACGGGGAATTGTACGAGACCTGTGAAACATCGCAACAAAAGATATTCGATAATCTACAAACAACTTTCGATTTCAAGTTACCTGCGTTGCGTCGGATTCAGCGTTCATGCGGAATTGTTGAAGGCGATAAGCGGCGGTCTCGTTTGCAGTGACTTTTCCTGGCCGACCATATTCTATCGTTCAAGCTTCTTCGATCGCGTTGAAGTGGATCTCCGTGAAACCAGGATTAAGCCACCGCATGGGAAGAGGTGAGCACTTCAATTGCCCTGCGCCGAAGTGTTCGCATAGAGTCAGGGAAGCTCGGTGGCCGCCGAATGAGACGCAGCAGATTCATTCCCAGCTCCCCGGCATTCTCCGGCGCAAAGTGTCGCTCATGCTTCTGGACGAATTAACAGCATCGAACGCTCTTCACGCAATGCAGACCATAAGTCGCAGTGGCGGGGACGTGGAGCGTTCGCTGACCTCCGAGAATGCCATTCTTTACCGCGTGCTCTGAAGCGGCGGGGCATTGCGAGGATTAGGGCGGAGAGGACGCCGAGGCTGAGTCTCATGGTTACGCTCGCTTAGGTACCCGTGCGGAGTTTTATTTCATGCCGCTGTTCTCGGCCGTTGGAAATAGGTCGTTGAGAATTTCAAGAACTGGTTACGATTGACCGAGTGAAAGGAATGGAGAAGGCGTTGGTGCTTTGCCGTCAAACCTTGGCGTATCGTGGAGACAAAGAAGTTGTTGCCCGTAATGTCGCCCTAAACGCCTATTGAGGAATGTACCCAAACTGAACGATCCCGCGGCTCTATCCTTCCTATGTGTGGCGAGATCCGACCAATATTGGACATCATACCGGACCCCTGTTGTTCCACGTGGAACACGCAAGAGCAAGGTGGGGTACTCTTGGCGTCGGAGCGCACGCTACCCATCCCCGATTTGTTTCGCGTCAGATGCAGGCATCGAGCTAATTGACGATACCGCAATTGCGATCAAGCTATTGATTGCCTTTCGGGCAAAATGGTCGACAAACGTCATACCATTCACGACCAAAATACGATTGACCTCCCCCGTCCTAGAAGGAGCAATCACGCACTCTATTTCCTCAGGCGAGGAAGTACCGAGGACTATATCGATGTCGACTCCTCAAGAATCGACTTTCGCTCCGAGTCTCGTCATTAGTTCGTCGAACTGGTCCAAGGTACCATAATGTAAGATAACTCGCCCCTTTCCCTTCTTGGCGGCAGCGCGAACCTGAACCCGAAGACCGAGTTGTTGAGTAAGTGATTTCTCCAGATCCAGAACATGAGCCGAAGGATCAGGCGTGACCCTTACGGCTGAAATTCCATTCCCCCCCTGTTCAAGCTGACGCTCCAAATTCCGAACCGATAGATTCTGGCCCACGACCAGATTCGCCAGTTTTTCCTGCTCCACTGGATCGCGCACGCTCGCGAGTATTTTGGCATGCCCCATCGACAGTCTTCCGTCCGCAACCATAACCCTGACCGCCTCAATCAAGTCGAGAAGACGCAGGTAATTGGCGACACTGCTTCGATCTTCCCCGGTGCGACCGGCCAGTTCCGCCTGTGTGAGACCGAGTTGGGTCATCAGCGTTTTATACGCCTGTGCACGGTCGATAGGATTGAGATCCTCGCGTTGAATATTTTCAACGAGCGCCATCTGGGCTTGTTCCAAGCTGGTCGCGTCTCGGACAAATGCTGGAATAGTAGCAAAACCAGCCAGTTTTGCCGCTCGCCAGCGGCGTTCGCCGGCGATCAACTGATACTGCTCACCCATTTTGCGAACGACGATCGGCTGAATCAGCCCCGTCGATTTTAAACTCGCGGCCAACTCGGCGATCGTCGTTTCATTCATCGCCCGGCGCGGCTGGTGTGGGTTTGGGGCAATGAATTCAAGCGGAATGGAGTTAACACCCATTGCGAAATGGGGCCGTTCTGCCGCCTCCGGATATTCCGGCTGGTTCACGATGCCTGATAGGGAGTTCGCGTGATCGGGAGATTGCGACTTCGGTCGGGCCTCCGAAGCTTGGAGTGGAACATCAGGTGATGCATTGGAAAGTGAAATCAGGCTGCTAAGCCCCCGACCAAGTCGCGGCTTCGGCTTTAGTGACATTGTGTACACTCCTTCAAGAACTATGTGTTCCACGTGGAACAAGAATTCTAATCGAATCAAATCGAAGCTCAAGTTACCAAACCTCACAATCTTCCAAAATAGAAATGGGAGGTCCGCGCACTGCACAAGATAACGCGAGACAAGAGAAGAAGAAGTGACAACGAAAGAAAACCTAAAATAACGCCCGAATGAAAATCTCCGGGTTCGACCTGCCGGCAGAGATCGCAAAGGTTTGGGAAAAATGAAAACTTCGAAAAAGACGTCTACATGTTTTATATTCACCAATGCGACTATCCGTCGAGCGAACTTGCCGGACTTTAGCATGGGTGTCTGGAACAAAATCTCGCCCCCGCTATAATCCGCCCGTTCCGACGCCTCCCATCACTGCTCCATCGCCAATCGAGCGACGGCAGGGGAGTTGCGTCGATGAGGAATTTTTACGCTATGCCCTACACATTAACGCCCGCCACCGATGAATTGATGCCGCCCGACGTTTACGGAAACGACGGGGAAAATCGCTGGACGCTCAACTTTGGACCACAGCATCCCGCCACGCACACCACCCTTCGCCTGGTTCTCGAACTCGACGGCGAACGCATCATCAAGGCCACCCCACACATCGGCTATCTGCACAGCGGCTTCGAAAAGCTCGGCGAGCATCTCAACTACAACCAGTATGTCACCATCGTCGATCGCATGGACTACTCGGCCCCCATCTATAACGAATTGGCGTGGCATGGCGCCGTCGAGAAGTTGATGGGGATCGACCTTACGCCGCGATGCAAGGTGTTACGCACGATCGCCAATGAGCTTGGCCGGATCCAGTCGCATCTCCTATGCGTCGGGGCGGCGGGACTCGATCTCGGCGCGTTCACGGCTTTTCTTTATGGGTTCAACGAACGCGAAGTCATCTACGACATCGTCGAGTACATGAGCGGCCAGCGCTTCCATACCAGCTGGACGCGGGTAGGGGGGTTGAACCAGGACCTCCCCGACGAAGCGGTCTTCAAGACCATGGTGAAAAAATTCGTCGATGAAAAAATGCCGGCGGCGATGGATGATGTCGAAAAATTGCTTAACAAGAATCGGATATTCATCGACCGCGTTAAAGGCGTGGGCAAGCTCACGAAAGAAGAAGCGATCGCCTGGAGCCTGAGTGGGCCGATGGCGCGGTCGGCGGGGGTGCCGCGGGATATTCGCAAAGATGAGCCATATCTCTGCTATAAGGATAATTGGGACAACCAGGGGGCGCCGGCGGTCAATTTCAAAGTTCCGGTGATGACGACCGGTGATGTCTACGCGCGTTATCTCGTGCGATTGGAGGAGATGAAGCAGAGCCTCCATATCATCCGCCAATTGATCGACGACATTCCGCCGGGCCCGGTAAATGTGAGTCCGGAGGGGAAGGAGGTGCTTCCGCCGAAGGATCAGGTTTATAGCAGCATTGAAGGGTTGATTCAGCATTTCGAGTTGATCATGACCAATCGCGGGTTTGCCGCCCCCGTCGGCGAAGTGTATGGCTGCATCGAATCGGCCAATGGCGAACTCGGATACTACATTGTCAGCGCCGGCGAGAATGTCCCCTGGCGCACGCGCACCCGCCCCAATAGCTATATCAACTACCAGGTCTTCCCGAAATTAATTGAAGGCCACATGATCAGCGACGTGGTGGCGGTGCTCGGCAGCATCAACGTAATCGCGGCGGAATTGGATCGGTAGACGAAGCCCCTGGCTGGAGTACAATCGTTCATGGCCGCCGCAGCGTGAGATGATCGGCCACTCAGGCGCTATCTGCAAAATTTTTTCCCGAGGCGCTTCGGCCCCCCGCAGGCCGGCGATCCTCTCTTTGAAATCGCGGAAGATGGCAAACGACTATGGCATGGATTACTGAAAATCGTCGCACCGCAAAGATCGATCGTCGCGCCGAACCTTATCTCACCGACGACATTAAACAGACTCTGGAGACAGTCTACTTTCCGCGCTACCCTACCAAACGCGCGGTGCTACTCCCGGCGTTGCATGCCATCCAGCATAAATATAACTGGATCCCCGTGCAGGCGATGGAAGAGCTGGGGACATTCCTCGAACTGGCGCCGGCGGAGGTGATGGACACGGCTACCTTCTATGAAGAATATTGGCTCAAGCCCAAGGGGCAGTATCTCATACAGGTTTGCCGATCGCTTTCTTGTGAAGTCTGCCAATCGAAAGCGCTGACGGCACACTGTCGGAAAAAACTGGGGATCGAAGTCGGAGAGACTACCCCCGACGGAAAATTCACCTTGATCGAACTGGAATGCCTGGGCGCCTGCGGCGACGCGCCGGTCGCCCTGGTGAATGAGGCGCTCTACGAAAACCTCACGCCCGATAAGATCGACGCCGTGCTGGATCAGTTGCCGGCCGATCCGCATGATTTTCATGATCCGACGATGGACTGGGAAGCGCCCGGCGCGCACGAGCATGGATTCGCCGCGTCGGGGGCGCCGTCTCGCTCGCCGGATTTGCGGGAAGGCGTCGATCCCAATTCGCACGGCGGGGCGGAAGGCAAGACAATGAATTGAGCCTGTGCGAGAATGAAGTTTGCGATTGACGGACAGACCCCGGCGCCGCGGGCGGCATACATGAAAAGTACATCCGAACCAGCCGATTCCAATTTCCGCCGCTATGTCGGCGTCGCGGCGTTTCTCGCCGTCGTTACAGGCGTTTCGTTTTTCTGGCAGCAGTATACGACAGTCTATCATTTCGCGGTTGTGCAGCCTGGCGCGCTGTATCGGAGTGGGGCGTTGTCGCGGCGCGAGTGGAACACGGTCATCACGCGAATTCAGCCGAAGACCGACGTGTGCCTGGTCGATGAGCGGGAGATGAACGATCCGGGCAAGCCCAAATTCAAGGATGAAGTTTCATTTCTAAAAGAGCGGGGGGTCGCGGTCGTGAGAATTCCGGTGCGGCTTGGCGGATGGCCGAGCAACGCCGACGTACAACGCTTTCTAAGCGTCGCCGCTGATCCGGCGAACCAGCCCGTACTGGTTCACTGTGACCAGGGCGTCCGCCGAACCGCGATGATGGTGGCCGCCTACCAGGAATCGATTCTGGGAATGGATAGAAATCAGGCCAAGGAACAAATTCTGAGTTTTGGCCATAGTAGATCCACGATAGACGATATCCGCCGATTCATCGACCTATATAACGCCAAGACCCGAACGGCGCCGCCGGAATTGGCTGTGCGATAAGAATAAGTCGTTAGTTGTTAGTTGCCGGTTGTCAGTTGCAAGTTATTGGCTGGCAAAAGAGAATACATCCCGAGTTGTAGACTACAACTGAGGAGATGTGCCGCCGCTAATAACCAGCAACCACTTACTAACAACTAGTAACTAGCAGCTACCGATACCCCATGAGCACCCCTTCTTCCAAGAACGGCTTTTTCACTTGGCTCGGCCGACAGGTCGGGCATGTAAAGAAGGCGGTAGTCGAAGAAGATAAGCAATCTTCGATTTCGCCGCCAAGCGTGATTTATCGGAAAGATCGGGTCGAAGAAAAAGAGATGCCCGATCAGCCGGGCATGAAGCTCCGCCGCACGGTAATCGATGAGGTCATCGTCCAAGCCCGGCCGAAATTACCGGATGAAACCCCCGGCGATTCGGCCGTTGATTGAACGGCAAGCGACCGTTCGATCCCCATTTCCGCCGTCGCCCTTGCCGTTCGCGGTTCAGGGGCTCGCATGAACATATGACGGATGACGTTATCAAACTATGAATCAAGCTTTTCGCCTGGCGTTCGGTCGCACGATCTGGAAAGGTAATCATAATCATGATTTGGATTTTAGCCTGATTACCACCCACGCCGAATATCTCGGGTGGTTATTCCCCCGCCGGATCACCATCTACGCCGCCCGTTGCGGCGGTTGATTAGCTTGCAAGCCGGGCGACGTCAGACGGGTCGTAGCAAATCCCCGCTCTCGAAGAAACAGGTCGAGACGTCCCGCAGTGGCTACGACTTCCCCGTGGCGCCCTGCTTTTACTTTGCCAACTGCCATAACCAATCCTCCGCCGCCGCGAGTTTCGTGGTGGCTTGGGGCGTCAACTCATCTTCATGCCCGCGGCCGGGCATTTCGATTACTCGCTTGGGACCGGCGTAGGCGTCGATAATCATCCGCTGGTATTTTGGCGGGACCGTTTGATCATTACCGGCCAAAAGAAAGACCGCCGGCGACGTCGCACGCGATGCGTTGGCGATCGAATCTAGATCGCCGGGAATCTGGCCGGCGATGTAACGGGAGATCAGGCCGAGGTTCCACCAGCTATATTCGCCGGCGATCAACTGCCGCAACGGCGGCGGATTGACCAGGATCACGCCATCGACTGGACGCGCCGCGGCGACGCATAGCGCGGCGGTCGTTCCCAGACTCCATCCTTCCACGAAGATGGGACGATCGCCCGCGATCCGTTTAACCGCGTCATAAACAGCCAGCGCGCTCGGACCGACACGGGCGATTTCCGCTGGCCCTTGCGAACCGCCTGAGCCGGGGTAGTTCATTCCCCACAGCTCGATCGGTTTTTCCCATGCGTTGGCGACCTCGTTCATATAACGATCGGTGCGATCGCCCTGTCCGACGAAAAACAAAACAAAACCACGCGGCTCACGCGACGAAGCGGCGGGCGAGCGGGCAACCCAACATTCAACCCGCCGGCCGCCTACGGCGAGAAAGTGCGGCTTGGCGATGCCAGCATCCAAGGTTTCTTGATTCCAACCAAGCACCTGCGTATTGGCGTTACAGCCGAGTAGACCTAACATGCCGATCGTCAAAAAAACCAGCGCCGTTGCATTTTGAAAAGCATGCGGCCGTTCGCGATCGCATGGCGCCGTTGATGCGTCATTGTCCACGATGTGAATATTTTGCATGAGTGCTCTGAGCATAACGAATAACACGATCGGCTGGCGACGATTGCTCTGGCCGATTACTTCGCTAAAATCCCCCGGCTGTTATCTGTAATGCATCCGGAGATTTTCGATGGCTTTTACTGAACCGGTCCTCACCAAGCGTATTCCCCTTGATCCCGCCCAGCGAAAAATCGTCTGGTATGACGACTACGTCGCCACCGGCGGATACGAATCTCTGAAAAAAGCGTTGAACATGAAGGCCGAGGAGATCATCAAGCTGACGATCGACTCGGGCCTGCGCGGTCGCGGCGGGGCGGGTTTCTCGGCGGGACAGAAATGGTCCTTTATTCCCAAGGAAAAACGGGGGCCGCACTATCTGGCGGTAAACGCCGACGAATCGGAGCCGGGCACGTTCAAGGATCGCTACCTCATCGATTACGATCCGCACTCGATGCTCGAAGGGATCGCGATCTGCGCCCTGGCCACTCAGGTCGACGTGGCGTACATTTTTATCCGCGGCGAATACCATCGGCAAGCGAAGGTGCTCGAGAAAGCCGTCAAGGAAGCGTACGAAAAAGGCATCTTCGGCCAGCAGGGAATCCTGGGCAGCAATCATAAGCTCGAATGCTACGTTCATCGCGGCGCCGGCGCCTATATCTGTGGCGAAGAGACTGGCCTTCTCGAAGCGTTGGAAGGCAAGCGTGGCTGGCCGCGGAATAAGCCGCCGTTTCCGGCCATCGCCGGCGCGTTTGCCCGGCCGACGGTCATCAACAATGTCGAGACGCTTTGCCTTGTTCCCCCGATCATCGAGCGCGGGGCCGATTGGTTTAAGTCGATGGGGACAAAATCATCGCCGGGCCCCAAGCTCTATGGCATGTCGGGCCACGTCAACAAGCCCGGCGTCTATGAAGACGAGCTGGGCATCACGCTTCAGAAATCCATCGACCTTGCCGGCGGAATGAAGGGCGGCAAATACAAAGCCGCCATCTGCGGCGGAATCTCGATGGGCGTTCTCGGACCCAACGATCTGGATATCAAGCTCGATTTTGACGACGTCCGTTTTCGCGGCGGATGCCTGGGCCTGGGCACCGCCGGAATGATCGTCATGAACGAGCATACCGACATGGTCGCGGCGTTGCGAAACTGCGTGCGCTTTTATGCTCACGAAAGTTGCGGCCAATGCACGCCATGCCGGGAAGGCTCGGGATGGATGATCAAAATCCTCAACCGCGTGATGGAAGGCATGGGCCGGGCACGCGATATCGATCTGCTGATGGAATTGGAAAAGACGATGGGCATCATGCCCGGCACCACCATCTGCGGCTTAGCCGACGGGACAAGCTGGGCGACGCGGACCTTTATCAACAAATTCTACAGTGAGTTCGCGGCCGTTTGCCCCGAAGAGCCAACGGTGCAGGTAACCGTGAGCCGCGGCCGCCGAAATGTCGCGACGCCGATGGGCTCGAATACGCGAACAGCCGTGGCGATCAAGTAGGGGAGTTGTTGGTTGTTGGTTGCTAGTTGCCAGCGAGGTGAATACCTTCTTCCTCACTAGCAACTAACAACTAACAACCAGCAACTACCACCTTACGATCAAACATCAATCTTCCATTAAACGATCGATGTGGCGAATGGCTTCGTCAATTGCCTTGATCGCTTCCCCACGATGTCCGTGGAAATCCGATTTCGCTTCCGAGAGATATTCTCGGGCTTCCTTAAGCCGTTTGTTGGCTTCATGGAGTTTGGGATGATGTTCCAGCGGAATCGCACGGACGGCATCGACATTGGAGCGACGCTCGGCCTCATCGGCGCAAAGGGAGATTTTGTCTCGCGCCTCATGAATGGCGTGCAATGCCTCCTCCTTGTGGCCATGAAAATCAGACTTTGATTCCTTAATGTATTGCTCGGCATCCCGCAGCGCTTCATCGGCCGCCAGAAGCTTGGGATGGTCCTTGAGGTGGGCTTGAACAATCGGCGTAAGGGGGCTGCCAAGAAACGCATAAGCGCCGCCGACAAGCGCCACGCCCAGCACGGCCGCCGATATGGAACGGTTGATCTTCCGCATGTTTAATCTCCAATGCCGCGACTGAACGATCCGGCCCGCCCGCCACGGCAACGCAGGCGCCGGCGACGAAAGCCTCGCTCCCGCCGTCTCCACTCGGGGATGCTACACCGACGAATCATTTTTGTGACCGTCCGAAATATCTCGGAAAAGACGCCGATTCTTTCCGCCGCCGAAGGAAGGGGCCGAGCTCGATGACATCGATCTCTTCCGCCGCGATTGACCTGACTCTTCCTCGCGCACCCGTCCAATACACTTCTGTTCGGCGCCCGAACGTCCCGCTCCCATAAAACCGGTCGTTACATCATTCTCGTCGCCGACGATGAAAAGACCGCGCGTCGTTCGCGACGCTTGTGCATGTTATTCCGGCGATCCTCGACGCGAAGCAAGCGGTAAATCCGTCGATAGTCGTGATAAGAAAACCAAGTATTTCGGCCAGCGGAGAAGCGCATGTTGAGGCGATTTCAAAAACCCGAGCGGATTCTTTTTCTTGGCGCGGCGATGATCTCGTCCCTGCTTGGCAGAAGCGCAGCGTCGCCAATCTTACCGGTCGAAAGCATCGATTTTTCACCGAACGCCGCCGATCAACCATTGGAGTTGCCCACGGAAGACGCCGGGGCGATTACGCATTTGAAACTGGAGGCGGTGATTCGCAATCCGACCGGCGGCGTCGCCGGCGTCGAGTCGATGTTTGATGTGATCGCGTTCACCAGCGTTCCCGCCCCGATCTGGACGCCATATAGTTCGTCGCTGACAATTCTCCGCGGCCCCGATTCTTCCGCCTTCCCGCAAGACGCTCGATCGAGCGTCAAGGTCACCGACACCGGCAACACGATCACCGGCAACGGCGTTCTCGTCGCACTTTATATCGATACCCTTGGATTCAACGCCGGCAGATCGTTCCCGCTTAGCCTTGCCGGCGGCATTCGTGGCGCCGAAGCGCAATTCGTCGGGGCGGCGGCGGCGAATATTCCCGTCTCAATTTCGAACGACATGTTGACGATCACGCCCGAACCAGCGTCGATGGCGATGCTCCTGGTTGGAACCGTGGGGCTGTTGTTTCGCAGGAGGCGTAGCCGATTTTCCACGCGCGGTTGATGATATCAGCGCGGTCGAAAGACAAATTTCTTTCGTCAGCAAGCGATGAAATTATTCCGCCCAGCTTCCTGTTCGGAGCATTAATTTGGCGCGGAGAGGACTGACAACTGTGTACCGGCGCTGAAAAATACAGCCGAGACGGCAGTGCTACGCGATATTCAGTGGTCCGTATTCAGGTCTACCGTTTGGCCTGATCGTAATATCCGACGAAATACAGAAACCGGTTCTGATTGAGAGTCGGGATATTCAGGTGGATGGCCTGTCCTTCGATTTCCAGAAACGCGTCGAGGGCTTTTTGAGCCTTGTCGTGGCGCTCCCGATCGATGTCGTTGGCATTGTCGGGCAGCGGCAAAACGACCGGCTCTTTGCCTAGCACCAAAAAATCGGTGTCGATGCTGACGTGATCCATCAATCCGCCGCCCCATTGGGTCACCAGCCGGCGAATGACGTCCACGTCGCCGGCGGTGGGGGAGCCGGTGTTGGCCAGGTCGAATTCGCCGTAGACGCAGAAGTTAAATTTGGTGTGAGTGTTGTAGACGAGATTTACGATTGGGTCGCCCTCGACGATCGTCATCCCGGTCGCGACACGAATGATCCGGCACTCGCTGGTGCCGGGCATGATGCGGATGACTTCAATCGACGCCTTGCCGGCGGCCAGTTCCGGGACGGGCGAGTTGCCCTGCGTGAGCTGCGGAATGCCGGTCCGGCGATCGTAAACCTCAAACGTGAGCCCCAGCGACAATTCCTGCCCTTGGCCAAGATTGATGAAGACGGTGTTGTTCCCGGGCGAACGGGTGATCTCACCGGCGGGGCGCAGCAGACCCTTGGTCGGATCAAGCCGGTACTGAGCAAGCTGGCGTTGAAGACGACTATAGCTGTCCAACGCTTTCTTGAGTTCGGCCTGCACCTTGGTCAATTCGTTTTGGGCGGCCGTCGTGATCTGCTGTTGCTGCTTGGCGGCATCGTCGGCAGCCTTCTGGATGTCGGCGATCTTGGCGGCGTTGGCCGCCTCGCGATCGCTCACGCCCTTGCCAGCGTCCATCGCCTCTTGCTTGGCGGCGGCGATGGCCGTGTCTTTCTCCTTCAGAAGCGCCTCGCGACTTTTGACGGCGGCGGCGGTATCGGCCGTCGCCGCCGCGACCTTGGCCTGCTCGGCGGCGACCGCAGAGTTCAGCGTGACGATCTGCGTCGCCAGCGTCTTGAGGCTCGCCAGCAAATTGTCTTCGCCGACCGTGGCCGGGACCTTGGCGGCGGCCAGTTGGCTCTTGACGGCGTCCACCGTCGCGCGGGTATCGGCGGTGATGTCCGCGACGGCCTCGGCCGGGTTACCGGTGATGATCTTCGCCTCGGCGCTACGCTGCTCCAGGGCGACCTGAATGCCTGTCATCCCCCGTTTCCTGGCGTCCTGTGAAATGGCCTGCACTTCCGGAAGGGCGACGTCTTTGGGCGTCGCGGTATCCGCAAGGGCGCTCATGGCCTCTTTACTCTTGACGATCTCCGCTTGCCATTGCGTTCCATAATAGATTGCGCAAATGGTCGCGGTAACGAACAGGACGACGAAGACCACCACCGAGGTGATTAAACCTGCGCGGGAATTTTGAGGAATGGGGGCGATGGGCGCCATGGTGTGAAACCTCCAAAAGCGTTGCAAATCCAGACCCGGCGGGGGGAATACGCCAGGACACTCTGGTGAGAATCGACAGCCCTGGGCGAATTCGCCTCGCCGGCAAGGCCGCGCAGTCGGAACGGGACTTCCGCCAAACTCCGAACCGGAATCTAATTTACCTGTTCGGGGTATGGATGGTCAAGGAGGCAGGTAATGCGATGCATAATGCGTAAAGAGAAAAAGCGGCGCTCTGGAGCAGTTGTCAGGCTGCTCGCGCGTTTTCTGCGTTTAGCGGCCCCGCTTGCGGGGCGCTTTGCGCGATGCAAGATCGTTTTTCGCGACGCAAGAAATTTTTTCGCGACGCAAGGGCTTTTTTCGCGACGCAAGTTCGCTTCGCCAACACGAGAAATGCTTCTAAAACCGTCCGCACTTTTTCTCTTTACTCTTGATTCTTTTCCCTCCGCTACAGCTCCCACCCTTTGCGATATTCATAATGCAGAAATTGCTCGGCTTGCGGCGCATTGGGAAACCTCATGTTTTTTGCGTCCCATTCCAGCGTTTTGCCGGAACGATACGCCACGTTTCCCAAAAGCACGGCTTCCGTGAGCACCCCGCTGTAGGCAAATCGGCACGTCGTGGCCGACGGATCATTTTTCAGGCAGGCCAACGCCCATTCCTTGTGATGTCCCACCGATTCGGCAATTGTTTTTGGCGGCGGCGTAAAGTCCTTGAAATTTTCTTCAGGGTACAGGTGATGGCTGCCGTAGTCGGCGAACATCGACCCTTTTTCGCCGACGAACATGACGCCGTTACCGACACGGGCGCTCTTGGGCCACTCGGCGAATTTTGCCGGACGACGATCTCCGTCGTACCACGTGAGCTTCACTGCCGACAACGCACCGCGGGCGGGAAAATCGTAGTTGACCGTCAGCGAATGCGGCCAGCATCCGGCAGCGACCGGTGGGCCGTCGGCTGAAATCGTCGTGGGATGTCCAAGGTCCAGCGCCCAGAACGGCAGATCGCAAAAGTGACACGCCATGTCCCCTAGCGTACCGTCGCCGTACGCCGTGAATCGACGCCACTCGGCGGGAAGATAGGCGTGATTATATTCGTGGAACGGCGCCGGGCCGACCCAAAGATCGTAGTGCAGGTTCGACGGTACCGGCTCGGCCGCTTCGGGCGTTTTGCTTGCCCCCCATTCCTTCCCGCACCAAACGTGAACTTCGCTGATCTGCCCAAGAATCCCGGCCTTGATGATCTCCACCACCCGCCGATAGTTTGACCCGGCATGAATCTGCGTGCCCATCTGAGTGACGCGGTTGTACTTGGCCGTCAGTTCCTGAATGACGCGCGCTTCATGGACGGTATGGGTGAGCGGTTTTTCGCAGTAGACGTGCTTGTTGAGGCGAAGCGAAGCCGCCGCCGCCACGGCGTGGGTGTGATCGGGCGTGCCGATGACCACGGCATCGATGTCTTTCTGCTCGAGCATCTTGCGAAAATCGTTGTACGTTTTCGCCTTGGGAAATCGCATAGCGGCTCGGCCCAGGTCCTTATCGTCGATATCGCACAAAGCGACGACATTGGCCAAACCGCTGCTGTACGTATCGTCAAGATCATTCCCGGCCCGGCCGGCGGTTCCGACAAAAGCGACATTTAGTTTTTCGTTGGGCGAGGCGACGACATCGGGCGCCAAGCCTTGCGCCCAGGCGCCGCGGCCGGCGATCCAAAAGCCCAATCCCGCCGCCGCCGACCCTTTAACGAAATCGCGCCGATTGATCTGCCTGGCCATCACGGTCTCCTCTGTTATGGGGAAATGTTGCTTCTACATACCAGCGATGTGGTCCGGAGTTAATATCTTGCGTGGAAAATTCCGGCGGTTCAGCCGCCTGACGCGGGACTACCACATCGCCGACCCGGCGCCAACTTGGTCAAGCGCTTGGATGTTGCACCGGGAGCGAGGCCGTTTCTCCATTTCCCTACCGAGTCGGAGTATCTTTGGCATGAGCGCTCCGTGAAACGGCGGTTTTCGTGAAAGACAGCCGGTTCCGACGCAGGCGCGTCGCGCGAATCTTTTCGCTGAACGAATCTCGAAAACCTCTCCCGCGGCATTGGCTTCAGGCGCCGCTGCCGTGGGTTAGCGGTTAGGTAGCGAACAGGTTTCGGCGACTTACGCGCATGAAAAAACCCGTCTTTCGACGGGTTAATGCCCAAGCAACCTTGTAATCGCGCGACAGCACCCGCCGCACAGCGTCGGTTCCGAAGGCCTACAAGTACCCCAGAATCGTCAATAGTTGGAAGGGCTTCTGAATTCAGAAATTATGGCGTCAATCGGCTCTTGGACCCTTAAAGGAGTTTCAAAATCTACACAAATTAATGGGAATTGGCACGCCCGCTCCGCGTGACGAGAAAAAAGTGCTGCGTTTTCTTGACTGTTGAAAACTTTATTGAATTTTGACGCCCCAAACATTTTCCGTACTATTCGTTCCGGTGGCGAGTGAATCTAATTCAATCTTCGCGCACAGTTTGCCGGGCCATCCCCAGTCGGAGTGGGAGACTTTGCCGACGCACGCCGCCGCCGTCGCAGGCCTCGCACGACAATTCGCGTCACCCTTCGGCGCCGGGGATTGGGGGGAGTTGCTGGGCCGCTGGCACGATCTTGGCAAACGATCCGCCGAGTTCCAGGCGTATATCCGCCGCACGAGCGACCCGGACGCAGCGGAGAACGAACAGGCGCCGGGGCGGGTGGATCATTCTACCTTTGGGGCGCAACATGCGGCGAAGATCATCGGGAAGCATTTCGGGCACATTCTGGCGTATTGCATTGCGGGGCATCATGGCAATTTGCCTGATGGAACAGGTGACGATGAACAGACGATTCGATCAACACTTCAATTCAGATTGAAGAAAACCGTTCCGTTTGTTGAAACTGGCCCCGAGGATCAATATTCGCAGAAACTTAGGTTGCCTTTCGCTTTGGAGCGCGGCAATGGCGCCGATTTTCAGATCGCCTTTTTTACGAGGATGCTGTATTCCGCTCTGATCGACGCCGATCGCACGGCTACCGAGCAATTCTGCGACAATGTCAAGTCCCAGGAACGAAATCAAGCCAAACCATCCGTCGGTTCGCTGTCCGCGGCACTCGACGCGTTTTTGAAGTGGAAGCAATTGGCGGCTGAGCCCACGGCGGTTAACCGACTTCGAGCATCTGTTTTGACCGACTGTCTCGCCGCGGCGTCGCATTCCCCCGGATTTTTTGCCCTCAACGTGCCCACAGGCGGCGGCAAGACTTTCGCATCGCTTTCATTCGCTCTGCATCATGTCGCTATGCACGGAGCGAATCACGGCATGCGCCGGGTGATTGTCTCAATTCCTTTCACCAGCATCATCGAACAGACCGCCGATGCGTATCGGGAAGCGCTTGGTTCGTTGGCAACGACCGGTCTGGTCGAGCATCACAGCAATATCGATCCCAAGAAGCAAACTCGAAACAACCAACTTTCCGCCGAAAATTGGGACGCGCCGCTGATAGTCACAACCAATGTTCAACTCTACGAAAGCCTCTTCGCCGCCGCCACGACGCCATGCCGGAAGCTACATCGACTGGCTGGCAGCGTCATTATTTTGGACGAGGCGCAGACGGTCCCGGTTGAACTTCTTCGGCCCACGCTGATGGCGCTAAAGGAACTCGTCGCGCATTACAACTGCACCGTCGTACTCTGCACCGCCACACAACCGGCCCTGCAATGGCGAGAGGAATTCGAGATCGGAATTTCCAAAGCACAACCAATCATCCGGGATGAACACGCATTGTTTAACGCTCTCAAGAGAGTCCATGTCGAGCGGCTTGGCACGGTGACCGACGACCAGTTGATCGACCGCCTGGCGGATGAGCGCGCGGTTCTATGTATTGTCAACACCCGGCCCCATGCAGCAAATCTGTATGATGCGTTGGTATCCCGAATGGGGGTAAAAGGATGCTACCACCTCAGCACTTCCATGTGCGCCCAGCATCGCCGGGATAAGCTGGCTGAGATTCGTCGGCGGCTGAAGGATGAAAAGCCGTGCCGCTTGATCAGCACCCAATTGATCGAAGCCGGCGTGGACGTGGATTTCCCCGCTGTATATCGCGCCCCCGCCGGTTTTGACGCCATCGCCCAAGCCGCCGGCCGGTGCAATCGTGAAGGCCGCTTACGACGCGATGGCCAGCCGATTCTCGGCCGCGTCTATACATTCGATACCGAAACGCCGCCCCCGCCCGGCTTGCAAAGATCATCCGCACAATCCGCGCGAGAACTCATTGGCCAGTATCCCGATCCGTTAGCGCCCGCCGCCGTCGAGGCTTACTTCCGACTGTTCTATTGGTCGCAGCAAGACCGTCACAAATGGGACAAGCCGGATGTCATGGGAGCGCTGTCCGACAACTTCGGCCATCCCGAAATGCAATTGAAATTCAAGACGGCCGCCCAGCGCTACAAGATCATTCGCGATGAGCAAACGTCGATCCTCGTCCCATACAACGACGAAGCCCGTCGCATCCGCGACCTACTCCTCCGCAACGACGCCGCCGACTATGCGCTCTTGCGATCCGCCCAACGATACCTCGTCGGCGTGCAAGATCATTGGCTCAAGAAGCTGGTAGACAATCAACTGATCGCCCAGCACGAATCAGGGCTGTGGTGGCTGACGAACGAACGGGCATATTCACCTGATAAGGGGATGTCATTTGAAGCGGTGGGATTTGATCCGGATATGCTAAGTCTATAGTGTAGCAACAATTCGACATTTATGAAAATAGAGGGACAACCAAGAGGCCCATAATCCATGACGAATCAAAACCAACAATTCCGTGCCGTTCCCCGCTATAATATGGCGCTGTCGCGTCGGCAAAGGGCGCGTGGATTGAAACACTCTCAATGGTATCAGTGGATATGCGGCGGGCTCTGTTTTCAGAGCCCGCCTTTTTTGTTTAGGAGCAACAGGAAAATAGCATATTTCACTCTAAATGGCTTCAGGGGGTTAGGGGGGTTTGACAACGGAATATAATGCACTAGAATCATCCGCATGGCCCAGCAACTGAAGCATTTTGTTGTCGAATATCGCACGGTCTGTGACCTGTATTTAAATGGAATAAGCAGCGTGGCGCCCATTGCAAAGGGCCTTTCGCCGACGCAGGCCAAGATGGCAGATGATTTGGTAGAAATGAGTTCTTGCTTTACTCCGGCGATTGTTTCCTGGATAGAAAATCTCGAACACAAGCCAAGCGAATAATCTTCCCGCAGTTCGGGGGAGTGCTAAATTTGCTGTAATTGGATCGGAGGATGGGACATGTCTTATGGAATTCGACTGGGCGTATCGGGTGACTTCGCCTTATTTACGCGCCCAGAAATGAAGGTAGAACGCGTGAGCTACGACGTAATCACGCCCTCTGCGGCCCGAGGAATGGTCGAAGCTATCTATTGGAAGCATGAAATTCGATGGGTTATCGACCGTCTGCGGGTTCTTAAACCCATCCGCTTTTGCTCTCTGAGGCGGAATGAGGTCGGAGCCAAGATTAGCGCCACCACCGCCGCGACCGCGATGCGAACCGGTCGTGGGAATCTCGGAATGTATGTCGAGGTTGAACGCCAGCAGCGAGCCGCCTTGTTGCTTCGTGACGTGGCCTACATAATCGAAGCGCATTTCGACATCGTCGGCGGTGAGCCGAACGAAGGCAAGCATCTCGACATTTTCAATCGGCGCGCACGAGCTGGCCAGTGTTTCACACGTCCTTATCTCGGTTGCCGTGAGTTTGCTGCGAACTTTGAGCTGATTGAAAAAAAGGCCGAGATACCCCCATGCGATTCAAGTTTTCGCGGCGCTCGCGAATTGGGGTGGATGCTTCACGACATCGATTTTAAGAACGATCGGCAGCCGCGTTTTTTTCAAGCCACGATGGTAGACGGCGTCATTAATGTACCGCCGTTCGAGAGCAAGGAGGTGCGGGCGTGATCCTTCAAAGACTTGTCAAATATTACGATCGCATGGCCAGTGATCCGCGGTTGAGCCATGAGTTGGCCAAACCGGGGTACTCACTACAGAAGGTCAGTTTTTGTGTCGTTCTCGAACCCGACGGCACGCTTCAACAGTTTCAGTCACGGCTGGACGTGCAACAAAAGAGATCGTTTCCACCACACATGCTCGTTCCCGGACAATCAAAACCGCCGGGGGCTGGGATCAATCCTTGCTTCTTATGGGATAATTCCGCATATGTGATTGGCTTCAAACTAGAAGACCCAAAGCCGCAACGCACCATCGAGTCATTCGAGGCATTTCGTGAGCGCCACCTAGTCGTGGAGCAGCAAATTCACGTCCCCGCATTTAGCGCCGTTTGCACATTCCTGAGAAATTGGGCGCCAGAAAAATCCGTCGAACACATCGCCGATCTTAAAGACATTGTATCCAGTTTTGGGGTGTTTCGCATCGCAGGTACTCATGGGTTCGTACATGACGATCCCGGAGTTGTCGCATTTTTGGCGGCCCAGAGCACGGAGGGCGCTGACGCGACTCGCGGCCTGTGCCTCGTCTCCGGTCAAGAGGAGGTGATCGCCCGACTGCATGAGCCGAAGATCAAGGGTGTGCGCGGCGGACAGTCGTCCGGCGCGTTGCTCGTCTCATTTAATGCCGATGCCTACAAGTCGCTGGGTAAGGATCAAAGCTATAACGCACCAGTTAGCGCCAGTGCGACTTTCAAATACGCCAACGGTCTCAACTATTTACTCGCCCGCAACGACCGCCGATTCTTCCTTGGCGATGCAACGGTCATATTTTGGGCCGAACGCCGAACGGAGTTAGAAGAATTTGCCAGCGACATTTTCGGTGACGCGCCGCCACCGCAGGACGACGCCCCACCGGAGGACAAACGACGCGCTGAGCAAGTTCGTCTTTTCCTTTCGCAAGTGCGTGATGGATACGCGAGCGGCGAAGCAATTGATGCGGAGGATGCGACGGGTTTCTACATGCTTGGCTTGTCGCCCAACGCATCGCGCATTTCCGTTCGCTTTTGGGAAGACACTACTGTCGGCGAAATGAAAAAGCATTTAGCGCAACACATGCAAGACATTGATCTCATCGGCGCGCGTGAAGGCGATATGCCGCTGATGATTCGTCGAATCGTTCTTGCCACCGGTCGTGCTGAAACCGACCCGAAAGGACGTCTCAAGAACTATGACGCGGATTCCGTTCCTCCGTTGCTAGCGGGGGCCGTCGCGCGTGCGGTCCTTCACGGCGGGCCTTATCCTCAAATGCTTTTGGCCGCCATGATCAATCGCTTGCGCGCGGACGGCATAATCAGCCATCCGCGCATCGCAACCATCAAAGCGTGTATTGTTCGAAAGTCCCGTCTTCAAGGCAAACGCAAGGAGGTACCTGTGGCACTCGATGTAAATCGTCCCGACCCACCCTACGTCACCGGGCGACTATTCGCCCTTTTGGAAAAGATCCAATCCGATAGCGCCGGTGGCGCCCTGAATACAACGATCAAGGATCGTTATTTCTCCGCCGCCAGTGCAACCCCAGGCACGGTCTTTCCACGCCTTATCCGCCTGAGTCAACACCATATGGCGAAGATGGAAACTGGACAGAAGGTTTATTACGAAAAATTGCTTGGGGAGGCAATTAATAAACTCGATGGTTTCGCCCGCCATCTCAACCTCGAAGATCAAGGGCTGTTCGCTGTCGGATACTTTCACCAACGCCAGAGTCTATTCACTAGCAAGAAAAAGAAAGAAGGAGAAACCAATGAGCATGCCACTTCAGCATCGGTATGATTTCGTCTACTTGTTCGACGTGATCGATGGAAATCCTAACGGGGATCCTGACGCCGGTAATCTGCCGCGAGTTGACGCGGAGACCAGCCAGGGGCTTGTGACGGACGTTTGCCTTAAACGAAAGGTTCGAAACTATGTCGGCCTCGTGCATGGCGAGCAGCCGCCGTACGAGATTTATGTCAAAGAGAAAGCTGTGCTCAATCGGCAGCACGACCGCGCCTACAAGGCGCTCTCGCTCGATTCGAAGGATCGTAAAGCTAAAGGCAAAGACAAGGCGGACGAAGATCGGAAGCTAACTCAGTGGATGTGCGCGAACTTTTTCGACGTAAGAACTTTCGGCGCCGTTATGACTACGGAGGTTAACTGCGGCCAAGTGCGCGGCCCTATCCAATTAACTGTTTCCAGAAGCATCGATCCCATTATTGCTCAAGAACACGCAATTACGCGCTGCGCGGTCGCGACCGAGCGCGAGGCGGAGAAGCAGGAGGGGGACAATCGAACGATGGGAAGAAAATTCACAGTTCCATACGGCCTATACCGCGGCTTCGGCTACATCAATCCCTCGCTCGCCGATCCGCAAACCGGGACCGGATTTAGTCAAGAAGATTTGATGTTGTTCAAGAAAGCCCTCAATGGAATGTTCGAGAATGATCGGTCGGCAGCGCGTGGCAGGATGTCGCCGGTTCGCTGCATTGCCTTCCGTCACGAAAACAAACTTGGGAATGCGCGTGCCGACCAACTATTTGCTCGCGTGAACGTGGAGTTAAAGGAGGACTTGAAAAACGACAAGCGGCCACCCCGTTCCAAAGAAGACTATGTCATTACTGTCGCGAAGAGCGATCTCCCCGAAGGTGTCACTATAGAGGAATGGGTGTAGTCGTGTATGACGAAGATGACCTTCTCCCCATCAGCGCCCTACAGCACCTGCTGTTCTGCCCCCGGCAATGCGCGCTGATTCATGTGGAAAGGCTCTGGGCTGAAAACAGTTTGACGCTCGAAGGGCGGCATCTGCATGAGAAGGCGGACGCCGGGAAGGGCGAATCGCGGAAGCGAAATGTCCGAAGCGGGTTGGGGCCGGCGGCTCAATCATCGCTGCGAATCTCTCGCGGCCTGATGCTGCGGTCGTTGCAACTTGGACTCTACGGCAAAGCCGATGTCGTCGAATTCCTGGCGGCGCCCACGGGGCCGGAGGCTGCGCCGAATTGCCCTCCCGGCGACATGGCTCAGCGCGGAGCGGCCATTCCCTTTCCCGTCGAATACAAACGCGGCAAGCCGAAGAAAAATCGCTGCGACGAAGTTCAACTTTGCGCCCAGGCGTTGTGTCTGGAAGAAATGCTCGGCATGCCGGTACCCGATGGCGCGCTGTTTTATGGCACAACCCGCAGACGCATGGACGTGGCGTTCGATGAGCCGCTCCGATCGCTCACCCGGCGGCTGATTGGCCAGCTTCGGGAAATGGTGGATACCAGCCGCACGCCGCCGGCGGTGAGGGAGAAGAAGTGTGAGCGGTGTTCGCTGCTGCATCTTTGTTTGCCGGAGGCACGGCCGGGGACGGATGCGGCCAGCCGATACCTCCGGCGGGCGGTGAGACAGGCGCTGGCGGAATTGCCGGCCGACGAGTGAATGGGAGTTGGGATGACAGGGTGACATGTGACAAGTGACATGTGCCATGTGACAAGTCGTAAGCGACATTTTCAGGCGAATCTGCGTGACAACTAACAACCAGCAACTAGCAACCAGCAACTAACAACTCATTTTCCCCATGAAGCATCACCTCAACACTCTATTTATTCAGACGCAAGGAACCTACCTTGCCAAGGAGGGCGAAGCGGTGCTCGTGAAGGTAGATAAGAAGGTCCTGCTTCGGGTGCCGGTGCATAACCTCGGCGGCATTGTCTGTTTCGGCCGGGTTGGCCTCAGTGCCAGCTTGATGGGACTCTGCGGCGAGCGCGGCGTGGCGATCTCCATGCTCTCCGAAAGCGGCATGTTTCGCGCCCGCATCAACGGGTTTACCAGCGGCAATGTGCTGCTTCGCCGCCAGCAATACCGCCTGACCGACGATTCCGCCGGCGCGGCGAGCATCGCGCGAGCCATTGTGTCGGCGAAAGTGGCCAACGGACGATCGGTTTTGCTGCGGACATTGCGCGATAATTCGGACTTGCCGGGGAAGGCCGACGTGGACGCCGCGGCTCGGCGGATGGCGATGGCGCTGGAGCAACTGCAACCGCCGTTGCCGTCGCAGACGGCCGCGCCGCTATCGCTGGATTCGGTTCGCGGGTTGGAAGGTGAAGCGGCCAACACCTATTTTGGCGTGTTCGATCATCTGATTATCGCACAGAAGCCGGAGCCGAATCGTGAACAGTCGGCCACAGGCGCATCGGCGGGGTTTGCATTTCGCACGCGTAGTCGGCGGCCGCCGTTGGATGCGGTGAATGCGTTGCTGTCGTTTCTTTACGCGATGCTTGGGCACGATGCCCGCTCGGCGTGCGAATGCGTCGGATTGGATCCGCAGGTGGGTTTCCTGCATCGCGATCGGCCGGGGCGAGCGGGATTGGGACTGGATCTGATGGAGGAATTTCGGCCATACCTTGCCGATCGGCTGGCGCTGTCGCTCATCAATCGTCGGCAGGTTTCTCCCGCCGGATTTACCGTCACTGAGAGCGGCGCCGTCAGCATGGACGACGCCACCCGCAAGGCGGTCATCTCCGCCTATCAAAAACGCAAGCAGGAGCAGGTTGTTCACCCGTATCTTGGCGAAAAGGTTAGCGTTGGCCTGCTCATCCACCTGCAGGCCCGACTCATGGCTCGCCACATCCGCGGCGAGCTCGACGCCTACCCGGCTTTCATCTGGAAATGACCCATGATGGTTCTTGTCACATACGATGTGTCAACGGTGACGCCGCAGGGGCGCAAACGCCTCGGCAAGGTCGCCAAGGCGTGCCTGGATTATGGGCAGCGTGTGCAGAATTCCGTTTTCGAATGCCAGGTATCGCCGGACCAATGGACCGCGCTGCGCCTGCGGCTGATGGACCTCTTCAACCCCAAGGAAGACAGTCTCCGTTTCTATTTTCTCGGCGCCAACTGGCAACGCCGGGTGCAACATCATGGAACAAAGCCGTCGGTTGATTTAGAGGGGCCGTTGATTTTGTGAAGCATAATCATGGCATTTGACATCCATCAATTTCGTTGGGCGGGATTTTGGTTTCCCGCCGACGCGAACCTTCAGCGCGCACGAGATTCGTGCAACGTTCGCGGTAGGGATTAAATGCTGTTGTTATTACAGGTTACATTCAACGCTAATGAAGGAGCAGGCGATCGCTAGCATTAGATCACTGGGGTTCGCGTTCGCGTGAATGTTGAACGTTGTTGGATCATCGGTTACAAGCGAAGCGTCGCCCGTTCACGCGGGCGTGGATTGAAACTTCGAGAGTCATATCGAGTCTCCTGTTAATTCGGGTCGCCCGTTCACGCGGGCGTGGATTGAAACCAGAGCCAAGCCATTCGATCTCTGAGGGATTCGCGTCGCCCGTTCACGCGGGCGTGGATTGAAACACGGCGCGTGTCCACATCGCAACGGCCCAAGCCAGTCGCCCGTTCACGCGGGCGTGGATTGAAACTTGGCGCCCGCGTTCACGATCTTCATGAGCGTCGGTCGCCCGTTCACGCGGGCGTGGATTGAAACAGCCGCTGATTGGGAAATCGCTCGCCATCGTTTCGTCGCCCGTTCACGCGGGCGTGGATTGAAACCGTGCTTGCCGACTCTCGCGGTTTTCCGTTTTTGGTCGCCCGTTCACGCGGGCGTGGATTGAAACCATACTGGCCGGCGGCTCGCGGAATCGCCCTACGGTCGCCCGTTCACGCGGGCGTGGATTGAAACTCGCCGAGGGCAAGCCAAAGCAAAAACGGCATCGCGTCGCCCGTTCACGCGGGCGTGGATTGAAACCGGTCAGCTACGCCCTTGGCGCCGCGGCCAAGGAAGTCGCCCGTTCACGCGGGCGTGGATTGAAACCTTGAACGTCACCGACGACAGCTCCGGATTCGGTGTCGCCCGTTCACGCGGGCGTGGATTGAAACCGTGCCAAGATATCAGCATCGCCGGAAGCGGAATCGTCGCCCGTTCACGCGGGCGTGGATTGAAACCGTTCATCGGCGACAAGGCGGTTTCACCGACCCGTCGCCCGTTCACGCGGGCGTGGATTGAAACTACCGTCGACGCCGCACTCAATTTAATGGGCGACGTCGCCCGTTCACGCGGGCGTGGATTGAAACGCTTTGACGATCGGGGGATCGACAACCGGAGCGATGTCGCCCGTTCACGCGGGCGTGGATTGAAACCATGCTATCGCCTCGGATACGTATGCGAAACAAGGTCGCCCGTTCACGCGGGCGTGGATTGAAACGTCGTCAGGCCGCTCATGAATTTTCGATCGATGGTGTCGCCCGTTCACGCGGGCGTGGATTGAAACACAATAAAAAACGGACGCCACTCCACCGCGTCAAGTCGCCCGTTCACGCGGGCGTGGATTGAAACGTTTTTTACTCGCGCCCACTCTTCCGGTGTGATCGTCGCCCGTTCACGCGGGCGTGGATTGAAACCGACTGGATCAGCGCCGGTGGAACGGCGGAACAGCGTCGCCCGTTCACGCGGGCGTGGATTGAAACCATCTCCGAGCACGCACCGCTCCCTCACGAATTTGTCGCCCGTTCACGCGGGCGTGGATTGAAACCTAGAACGTCGAGTTAAGGAGTTCGCGCTGATGGTCGCCCGTTCACGCGGGCGTGGATTGAAACTCGAAACAGCGGTTCGCCGCCACCTCAAATATATGTCGCCCGTTCACGCGGGCGTGGATTGAAACAAGAATACGTCATCACTGGAACGCCACGGCAGATGTCGCCCGTTCACGCGGGCGTGGATTGAAACGTTATGGCACACGGCACATAAGGCTTGGTGGTTGGTCGCCCGTTCACGCGGGCGTGGATTGAAACCGGCCGCAGCTTTGGATATCGCGATCGGCGGCGGTCGCCCGTTCACGCGGGCGTGGATTGAAACTTGTCAGACGTTTGGTTTGAGCGTCTTGGAGTGGTCGCCCGTTCACGCGGGCGTGGATTGAAACGAGATCGTCCGGGAGGCCGACGTATGTTTGAGCGCGTCGCCCGTTCACGCGGGCGTGGATTGAAACTATCCAAAAGCGACGTATTGCCCAGATTTCGTAACGTCGCCCGTTCACGCGGGCGTGGATTGAAACTTTGTCTGTTCACCCTCTCGGCATAGCTGTATTAGTCGCCCGTTCACGCGGGCGTGGATTGAAACCGATTATCAGGCAAAGGGAGAAAAACGCAGCGATGTCGCCCGTTCACGCGGGCGTGGATTGAAACAATACAAGCAGCGAGTCGATAAGCGCGCCGACGCGTCGCCCGTTCACGCGGGCGTGGATTGAAACCAGTGACCTACTTTCCGCGACGGCCAGGCGATCCGGTCGCCCGTTCACGCGGGCGTGGATTGAAACGAGAAAACGCCGCCGCTGACGATCGGCATGATTTGGGTCGCCCGTTCACGCGGGCGTGGATTGAAACGCCGTGAAAGGCGATGGCGGGTCTCAAATAACTTGTCGCCCGTTCACGCGGGCGTGGATTGAAACGTCGAACGGCGTATATAAGATGCTCGTCAGCCATGTCGCCCGTTCACGCGGGCGTGGATTGAAACGGTCCACCGTCCAGGTGCGGTTGCAAAAATCGAGTCGCCCGTTCACGCGGGCGTGGATTGAAACACCGTTCCGACGCCGGTAGCCGCGGCGCCTTCGCGTCGCCCGTTCACGCGGGCGTGGATTGAAACGCAGAAGCCGCCGAATGTATTTCCGCCGCTGGTAGTCGCCCGTTCACGCGGGCGTGGATTGAAACTTTTCGATGGCGAAAGACTGCCTACCAGTTTCGCGGTCGCCCGTTCACGCGGGCGTGGATTGAAACACGTTACGACCTTTCGCCGCGTGGGCGGCAATGCGTCGCCCGTTCACGCGGGCGTGGATTGAAACGTCGAACGGCGTATATAAGATGCTCGTCAGCCATGTCGCCCGTTCACGCGGGCGTGGATTGAAACCAATATTCGGTTGGGCTCAGCGGGGCGAGGGATACGTCGCCCGTTCACGCGGGCGTGGATTGAAACCAGACGCCGGCGGGAATCTCGCTGATCGGCGCGGTCGCCCGTTCACGCGGGCGTGGATTGAAACCATTAGTTCCTGATTCGCTTTGCGGGCGCTTTGGTCGCCCGTTCACGCGGGCGTGGATTGAAACGCGAAATCCCAGCAGGACATATTGCCGTCCATCTGGTCGCCCGTTCACGCGGGCGTGGATTGAAACATCGTTGCGATCAACGATCGTTGCGGCGACGAGAGTCGCCCGTTCACGCGGGCGTGGATTGAAACAGGTATCCGTGATGACGACGCCGCGACGAATCAAGTCGCCCGTTCACGCGGGCGTGGATTGAAACCTGAAGCTGCTTATCGTCCATCTGGTCGGGCACGTCGCCCGTTCACGCGGGCGTGGATTGAAACTGGCCGCGCGCAATTTTGCACAGAGATTGTAAAGGTCGCCCGTTCACGCGGGCGTGGATTGAAACTCCGAGACGCAGTCGGTGATCAATCCCGCCGTCAAGGTCGCCCGTTCACGCGGGCGTGGATTGAAACCATGTGTCCTTGAGTAGAGGGTCGCCCGCTTACGCGTCGCCCGTTCACGCGGGCGTGGATTGAAACTCTTAGACCGCTTCGGAAAGAGTGCCTTTTGAGGTCGCCCGTTCACGCGGGCGTGGATTGAAACCGGCCACGCCCGGCGACGTAGAGCTAACGTCGCGTCGCCCGTTCACGCGGGCGTGGATTGAAACTCTGACAGCTCCCGCACTGGTAGGCAGGGGTTAGTCGCCCGTTCACGCGGGCGTGGATTGAAACGAATCTTGCCCTGCTGCGCGAGTCGCAGGATCGGTCGCCCGTTCACGCGGGCGTGGATTGAAACAGATTTAGACTTTAATACTTAAGATGTCCCGGAGGTCGCCCGTTCACGCGGGCGTGGATTGAAACCAAAATGCTGCGCGACCTGGCGAAGAAGCTCGGGTCGCCCGTTCACGCGGGCGTGGATTGAAACATCTAATATTTTCCGCTCGCCTCGAAAGGGGCGGGTCGCCCGTTCACGCGGGCGTGGATTGAAACATTGATGCGATGCCGCTCTCGCTCTAGCCGCTTCGTCGCCCGTTCACGCGGGCGTGGATTGAAACCGTCGAGCTGCGGAGACAGCGTAGCGCCAAGACCGGTCGCCCGTTCACGCGGGCGTGGATTGAAACAATTAATTCGGCATCGGCGGGCGGCGTCGTGCCCGTCGCCCGTTCACGCGGGCGTGGATTGAAACCCTGATCGAGCCTACCATTCGCTCGAAGCTTACGGTCGCCCGTTCACGCGGGCGTGGATTGAAACTGAAACTACAGAGCAACACCGGAACGTAAAATGGCGTCGCCCGTTCACGCGGGCGTGGATTGAAACTGGAGCAAGGTGTCGAAAAAATGCGGTCGATATGGTCGCCCGTTCACGCGGGCGTGGATTGAAACCGTCTATCAATCCTAACTTGATAGCCTCGGCGGCGTCGCCCGTTCACGCGGGCGTGGATTGAAACCGCTGGCCACCGGGTTGTTTTCTACCAAGCTCCGGTCGCCCGTTCACGCGGGCGTGGATTGAAACTGAAAGGGATTCGGAAATGAGCGAGACACGCAATGTCGCCCGTTCACGCGGGCGTGGATTGAAACTCTATTTGCTTTGATGGACATAAGACGACCAGCCTGTCGCCCGTTCACGCGGGCGTGGATTGAAACTTTTAGACCGTTTCGGAAAGAGTGCCTTTTGTGGTCGCCCGTTCACGCGGGCGTGGATTGAAACAAGTATTGCTCCATACGGATCGGCGGATGTGGGTGTCGCCCGTTCACGCGGGCGTGGATTGAAACAGTTTCACGCCAAGCTCATTCAGCCCAAGCTTGGGTCGCCCGTTCACGCGGGCGTGGATTGAAACTTCGATTCGGTCCCGGTGCGGCTCGATTGATGGTGTCGCCCGTTCACGCGGGCGTGGATTGAAACCGGACAAGATCGCGGAGAAGTTCATCGCATCGGGTCGCCCGTTCACGCGGGCGTGGATTGAAACCGGACAAGCCGAAGATCAAGGTCGTGACGATGGAGTCGCCCGTTCACGCGGGCGTGGATTGAAACCATGCTCACGCCGCTCAAAACCTTAATGACCAGGTCGCCCGTTCACGCGGGCGTGGATTGAAACCATTTTCCCGCGCCGCCTGGATTGCATGTTGCAGTCGCCCGTTCACGCGGGCGTGGATTGAAACCGACGATCGTGATCTTGCCCGGAACACTGGTCCCGTCGCCCGTTCACGCGGGCGTGGATTGAAACCGTCGTTGGTCAGCCGGCGAATGACGATTGCGACGTCGCCCGTTCACGCGGGCGTGGATTGAAACCACTCGCCGTTATAGGCGGTGTCGTCGAATACGGTCGCCCGTTCACGCGGGCGTGGATTGAAACGGTCGATGGTCAGCATGTCCTCGCCGCTGATGCACGTCGCCCGTTCACGCGGGCGTGGATTGAAACCCACTCAAGAATCAGCGACGTGTATTTCTGCCGGGTCGCCCGTTCACGCGGGCGTGGATTGAAACCGTGAATGTCCATAAACTTTCGCAGGATGAAGCCGTCGCCCGTTCACGCGGGCGTGGATTGAAACTTGACCAAAAAATGATTTGCGAAATTTAAGGTAAGTCGCCCGTTCACGCGGGCGTGGATTGAAACTTTGATTTCTTGCTGCCCATCTTTGACGCATCGATGTCGCCCGTTCACGCGGGCGTGGATTGAAACCTAATCCCGGACAAAAATATTTCGACACCACGCTGTCGCCCGTTCACGCGGGCGTGGATTGAAACGTCGAAAGAAGTCCCTAAAGAAGACAGTCGGCGTGTCGCCCGTTCACGCGGGCGTGGATTGAAACAGGTTGCGCGTGTGATCGATCGTGCAATTTTGAAGTCGCCCGTTCACGCGGGCGTGGATTGAAACATCGACGAAGCTCACCGAATTCCGCTGAAAGACGCGTCGCCCGTTCACGCGGGCGTGGATTGAAACCGGAGACGTCATAAATATTTCGGCGGACGACTTGGTCGCCCGTTCACGCGGGCGTGGATTGAAACCTTATTCCGCCGCCGGGGAATCTCGCCGGCCAGGGTCGCCCGTTCACGCGGGCGTGGATTGAAACATCGATTCCGGCGCAAGACGCCGTGACGTTTCCGTCGCCCGTTCACGCGGGCGTGGATTGAAACCAGGGCGGAAGTCGTCTTTTGTGGCGAATTTGCCGGTCGCCCGTTCACGCGGGCGTGGATTGAAACCGATCTTTTATCTCAGGTCCGTTTTGCATTGATGTCGCCCGTTCACGCGGGCGTGGATTGAAACCGCTTCGTCGGTTTGTTGACTCATTTTGACCCTTGTCGCCCGTTCACGCGGGCGTGGATTGAAACATTTGCTCGGGATCGGGATCACTACATTTCCGCGTCGCCCGTTCACGCGGGCGTGGATTGAAACAATCCAGCGGGAGTTGATATGGCGAAAAATCATGGTCGCCCGTTCACGCGGGCGTGGATTGAAACGTTTTTAACGAGCGCCAGCGACAGTAGCATGGTGTCGCCCGTTCACGCGGGCGTGGATTGAAACAATCCCGATCGCTGGAGCCGATGATTTACGACGGCGTCGCCCGTTCACGCGGGCGTGGATTGAAACCATCTCAACGGTGATTTTGACCACGGTATCGGCCGGTCGCCCGTTCACGCGGGCGTGGATTGAAACTAGGCACCTGATGGATGCCACCCGACTCAAAAGGTCGCCCGTTCACGCGGGCGTGGATTGAAACTCTTTTAACGTGCTGCTCATCGATCTATCTCCGCGTCGCCCGTTCACGCGGGCGTGGATTGAAACTGTTCGGATGGAGAAGCGGTCGCCGACGGCTGGGGTCGCCCGTTCACGCGGGCGTGGATTGAAACCGCTACACGTCCGGCCAGACGCACATCGCGTCTTGTCGCCCGTTCACGCGGGCGTGGATTGAAACAGCTTGTAGCCGTTTGGATTAGTTCCGACGCCCAGTCGCCCGTTCACGCGGGCGTGGATTGAAACACCCCATAGATACGACTGTTCAAGCGGACCAATGAGTCGCCCGTTCACGCGGGCGTGGATTGAAACAATTCGATGCGCCAGCCAGATCGTTGGCAGATCGAGGTCGCCCGTTCACGCGGGCGTGGATTGAAACCGAGTTCTTGGGCTATCTCTCGGTGCGTTTTTCCGTCGCCCGTTCACGCGGGCGTGGATTGAAACATCCCCGCGCTTTTTCTTGTATTCGCCGAATGGGGTCGCCCGTTCACGCGGGCGTGGATTGAAACCTCGAGCCATGCGTCCAGCCACGCCATCGAGCACGTCGCCCGTTCACGCGGGCGTGGATTGAAACCCTATACCGGCGTGGCCAGCGGGGAATCGACTTGTCGCCCGTTCACGCGGGCGTGGATTGAAACGTTTTGCGCCCCATGTTACCACCACCACAATCCAGTCGCCCGTTCACGCGGGCGTGGATTGAAACATACATTCGCTCCCGTCAATTTCGACCACCTGTCGTCGCCCGTTCACGCGGGCGTGGATTGAAACGGATAATTCGGGCATTTGAAAATCTCCGGTCGATGTCGCCCGTTCACGCGGGCGTGGATTGAAACCGAAGATGAGGAGTTGGTCGAAGTGACGGAGCATGTCGCCCGTTCACGCGGGCGTGGATTGAAACCAATCATATTCCAAAGTTTCGGATCGCCTTTGACGTCGCCCGTTCACGCGGGCGTGGATTGAAACCACTTCGGCCTCGAACTGTCGGCATCCGAATCAGGTCGCCCGTTCACGCGGGCGTGGATTGAAACCTTGCCGCTGCGCCACATCTCGCCCAACGTCGCGTCGCCCGTTCACGCGGGCGTGGATTGAAACCTCGTCAGTCCGAGACACAACAAATACCTCAATCGTCGCCCGTTCACGCGGGCGTGGATTGAAACTCTAACAGCCATTCAGCCTTTGCCATCCGCACCACGTCGCCCGTTCACGCGGGCGTGGATTGAAACCACCTCGGCCTCGAATTATCGGCATCCGAATCGGGTCGCCCGTTCACGCGGGCGTGGATTGAAACGTTGTCACACCGCTCATGAATTTTCGGTCGATGGTGTCGCCCGTTCACGCGGGCGTGGATTGAAACCAGGAACGCGACCTTTATTTACTAGCTGGTCGCGTCGCCCGTTCACGCGGGCGTGGATTGAAACCCCAACAGGCAACGATGATGCGGACGGGAGTATCGTCGCCCGTTCACGCGGGCGTGGATTGAAACTCGCCGGCCATACGCTTATCTCTTGACGCCACGTGTCGCCCGTTCACGCGGGCGTGGATTGAAACCGAAAAACCGAAAAAAGTGCCGGTCCCTGTTCGACGTCGCCCGTTCACGCGGGCGTGGATTGAAACTTTTGGGCGACAGGATGAGCCGGCCGGTTTCGCGAGTCGCCCGTTCACGCGGGCGTGGATTGAAACAGAAAACGGATTATCCACGAAGGACACGAATGGGGTCGCCCGTTCACGCGGGCGTGGATTGAAACGGTTTGGGGGGGCATCCTATACGGTGACGAAAACGGGTCGCCCGTTCACGCGGGCGTGGATTGAAACCTGTTGCCCGCCGTCGCCATAAGCGCTTCGTAGAGTCGCCCGTTCACGCGGGCGTGGATTGAAACCTTGAGTACATTGACGGAGGTTGTAAAGACTTTGGTCGCCCGTTCACGCGGGCGTGGATTGAAACTACGCATCGGCCGCATGGCAACGGGCCCGCGCGAAGTCGCCCGTTCACGCGGGCGTGGATTGAAACCCATGCCGTTTAAACAGGGTGGAAGTTTGCGATGTCGCCCGTTCACGCGGGCGTGGATTGAAACCGGGACGCCTTGGGGCATCCGGGGGGCGAACCGCGGTCGCCCGTTCACGCGGGCGTGGATTGAAACGCTCGCGTGCCCGGAGTGAGACTATTTTTAAAGTCGCCCGTTCACGCGGGCGTGGATTGAAACGGGAATGCCAAGTGCGAACAGAATCGCCCGCACGTCGCCCGTTCACGCGGGCGTGGATTGAAACCGGCCAAGTCCATCTTGCGCAAAGCAGATTTGAGCGTCGCCCGTTCACGCGGGCGTGGATTGAAACCGACTAATCAGGGAGTAAGCGGTTACGCCTACGGTCGCCCGTTCACGCGGGCGTGGATTGAAACGATGTTGCGGCTGCCGAAGATGGCTTGCACGCCGAGTCGCCCGTTCACGCGGGCGTGGATTGAAACCAAGCCTGAATCGCTTTCTTGAATCGCCCCGCGGTCGCCCGTTCACGCGGGCGTGGATTGAAACTCGATCCACTCGCCCGCCTGCTGGGCCGACGCCGCGTCGCCCGTTCACGCGGGCGTGGATTGAAACGAGCTTGAGCCGGTCGGCCTCGTCGGCGACATATGTCGCCCGTTCACGCGGGCGTGGATTGAAACCGCTTGTGAATCCCGAAACGCAATCTACCAGCCGGTCGCCCGTTCACGCGGGCGTGGATTGAAACTGGAGAGACGGAAATATGCCTTACGATCCGCCGGTCGCCCGTTCACGCGGGCGTGGATTGAAACACGATTCATTGTCATGACAGTCTCCCTTAAAAAGTCGCCCGTTCACGCGGGCGTGGATTGAAACACAGGATCGACGGCGTATGTCCACGAAATAATGGTCGCCCGTTCACGCGGGCGTGGATTGAAACGTATTGGAAAAGGCGATACCGACGCGATGCGGAACGTGTCGCCCGTTCACGCGGGCGTGGATTGAAACAAGGTCAGGCTCGAATGCCTTGTGTCGGCGGGAAGTCGCCCGTTCACGCGGGCGTGGATTGAAACCGAAACAGTTGGCTCGCCGAGCCGTGGGAAGAGGTGTCGCCCGTTCACGCGGGCGTGGATTGAAACTTGGGTGGGCAATCGTGTATCCGGCCCGACCGAGTCGCCCGTTCACGCGGGCGTGGATTGAAACCATACTCGCCGGGGGCTCACGGAATCGTCCTACGGTCGCCCGTTCACGCGGGCGTGGATTGAAACTTTGAAATCGACCAGCATCAGATCGGCGCTGTCGTCGCCCGTTCACGCGGGCGTGGATTGAAACAAGTCTTTGAGCTGATCGGTGTTCTCGCTAACTTGTCGCCCGTTCACGCGGGCGTGGATTGAAACGGGAAATCGTCGTTTATTGTCGGAGCGGCCGGGGCGGGTCGCCCGTTCACGCGGGCGTGGATTGAAACAATGCATCGTTGAGATTTTGTTCTGTCGTTTCATGTCGCCCGTTCACGCGGGCGTGGATTGAAACCCCGTGTCGGCGCTTGATTACCACCGCCTGTGGGTCGCCCGTTCACGCGGGCGTGGATTGAAACCAGTCGAACCCGATCGTGACCGCGCCGCCGTCGTGTCGCCCGTTCACGCGGGCGTGGATTGAAACCGGTCAGTTACGCCCTTGGCGCCGCAGCCAAGGAAGTCGCCCGTTCACGCGGGCGTGGATTGAAACAGTGAGAATGCAATCCGCCTCAGAGAAGTCCAGCGGTCGCCCGTTCACGCGGGCGTGGATTGAAACAGCAAATGTACCGGTTCGACCAGGACGCAAACGCGTCGCCCGTTCACGCGGGCGTGGATTGAAACTTCTGGCAAGGATTCGACGAAGGAAGCCCGGCGGAGTCGCCCGTTCACGCGGGCGTGGATTGAAACCAGGTCAGCCCCAGCGTCATTGCCGCGCCTTCGAGTCGCCCGTTCACGCGTGCGTGGATTGAAACATCCGGGAGATGACAGGCGCCGAGCGCGATGCGTGGTCGCCCGTTCACGCGGGCGTGGATTGAAACCAGTTCACTGGCGCATTCAAGCCCGCGACCACACGTGAAGTCGCCCGTTCACGCGGGCGTGGATTGAAACCAGTTGGCGGCTTTGAGCCTGTCACCTTTGTCGAGGTCGCCCGTTCACGCGGGCGTGGATTGAAACATTCCCCATTCCGTAGGCTGGATGCGGACGCTCGGTCGCCCGTTCACGCGGGCGTGGATTGAAACCAGACTCAACGCATGGAAAACCTCGCCGCGTGGGGTCGCCCGTTCACGCGGGCGTGGATTGAAACCTTTCGCGCCCGGTCCCATGCATGTCTTGCAACGTCGCCCGTTCACGCGGGCGTGGATTGAAACCGGTGACGCCGGCGCCGACGAGTGAGTGCGAAGCCGGTCGCCCGTTCACGCGGGCGTGGATTGAAACCGTCAGTGCCGCTCGTCAATGCGATCGGAGTCCGTCGCCCGTTCACGCGGGCGTGGATTGAAACTCTTTCGCCGCCAATCCACGTCGCCCCACGTCAACGTCGCCCGTTCACGCGGGCGTGGATTGAAACTACCAAGCTCCGCGCCCTGTCCCGCAAGTTCCGGGTCGCCCGTTCACGCGGGCGTGGATTGAAACGTGGCATCCACGTCATCGACGACTATGCCGCAGTCGCCCGTTCACGCGGGCGTGGATTGAAACGGCTATTTGCAGATCGGCTGCATCGAAAAGTCCAGTCGCCCGTTCACGCGGGCGTGGATTGAAACAATCGACTTTCGACCCGCACCCGACAGATCGAGGTCGCCCGTTCACGCGGGCGTGGATTGAAACGCCTCGCAGTCGGCCAACACGTCGAGCACCAATCAGTCGCCCGTTCACGCGGGCGTGGATTGAAACGGTTTGGGGGGGTATCCTATACGGTGACGAAAACGGTCGCCCGTTCACGCGGGCGTGGATTGAAACCGATCGTCATGGAGACTATCAGATGGGTTTTCAGTCGCCCGTTCACGCGGGCGTGGATTGAAACAAATCGCTCGATGATGACGGGATCGCATTCGTAGTCGCCCGTTCACGCGGGCGTGGATTGAAACACCGTCAAGAGCAACACGCAATGGCTCGCCAAGGGGTCGCCCGTTCACGCGGGCGTGGATTGAAACGAGATAGGCGGCGCCGGCGGAGACTCCCATTCCGGTCGCCCGTTCACGCGGGCGTGGATTGAAACTCGGGCTGCTGGACGCGGGAAACGTGAAGCGAAGTCGCCCGTTCACGCGGGCGTGGATTGAAACCGCTGAAGCGATGCACGCCTTCCCAGCGGACGGACGTCGCCCGTTCACGCGGGCGTGGATTGAAACATCACGGCCATGAACGCGAAGTGCCGCTTGGCAAGCGTCGCCCGTTCACGCGGGCGTGGATTGAAACGATGAACGGCCACTCGAAAAGCCTGCGGCGCATGGTCGCCCGTTCACGCGGGCGTGGATTGAAACACACGAGCCGGCCGCTCACAAGCCTGTAACGCACGTCGCCCGTTCACGCGGGCGTGGATTGAAACATCGCTCGCGACGTCGCCGCTGAAGTGAATCGAAGTCGCCCGTTCACGCGGGCGTGGATTGAAACTGACCCGTCGCTTTATTGAACCCCTCGTTGATGTCGCCCGTTCACGCGGGCGTGGATTGAAACGGATTTGGGCTTTGCTTCGGATTTCCTCTCGATGTCGCCCGTTCACGCGGGCGTGGATTGAAACGTCAACTTTCCCTTGCTTGCGGCAACGATTGCCGGTCGCCCGTTCACGCGGGCGTGGATTGAAACTCGATCCACTCGCCCGCCTGCTGGGCCGACGCCGCGTCGCCCGTTCACGCGGGCGTGGATTGAAACTTTCCCCGGATGTGCGGCGTTGACGGACTGAATCGTCGCCCGTTCACGCGGGCGTGGATTGAAACTCGAAAACCCATAGCAGCCGGGGGTCGTCATCGAGTCGCCCGTTCACGCGGGCGTGGATTGAAACCAAAACTCGGCGAATGGGTCTTTAATCGAACGCCGTCGCCCGTTCACGCGGGCGTGGATTGAAACAGGTTCAGGCGCCGGAAGGCGTTTTCGCGGGCCGGTCGCCCGTTCACGCGGGCGTGGATTGAAACTTTACTCCGATGCGGGGGAGACCGACGCATTTGGCGTCGCCCGTTCACGCGGGCGTGGATTGAAACAGATAATTCGGGCATTTGAAAATCTCCGGTCGAGTCGCCCGTTCACGCGGGCGTGGATTGAAACACGCCACGAAGATCGGGCGGTTTTGCGGCGTACGTCGCCCGTTCACGCGGGCGTGGATTGAAACAAGGATGACGATTACGACGAGAGTATGTTGCCGGTCGCCCGTTCACGCGGGCGTGGATTGAAACCTGAATCGTTCGCCAGTAATGACAGCAACCTCGCGACGTCGCCCGTTCACGCGGGCGTGGATTGAAACCAGCCCGTTCGGAAAAGCCTCTTGCAGAGGTACAGTCGCCCGTTCACGCGGGCGTGGATTGAAACCTTTCGTCGCCGCCGCGGTCGCTGCGACCTTGCCGTCGCCCGTTCACGCGGGCGTGGATTGAAACATTGTTTTTCACGATCTTGAATAACGCGTCCAGAAGTCGCCCGTTCACGCGGGCGTGGATTGAAACTCGATAAGTCCAGAGGTCATGGCGATATTCTCCGGTCGCCCGTTCACGCGGGCGTGGATTGAAACTGAACAGCCGGTTCACCGTGCCTGAACGCGAATAGTCGCCCGTTCACGCGGGCGTGGATTGAAACACTAGCGGGCAGTTATCCCGGCAATCCGCAAAGAGTCGCCCGTTCACGCGGGCGTGGATTGAAACCCCAACTAGAGCGTTTCTCAGGTTGCTGTCGCGCCTTTTGCCGCTTCTTGCTGTCGCGCTTTTGTCCGCGTCGTGCTATCGTAAACGCAACAAAGGAGCTACGGCATGGAAGCCTATTCGGACAAATTGCGAGAACTGGTCCTT
>DASZME010000023.1:0-10285 GCA_035551995.1 Tepidisphaeraceae bacterium
CTCCTCAATCCGCTCGCGCCCGTTCATATATTTCCGCAACACTTCCGGAACCGTAATCGACCCGTCGGCGTTCTGATAATTCTCAATAATCGGAATCAGCACGCGCGGGCTGGCGACCACCGTGTTGTTCAGCGTATGACAGAAACGCAATTTCCCATCCGCTCCCTTATACCGAAGATTCAACCGGCGAGCCTGAAACTCATACAACCGACTCGCCGAATGCGTCTCGCCATACCCGCTCTCGGGATCCTTGGCGTTCTGCCGGCTTGGCATCCAGGTTTCGACATCCATCATCGACGCGTTTTTCACGCCAAGATCGCCGGTGCAGCATTGGATGACGCGATAGGGAAGATTCAGCCGTTTGAGAATTTCTTCCGAATAGGAAAGCATCTCCACATGCCAGCGTTTGCTCTCTTCAATATCGTTCTTGCAAATGACAACCTGCTCGCATTTGTCAAATTGATGCACACGATATAGCCCGGCGGCGTCTTTCCCGTACGTTCCCGCTTCACGCCGGAAACAGGTGCTGATTGTTGTATATTTGCGGGGGAGCGTGCTTTCGTCGAGTACTTCGTCCATGTGATAGGCGGTGAGTCCGACTTCGCCGGTGCCGGTGAGGTAGCGGAGGTCTTCGCCGGTTTCTTCGACCTCGCCGACGCGGTATGCCTGCTCTCGGCCGGCGGGAAAAAAGCCGGTGCCGCGCATCCCCGATTCGCGCACCATAACCGGCACCGCCATCGCGGTAAAACCCTTTTCGTATACCATTAAATCGAAGGCCATCCGAAGCACCGCCGCATGAAGCTCGGCGCCCGCGCCCTTCAGGAAATAGGAGCGCGACCCGGCAAGCCGAACTCCCGCGGAAAAATCAACCAGATCGAGCTTTTCGATCAGTTCGACATGGCTCTTCGGCTTAAAATCGAACAGCCGTGGCGTCCCCCATTTATAAAGAATCACATTATCCGCCGCATCCTTTCCCACCGGCACATCGCTGTCGGGCGGCTGGGGCACCTGAAGCAAATACGGCTCGACCGCCGCCGCCGCTTCCTTCGCCCGCTCGTCGGCGTCCTTCACTTTCGTCTTCAGCTCCGCCACGCGCGCGATGGCCGCTTGTTTCTCGGCGGCGTCTTTCAACTGCCCGATTTTTTTGGACGCCTCATTTTGCTCCGACCTAAAAAGCTCAAATTCGCGTTGGGCCGTTCGATGCTGTCCATCGAGGCGGAGGATCGCGTCGATATCGACGCGCACGCCTTTAAGCTCGGCGCCGCGACGATATTTATCGGGATTTTCGCGTAAATCTTTCAGATCAACCATTGGGCTTCCTTGCTTGGAATTTGAGAGTGCGTTTGTAACAGAATGGCGGCTTTCGAGATAGATTTCATCCGCCAGTTGAAACGCCGGCATAAATCATGGCGCGGTCCAGTCTTCGAGTTTATGGCACTCGTCGAAAAGTCGGGCGATGACTCGATCCGCCGCCCTCTCTGAATCGTCGTCGGCGATGTACTCCCAAATGGCGAGTGCGTCCGCTTCGGCCTGCGGCGTAAGGAGAAAGTTGCGGCTCATGCTTTCTCCGCCGCGCGCCGGCGTTTGCGCTCATCGATCTTTTTGAGCACCTCGTCGGGGTCGACGAATTCTCCGCGATCCGCTTGAGCCGATCCGCGTTCAAGCTTGATCTTTAGGGCGGCGTACGCCGCCTCGCGATCCCGTTCCTGAGATTCCAGAAGGCGAAGCCCCTCGCGGATCACCTCGCTGGCGTTTTTGGTAACGGCCAGTTGCCACGCGACCCTGAACGAACCGGTCGAGTTCCGGGGTGAGTGAGACGTTAAGACTTGTTCGGACGGCCATAAGTCTATTATCGGCCAGAGCACCGCGAATGTCAATTTGTGTTACAGGCATCGCAAGCGCGTAGCCGGACGAAATCCGTTGCCGCGTACATTACGAGCCGCGTGCTGCCAGCACTTTGCGGGCTTTGGCTTGCCGGATCGATACGACGTCGATGGCCTTGACGAACGCTTCATACTCGACGCGCTCGGCGGGCCGTCGTTTGCCGTTGCCGCGAGTTCGTCAATATGGGTCTGAGTCGCGGGATCGGCTCGCAGATCAACAACCCGCTTTGCAACATCGGGGGTCAGGCACTGGGCAAATGGGTCCAGAAGACGATCCAAGGGGGAACGGAGGACGGATGCCATCTTGAGATCATACCATCGTCGTGAGGTTCTGGAGATCTCGCCGCGCGATTGAAATCCCTCCCGATCTATCTGCCGCGAGAAGTATTCCAAATCGACTATTAGCACCTTTCTTGCGGGGTGCGTTGGGGACGAGCAACGACGCTACCCCGCTTGCGAGTCCGATACTCGCCCTGCAAGCAGGACGGCTGACCAAGAATGAGCGCTTTGCACGCGGATCAGTAGTGCGGCTGTTATTGAACTGTGAAAGTTATTTCCACCGCGTCCATTGCTTGAGTCGCAAAACACCGATGGCCGGCACAAGGCCGACCATCACGCGTTTCTCGATTAGTTTCCGCCGGCGGATCGCATCCGGCACTTTTTTTCAATGTTTACCAGGCGAAGTGAGCGAAAGCCTTGTTCGCGTCGGCCATGCGATGCGTCTGTTCGCGGGTGTTCATGGCCTTGCCTTCCTTGCGGAAGGCCGCCAGGAGCTCATCGGCAAGCCGGTCGGCCATGGGCCTGCCGCCGCCGTCGCGGGCCGCAGCCAGGAGCCAGCGAAACGCCAGGCTTTGTTGCCGTTTCTTGTTGACCTGCATCGGCACCTGGTAATTGGCGCCGCCGACGCGCCGGCTGCGAACCTCCACGAACGGCTTGACATTGTTGATCGCCGTCTCGAACAGTTCCAGCGGCGGAACGTCCTTATTCTTCTTCACGACCTGGTCCATCGCCGTGTAAAACACCTTCTGAGCGACGGCTTTCTTTCCGTCCCACATCAGGCAGTTGATAAACTTGCTGACCAATTTGCTGTTAAAACGCGGATCCGGCTTCAGCATATCGACGCTGGCCGTAAATTTTTTGTAAGCCATACTTATTTCCGTTTTCGAGAGATTGTTTCTCCCCGCTCAAGCCGGCAACGTGCCGGGAAGGGCGGGAATACTCCGGAGATCGACTGAGAAGAATAAGTTGCCCGTTGTTAGTTGCCAGTTGCCAGATAATTCGGAAGCGGAGGACGCGAGGTGTCGCTTCGAGGGCAAGTTGTATCCATTCTCATCATGGGAAACTGGCAACCAACAACCCATTCCCTTACTTTTCTTCACTGGCAACTGGCAACTAACAACTGACAACTTATTTCTTCCCTACTTACCTTTCTTCGCTCCATATTTACTGCGGCTGCGCTTGCGGCCATCCACGCCGAGGGCGTCGAGGGTTCCGCGAACGATGTGATAGCGTACGCCCGGCAGGTCGCGAACACGGCCGCCGCGAACCAGCACGATGCTGTGTTCCTGGAGGTTGTGTTCTTCGCCGGGGATGTAGGCGGTCACTTCCTTGCCGTTGCTCAGGCGCACGCGGGCGATTTTCCGCAGGGCTGAGTTGGGCTTTTTGGGGGTCATGGTCTTGACCTGAAGGCACACGCCGCGCTTTTGCGGGCAGGCCTCGAGGTCTTTGACCTTATTGATGCGCGGCAAAGCTCGCCGCGGCTTCTTGATCAACTGGTTAATCGTCGGCATACGATGCGTTTCCTTGTTCTTCCACCCGGCGCAACACCTGCCCCGGCTACCTTTCGAGAAGCGGGACACTATACGCGATTTTTGCATGACGGCAAGGGCGGGAACGGAATTCTTAAATCGGCATAGCGCGTAAGGCCGGCGCCGGCGCGAAGATGGCGTTATGCGGCGCCCTATGCCGCCGTTGTCGTCGCAGGTCTTTGCCGATGAATCAGCTTTTACCGAAATTCCGATGATGTCGGACTTGATTCCGGGGCTGGCGATTCTCCCGGCCCCGGCGTCGCGTCGAACATCCTTTCAAGATTACGCGCGTGTTGGCTGCCGTCGCTCAAGGTCGACAAATCCGGCTCATGTTTGGCCGCTTCCTGCTCTTCCAATTCGCGCGCCCGCAAATCGGCTTTGATGGCAAGCTGTATTTCCACCACCCGCACGGCGAACTTATAACTGCCGATCAATCCCGCGACGGCAAATAGAAGATAAGCGATCGGCGACGGTCCCCAATGATGCCGCTCTCGCACGTCGTGAAAGGTGAAGATAAGAAGCTGAATGGCGAATCCCAGGCACCCAAGCGTGCCGACAACCAGGTACGACCGCGTGCGGTAAGCCGTTCGGCGGAGCGTGCTCAGTTGCCGAATGCGAAGTTCACTGAGTTCCGCTTCGGTATCGTGTTCCGCTTTTGCTTCGTCGCGTGAAGCGTCGGATTCTTCTTCGGAAACGGGAGGGAAGAATTGCGTGCCGCAGTTTGGACATTGAAGAATCGGCCCGGCAGCGGACGAAAGATCGACCGGCTGACCGCATTGCGGACAAGCGATTTGCGACCCAGAAGCGGCCGCCGGATCTGAGCCCATCTCCGAAGCCAACGCCGGTTCGCTCATGTCATCGTCGATGCTCATGCGGCGCGTTCCTCACTTCCTCGCCTCAAGCGATTCCCACCGCGCATACATCTTGCTGACCTTCTTCTGAGCCTCATCGACTTTCATGCAAACTTCATGCAGCTTGTTGCGATCGGAAAGAATCGCGCGATCTTCCATCTGCCGCTGCAGGGCGTGCAGCTCTTCCTCGGCAATCATGATTTTGGCTTCCATCTGCTCAAGCTCGCGCAGCTCCATGTAGCTGAGCTTCTTGGCGGCCGCTCCCTTTGCCGGCTCCTTCGCGGCCGGCTTGGACGCCTGCTTTGCCGCGGCGGCTTGCTGCCGGTCGGCCAGCGATTGGGCCGCTTCCCACTGGGCGAGGCTCGCGAACCATTGCGCGCCGCCGTCGTTATCCAGGGCAAGCAGTTCAGTCGAGACGCGATCGATCATGAACCGATCATGCGTGACCAAAACCAGCGCTCCCGGAAACTCCGACAGGCTCTCTTCCAGGACCTCCAGGGACGGAATATCCAGATCGTTCGTCGGCTCATCCAGAATTAGAAGATCGGCCGGCATCTGCACCAGCCGCGCGATCATGACGCGCGATTGTTCGCCGCCGGAGAGATTGTAGACCGGCATGTCAAGCTGCTCGGTTCTAAAAAGAAACTGTCTGGCCCAGGCGGTGATGTGCATCGCCTGATCGCGATAGACGACGGTATCGGTGCCGTTCAGCGAGATCGCCTGGCGTAAAGTCACGTTACGGTCGAGCTGTTGGCGGTTTTGATCGAAGACGACGACGCGTAATCCCTCGGCGCGCCAGACCGACCCGGAATCCGGTTGAAGCTGGCCGCTCAGCAGGCGGATGAGCGTGGATTTTCCGCTCCCATTCTTGCCGAGCAACCCGACGCGGGCGCCGGGAGAAAGCACCATGTTCAAATGATCGAACAGGACGCGCCCGCCCAATTCCTTTTTCACGTCCTTGGCCGTCAGCAGCTTGCGCGTCTGGCGGTTGGTGGCGGAAAAATCGATCTGCACGGCGCCTTGCTGGGTGTTGCGCGCTTTTAATTCGGCCAAGTCTTCCATCATTCGACCGGCCTGGTCGATGCGTCCTTTGGCCTTGGTGGTTCGCGCCTTGGCGCCGCGACGAAGCCATTCCACCTCCCGCCGCACCCGGCTGGCCAGCGCCTGCTGCCGCGCGGCCTGGGCTTCGAGATATTCATCGCGTTTCACTAGAAAATCGCTGTACGTGCCGTTGATGCTCAAATATCCGTCGGCATACGTCGTGTTCAACTCCACGACGCGATTGGTGACGTTCTCCAAAAAATACCGGTCGTGACTCACCAGCAAAAACGAAAACCGGGCGCCGGCGAGAAGCCCCTCGAGCCAACGGATGCCTTCGAGATCGAGATGATTGGTCGGCTCATCGAGCAGGAGCAAATCGGGTTCGCGGATTAATTCGCGCGCGACCGCCAGCCGTTTACGCCACCCGCCGGAAAGGGAATCGACGACGGCCTCGGGATTATTGAAGCCGACTTTATCGAGCAGAATGGCGACGCGCGTCATCTGTTCATGTTCGTCAAGCTGCGTACCGGTTTGTGCGTCGAGCAACGCGCGCTGAACGGTTTGCCCCTGTTCGAACGTATCTTCCTGGGCGAGATAGCCCAGGCGAAGCTGGCGGCGGGTGGTAAGCGAGCCGGTATCGGGTTGTTCGAGTTGAGCGAGAATTTTCAGGAGCGTGGATTTACCTGATCCGTTTGGGCCGATGAGCCCTGTTCGTTCGGTATCGTCGAAGCTGATCGAGATGTCTTTGAACAACATCCGGGGGCCGTACGACTTGGAGATGGACTGGCAACTGAGAAGCAGACTCATTATTTCCTACCAAAACACAGGCGAATGCCGGTGAGCAACACGGACAGACGCAAGAGTAAAGCGGAAAGGGTAAAGAGTAAAATGGACGTTCGATCCATTTTACTCTTTACCCTTTGTTCTTCGCTCTGAGTCGATTTTTCGCTTACTTCATCGGAATCACGAAGATCGGATCGAGCAGGGGGTTGGCCAATTTTTTCGGCTTCTTATCGGTATTGAGCGGAGGCACTTTGACGAGGCCGAACTGGCCGGCTTCGATTCGCGTCGCCGAGTCGGCACTGCCGAAAAGGGTTATTTTTCCGATCGAACCGCCGCCGCTTTGAAAATCATCGGCCGTTCCGTACAGCAGGTCTGCGCCGGGACTCACGCCGACTTCAATCCTTGCGTTGACGAGCGGCGAATCGACCGTCAAGGCGCCGATCGAACCGGCGCTGTACGTGTCATCGACGCCGAACACGCCGTTAGCGCCGAGGTTAACGCCGCTGAGGATCGATCCGTTATTCACGGCGCCGACGGTAATTTTCTTGATGGCGCCGGTGGCGGCCAGGGTTCCGGAAACCGCGCCGACTTGGACGACGCCCAGGCTGCCGATCACGCCCATGCTCCCCGAGACGGCGCCGATCCGGAGCGTGGCGATCGATCCCTTGACCGACGTCTGCCCGGCGAAACTCGTATCGCGGGCATCGAATAATTTCAAGGGGCCGCTCACGGATGCGTCGGCGATCGTGATCGTGCCGCCGATGAACAGCGTCGAGCGATCGGTCGTCGCGGTGATCATCAGGTACACCTCATTATTAAGTTGCGAGATGACGGCCGTGCCTGTCTTGAGTTTGATCGTCAGTTCGACGCCGTTCATCAACGCGGCCGAGAACTTTTGCGGCCGATTGGTGCTCGTAAATTGTCCCAGGAGCGTTGGGCCGATGACGGTGGCGGCGGCGGTTCCGCTGACCGATCCGGAGGTCGCGGTGACGGTGATCTGAGAGCCGGCGGTGGTTGCCGTGAACAGCCCGGCGGACGTGATGGTTCCGCCGCCGCTTACTGTCCATGTGAATGTGGGCTGTGTCGCCAGCGCGGTTCCAAACTGGTCCAGCGCCGTGGCTACAAACTGTTCGTTTGCGCCGATCACGACCGTCGTGGTCGGCGGCACGATGACAATACTGCTGAGCGTGGCGTTGACGGTGGCGATGACCGTGCTGGTCGTGGTTAGGCCGCTTGAATCGGCGATCGTGACCTGCAAGGAATAGACGCCGGCCGCGGTAAACGTCGCCGTGGTATTTTTGGCGGCGTTGCTGCCGTTGATCGAGAACGTGACTGGCGCCGGCGGGGCGCCGGTCGCCGCCCATGTATAGGTCAGATTGGCTTCCCCACCATCGTCGGCGCCCAGGACGCTCACGGCGGTCGTCGTGCCGGTGACGGGATTTGGCGTGGCGGTGGCGGTGGCGGCGAGTACGGGCGCCGAATCGAAGTTAATTAAATCGGCCGCGATTATCGCCGATGTGCCTCCGGGGGCGGTGACCGTCACATCGACCGTGCCAAGCGATCCGGCGGGGGCCGTCGCGGTGATCGACGTGTCGGAATTCACGACGAAACTGATGGCAGGCGTCGTCCCAAACAGCACCGCCGTGGCGCCGGTGAGGTTTACCCCCGTAATCATCACGGTGGTACCGCCCGCCGGCGAAGCGAACGACGGGGTAACCGCCGTGATCGCCGGCGCCAGGGCCATCTGCACGTTTACGGTCGCGGTTCCGTTCACGACTCCGCTATTTGCGGTGACGACAAACGGGCCGCCGGCGGTCGTGGCCGTAAACAGACCGCCGGCGCTGATCGAACCGCCGCCGCTGACCGTCCACGTGAAGCCCGGCGGGGGAGACAACGCAGCGCCGAACTGGTCCAAACCACTCGCGGAAAATTGCTGCGTCGCCCCGATGTTGACGAGAGCGGCCCCGGGAGAAACGACGATGGTCGTCAGGGTGGGATTCACGGCCACCATTACCGCGCTGGTGATCATCATGCCGCCGGGATTGGTGATCGTCACTTGAAAATCATATGAGCCGGGCGCGGTAAACGTGGCCGTCGTATTCTGGGCGGCGTTGGTTCCGTTAACGGAAAAACTCACCGGCGCTGGCGGCAATCCGGTCGTTGCCCAGGTGTAGGTGAGGCTGGGTTCGCCGCCGGGATCGGCGCCGAGGACGCTGAGATTCGTCGACGTCGTGGTCACCGGATTTGGATTGGCGCTGGCAGCGGTGGCGACCGTGGGGCCGGCGCCGAAAGAGAACTGATCCGCGGGGCTGGTCGCCGACGTCCCGATCGTGGTGGTAACCGTCACATCCACGGCGCCCATCGCCTCGGGGGGCGTCGTGGCGGTGATGGAGGTCGCGGAATTGACCATAAAACTTGTCGCGCTCGTTGCCCCGAACATCACTGCCGTCGCGCCCGTGAAATTGGTTCCGGTGATGGTGACGACCGTGCCGCCGGCGGGCGATCCATTCGCTGGGCTGATGCCGGTGATCGTGGAGGCCATGGGAATCGCCGGCTTGATCACATTCGCGGCCGAAGGCGCCGCGACGAGCGTTTGGTGCATGGCGGCCAGCGGAAGCGGATAAGGCGGCGCATTGGCGCCGGACGTAATGATCGCGCCGCTGAGCAGTTGGCGCTGTTCAAGTCCCTCGATCAAGGCCGGTCGGCGTCGTGAATTTTTCTTGTCGTTTTTGGCCCCGGTTTCGGTCTTTTGGGATTGTTCGAGATGCTGAAAACGCACGTTTCTGCTCCTTGCGATGGCTGCCACCCCGGTGAAATACCCCTGCGGGCGCGACGCGGCGTCCGCATCTCGCACGAACTGAATGATCGTTTTCTGAAGATGCTTTGGAATGTCGAGTGCCTCGGTCCGCGAGCCCGGCGTCTCAATCTAGCAATCATTGCTCGCCGTGTCCATAGATCAGATTACGCTCACGCAGTAGTAGTCTCAAGAGCCGCCGATTTCCTTCCCTTGGAACTCGACGCGATTCCCGTCGGGATCACGCATGAAGAAGCGATCGACGCCGGGAATTTTGTATCGCGTGTCCCACACGACGGCAAATCCAGCGGATTCGACGATCCTGGCCCAGTCAAAAATGTCTGGGACATACAGACAAAAATGATGCGGCGCTTCGGGAATGCTTTCGGGCCGGCTCACCAGATGCAGAATGTCCGGTCCGATCCGATACCACGCTCCGCCGAAAGTGAAACTGGCCGGGCGCGGTATTTCAGTCAGTCCCAATAGCCCGCCATAAAACGCTTTGGCGCGCTCAACGTCCGTGATGTCAATCGCTACATGGTCAATCCGCTGGACGGCGTTAGATTTCATGGGCGCATAGCGTATCGAAATGGACATGAATTTCGAGTGATCGGGGGCGGCGAGGAGCGCCGCAAGAAGCGGCGATGAAGATCGCGCGTTGAAAAAGTTTAGACAGGGGTTGACTTCATGGGAGGGCATCGGCATACTATACCCCGTTGACTTACACAACCGGCACGGGTTGGTTGCGGTGCCTTAACTGCAACGGTTAGACAACCTGCGTCGCACCTTGCGGATTGCAACACTCTTTTCGAGTCGTCGTCCTTGCAAGTAGTATTGATCGTCGGTGCTTGTAATCGCACGCGTTTAATACTCATGTGTGCCATCGGCCTGAGCCGATGAGGGTTGTTCTATCGCCTGAAAATGCAGTGAAACGTCGGGATGGCGAGACGAAATTAAAAAGTCGAAAACGGGGGTTGACAGGCCGAATCGACTCGCTATTATCCGCCTCCCCGTTGCGGAACGGATGTGGAAAAAACAGACGGCCGACGCGGCGAAAGCCGTGCGGATCGCTTTGGAAAGTCGCGAGATTTTCCATGTTCTTTGACAAGTAAATAGTCGGAATGA
>DASZME010000024.1:0-11519 GCA_035551995.1 Tepidisphaeraceae bacterium
AGGATTGGCCAATGCGCTCGAGGACGCGGTTATAGCTGGTGATGCCCAGTCCGCCGCCGCCGAATTCCGTGGGGATCGTCATTCCAAGCACGCCGATTTCGAAGAGGCGGTCGATGACCCAGCGCGGAATCTCCTGCTCCTGATCGATCTGGACGGATGGATGCTCAGTCTTCAAATAATGGTCGAGGCGGGCAAGCAATCCATCGCAGCGAGCCGTCTCTTCCGGGGATGCGATCGGATATGGAAAGACCAGTTCTTCGCGAACATTTCCCCAGAACAGGTTTTTGACGAAGCCCATCGTGGCCGGCTCTGGACCGAGCAGCGACTCGGCGTCTTCGATCATCTTCCGGTCTTTTTCGCCGACGCCTTTGAGCGTTTTAAGGTCCGCCATGGATAACCCTCGTTTGTCCAAGCTCCCTCGCCGGATTAAGTATAGCCGGTCGGAAATCCGAAATCAGAAACTCGAAATCCGAATCAAATCGGAAGATCAAATAACCAAAAGAAATGGCGGCATACGATTAGCGACGATAACCCGTAAGGGAATGTTCTTCTCGCTAGACGAGGCTCTCATGTCATCTCATAACACGATGCTCGAATGGATTGACTCCCAAGCGGCGAGGATGAGAAAGCTCGTGCGCGAGTGGGCGGACGTGAATACGGGAACGTACAACGTCGCGGGGCTTGCGACGTTCTCACGGACGTTGCGGGAAGCGTGGGCGCCGTTGGGCGGGGAAATGGCGGAGATCGCGCTTCCCGATGAACAGACGATCGATTCGACCGGCGGAATCGTCGATTCACCCCTGGGACAGGCGCTTTCGATTCGCAAACGGCCGCAGGCGCCGTTGCAAATATTTCTGTGCATTCACATGGATACGGTCTACCCGGCCGACGGTCCGTTCCAGCGCTGCGACATGCTGGACGACAACACCCTCCGCGGGCCAGGCGTGACGGACGCGAAGGGTGGATTGGCGATCATGCTTGTCGCCATCGAGGCAATCGAGCGAAGTGCGCTGGCCGATAAGATTGGCTGGGAAGTCCTGATCAATCCCGACGAAGAAATCGGCTCGCCGGGGTCTTCGGCGTTATTTGATTTGGCGGCTAAACGCAATCATCTTGGCCTGCTGTTCGAGCCAGCTTTTGCCGCCGGCGATCTGGTCAGCGAGCGCTCCGGGTCGGCAGCGTTCACGATCGTCGTGCACGGTCGATCGGCGCATGCCGGCCGCGATCCAAAGTCGGGACGCAACGCGATTCATGCCATGGCCGCGATCATCGTCGCGCTGGGTCGGCTGGCGTCCGATAACGTCACGATCAATGTCGGCAAAGTTGAAGGCGGGGGGCCGGTGAACGTGGTGCCGGACCTGGCGATTTGCCGATTCAATGTCAGGGTCCGCACGCCTCAGGAGCAACAAAGCGTGGCGGCCGCGATTAAAAAAATTGTCGCCGAGACCGGAATGCAGGACGGCGTTCGCGTCGGGTTGCACGGCGGATTTCATCGGCCTCCCAAGCCGTTGGACCCGGCGACAAAGCGATTACTCGATGGCGCCCTCCAATGCGGAAAGGAGCTTGGATTGACGGTGGGCCACTGTCGCAGCGGCGGTGTTTCCGATGGAAACCAACTTGCGGCGGCGGGATTGCCTAATCTGGACAGCCTGGGTCCGCGCGGAGGAAGGATTCATAGTTCGGATGAGTTTTTATTGTTGGACAGTCTGCCGGAACGGGCGAAACTGACGACATTGTTGATGTTGAAGCTTGCGGCCGGTGAGATTTAGGATCATTGGATTGAAGCGTTGAGGATTCCCACTTGCTCGTGATTCGCCCCGTTTCCCTTGACGATCTCGATCGGCTCTTCGAGCTGGCGGCCGGGACGGGGTACGGACTCACCACGCTGCCGCGCGATCGGGAATTGCTCCAGAACAAAATCGTCGAGTCCCTCGAAAGTTTCGCCCGCATCGGCTCAAAACCGCGCGGCGATTGTTATCTGTTCGTCCTTGAAGACATGAAAACCGGGAAAGCCGTCGGCACCACCGGTATCGTCTCCAAAGTCGGCGGTTTTGAGCCTTTTTACGCCTATAAGGTCGAAACGGCCGTCGCCGAATCCGAGGCATTGAAAGTTCGCAAAGAGATTCAATTGCTCAGGCTCGTAACCGAGCACAATGGCCCGTGCGAGATCGGATCGCTTTTCCTCGCGCCGGAATATCGTCGGGATGGGAATGGACGGCTGCTTTCACTCGCGCGATTTTTGTTTCTAGCCGAGTATCCGAAACGATTCGAACCAACGGTAATCGCGGAACTGCGCGGGACGATCGACGGAAGCGGGCATTCACCTTTCTGGGAAGCGCTCGGACGACATTTTTTCGATACCGATTATCCGAAGGCGGATCATCTCAGCGGCGTAGATAAAAAGTTCATCGCCGACCTGATGCCGCGACATCCGATTTACATTCCGCTGCTGCCGAAAGAGGCGCAGGCGGTCATCGGCAGAATTCATCCGGAGAGCATGCCGGCGGCGGAGATATTGAAGGAAGAAGGATTCAGCGACAGTGCCATGGTGGATATTTTTGACGCCGGTCCGATCGTCAGTTGTCGGCGGGGCGAGATTCGCGCCGTTCGGGAAAGCCGATTGGCGACGGTGGAAGACATCGTCGAGCAGGTTCCCGACTCGCAGGCGTATATCATTTCGTCAGCCCGCAAGGAATTTCGGGCATGCAAAGGGCCGATCGAAATGACGGAAAAAGGCGTGCGGCTCTTTGGAAAAGAGGCCATGGCGCTGCACGTGAAAGTGGGCGACGTGGTGCGCTTCGTTCCGCTAAAGGCGCCGGCGCAGGCGGAAAAGAGGGTTGCACCATGAACGGCGCAGGAGGAAATCTGATCGGCAGCCGATGGGCGGAGGGTTACGGCCCTCCGCTTCAATCGCACGATCCCGCAACCGGCGAGATCGTTTACGACGGACATTGCGTTGATCCGCAAGATGTCGGCAATGCGGTCGAATTGGCGCATCAGGCGTTGGAGTCCTGGCAGGATGTCCCCTTTGACGAACGAGCCGCCATTTTAAACCGCTTTGCGGACGATCTGCGCAAGGATCGCGCGGCGTTTGCCCTCGGCATCAGTCGCGAAACCGGCAAGCCCCTGTGGGAGTCGCTGACCGAGGTCGATGCGATGGTCAACAAGGTAGCCATCTCGATAGAAGCCTGGCACGAACGGCGCCGGCCGACGGAGCGCGAACAAGGCGGGGCGAAGGCCGCCACCGGTTACAAGCCGATCGGGGTGATGGCGGTGATCGGGCCTTTCAATATGCCGGGACATCTGCCCAATGGCCACATCGTACCGGCATTGCTCGCGGGAAACACCGTTGTTTTCAAGCCAAGCGAATTGACGCCCGGCGTGGGAACACGCATGGTGCAATTGCTACAAGCGGCCGGCTTGCCGCCGGGCGTGATCAATTGCGTCCAAGGCGGCAGGGAGATCGGAGCGTCGCTTGTAGCCAGTCCCCAAATCGACGGCGTTCTATTTACCGGCAGCGTTGCGGGAGGGCTCGCGATCAGCCGGATGCTTGTCGATCAGCCGCGAAAGATTCTTGCCCTGGAGATGGGCGGGAACAATCCGCTGGTTGTGTGGAATCCGAAGGATATCGAAGCTGCCGCGTATCTCACGATTCAGTCGGCCTATATCACATCCGGCCAACGATGCAGTTGCGCCCGGCGACTGATCGTGTCCAATAGTCCCGCCGGGCGCGCTTTTGTCGATCGCCTGGTTTCGATGACGAATGCCATTCGGATTGGGCCGTTTACACTGAACCCGGAGCCCTTCATGGGCCCGGTTATTTCCGATGGCGCCGCGAAACAGCTCCTCGATGCGCAGCGGAAGATGATTGACGCCGGTGCAATTCCGCTCGTCGAAATGCGCGTCGTCGGAGCTCGCACGGCGGTGATCTCGCCCGGCTTGATCGATCTCTCGCGCGCTAACAAGTTCCGGCCTGATGAGGAACTGTTCGGCCCCTTGCTTCAACTGGAACGGGCCGACGATTTCGACGAGGCGATTGCCGAAGCCAACGCCACCCGATATGGTCTGGCGGCGGGTCTTTTTACCGACGACGCCGAACTCTGGCGCCGCTTCTATCGAAAAATTCGCGCCGGCGTCGTCTACTGGAATCGCCAGACGACCGGCGCCAGCAGCTATCTTCCCTTTGGCGGCGTGGGCCTCAGCGGCAACTATCGTCCCAGCGGATATTGGGCGTCGGATTATTGCTCGTATCCCGTGGCGTCGATGCAGACGCCCACGCTGGCGATGCCGGGAACGCGAACGCCGGGGGTGGGTTAATCATGATGAAATTGCTATCTTCGGTCGCCCTGTTAGTTCTTGCCGCACTGCTCGGCGGATGCCAGCAATCGCCCGCCGCGCTGCCGGTGGTTTCTATGAAGATCGGCAATCAGACCTTTCACCTCGAAGTCGCCGCGACGCCCGAGAGCCAGGAGACGGGCTTGATGAAACGCGATGGGATGCCCGAACATCATGGGATGATTTTCGTCTTCCCGCAGGACGAGGTTCGCAATTTCTGGATGAAAAACACGCGGTTTCCGCTCGATATCGTCTTTCTCAATAGCGGCGGCGTCGTCGTCTCGATCCGGCAGATGATCGCGTATGACGAGAGCCTCACGTCCAGCGATTCTCCGGCCCGCTACGCGATCGAACTAAACAAGGGCGCCGCGGCGGCCGCGGGATTGAAGGTGGGAGATACCCTCGCGATACCCGAGCCGGCGAAGTTGAAATAACGACCGACGCGTTTCTCTATAAGAGAAGCTGGAATTGGCCGCGGAAGATCAACTCGCCGTGCCCGTTGTTCGCGAGGATATCGTTTCCTTGATCGACGACCGGAGCGCCCTTGGGAAGATATGACAAATCAAATGTGAGCTTTAGCCGCTGACCATGAAAATAGTAGGTTGAGCCGGCGGTGATCTCCTGAACCGAGGAAGCGGTCTTGTCCTTAAACTCCGCGCCGTCGAGATGCAGATAATCGAAGCGGGCGAACGCCTCCCATCGGGCGGTCAGCAGGTAGCTGACCTGAAAACGGAAGCTGGAATCGTAGGTATTTCCCCCGCGCCCGGCGGTATTGCCCGACGTATAACGCCCCAGATAGGCGCCATAAAGACCGACGGGGCCGGGGTTATATTGGGCGTCTATTACATGGCGGAGGGCGTTGGTGTGGCCGCCCTCGGTGATGTCGGCCCCACCGCCGACGACCAACAGATCGGCGGTGTTGCCCTGCGACGTAAAGTGGTCGTAGTCCTTCCATCGGCCCAGCAGTTTGTAATCGACCCGCCCGGCGAAGCCGAATGTCTGGGGATTCGTCGGAAAGTTCTGAAAAGTCGTATTGTTATTATTGAAGCCGCTCGTGAAAGCCGCTTCACCGCGAACGGCGCCGTCGTTGTCGTAGCGAACGCTCACGCCCTTGCTGAACGCTTCTCCGCCGGCCAAAACATCGTCGACGTAGGTGCGATCGGCGGCGAGTTGCGACGCGTCGCCGATCAGCTGCTCATGGTCGAGCGGGTCCTTGAATTGTCCGCCGCCGATGACCCAGGGCGTGCCGTGGATGCGATACTGAAACCATGCCATCAGCAATGAGAGATTGCCTGACGTGATCTCGCTGGATTGCCAGAAGATGCGATACGTCAGGTCTGGGGAGAAGACGTTGCCGTCGAATCCCAGTTGGAGGCGGCGTATTTCAATGCCGTTTTGGGTATCGTCCGACCCGCCCGGTTTGGCATCCTGGCGCCAGGTGACGGCGTCGCGCACCTGAAGCAGAATGAAGGGGCTAAGCATAAATTCTCGCCCGTCGCTCGCGATGAAAAATCCGCGCTCGCTCTCCCACCCCGCCGACACCGGCGAAATTCCCGAAATGTCCAGCGAAAGATCGGCGCGACGCGCGTCCCGCGCCAGCGCGTCGGCGGTTCCGCGAACCTGGTCGCTCGCCGACGCCTGTGGGTCCGATCGCCGACGGCTTGTGTCTTTGAGGTCCTTCACCTCGGCGCGCAGCTCGCGGACTTCGGCGCGAAGGGCTTTAAGTTCGTCGGCGCCCGCCGTGCCCGCCGGCTCGGTCGACGGCGCCGCCGCGAAAACGCCGCTCGCCCCGGCCCACGCCAGCAGCGCCGCCCCGACGGAGAACGCGCGAAATCTGACGAGCCGCCGGCGGAAAAATGTTGGGTTCATGCCACGCGTTATATCCATGACGATATAACGCGTCAACGGCGAACGGCGGCTTCGGCGCGCTTGCGTCGGCTTCGCGGTTTTGTGCCGGCGGCGCAAGGACGCTACCATGACCGTCCAGCCGCGTTTCGTCGGCGCCTTCGAAGGAGATGACATGGCACTCAGCGCTCGCAACCAGTTCCCCGGAAAGGTGATTTCCATCAAGCACGGCGCCGTGATGAGCGAGATCGTCGTGGACATCGGCGGCGACAATCAGATCGTTTCGCTGATCAGCACCTCCTCCGTCAAACGCCTGAAGCTGAAAAAAGGATCGAGCGCGATCGCGGTCATCAAGGCGACCGAAGTGATTATCTCGACCGATCTGGCCGACGAGGATTGAGCCATGCCCGCCAAACGCAAACAGCCTCGGCCAGCGGCCGAAGCCCTTCAGTTGCGGGGGCGATTTTGGGTGGATATCGGCGGCGTCGCCGTCCTGACCGACGCCGGCGCCGATTTGCTCGAGCAGATCGACGCCCGCGGCTCACTGTCCGAAGCGGCGCGGCAGCTTCATTTCAGCTATCGCCGTGCATGGCTGTTGCTGGACACCATGAACCGCAATTGGCCCGCCCCGCTGGTCGAAACCGCCGTCGGCGGCCATCGCGGCGGCGGGGCCAGCCTGACCGAGCTCGGACACGAAATCCTTCGCGCCTATCGCGACGTGCAGCTTCAACTTGAACATCTGCTGGGACGCGAGATCGCCGCGTTTCGAGCGGATGCAGCCCAATCCTGAGTTCGAATTTTCAAGCTGCGGTAGTGCTCTGCGTTAGTTGTTCATGAGGCTGCGCCTCGCCCGAAGGTGATGAAAACGGCAGGCGTTTATTAATTGTTTTCGGAACAGCGGCCCCCGCTTGCGGGGCGTGGTTCGCGGCTGATCGGTCGTCGGGTGAACCATCGTGGTTACGCCCCCGCCATCACGCCCTTGGTCAGTGTTTTTATGCGACATACGTTGTGATTTCGGCAGATATAGAGCGTCGATCCATCGTCGCCCCAGTTGATATTGGAGGTTCGATCGCCGGTCACAATGGTTCCCAGATGTTTACCCGCGGACGAAAAAATGAACACGCCGCCGGGACCGGTGGCCCAGACATCGCCGTGAACATCGACCTTGATTCCGTCGGGCAATCCCGGCAGCTTCTTCGCGAAAAACTCGGCCGTGTCAAAGAACACTTTACCGTTGGCGATGTTTCCGTCCGGCTGCACGTCATACTTCAGATACACCGGATGGTCGGGATCGGAGACGCAGATATACAGCGTCTTTTCGTCCGGCGACAATGCCACGCCATTGGGGTATTTCAGCGGCGCGGTCTTGCCGTCGGCGTAAACGATCTGGCCACTGTTCAGCCGAACCATTTCACCGCCGGATCGGATCATGTAGATGCCGTTCATGTCCATTTCCTTATTGCGGTCGTGGTTTTCGCCTTCGAGGCCGTAGGGCGGATCGGTGAAATAGAGATTTCCTTTGGCGTCGTAGCAAAGGTCGTTTGGGCTGTTGAACCGCATGCCGTGATAGCGATCGGCCAGGACGGTGAGCCTGCCGTCTTTTTCGAGACGAACGACGCGGCGATCGCCATGCTGGCAGATTGTCAGGCGGTTTTGATGATCGAGCGTGAGGCCATTGGAGCCGGGCTCCCCGCCGCGGGGGGTGGCGCCGGTATAGCCGCTGGGCTTGAGATACGGATGAACGCCCTTCTCCGGCGTCCAGCGATACATCGTGTTCTGCGGCACATCCGAAAAATTCAATCCGCCCTCATACCAGATCGGCCCTTCCGCCCATTGCAACCCCTCGACCAGAATTTCAACCTTCGCGTCAGCGGCAACAAGCGCGTCGAGCGCGGGATCAAACCGTTGGATCGACCCAAGCGTCCCCCCGGCGTCCTTCGCGACCATCGGCGAATTGACATTGTTGTCCAACGACCGCCCGATCGAAACCGGCGGAAGGTCCTTCGCCGGCTCGGCATTCAACGGCGCGACGGCAAACGAAATCAAAAGCAACCGCGCGGTTTTCATCGGCGATTTAATGTTCATGCCGCGAAGATATTCAGCAAAGTCGCGATACGCAAGCGGCGGGTCGCGCGCGGTTTGGCTTGCTTCTCTCAATCTGCTAAACTGCTCGCGTCACTCCCGTCGGGCATTGCGGACAGTCGCCTTTGGGCGGACGCATCGAGACTGGCGGCGCGATGATTCAGGCAAGGACGCCAATGCACGTATTCCCCCGGATTCCGCCGCGGTCGATCCGCTCGCTCCCCCTTCGCGTTTCGCTCGTCGCCTTCTGCATCGCGGCGAGTCTGTTCCCCCTGGGCTGCGGCCAAGGCGCCAATCGCGGCGCCACGCCGCAGGGCGCTCCGATCGTTCGCGTGCTTATTCTGGAGAATGTCGCGACGGTTGAGATCAGCGCGAACGATCCGCCGACGCTCCGGACCGGATCGGGCGTGGTCAGTCGGATCGGCCTGGCGCATAACGCGCAGGCGGCGATCGTTCTCACCGCAAGCGGATGGCGCGTCGGCGATCTGCCGCTCGGTTCCGGCGAACTGCGGATCGAGCCGGCCAAGGAGGGCGACGTTCGCCTGGATGGTCACGCCTATCGCGGGGCTTACCGCCTTGTCCCCAAATCCATCAGCCGATTTGACGTGATCAATGACGTGGACATCGACGGCTACCTCATGGGCGTTTTGGACAAGGAGATGCTGACGTACTGGCATCCCGCCGCGTATCGCGCCCAGGCGATCGTCGCTCGAACCTATGCCATCTACGTCGCGCGAACAAGCAGCGCCGGCGCCGGTTACGATCTCTTCAGCGACACGCGAAGCCAGGTGTACGGCGGCATTTCCGCCGAGTCGGCAAAGAGTCGAAACGCCGTGGAAGCCACGCGCGGCGTGGTCGTGGCCGCCGGCGAACCGGGTCAGGAACGGATCTTCAAAGCCTACTTCAGCTCCTGCTGCGGCGGCATCACCCAATCCGCCTCCGCCGCCTTCGGCGACCCGCCCAGCGAGGCGCTCTCCGAGCAAAACGTCGGAACGCGATGCTCCGCTTCGCCCCATTTTTCGTGGGGACCGGTGACGCTTTCCAAGGCCGAGGTCACCCGCCGCCTGCGGCTCTGGGGGACGCGCCACAATCTTCCCGAAAAATCGATCGGCGAAGTAGCGCGGATCGATATTCTTTCCGTCAATCGCTACGGCCGCCCCGAAAGCTTCACCGTGACCGATCGATCCGGCCGCCTGTATCGCCTCGGATGCGAAGAACTGCGCGTCGCGATCGGCACCGACGCCGCCGACGGCAATAAATTGCTCAGCGGCTTTTGCCGGCCGATCAACGACATCGATTCGATCACATTCGCCGAAGGCCACGGCCTTGGCCATGGCGTGGGACTTTGCCAATGGTGCGCCGAGGCCGAGGCCACCGCCGGCATACCGCACGAGCAAATCGTGCTTCAGGCATATCCGCGCTCGGTGCTGGTGCGGGCGTATTAGCGCATGATCGAGACGCTGCAATATCCAACACCCCCGACGAGTCCGTGTACAACTAAAAAAGGGAGCGATCTCAAAACGGGATTCCACATGCCAATGGCGCCACCGACGCACCAAACCGATACGCCGCATCGGGCTGTTACGCCGCTTGATCGATATTCGACCGATCTGCCGGCGCCCGCAAGTCAAAGGTCATCGCCAACGACGACCGCCGCCGCCGGGCGACTGGTTTCGCTCGATGCTTATCGCGGGCTGATCATGCTCCTCATGATTTCCGCCGGCTTGCAAATCGGCGCCGTGGTTTCCCGATTCGATTCCACGCCGGGGTGGAGTCATCTCGATACGCCCCTCTGGCGCCACGCCGCTTTCCAGACCGATCACACGGCTTGGGCCGGCTGTTCTCTTTGGGACCTGATTCAGCCGTCGTTCATGTTCATGGTCGGAACGGCGTTGGCCTTTTCCGTCGCTAGTCGCCGGGCATCGGGACAATCGTTCGCACGCATGCTGCTTCACGCCTTGTTTCGATCGGCGGCACTTGTGCTTTTGGCCGTCTTCCTATCCTCGACCAGTCGCCCACGCACCAATTGGCTGTTCACGAACGTGCTGGCCCAGATCGGCCTGGGCTATCCCTTCCTTTTTCTACTGGCGTGGGTGAAACCACGATGGCAGTTCTTTGCCGCGATGCTGATTCTGATCGCGTGCTGGGGCGCTTTTGCGTTATACCCCGCGCCGCCGGTCAACCTCGACCTGGCGTCGGCGAAACTACCCGCCGACTGGCATCGGCTGAGCGGTTTCGCGTCGCACTGGGAGAAAAACACCAATTTTGCCGCCCATGTCGATCAGCGGTTGCTGAACCTTTTCCCCCGCCCCGACGGCAAGCGTTTCACCTTTGAGCCCGGCGGATATCAAACCCTCAATTTTGTCCCCTCCCTTGCGACAATGATCTTCGGCCTGCTCGCCGGTGAACTTTTGCGAGCCCGTCACGCCGGCGCCAAAAAAGTCGGCGTTCTTCTCCTCACCGGCGCCGTCGCCCTTGCGGCCGGCTGGGGCCTGGGCCACTTCGGTATTTGCCCGGTCGTGAAACGAATCTGGACACCATCCTGGGCCCTCTTCAGTACAGGCTGGGCACTGATGGCGCTGGCGGCCTTCTACCTGGTCCTGGACGTCTGGCGAATCCGCCGCTGGGAATACCCATTGATCGTCGTCGGCGCCAATTCGATCGGCATCTACTGCGTATCGCAGATGCTCAAGCCATTCGTGCGAGAATCGATGAGGCGCCATTTCGGCCAGGACGTCTACGAGCTTCCCGGCCGATGCTACGCATGGTTGCGGTATCAAATCTTCGCGCATACGCCCCCTCCTGCCGACACGTTCGCCGACTATGGAAAGATGTTCGCCCCGATGACCGAGGCGTCATTGTTCCTCATTTTCTGCTGGGTTCTTTGCTGGTGGGCATATCGGAAGAGGTTATTCATTAAGATTTGACTCCGCATGTCAACCGCTGCCTACGGAAAATGGATGTCGTGTCGGTACATGTGCAAGCCCTGGTCAACTCGCAAAGGCAGGACAAGGTGCCAGCCACCGTGGAGGCAGCACAAGGTGCCAGCCACCTTGAGACTAGCCTGACTTTCGCACTTTCGACCGCCGACGCTCGTTATTTTGATCCAATCGAGAAAAATCGACGAAAGTCTCCACCACACGCCGATGCTTTTACGCCGATGGCGCCTCGTCGTTCGGCTCTGGCGTCAGCAGCTTTCCTCCCCGGATCCGAGGCGGCGGCTGAGCCGGCAGCGTCAGCCCTAATTTCTCCAGCAA
>DASZME010000025.1:0-254800 GCA_035551995.1 Tepidisphaeraceae bacterium
GGAGCGCACGGGGAGGGTTCGCACGCATGCGATGTGCGGTTTAGGCGAAAGGATTAAGCGGAAACGGTGACTGCCGACGCGATATTGTTAAGTGGATTCGAATCGGCGGGATTGCTTACCGGCGTTGCCGATGCGATGAGATAATAACTTCCGGCGGCGATATTCGGCGCGACAAAATGAAGCCGAAGCGAGATCGAACGCCCGGCTTTCAGCGCGAAGGCATGGGCCGGCAGACTCGCCAAAACCACCGCATTTGGACCCAGGGCCGGCCCGGCGGAGCTATAGAGGAGGAGGCTCAAATTTCCCGTAGCGGCCATCGTGCCGACGTTTTGCACAAGAATGGTGGCGATGCCGGCGTGGCCGGGATCGACGACGACGGTCGCGTTGCCGCCGAACGAAGTCGCGAGATCGACATGGGCGGGGCTGATGGTCACGGGGGCCAGAGCGTCGGCTTCAACCGTGGTGGAATTGATGTTGTCCGAAGCGGAGCCGACGATGAAATAGGCGCCGTCGAGCGCGCTGGAATAGGTAAATTTCAGAGACTCTCTCTTAGAGCCGCCCGCGCGGAGATTGACCTTCGGCAACGTGATGGTGGCGATCGGCATGTCGTCGGAGGAGAGCACGTTATCGGTGGAAGCGTAGAGTTTAACTGTGACGGGGCCGTCGAATTTGGCGACAGTGGAATTGCCGAGCATCAGTTGCAGGGCGCCGGTGGAACCGGCGACCACCGAATCGGTGGGGACGCCGATGAACGTGGCGGTGATTGGAGAAGGGGGCGGCTGCGGTATTTGCACAGGCGTCACCGGTACGACGGGAACGATGGGAGTAACCGGAACGATCGGCGTGCCGCCGGATCCGATTGGAGCGCCTCCGGTCCCGGCCGGTATCGTCGTGGTCATGAGCGCGGCAATGACGGCGGCGGCCTTCGGGGAACCGAGGCCGGTGACGACGTCGTAGCCGGGCGTTGAAGTCGTGACGATTTTGTGGTTGCCGGTCGTGAAGCCTCCATTGAACGGATCGCGGCCGGTGCTGGTGTACGCGCCGCCGGTAAAGTTCGGCGGGTCGACGACGTCGTTAAACTCGGCCTGATAGCCGGCATACCCGGTCGTGCCGGGCGGGCTGTAAGGGGCGTAAAGCGTTTCGATGGTCTGGGTGGGGCCGTCGAGCGTGGCTTGATTGGCCAAAACCCGTCCTTGGTTGGCGATAGCGATCAGCGCCGCCCATTGCGGAGCGCCCGCGCTTGTTCCACCGAAGACCTGCCACCCGGATTCGCCCTGATCGGGCAAGGAATCGTAGACGGCAAAGCCGGTGTTTGGATCGCCGTCGTAGGCGACGTCGGGCGTGCTTTTTTTGCCGGTTTTCTGAACGCCATACTGGTAGGTCGGCTCCGGTTCGATGGTGCTGTATCCGCCGGTGGTATCGACCCAGGTCGTTTCGGTGGCATAGTTTCCGTTGGCGTCGGTCGTCAGCGTGGTGCCGCCGACGGACAATACGTTTGGCGAACTGGCCGGCCAGGAAACGCCGTTGGCGCTTCCGCCGTCGCCGGCCGAGGCTACGAAAGTGACGGGCTGGTGGCCGGCGGGAGTGGTGAAATCGGGATCCAACGAGGTCTGATTTTCGGTGTCGCCATACGCATCGCCGACGGAGAACTCGCTGCCTCCAAAGCTCATCGACACGACCGAAACGCCGGCGGACTTGCGCGCGTAATTCACCGCGGCCATCAGGTCGTCGTTCGTTGCGGACGTGGCTTCGACGAGCAGAATATTGGCGCCGGGCGCGATCGCGTGAGACCATTCCACATCGAGCGAAATTTCCCCGGCCCAGTCCGCATCCACGGTCGGAAGCGCAGCGCCGCCGGTTTGATTGACCACCTTCAGATTCGGCGTTGGTAAACCGTACTGCGCATCAAACGTCGCCAGGTCGCTGGCAATGACCGGATCGTTATAGGCATCGATAATCGCGATCGTCTGCCCGGCGCCGTTGGCCGCGGTCGGCGAGATCGTGACATTATTAAAGCCGTAAGCTTGTTCCACCTGGGCTGGCGATAAACCGAGAACCGGCTGGGCGGCCGCCGCATTGGGCTTGGTCAAATCAAACGTCATGACGCCGACGGCGGCCGACAGCAACCGCCGGTTTTCCAGTGATTCCACCGCGGACGCCGGGATCTTTTGCCCGCGACCCGCCCCGGCGGCCTTACTTGTATTCTTGCGAACCATGCGACCAAAATGAAACATGCGTCCTCGTTGCTGAAGAACCCCCATGCTCTGCCTCCCGCTTTTTTACACGCGTGCTCAACCACGGTTTATTGGCAGACCTGAATTTCCGCTGGAATTTTCCGCCTGGCGCCATTGACTGGCACGCGATCCGAACCTGCACTATCATAGCGTGACAATTATGCGTCGCAAGCTCTATCTCGAAACCTTCGGCTGCCAAATGAACGTGCTTGACAGCGAGCTCGTCCTTGGCCAGCTTCGTTCCCATGGTTATGAAAGTATAGAAGACAGAGACGGCGCCGACGTCATTTTATACAACACTTGCTCCGTTCGCGAACATGCCGAGCAAAAAGTCTGGTCGCGCCTCGGCGAACTTCGCGATCGCAAGAAAGCCGACCCAAGCTTGATCATTGGCGTTATCGGATGCATGGCCGAGCGAGACGGCAAAACCATTTTCCAACGTCATCCGCATATCGATATTCTCTGCGGTCCCGGCGAATTGGACAAGCTCGCCTCCCTCGTTCACAACGCCGTCGTCACCGGTCAAGCCGGCAAGCGCGAACGGCAAATCGCCTTGATGGGCGCGGCCGTCCGGCGCTCCGGCACGCTCGACGCCGCCGAGGACACGCTGGAATTGCTCGATCTTTCCCGCAGCGTCAGCGCTCACGACAATGTCGCGCAAGCCTACGTCCGCATCACTCGCGGCTGCAATAAATTCTGCACGTATTGCGTCGTTCCCTATACGCGCGGCCCGGAGGTGCATCGCCCGCCGCAAAATATCGTCGATGAAGTCAGGCGATTGGCCGACGCCGGCGTGCGCGAAGTGACGCTTCTGGGGCAGACGATCAATCACTACCTTTACGGCCATGGCGATGGCCGCAAGACGACGTTCGCCGAGCTTCTTTACGAGATTCACGAAGCGGTTCCTCATTTGCCGCGGCTTCGATTCGTGACCAGTTTTCCGCGGGATTTCACGGACGACGCGTTGCGGGTCATGCGCGATTGCGAAAGGATCTGCCGCTACCTCCACGTCCCCGCCCAGAGCGGCAGCGACCGAATCCTGAAACTCATGAATCGCGGCTACACGGCCAGCCAGTACCTGGATCTGATCGACCGCGCGAAAGCTGTTATGCCGGACATCTGCATCGCCAGCGATTTTATCGTCGGGTTCCCGACCGAAACCGAAGAGGACTTTGAAAAAACGGCGGGGTTGGTGAGGCGCTGCGGATTCAAGAACTCCTTCATTTTCAAGTATTCGCCGAGGCCGGGAACGACGGCGATCGATCGGTTTCTGGATGATGTCCCTGAAGATATCAAAAAGCGCAGAAACAACGAATTGCTCGCGGTGCAGCAAGAAGTATGCGCGGAGAATAACCGCCGGATGGTCGGCAAGACCGTGCAGGTGATGGTGGAGGGGCGGAGCAAGCTGGCGTCGAAACCGTCGTATCCGTCGGCGCCGCACGGAGTTGAACTGGGCTGGGAAAAACGCCGGACCGAGCGTGAAGCCGCGATCGCTCCCGACGACGTCCAACTCATCGGCCGCACCGGCGGCGATCAAATCGTCGCCTTTGACGGGGACCTTTCGCTAAAGGGCCAGTTGATCGATGTCGAGATCGTCGATGCCAGAAACATGACATTGTTCGGCAAGACCGCCGCGGTGGCGGTGTAGGGCGTGGTGTTGCAGGACATTCGCTGTTTTCGCTATTGGATGCGCGGCAAATGCATGTCATCTGAGTGTTCAGGGCCCCGCCCTTGGCCGCTGCCCGCGATGATCTGCGTAAGCTCGGCGGCTGAGATTTTCGAGAGTGGTTTTGTTATCAGAAAACATCTGCCGCTCGAGAGGACCAAAAACAAGTCGGTTTGGGAGTGGTTTCTTTCCGCCAGGTCAAACCAGTCTCCCGGAGACATGTGCGGATGTCTCGAAAGCAGGGAGATGATGCGGACGGCGCCGCGATCGGCGCGTCGACGATGCAAAAGCGACGACCGCAGGCGCGCCGCCCACTTGTCTTTGGCGCTTAGCGCGGCGGCATATTTCAAGCGACGGGAATAAGATGTGGTCGCGGTGATATGTTCGATTCGCGAACGCGACGATGGTGTCGCCGGCGGCCCCGTCACGATCTTTGCGGGGGTGGTTGATTTTGCGGTGAAAGCGCGCCGTTTTCGCGGCCAGGAACGTTGCGCGTCGCGAACCGCCGATAGGAATTCTTCCGAAGAGCGCCGCGGTACCCCCAGATAGGCGCCAAGCGCGTCGACATGCTTAACCGCCCAATCCAGCGATGCTCCATCAAACTTGTAAAGGCACGAGCCAACGATCAACGGCGACCGCCGGGACGTTCCGGCCTGGGGGTTGGGCGCATCCTGGCTGTTCAGGATGGCGAGAACGCCGGTGAAACGGCCCCGCCGCCACACGACCATTCGCGGAGGCAGATGGTTGGAGCTGTACGCCGCTTCGATTGCGGGGCGCAGCCGGCGATGAAAATCGTTGAACGGTTTCGGGACGGGCGGCAAAACATTCACGTCGATAAAGTCTTTCCATGCCGGATGCTTGCCGAAAACATAAAGTTGTATCGAAGGCCCTCTCCCCAGACGATAGATCGCTTTTACGGTTCGAATGAACAGCCCTGGAATCCAACGGTAGGCCGATCGCGCCGCCGCACGAACGCTTTCGAGGCGCGCACGCAATTTCACGGGAGCCGGACCAACGCCAGTCGCGGGGGTTGACGCCGACGCAATGCAGGCAGTGCCCGCGCGCGTCTGGCTGTCGTTCTTGGAATGAGAATCCGACGCCTCCATGAATCGTCACCTTGTGCGGTCAGTTCGATACGTCGGGAACGCGCGGCGGAATGGTTCCCTGCGGAAGCGGATTGCCCTCAAAGTTGATCGTGAGAACAATGCTCGAGCCGCCCGGATGGACCAGCGGCGTTTCAAGCAAGGGAATCGGGGGAATCTGGCCATCCGGATTTTTCATCGCCAGGCGGAGCACCGCCCACGGCGCCGCCAAGTCTACGTCTTTGATTGTCGCCGTGATTGCGGCGTTATCCTCGCCGCTGTCTCGCAGCGAAACGATGAATCCGCCGAGTAAATTCCCTCCTGACTTGACCAGGAAGCGCCTGGGATTGTCGGTTAAATTGATTCGCGGCGCCGGATCGACCCCCACTTGTTGCAGAAATACCGCCGACCATGGGCCGACCTTGTTGTATTTGGAAAAACGCAATTCCCAATGGCCGGCGTCTTTCTTCAAAAGATCGTTCTGTGGTGATTCCTTCTTTAGAAAACCGTTCATGCGCCGAAGCCAGCCGAGGTAATCATCCCACGGCTTATCGATCACCTGCACGTCGCGGATCTTCTCCGACATCGGATGCCGAAGATCCTGTGAGCCGACCGGGAGCACGAAGTCGATCTGGCTCATCAACACGTCGATGTTCTCATCCGCCCAATTTTCGGCTCCGTCACAGAGCGGGAATTTGTTGGCCGTGGAATTGGAAAGCGAGAGCATCGCGGAACGGACAGCGGGCCTGGCGTCGGCGACCAGCACATTAACCGCCTGATCCAAAAGGCTCGACCAGAAGATGTCGGCGGCGGATGCGGCGTTCGGCGCCAGCAATGGCGTCGCGAGATTTAATCGCGCGTCAAGCGTCGCGGGAGTTTTCAGCAATTTCGTGCGAGTCTCGACCGCGCCTTGAAAGTCCCACCCGTGCAAGAACGCGCAGATTGGTTCGGCAAATGCCGGCGCCGACGTGTTCTTCAACGGCGTCAACTCCGCGAGGGCGCTATCGCTGACGTCGGAAAAAAGACGCTGTTCCGCCAGCGCCTTGAGCGCTTGAAACGGGGTATGCAAGGCATCCATAAAGCTGGCGTCGATCCGCGCGCGCGCATCGTCGATCTTGAAGCCTTGAACGTCCTTCCAACTCGCCAGATTCGGCTTTTTTAGCGCCCCGACCGCGTCATGCCACGCGGTACAGCATTTCATTCCGTAGGTCTGCAAGTTGGTCTTGATGGTATCAAGCGAAATCTTCAAGTCGTTGCGGCTCGCCAGATCGTTGTCGGAGAATTCGCCGTTCGCCCACTCCATGGCGTTAACCCATTCCGAAAACACCTTTGGAGCCACGTCGTTGGAATAGGTTAACTGCGAGACGAAGTATTTCCCGGCCGCGATCTTGATCGTGAAATCCGCCTCGGTCTTTCCGTTGACCTCAGCGTCGGTGGTTGACCAGATATGGAGTTTATTGACCATCGCCGCGTCAAGGGCGCGAATTCGTCGCGACGCGAACGCGTCGGCGACCGTCCGCGAACAAATGGTTTCGAATTGCCGCTGGAGCGCCGTCTCCGGCCGTGTGGCGGGAGACGCGTCGATCGGCATCAACGCCGATTCATGTTTGATATAATCTTGCTGACCTCGGAAATCCGCGTCGAATGCTTTGAGGACGCCGGGCAGTTTGAAAAAAGGATGCGGGTACGGACCGGAAGCGGCGGCGCCCAAACTGTCGGCCTGCCAATCCTGAATTGCCCTAATCACCTCGCGGTAACAATCATAACGCTCGACGATGCGGGGCCGCGCCATGCCCGCGCCAAGATGCTTGCGGTAGAACTCGTTGAGATCGAGTTCGAGCTTTGCGTGCGAGTCAGGTTCCGCGGCGGGCGCCGTATAGCCGGCGGCGGCGCATAACTTTTCTCGCGCCGCGGCCAATGCCTGATCGAAATTCGACATCGCCATTTTCAAATCGATGAGATTGACTTCCCTGCCGCCCGCATTGATCACGTCGCGCACGTTTTGCAAATCCACCGGCGCGTCCAGCGTCGCGGCCAGCGCCGAGCCCAATGGGCCGGTCTTTTCCGTAATGGCGTGACGATCAACTGAAGGCGCCTCCCATAGCGCCGTCACCGAATCGACCAGTTGCTTCTTTGAGTCAAGGTCGTGAAGCCGGGCCGCGGGATCGACAGTCCCGTCGACGCTGGGAATAAGCAGGCGGTCCTTGCTCAGGAATTGCTCGTTCTCGTAGTCGGCTAACTCACGAACCGCCAGAAGCAGCGGCTGGTTGTTCTTGACGACGGCGTCGACATCCGACTGCCTTGCCGCGATCCACGCCGCCAACGCGTTTTGCGACGCGCCGATAATGGCGTTTCTTTGCTCTTCGGTCAGGGTGGCGTCGGCATCGGCTCCCGCCATGCCGGCGCCTTGCCTGAGCAACTCGCTTACGGCCGTGGCTTGGAGGTGGGCGGGGTCAGCGCGGGAACCGGAAAGTCCAAATTTCGCCGACTCGATCGCCAGCGTAAGCAGATCCGAAACGCGGGGCGGCGGCGATTTTGCGTCCAGGACTTGCAGAATCGAGCAGAGCAACTTGACTTGTCCGGAGGAGGAATCGCCGGGCATCCGCGACGCCGGTCGCAGTGAGGGCAAAAAGACGAGATCGCGGAACAGGCTTTCCGCAGTGGAGACGCGCGCGGCGTTGAGTCCTGTCGACAGCGGCAAGAGCCAGTTAGACATATTTTCCGCGCCGAGCCTGACGGCGTTTTGATGGAGTTGAAGGAGGGTTTGTCCGTCTTTGGTTCGCCGATTTCCGGCGTAAGCTCCGGCGGCGTCGAAGAGGGCGAGGTCGTTGAAGTTTCCGGATTCGACGTTGCCGGCGAATTGTCCCCACAACTCGCGATGGGGGCGGGTACGTCCGGCCGTTTGCATGTAGCCCAGCGCGGTGCTGACAAGCAGCGCGGCCGCCGCCGCGAGCGTTCCGCCGACCAGCACCCGCCCGCGCCGCCGCGCCGTCGACACCACGTCTTCCAGCGGCGTAACCATTCCCGCTTCGGGGATCATCTTGTCCAGAAATAAATCGCGAATGAAGAACGCCCGATCCGACGCCCCGCGACGGGACTGCGGCAACTGTTCAAGTCCCAGCGCCTTTTGAAGCTCGAAGTCCAGCGCCTGACCCGTCTGCAAGGCGGAAGTGAAGTAGATGCCGCGAAGGAACGGGGGCGAGTGATTTCCGAATCGATCGACGAATTGCGTAACCAGATCTTCCAGGCCGGCGAGCATGCCGCTCACGGCATGGGGAAAGGCGAACATCTCGTCGAGATGATCGATCCGGTGTTGCGCGGTCTCGCGCGTCGTGAACCCTCGGCGGACGCGCGAGGTTCTGCGCTCACGCAGGTTTTCAACCAGTTCTTGCAGTCCCGCGCGCACTTCCTGAGGCGTGGTCACGCGATCATCGACGCGCGGATCCTGCGTATTGGACCATCCGACGATCTGAAAGCTCGAACGAAGATCAGCGGTTGCCGGAAAGTAGTCGGAAAAACCGGTGACCAGATCGCTCTTGGTCACCAGCAAATAAAGCGGAAATCGGACGCGCAACTCGTTTCGCGCGACCTCCACCTGCCGGGCCAGTAATTCCGCCTTACGCCGCAGAACGTCCGGACTCCCCAGCAGATCGATCGATGAAATGGCGAGCACCATCCCATTGATCGGCTGGATGGGGCGGGCGTCGCGGACGTGCTGGAGAAACGCGATCCAGCGCTGGTCGGGGTTTTCGATCATGTCGCCGGCCGAATCGAGCACGACGGCATTTTCGAAGAACCACCAATCGAACATGAACGTGCCGTTTTTCCCCTGATTGGCGTCGGTGAGCGATTGGCCGTCGGGACCGAGCACCAGCGGCAAATTGGCGGCGCGAAGGGCGGCGGTTTTTCCGACCGACGTTTCCCCGCACAGCAGATACCACGGCTTGTCATATGCTCCGATCATGCGCGCAAAGCCGGGATCCCATTTGCCGGCCAGTTCCGAATCGACCGCGCGATTGAGGCTGGCGCGCCGCTTTTTTTCGAGGTATCGCACGATCATCGCCCAGCCGGCCAGTCCGGTGGCCCCCGCCCACAGACCGCACGCCGCCGCTTTCAGACCCGGCCCGATGTCGCCCGATCGGAACACCATCACCACTACCGCCGATCCGGCGATCGCCAGCAGAAAGGCGAACGCCATGATCAGGTGATAATCCGTGAATCGGTCCCATGAGAACCGGCGTCGTGACATGTCAGTTTCCAACAGAGGTTAAATGGTTGGTGTCCACGGATCGTTTGCCGTGTTCCAGGTAAGTTCGCACCTGCCTGATCGAATGATCGAGTTGCTGGTAATAATAAAGATTCAGTCCGACGGCTCCCGCAATCGCCAGAAGAATCAGCGCCGCGCTTCCCGCGGCCAGAGATCGCAGACGCCGTCCGACCGGCGTGAGGATAGCCCGGGTGAAGACCCCGTCATACGCCGCCGGACAAAACAATCCGGACTCATCCCGATGGATCCTCCCATCGATGCGCTCGATCAGCGCCATCGCCGTCGATTCCCCTCCGGGCAATCGCAGGATGTCCACCGTGAGGCATAGACACATATAGAGAATTTCCAGGCTCTGACGGTGGGACGAATCAGCGCTTGGCGTCAATTCCGAAGCCGACCCGAACAATGTCGCGTCGGGATCGACCGTGGAAGTCAGCCAGCGCCATTCGTCGGCAAACGGAAAACCCGCCCGCGTCATGACGATGTCCACGAAACAGCGCAACGGCTCCTGAAGCGCGTTAAATTGCGGCGAGCATCCTTCTGAAATGCTCTTGACGGTCATCTCATCGAAAAGCTGCACGAAATCATAACGAATGCGTTCCACGTCAAACCGAAGGAGACCTTCGGGGCTTCGCTTCATTCGATTGAGCCGGCAGACCATCTGGAAGACCGGCTCGCAGGTTCGACCCAGCGCCCGCGGATCCGACAGCGGGGGAAATTCCTGCGCAAGCGAACCTTCTTGGAGCGCGATATCCGGTACGAATGAATTGTGAAAGAGAATTTCTTCCTTGGCCGGAATTTCTTCAGGCGGCCGTTCGTCGAAAGTGATCTGCGGATCCAAAAGACCGGAAGGAGCGGACGGCGCGATTGATTCCGGGAGGTTGAGCGGCGCCGGCGATGCCGGCGGCGTCGCGAACGGCGCGACATGGGCTTGCGTTACGAATGGTTCATCCTCCAGGGCGCCGAAAGGGGTGAGATGCAACGCGTCGGATTCTTGCCCGAACGCCGACGCATCCGGCGGCGAGTCTTCATCGGGAGCGGAGAAGTTGTTTGTCGGCAAACGACTCATGTGGAAGCCGTCTCGTTTAGTATCTTCTTAAATAGCGAGATGAATTCGGCCTTGCATCCTTCGATGTCCTTCTCACCGCCCAGCCGGCGAATATATTCGTTCCACACGGCTTCGAAATTGAGACCCCCCATCATTTTTCGAGGAATGGACGCTTCCACGCGGCTTGGGGCGTATTGTTCGGCCAGTTTGCTCATATATGACGCCGGCCACTGCACAAGCATGGCAGAGACGCGGCTCAACATGCTGCACGAGCTTTCCAGTCGCGCCAGATCGCCGTGCCGGGCGGGATCGTCGTCGGGGCGGGTCAGCAGTTGCACGACCGTCTCCCGTAGCCGCGGAATCTGTAATCCCCACATTCCCAATTCATGACTCTGCAAAAATATCCTATAGACGCGATCGACGTCCGCCAAAGTCTGAAGCATAGCCAGCAGCGCTTCGACGACACGGCCCACGACGGGATCGGCATTGGGGTCGACGGCAATCCTCCCGCGGATGTTGCGAATATCTTCGGGGCTGAGGCCGCAACTTAATTCGCGGCCTCGCAAGAGCGATTCGATCCGGCGACGTTCCAATTCACTGACGTCGGCCCGCATGCGAAGTCTTTCGATCATTTCGTCGTCGTTCAAAGGCGCCGGTGGCGGAACGTCCGGCGGCCAGACCGGGAAAGCATTTCCCAGGCGTTCAAGTAGCGCCGCCTGCTCGGCGCGCGGCGTCTGCGTGCAGATCGTCTTGATCTCCTGACGAAGCCTCGTTTCCCGTTCGGCGGGGGTCGAAGCGACCAGCGTGAGCGAGAGTAGGCGGAGGCGATTAACGATTTCTTGCACTTCCAAGTTCATGCTCCCCGAATTGAGGTCAATGCGGCGATATAATCTGGCGCGTCTGTACCCGCAAACCGCCCGCCGTCACCACGATGCGCACATCGTGCGACGCCCAAGCCGCGGCGCTGGCGGGAATGAATCGGCGCCGCGGGTCCATTTCGCCACTTGAGGACGTTTCCGGAACCGGCCGGCTGCTGAGAATCATCAATTCCGAATCGCCCAAATCCTTCCAGACCGACCAAATTGGGTCATCCCGCGACAATGTAGCCGTTGGCTTGTCGGCGGAAAGGTCGAATATCTTCGTGTTCTGCTCTCGAGAAATCTTTTGCTTGGTCGTACCGGTTGATTGCCAGTAGCTGTCGATCGGCATATTGGCAAGCTGATCGCGGTCGCGCGTGTTCACCGGAATGACGTGGACGAACACTTTTTCATCGCCCAGCGATTTTCCGTACGCCGCATCGAGGGACAGGTTCAGATTGTAACCCGGATGGCAGCCCGCTGAAAGGCAACATTCCATCAGGAGCGTCAGGCAGCCCAACCGAAAAGCAAGTGACCTTGACATTAGACTATTCCATCCCATTCTTAATGAAAACGAATATGGCCGGCGCCCGATGAATTGAACTTTTCGGTCATTTAGTGGTCTGCCGGGCGCTCTGGGCCATATCGCGCAGAATACCGCCCAGTTCGCGGTTCATACCCCATTCGCCGAAAAGCAGGTTTCTTCCCCGTTGGATTAAGGTTGTAAGATCGCCTTGCAGCACGTCATAGATGCCCTCCATCCGTTCGCCGGACATGTCGCCCAGATCGAGAAGCGCGCTGTCATATCCGTTGCCCGGCAACATTCGAATAAGCAAAGCCAAAGTGGACCACCAGAGGTCCGGCGTGATGTAACGCATCGCGACGTCGGGGGCAATCGTCTGTCCGATCAGGCAATGCGGGCCGAGCTTTTGAAGCCAATCGGAGCGCTCCATGAAGATTGCCCGGATCCGCGTTTCCAGCGGCTGTTGTGAATAGGTCTCCCGGCAGCGCATGGCGAGATTCAGCAAATCGCGCAACTGCTCGGCGTGATTGAACGTGGCCCCCGCGGCGGCGCCGGTGGAAATCGGACGGGTTAGAAGAATTTCCACGCCGAGCACCGACAGCGAATAGACGTCGCACGCACTCCCGAACAGCGGGTAAAACTCGAATGCGGCTTCCTGCGGAACCCCGATCGGAATGGCCGATTCCAGCGAACGCAGTCGCGCGTCCGGCACCGAGCGAAATTTCAAAACCGACGGCGAAGGGCCGGCGTTGGGATCGACCCTCACGTAAAGATCGACGCGCTGATCCCCGATAGGCAAGCGCACGCGGATGATATCACGCCGTGTCGGACGAATCGGGTCGGTAACGGTGAGCACGCCGTCGAAGACCTTGCTTGCGGCTTTTTCCGGCAACGCGCCGCCGCTCAAATAAAGCTGGCCAAATCCGGTGATCGGCCCGCGAGAAAGTGTCGAAGGCTGATAAATCGACGTCCTGACGCTCTTGCCCGGCAAGAAGAATTTGTACGACGTTTCGCCCTGGGGAAAAGTAAAAGGCACCGCGTCGCCCGAATCGATCAACATCGCCCGCGCGGTCCATAGCGACGGAAGATGCGGGCCGGCGTCGTTGAGCGTGACGGCGAAACTTGCCGGCTGCAAGTTGAGCAGGGGCCTTTGCGTCGTTTTCGTGAAGCGGCCGACCTCGTCGATCATGCTGGCCAGCAACGATACCTTCAAAAGATACGTTTCCACAAAACGGCTGGCGTTCGTATTTGGCTCCCCCGGGAAAAAACCGCCGCCGCTGGACGATTCCAGCGCTCGAAGCGGGCCGGCGCGCAGGCGCGATTTTCCATAGGCGGCGCCTTCGAATTTCTTGCCCCCAAGCGTCTCGGCATATTCGCGAAGACGCAGATTGGCGGCGTGGCGAAGGAGAATCAAGCCGCCCCCGGGATTCAGCGGCGCCAATCGCTTGAGGTCCGGAAGAACCGTCTCATACTCGACAGTATTGCCATTTCGCGGCGCGTCGGGAGAGAGCGGAACAAATCGTCTTTCATTCGCCGTTCCACGGAACAAATAGCGGTGAATGGTCGTCGCATAAGGCGGAAGATCGGCGCCGCGCAGGGCTTCGTCATCGCGGCAGAGTCGCCATCCATCGGGATGAACCGGCATCGTTTGCTTGACGTCAAGAAAAGTGGGCGGGGGATTGGACTTTTCAAAACCGCACGCGATCAGTGCGCCGGCCCACGACGTGGACGACACGTCGAACATGCCGCGCCACCGGTTGTCGATCGTCGTGTTATTGATCGCATCGCCGCACAGGATGCGCGCTTTGGCGGCTTCGGCCAGTCCATCGAGGTTCTGAACCCAAATCTCGAGAAACTCGACCACCCCGATCGCGTCGGTAATGCATCCCAGGTAGATTTTAGCGTCGAGCAAATCGCGTCGATGCAGCAGCGCCCCTTGGAGCGGATCGGGAGCCTTGCGCACAATCGCGCATATTTTGAGTGGGGCCGCCGCCTGCTGCGACCAGATCGGTATGGCGATAAACTCCCGCGGCAACTGGCCGTCCGGCGAAACCGCCAGATCGTCCCCCGCAGGTTCAGGCCGCGGCGCGGCGACGGCCGGTCGAAGAGGCGCGGCGGGCGCCGGAGCTACACCCGGCACGACCGTTTTCTGCCCGGGGGACCGAATTGCGGGTTCCGTTGTTCCGTCCATAATCCCCTGTCCTCTTGTCCTCCCTACACTGCAGGTCCGCGACACATTAACTCAACATCGTCGCGCGGTCAACGTGAACCGGTGCATCCTGATCGTCCAATTGCCGCGCTTGTGACGCTTGGCCCGGCCTCTCGCGATCGATCGCGGCGATTTAATGAACCTGCGGGGTCAATGCCTCAACGCCTCATGGATATACGAAGCGCACTGCACCAGCAGCACGATGGTAATGAAGAAGAAAATACATGCGCGCGCCATGATCTGATTGGATTGATCCCGTGACGCGGCGACGCTGTCGTAGCCGTAAGGGGATGGCGCCTTCCAGATATTTTTCTGTTCTTCAACCGCGGCGCATTGCGCGTCAAATCTATCGCGCTCTTGCTCGAGGTCTTCCTTTTGCTTTTTCAGTTTCTCTTCCACCACGACATTCGACAGCCGGTCGTTTTCGAGCTTTTCCTTCTGTGCCTTGAGCCATTCGCGGTCGGCGCCGCTTTGATGCTCGACCGCCATCTGCTCTTGGACTTTTTCTTTGAGGATCGCTACGTCGTGACGCGTCGCGGCCAATTCGGCGATCAGCGTTTGCCGTTCCTTCTCAAGACCTGCTTTTCCGTCTTGGAGCCTGCTCAAATCCGCGCGGATTTGAGCGTTTGTGACTTCGGAGTTCTTATAAAGCTCGACGAGCTGATGTAGTTGCTTTTGATATGACGCGGCCTCGGCCTCCAGTTCTTCTATGCGGTTTTTCAGCGAGATGACTTTAAGCCGATGACTCTGCAGATCCGATTCATATTTTGCCTTGTCGGCGGCGACTTTCGACAGCAGCTGGCCTAGTTCGATCGGATCGGTCGCGGTTCTTGGCGCCGGCGCCGGCGCGGCCGGCGTCGGAGCCGCCACGACGAATGGATTAATCGACTTTTCCGGACTCGAAACACCGATGGTTTCCCACTGCGTTTTCGGCGCGGGGAGCGCCGAGCGCTCAATGGCTTTTGTAGCGGTCTTGTCGATGGAAGGCTCGGCCTCAAACCCGTCGTGAAGAGTTTGCTCGTGAAGAGGCTGGCGGCGGATCGTATAACCCGACCGTTGCTTGGTCGCTTCGTCGAAATAACCAGTTCCGGCATGTTCGGCGAGGATGATTTCGCCCGGCAGCCGAATCAGGCATTCAGCGCGCGATCCGTCCCGGACCTCCAGAAGCTCGGTCGCCTGTTCGGGGCTCAGTTCTCCAAAGCGGTCAAAGTGTAAACCGACCGGCTGATCACGGCTTGTCTTAAAGGCGAACGGACCTTCCGGTTTGATCCCTGCGAAATTCTCGGTGGCCTCCTGCATTGCGGCTTTCAAAAGACATTCCTGTCCCCCTCGTATTAACGAGAGGCCAAACGCAAAAGTTGCGCGGCGGTCCGAGGTTTCTATTGCCGAAGGAGAAGCACAATCGCCAGTACCCAAAGCGCCAACACGAATAGAGTCACAAGATCCAGTATGACAAGCCAGCGCTTCGCGATTTTTTCAGGGGCGCCCAGCCAGGCTCCCAGTTCGCTGGTCACATAGCGTTGTCCGCTGTCATTGCAACGAACGATTCCGATTCCCAAAATCGACAGTAACGGCGAACGTTCCAAAAGAAAATTATTGGGCGAACTATTCAGCTTTTCGCCGCCGCTGGTTAATGCCTCGATCGTACGCGGCGCATTGAGGCTGATTGACCGGAGCCAGATCCAACGCGGCGAAAGCTGCGCCGCCTGGAAGCCCACGCCAACGAGCGAAGCCAATGCCGCGATGATGATCGCGATCAAACTACACACCATGAACGGGGAGCCGGCGCTGTTGAAGGGATTGGTACGATTGACGGTGAAGACGATGAACGCCGCCGCCGCCGCGAGGAACGGCAAAACCGGGAGCGATCGAAGCATTAAAAGCGACCACATTTTGAACGCGCCCATCCGGCCTCTCTCGTACGCGTCGCGCTGACGGGCTTCGTCAGGCGAAATTCTGCCGAGCTGGGCTTCCTTGAGCACGATTTGCACCTTGGAAAGCTCGATATTCTTGTTTTGGAGTTGCTGGCGAATCGAATCGATCTCGTCGTCGCGGCGTTTGAGCGATTCCATTCCGAGCGTATTTGCGGCGGCGGGCGCGGGCCGGGCGGCGCCTGGCCGCTCAAGCGCCTGAATTCGGGAAGCCGATCGCGCCAACTCATTTTGCGCTTTGACCAGTTGCCCGCGGAGTTCGTCGCGTTCGCGTTGCAGGCCGTCCAGATCACCTTGAATTTCAGGGGCCTTGGTGGCAGAAACCTGGGCGGTGAGGCTTGCGATTTGCGCTTCCAGGCGCATTCGCTCCTGATTCGCCTGGCGAACTTCCGCCTCCCGCTTCATCGCGAGTTCCTGGCTGGCGTTGCCGCCCTGCAACGTCATGTCGAGTTTCTTTCGGAGTTCATTTTTTTCGTCCTCGAGCCTTTGCACCGATGCCCTGCCGTCGCGCGATTGGCGTTGCTCGCTTTCCAGTTGCACGCGGAGCGCCTGGGCGAGTTCCGCCGCCGGCCCGAGTTCGCTCAGTCTCGAGTTCGTCGATCTAAGGCTCAATTGCGCTTCTTGCAATTGGGTCGCCAGTTCTTGCCGCTCGGATTGGGCGGCGTTGAGATCCTGCTGGGCCTTTTCGATCTGGCGTGTTTTTTCCCGGATCATTGCGTCGAGTTTCTGCGCGTCGCTGGCGCTTTGCGCGCGAGCCGTCCGCTCCTGCTCGAGCGCGGAACGTGTTTGCTCCAGCAGACTCTCGGCGTTGTGCTGATTCCGCTGGGCCGATTTGAGTTCGTTGGCGGCATCGATCAATTGTTGAGTGAGCTTCGTGACCTGAACCGTCGCCGGCTCAGTCCCGCGCTTTGCGATCGCGCGCAGGTAGTTGACCAGTTGCACCGCGCCGTCCTTGCGAAGGACTTTGCGGATCCCCCCTCGGCCGGAGTAAACGCTCGCGCCGTCGCCGTTTCCCGGGGCGGCGTTAGGCACGCCCAGCGGCATGGCCCGCGAGCCGCCCGGAACGCTGGTCGTATCGTCATCGTCTTCGGGTGCAGCGCCGGCGCGCGAATTATACGGCTTATCCATCTCGACTTCGAAGAGCCGCGCCACCGCCTGCTGGCTCACCATTCGCTCGGGCCGCTCCTTGAACAAGTAGTTATAGACACGCTCCAAATCGGTGAAGGTGATCGACGGAAGGACGGCGTCGATCAGATCGACGTGAGTCAAAACCACCACCGAGTTTTCGATGCGCCGCAGCGCCAGTCGCACGACGTCGACCAACGGGCCCTGAAGACTTATGCTTCGATCGATCAGTTGGCGCATTTCGTTGCAGAGCTCGTCCTTGGAGCCTTGATTTATGCCCTTCCAGACGAAGCGCTTTGCCGGATCGGATTGTGCCGGCTCGTATGAGATTTCACTGTTGGACCACGCGGAAAGCAGGCGCTTCAGATTCGGGCGGTTGGCAATGACTTCCGGTCTTACTTGAAAAAGCGTCCAAACCGCCGATTCGAAGGCCGAGGGCAGATCAAGCCCGGTGGTCTGGAGCGCGGCGATGAGTTGATTGAGGCCTTTCCAGGCCATCTCGGAATCGATCTTAAAAGGATTGAGGCAGACGACGAGGACTTTGCCCTTGCGGCCCTCGGTGAACTTGGGAACGTCGATTCCACGGGTGGAAGTATAGAGATCCTCGCCGGCGCGCGAAACGATTCTTACCTTTCGCGAATTGCCGTCGCCCATCGGGATCATCACGCTGATCTCTTCGCCCTCTTTTTTCTGTTGTTTCAGTTCCGCGTCCGGCTGGGAGAACTTGGTTTCCAGGCCGTCAATGAGGTCATTTCGAACGGTGTGCAGATGGGGCGACATCGTGTAATCGATGAACTGATCGAGAGACCGCAGCGTCTCGACGATGGAAACGAGCAGGACGCTTTTCCCGTTCCCGGGCGGTCCCCATATTTCGACCTGCAGCGCGTCGTCCGTTTGTGAAGCGGCGTCCAGTGAATCGTTCATCGCGAGGTTTTCCTGCGTCAATGGGGTCATGAGGATCATCTCCATCAGGCGACCGGCTGACGGTTGGTACGGTTGATCTACGCGCGTCACCCGCGGGCGGCCGACGCCGGAGGCTTCATATACAACCGGAAACTGAGCTGCACGGGCACGGCGCCGGTCTGGTCGGCATAGCGCACGCCGATGGTGCGGACGTGCATCACCGCCTTCCACGCGGGCGATTCCTGATTAATGTTCAGCAAAAGAAACCGAGTGTGTCCACCGGGCGCATGGATCGGCTCCACCACTTCCTGCACTTCCTTCCACCCGATAAACTGGCCCGGCTCCAGATACATCAGTCCCAGCGGTGATCCGACGCGGATGTTCTTCGCGATCATCACCACATCAAGGTTCTTCGCCGAATCGGCCGCGACCGCAAGCACGCAGGTCCATCCCTGCGCCACCAGTTCCAGATCCGGCTGGCACGATTGAACGTACGGATTACTCGGACCGACCGGCGTCAGCTCGAAACGCCGCCATCGCTCCACCGATTCCGGCGTCGCCGCGATGATCATCTCAAACAACGCCTGAAAAGCCGGCCATGGATTATCGTGTACATAGTTGGAAACCACCGAGTCTGGCGAAATATCCGCTCCTTTTAGCCCGGCATATAACTGGAGGCACAATCCGTACGCTTCATAAGCCGACAGCGAATCGCTTCGCAGCGCGTGCGACAACGCGGCCCGATTCATCGTCATCGACTGAAACTTCACGAGCGTCTCCATGTCGATGCGCGACGGTTTTTCCGGCAAGGAGAGAGCGGATAGGAAACTCAGCCGCGCGGCTACGCGGAGGTCGATCAGCTTCACGAGATTTTTCAGGCCGTCAGAGCCCGATAAGCGGAAGCAGGGCGGAGCGTAATCCGGCTTGACCAGCGGGGGCACGCTCGCGGTGATCTGTAGCAGAGGCATCGCCTCCCATGTTCTGTCCGGCTTGCTATCGCCCGGCCCAACCGCGATCAGACGTGCGTCGATCAGACGAGTTGGGATCTTGGTGTCGTCGGTGCCGCCGGTGTTTTCATCCGGAACCGAAACCCATTTTCGCTTATAGCGCGTGACCGCATGGCGGCCGTTGCCGATGCTCTCGCCGTCCTCGGCATCCGAAATGACGCGCTGAGTGGGATCCCAGGCTCGCACGAGCAGGTAAATCGTGAACGTACCGCCGCCGGTGAAATCCTTAAAATCCAGATCTTCGACCGTCGCGTTCACGCCTTGTTGAACGACCAGGCCGCTTTCCATGACGACATGCAATTCCTTAAACTTCACGCGTAAGCCGCCGGAGAGGGAAAGCGTTTCCTTGTCGATCTGCGCGCTGACGACGCCGTACGGAAACGGTGTCAATAGACGTCGCTCCGCCACGTGACGCTGGATCGTTTGCCGCTGCATGGTCTGGAAATGTTGCGGCTCGACGAAAAGCCCGTTTTCCCAGTGCATGATCTCATCTTCGGTCATAACAAGGATCCTCAACGTGCGCACGAACCCGGACTTTAGTCGAGCTGTCGAATCGACGTTATGCCGCGCGCCCGAATACGCGGACCTTGCGGAACTGCACGAAAGCGATCGTCGCCACGATTTTCGTGGGCCGGGAATTTTCCTGTTGCCGTTTTCGATCCCCTGCCCGCCGGCGAAAATATATCAGAATAGAGCCACATGACAACAGAACAAAAAGGCCGGCCTCGCGTCGATCGAAAGAAAAAAACGCTCGATTCGCACATCATCGCTCGGCGCCCGATCTTACGACTGGCGGCTTTTACGATATTGTCGCGACGTGGAGCCCAGTCAGGGCGGGTATATAAAGCTGCCACGCTCCGCCGATGTATGCAATGTTGTCATACTCGGAAATCTTGCTGTTGATCGGCTTTGAAGCGTTCTGGCCCATCAAGGCTCCGACGTCCGCCAGAAGTTGAGCGACTAGAAGTTTGCTCATGTCATTTCCCCAACCTTCATCGACCGCGCCGCGCGCCCGGGCGTAGCGTTCGGGCGGGATGTTCAGGCGCTTGGCTCGTTCGAGTAATCCTTCCAGTCCAATATCCGAACCGCTAAGAGGGCGGCAGGAAAACCACCATGGCGTAATCCCTTTCGGCCCGTGCAGCGGAAATTGCGTGAACTTGAAAACGCGCGTCCCCGCCGGGAGTTTTATGAAACTGATCGCGCCGCGGAAACAGCTGCGAACGTCGGCCGAAAGGCTTTCGGGCTTCAATGACGCATTAAGAAAGGCTGTGGCCATGATAATGTCCAACTCGGATAGCGGCTACGAATTAATCATCACCATCGGCGCATTGATCGAGATCATCCCCGGCGTCATTTCGATCGAGCTGGCGCCGCACTGGAGCGTGATTTTCATCTGGCCGGTCAGGGTGATCTGTTGCGCCGTTTCGGTTGCGTTGCCGGTGATCGATTCATCCTGGTTGCCGCCGACGCTGACCGCGCGATTTGATCCGACGTTCAGCGTGTCGTTGACGTCGATTTTTACGTCGCGGTTGTTATGAACCTTCAGCGTGTCGTTGTTGGTGATTTCGACGGTTCGATCGTGCTTGATGGTATCGCTGCGGTCGTTGCCGACGGTGAGCGAGTCGTTGTTGCCGATGCTCGTGGCGCGATTGCGGACGACCGCGTCGTCGCGGTCGTGCCCGACGCGGTGAATTTCGTCGTATTGCGCCTTGATGAATAGGGATTCCTTGCCGGAGGTGTCGTTCATGGTGATTTCATTGAAGCCACCGGTTTTGCCGAGGCTCTGCGAGCGAAGGGTGCTCATCATCTTGGCGCCGGGCATATCCGCCGGCGCCGCGCCCCGGCCGGCGCCGGAGAGGGGAGGCATATTCTTGGCGTTGTAGACGCACCCGGTCACCAGCGGACGATCCGGGTCGCCGTCGATAAATTCGACGACCACTTCATAGCCGATGCGGGGGATCGCGACCATTCCCCAGTTGGCCCCGGCCGAAAGGAACGCGACGCGGATCCAGCACGAGCTTTTCTCGTTGCGCTGTCCGTAGCGATCCCAGTAGAATTGCACTTTGATGCGGCCGTACTTATCGGTGAAGATTTCTTCTCCCGCCGGCCCGACGACCAGTGCGGTATGCGGCCCCCAGATTCGCGGCCGGGTGGTGCGCCGGCCGGGGCGCACTTTGGCGTCGGCGGGAATGGCGGCGAACCAGTTCATGTACAACGCGGTTTCGGCGTCGGATTCCCGGGCGTCGGAAAAACTGCCGCTTTGATCCGCCTCATGATGAACCATCGTGATCAGATAGCGGCGCCCCTTCTCGGCTGAGGTATGGTGATCCGAGACGCCGAATCGACACCCCGCGGAGAACGTCTCGACGACGCTTTGTCCCCGAACCCCGTCGTATTCGTAAATCGTCTGATCGGCGCGCACGGTGGCCCGTTTTTGCCCGACGTCCACTTTGTCATAATCGCCGGGAAACTCGAAGATTTCATTTTTCGGCATACCCGGCAGTTTTCCCGCCGCCCCTTTGCCGAGAAGATCGGTGTCGGGAGTCTTGAAGTTGTAATCCGTATGAGACCATTTCCCGGGACGCAATTCGTATCCATGCGCCCACGCGCGAAGCCGATCCAATCCCCGGCCCCCGCTTAATTTGTCCTTGAACGATACCGTCGCTTCCGCCGAGTCGGCCAAGGCCGAAGCTTCGTCGCCGAGCACCAGGGTATGTTTCCCGTTTTCGTGGCGGAAGTAGTAATAAATACCCTCGTCTTCGAGGAGTCGCCCGATGAAAGCGAAGTCGGTTTCGTTGTATTGAACGCAATATTCCCGCGTCGGCGGCGTGGCGGTGACTTTTGTTTCGAACGGATAGGACCCAATTTCGCCCAGGAGCGCCTTGACGATATCCATCGCCGATTGTTCCTGAAAAATGCGGCAATCGGTCGTTTGTGTCGCCAGCCAAAGCCACGGTCGAAGAACGGCGGTATACAAGCAGAATCCCCCGTCGATCACGCCATGACTTTCGAATCGCGTGACGATGCCGTTGAAGAATCGCCGGCTCATGCTGCCGTCGGTTCGATCGATGGAGACGGTAATCGCCTGGCCGATCAGTTGACTTGGGTCGATGGAAAGGTTTTGCGATCGAAGGCGAAGACGGAATTCAAAAAGCGCCGAAATCGCCTCTTCGCCTTCTATACGATCGATCAGCAGCACATTGGGCCCAAGGGGCGACTGGATCAGCAGCGGATGATCGTTTTGGCTATAGCTGGGCATAACGTTTTTCGATGACTGGTGCTATTGGCTGTAACGGTAGAGCGTGTATTGCAGGCCCGATTTCCGAAAGTCTTCGCCTGGAAACACTTTGGCGGATTGCCTGAAGTCCGAGATCCATAGGTGATGCACCCCGTCGTACATTTGCATGTGTCCGGCGACGTGATCTTTTTTCATCTTTTTCGCCAGGTCCCTCTTGAAGCCGGGAAAGATCATGACGTCTCCCGATTGCGGCGCGGTTCCCGGCGGCATTGCGCGAAAGCCGGCCTGGATCAACCGCGGGCCAAAATCCTGTGCATAAGTGGTTCGATTGATATGGACATGGCCCGCCTCGATCGCGTCCGCGGTATATGCCGCACATCGGCCAATGGATTTTTTATGCGCAAAAGTCCACAGATGACTCACGGCGTCGTCAGGATCCCACGGCATATCCACAACCTCGTGTCAAGATCACCGCCGCCCATGCAAACGTCGTTTAACAGGGGCGGCGGTCGATCAAATGGCGTCCGATCGGCAAACCCGAGCGACGGACAGACGAAGGTGAACGTGGACCGACGGAATTATCCGCCGGTGGCCTGCTTGCGGTCATACCACCCGGTCACGACACCGTCGGCGCTGCCGTCGTCTTTATATTTCTTGTAGGTCCAGGTGACCTTCGAGAAATTGATCTCGGCGCTTTCGTGCAAGGCTTGCGGGCCGCCTTGCTCGGTAACCACGTCGATCGAGTGGGAAACGATGCAGGCTTTTTCGAGTTTATACTCGAGGAGATTTTTCTCGCCGCCGCCGATGGGCGTGGTGACGTGTACGTCTACCGAATCGTACACGTTGCCCAGCGCGGTCTGCTTGGCCAATGGAACGCTCGACGAATCAACCTTGCGCGTCAGCATGAGATTCCCGAAACTCAGCGAACCCTTGCTGATCGCATCGAGGCCGAACGCCCCTTCCCCGACTTTGCGCGCCACTGGCGACGACATGCTCAGACACTCGATCCAATCCTTATGATTCGTCTCGGTCGCCTGACCCTTGATTCCCTGGATATTCATGTAAACCGGCATGGTGACTCCCTGTTTGATTCAGACCCTTTGATGTGCGGCACATTACCGCTTGTTGCTATTGTTATCGCTGAAATCGCTCGCAAGTTGCGCTTGACGGGCATGAGCGGCGAATTAGGCATTACGCCATATCCACGGCAAGCCGACCGGCGTCTACGGACACCGTAACGTGACCAAGCGCCTTTCCATCGCTAATCCGCGCCAGCACTTGCCGCGACAGCAACGGCAGCAATTCCCCATTGAGAACGCGTTCGATCACACGGGCGCCGGCGGATCGGTCATTGCATCGCGAGACGATGTATTCGATAACCGTCGCGTCCCACGCAAAAGCGGCCCGATGGGCGGCCAATAAGCGTTGTCCCAGTTTTTTCAGTTGAAGCTTGGCGACTTCACCCAGATCGGCGGGGGTCAACGGGTAGTAGACGATGGGCGTCGTGCGGCCGAGAAACTCCGGGCGGAAATACCCAAGCAACGCATCCTGAACTTCGTCAAGCAGCGTTTCGGGAGATGGTTTTATATCAGCCGCGCAACTCTCGGCGATGATCCCGCTCGCGGCGTTGCTGGTCATGATGATGAGCGTATTTCGGAAATCGATGTCGCGGCCTTCGCCGTCGCGAACTGATCCCTTGTCGAACACGGACAGGAAAATATCGTGAACGGCGCGATTTGCCTTCTCGACTTCGTCCAGCAGCAAAACGCTATGCGGCTTGCGTCGCACCGCCTCGGTCAATACGCCCCCCTCGCCGTACCCGACATAACCGGCTGATGTTCCCAGCAACTGAGAAACCTTGGCCTCTTCCTTAAATTCCGACATGTTGATGACGGTGAGTTGAGAGGCCCCGCCGTATAGGATTTCCGCCAGTGAAATCGCGGTTTCGGTTTTACCCACGCCGCTCGTCCCCAGCAGAAGGAAGACGCCGACCGGCTTGGCCGGATCGGTGAGCCCGGCTCGCGATTTGCGAATTGTTTCGGCGATCTGTCCGAGCGCGTGCGGCTGGCCGATCACGCGCTCGCCGAGCCGGCGCTCGAGCATTCGAACCAGCTCGAGTTCGTCGGTCCGCATTCGCCCCAGCGGAATCCCGGTCCAACGAGATACCACGTCAGCCACCGCCTGATGATCCACCAGTGCGTGCGCCAGGGGCTGGTCCGATTGAAAGGCTCGCAATTCCGCGCGCAGCGCGTCGAGTTCACGGCGGGCGTCTTCGGTGGGGGGCGTTTTTCCGTCAGACGCCTTATCCCATGCCGTGCGAAGTTTGACTACCAGATCGCGCTCCTTCCCATAGCGCGTTTCGAGGATCTCCAGATCGGCCTGAGCTTGCGAACGAATGACGGTGAGGCGCTCGATCTCGGCGACGACGGCGTCGTCGCCATGGCCGGCGGCGCGCTCTCGGCCTAACATGCGCAAGGCGTGGTCGGCATCGTCGATTCGGCGGCGAAAGTCCTGAATCGCCGGCGGCGCGACCGACGTGCTGAGATTGACGGCCGTGCAGGCCGTATCCAATAGGCTCACTGCTTTGTCGGGAAGTTGCCGACCCGGCAAATATCGCTTGGAGAGCTTCACGGCCGAAACCACGGCTTCATTCAGGACCTTTACTTTATGGTGTCGTTCCAGCGCGCCAAGCCCGCCGCGAATCATATAGGCGGCGGTCTCCTCGTCGGGCTCATTGACTTTAATCAGATCGAATCGACGCGCCAGGGCCGCGTCTTTCTCGAAAAACTTCTTGTACTCGGCCCAAGTCGTCGCGGCGATCGAGCGAAGCTCTCCGCGCGCCAAGGCGGGCTTCAGCATGTTGGCCGCGTCTCCCTGTCCCTCGGCGCCACCTGCGCCAAGGAGCATGTGGGCTTCGTCGATGAACAAAATAATCGGGACCGGCGAACCGCGAATTTCCTCGATCAGCGATCGGAGGCGGTCTTCGAACTCGCCCCTTACGCCCGCCCCGGCCTGAAGCAGGCCCAGGTCCAGCGAGCGGACGATCGCAGACTCCAATAACGGATTTTTGATCTTTCCTTCGGCCAGCATCAGCGCCAAGCCCTCGACGATCGCCGTTTTTCCGACACCGGCGTCGCCCACAAGAATCGGGTTGTTCTGCCGCCTTCGGGAGAGCGCCTGGATGCACTGATCGATTTCCCGATCCCGGCCCAACACCGGATCGATTTTCCCTTCCTGGGCCAGGGCCGACATATTGATCGTGAATCGATCCAGCGCCGATTTTTTTCCCGCGGCGGCCGAAGCCCCCGCGGCGCCGGCCGATTTTTTAGCCGACGATTTCGGGGGCGCTCCCGTAGCGACGTCCGGCTCGACGTCCACCGCCGGCTCGGCCTCGCTGGCGCCCGCGATCTTGCCGAAATTCGCGGCCAGCGATTCCGGCTTGATCTTGCCCATCTCCGGAGATTGCTCCACGATCAGCCGCCACAGCGTCGGCAACGCGGTCACGGCCAGCAAAATATGCCCGCTGCGGATCACGCTATCGCCGAACCGCATCGACGTCACGAGCCACGCCTGCTCGATCACTTCCACGGATTGGTGTGAAAAGTCGGGCCGGCGGCTCCCGTCGCCGCGCTTGAAGTTGTCGATCGCGACGTTCAACTGTTCGTCCAGCGCATCGAGGTCGGCGCCGAAGTGACGGCAGATCGTCTGAAGATCGCCGCCGTCGCTGCGCAATAACGCCAGGAGCCAGTGCTCGGGTTCGATCTTGTAATTGGTGCGCTGCAAGCAGGATGCGGTCGCCTTTTCCAAGGCGTCGTGAGCGATTGGGCTCAGGCGTGCGGTCGCGCTGTCGATCTGGGAAACGCTCATAGTTTATTAATGGGGTTAGCGGTTAAATGAACATTCGTCGCGACTGAATTGGGATTGATTATTCGGCGCTTCGGCGCGGCGTCGAACGGCGCCGCGAACTTCGCGACGTCCGCCGCATGGCACTGGAGGTGATCTTGAGTTGGTCGAAGTCGGCGTCGTAAGGGTAGAGGTTATCGGTCTCCTTTTTTGGTTTTTTGAGCAAGAACATGGTGCGGCCCAGAACCGCCGGAGGTATGGCGGCTTTTTTGGCCGGGGGAGCGCCGCCTGGCGAAGCTGCCTTGGATGATGATCCGAAAGCGACGCCGCGAATCGCTTGAAGGTTACACTTGATCAAAATGCAGGGATGTACCTCTTCCTTGGCCAGGACGGGTTGGATCACAAAGTCGGCCCACGGGCCGATGGCGGCGCCGATCAGCGTTGACAGACGCGAGAGAAGCCGCGCGCGGGGCAAAAGCAGCCGGCAGTAGGTTCGCATATCCAGCGGTCCGATGCGGACGCGGATTCCTCCCTGGGTTTGACGCGTTCGCCGGCCCAGCACCCAGGCCGATTTGCCCGCCGCCGCCCGATCCCGGCGCCGGCTTATTTCGCCGGCGGTTTGATTTTCCAATTCCCACCATCGATGCGACGCAGGTCCTCGGGCCGTCCGCGCCACGCCGACGCACATCCGCGATTCGGCGTTCACCCCGATCCACAGCGGCTCGAACGGAAGTATGCGCACCGGAACGCCCAGGATATCGCGCAACATCGATTGAAGTGACGTCAGCGGCATCGGGCGCTGGCGCCACGCGGCCGAGAAATAGCCGCCGATCGCGAATTCTTCTTGACGCGATCGCGCTCCGACGTCTCCGCCGGCGCCGTGCCTCACGCCCGCAAGGGTGACCAGAAGCTTGGCGACTCGATCGATTCCCGCGCGGTCCGGGGCGGTGGGCGCCTGCGGTCTGGCCACCTGTAGCGCCACATGCGCTAATTCGCTTGCCCGTGCGAATGCATTGGCGAAGTGGTTGTTGAAATAGTCGAGAACCTGCACCAGGGCATAATCACGGCCGGCGGTCATCGCCGACTGAGTGACGTAAGACGGAAGCACGCCGCTGGGCCCGTGCAGGCCCAGGAAGTTCATCGCGAGGGTTGGAGTGGGATTGCCGGGACCGCCAAAATCCGCCTGGGCGTTTTCGGCGGCCTTGGCCAGTTCCGTTTCCGGGTATCCCAGCGAAGGGTTCGCGATCAATCGGGCCGAAAAAGCTTCGCCATAAGGGGGCGCGTGCGGTACGGCGCCGTTTTTTGCCTTCGCCGATTTCGGTTGGCCGGCTCCGCCCGGCGCCGCGGGAACTTGTTCCGCCGTGTCCTTTGCCGTTCCGGCATTCGCCGCCTGTTGTTCGGCGTCGGCTTCGGCGGAGATGCGGAGCAGTTGCAGCGCCTGGACAAAGTCAAAGGCGTCCGGAGCGGCAAGGAGGTGGCCGATCAGATCAGGGCGATTTTTCCGATCCGCGCCGGGCATTCGAACTCCTTGGTATCACGGCCGTCCTTATAGGACGCGGACAGTTGAATGAATCCGCCCGCGCTGCAATACGCGCTCAGCGCGACCTCCAGGACGCGCAGAAGCAGGTACGCTTCGTATATCATCGAGGCGTCTCCGGGATCCACTTCCATCCGCAGTTTTACGCCGCGAGCGAATCCGCCCGGCAGCGGCGCGGCCGTCGGCTCGACGCCCAGCGCGCTGATGAATCGATTCGACAAGAAATGTTCGCTTCCGACCGTGTCGCGATACAGGTCCCCGAACAGCGCGAGAAAGCGGGAGACCGACGTTCGTGGGTCGCCCCAACTTTGCAGCAGCCCCACCCCGCACGACAGATGCTCGATCAATCGCAAAACGACATCCCCCTCGAGATTTGGGGCCACCGCCTGATATAAATTACAGACTGAATCGCAGGGAGAACGATTCAGATCCTTGAATTTCAGCGGACGGTTCAGCAGACGCTTGACGTCGCGATTAAAACACAATGCGTTTACCTGTAACGTACGGCCGGCTTCCAGCGCCTGGGCCGGCTTGAATTCGACGAGGGAAAGCAGCACGTCGGATCCGGAGAATTCCGCGGTGACGTCTGCGAATCCGACGCGGGCCGTGCGATCGGCGTTTGCTCCCGCCGTTCCCGCCGTGCGCGGCGCGCGCCGAGTATTCCAGTATCCGCCTTGCCGCTGATTCATCGCCATCCGTTCCGGCAAGGGCCGGAACATTTCCAGATATTCGACTTCGGTCGTGCCGAAGTTGGTCGAGCGTACGTCGGTCACCGAAAAAATCTCGCGCTCCGACGCCGCATCGGCCGAGTCGATCGTCAGCACGAATTCGTTTGACACGCGATGAAGTGGAATCGCCCGCAATGATTCCTCTTTGAGGTTGACGATCGGCACGCACCCCAGCCGTACCCGTATGTCGCCCACTTCGGCCACCAACGCGGCGATCGACGGCTCGAGAAGTAAGTCCACGGAGACGGGACCGTCTGATTCCTTGAACAGGTCCGGATGCAGGCCGATCAGATCGACGAAGAGGAATTTTTCACGCATCAGCGCGTATTCGGCCATGAGCCGCATCGGCTCCAGCTGCCGGGAATCGGCGGGCAGCAACGATTCGCCGGTATCAAAACCGGCGGGCCGAATGCAGTTGCGAAGCGAAAATCTCGAGCCGTTGTTCAACACCAGCCGGCCTTCGAGCGGCTGGCGCGTGAGGGCGTCGTACATCTTGAACGAAGCTTGAGACTCCGCTCCCCCGAGGAACAACCGCAGCCCGAACTGCGCAGGATCCTGAGGATGACCGCCAAAACCATCCATTGGTTGAGGCAAATTAAGGCGTACTTCCGAAAGCTTCAGGGAATCGGGGCGCGGTGAATCCAAGGTCAGACGAAGGCGCTGGGTGGCGCCGGCGCCTTCGGAGAGGGTCAGCAGGGCCGCGTCTTTCAACACCACCGGCGGAAGAATGCAATTGCATGTTGTCCTGAACGGAATCTCGTCGCCGTCTTCCAGACGCAATGGAGTTCCGGCGGGGATTTCCCGGCCCAGCCGCTCGACCTCGCCGTCGCCCCAGCCGAACTGCACGATGGTTCGCGGCGGAATCGGACGGCAGATGGACGGGTGCATCAGGTGAAGCAGCGCCGACGGAAGGCGATCGCGCTCGGAATCCAGTTTCAGTTCGATACGCGCCTGCGTATACGCGAACGCCTGCACAAGTTGAATGACGAACGGATCGCCGCTGGCATAGAGATCTTGCAGCGCTCGGGCTCGCGGCGATCGCGACAGGACGTTCCCGTCCTTGCGGAAACGGTCCAACTCGTCGTCGTAATATTTCAGCAGCGTGCGATTCATGACGTGATCACTGTGAGTCGGGAACAACCTCTACGTCGCGCGAAATCCGATCCAGCCGAAGGTCCAATGAAGCTCCCATTTCCCGCGTGCGCACGTTCACGTTGACCGGCACGATCGTACATCCGCGCGGGGACCGTGCATTGGCGCCGTGGCCGATGTCGACCCGTGCGTTGGAGAAATGGCGCGCGACGCATTGGCTGACCATCATTTTAAGATCCTCGATATCCTTTTGCTCGGTGACGCGAATTCTCGACGGCTGATCGAAGCCGTAGGTTATCAGGCGATCGAATTCAGAAAAGCTCGAAGCGGCGCCGGCGAACCGATCGTCCGAATCGGGCTCCGGCAGAGGCGTCCGGCGGGTGGATATTAGCCGGCTCAATTGGGCGTGAAGCTCGCGCGAGACGACCTCGTTGGGTCTCGCTCCCAAATCACGCCGGGCAAACTGAGAGACATCCACGCGCAAATCACGCAGATAATCGAAAAATGAATGCGGCATCAGCCGGGCCCCACGGTTTCCGCCGGCGTGTCGGCCAGCAAGGTATTGAACATGCCCACTGTCACGCGCACCGAAGTTACGCCGTCGATCAACACGTCGTCGGCCACAAGCCGCGGCGAGATGGACATGAGACACTCCAGTACGCCTCTGCCCGTGTCGATCATTTTCACCGCGGCGGCGGTGAGCGGCCGGCTGCTGTTACCGCCGGTGCCCACGAAGTTGTCGCCCATGAAATTATCCAGCGCGAATTCAAGCTCCTTGGCCGTATTGAACTTCCCGTGCTGGCGGCGGAGGTAGACCTTCGCGAACTGCGCGACTCGGGTCACGATCAGGATCGACGGGAGCAATGAATGCAACTCCTGAGTCGAGTTGCTCGTGGGATCATCGCCATAGATCGGCTGATGGATCATCCGCAGCGTATACAGACCGGCGCGATCCGCGTGGGGGATGCGGGAGATCGCCAGGAGGCCAAGCTGTCCAAGTTTGCGTTCCTGCTGGCCCGTTAGCGTCACTTCGACCGGCGAGCGGACACACACGCCCTCGATATCGGTCTTGAAAGAATCGCCGCGCAGGAGCAGAAGACCGCCCGAATCGTTAATCTCCGATTCGATCGATGGACCGTTGGCGCCCGGGGCCGACATGAGTGGGACAATTCCCTGGATATTCGAGGGAGATCCGGTGAGACATTCGGATCGCACGACGATGGCGGCCAAGGCGTACGCTCCGGATCCCATGAGCGGGCGCCGGGCAAGCCGGGCCACTTCCAGTTCCTGGGCATCCAGATTTCGCGCGGGCCAGGAAAACCAATTTTCGGTTGTTTCGCGGCGACTGAGCGAAGGGGCGAGCACAACGCGCGGCGCTGTCAGCGCGATAAATCGGCAAGCCGGCATTCGTCGCAATTTCGCCCAATAATCGGCCGGTGAAGCTGTACCCGCGGGCGCGCCGTCAAATTTGTCCGCCGTGATGTCCAGATCCACGTCTTCGGGCATCCGCGAAAAGTCGGGCAGCCCAAACAGCCGGGGATTTGCCGCCGCCACGAACGGACATAATGACATTTCCGCGATCTGCGCGATTTTTCCCAAGAGGGTCAATCCGCCGCAACGATCGGTTTGCCAGCCCGGTTCTCGCGGATAAGGAAGATGTGAAGCGGAAAATTCGTCCTCGCCGCCGAATTCCATGCCACTGACCAGCAATCCGATCGGCTGGCCGCCACGTATGTCTAAAGTAGACTCGCAGACCGTCTTGAAGAACCATGATTTCGTTAACAAGTCTTCGCGTTTGAGATCGACGACGAGTTCGGCCGGCGAACAGTCGACCATTTGGATTTGGCAGCGAAGCCCTAAAGACTGGCCGACGTAATGCTCGTGAACTTCGACGAGGTGTTTGAGTCCGCGCCAAGCCGCCTCCAGGCGGGTGAAGCGGGGGTGCGTCATGATGATAGCAAGCTGGCGACCAATTTCACGGTCCAGCGCCACATGCAATTCACCCGCCAAATCCTTCATCCGCCGGGTGGAGACTCCCGATTCGATCGCCTGCTGTAATTCCGGAAGCAAGGAACGACACAACCCCACGACGCCCGGCCATTGCCGCGACCCGGGCTCGTCCGGATCGTCCGACTCGATTTTCGGTCTTGGCGGTACTTCGCGGTAGATCGCCGCCCCGGGGGGAAAATCGGCGCCTAAGAGCGAACTGGCGAATTTATGCGGTCGTTCGATCGTCATGTTTGGGAGGGAAGTTTGGCGACCATCTCCACGTCGGCATTAATTTGATAGATCATGTCCCAGAATTTGAGAGTCAGTTTAACTTCGAGATCGCCGGGCCGAGCGCCCTCTTCGACGTCCACGGTGTAGTTGGAGAGCGGATGCGAGGTCTTTCCCACCTCGTCGGCGGATTCGTCGGTTTTGAAGTTCGAAAGCCAATCGTTCATCAATTTTTTCAGTTGCTTGGGACTGGAGAACTGGCCGTGGAACTTGCGTCCGATCCGCTTGACATAATGTGAGATGCGCGCGGCCGGCAGGACATTCGCCAGCACGCTGGCGACAAATTCGTTCTTGAATCTAGTGCTGTCGAGAAGCCCGCTTGGCTCGAACATGGTTTTCCCGCCCACGAAGACGCCGCGGGTGCTTCCGCTTTCATAACTGAGCGGCAAAAGGCCCAGCTCCGCTAACGCGTACTCGTTTTTGCCGGTGATCACGGTTTCGGTGGGAATCGTCGTGACGAGATTGTCCGCTTCGTTATAGTATTGATAGAGCGGGAGATCGGACACGGTTCCGCCGTTGATTCGGTTTCGAGATTCGCCGACGATCGCGGTACACCAGTTGGTCTGCCTGAAGGCCTTGGTCAGCACATTTCCAAAAGAATAGGCCGAACTGCTCCAACATAGGTCCTTATTGTCCATTTTGGCGAGCTTGTTGCTGCGCTCGTGCATTGGCGCTTCCTCGAAGGTAGGCAACCCGTCGGCGACACGCGTTTTCGATCCATATGGCACTCGGGCCAGTACTCGAGGCATCGTCATCGCCAGGAAGCGCGAATCGGGATTTTTGCGCAGCGCGTTCCATTTGGTGTATTCGGCCGCGTTGAACCGGTTTTTCAAGCCGTCGAGGTTTTTGAGTTTTTCGAAGCTATCGATGCCGAGCAATTTTGGAGAGGCCGAGAGAATAAAAGGCGCTTGAGCCGCGCCTCCGATTCCCGCAATGCTTTCCAGCATGTCTACATCGCTGTTGAGGTTGGAAAATTCGTAGCCGCTGACGAAGGCGCCATACGGTTTTCCGCCGTTGAGGTCATAGCGATTTTCGTAAATCTTGTTCCACAGGGCGCTCTTGGTGTAGTCGCCCATATCGAGGAAATCCTGTTGCAACTCATCCTTGGACGCGTTGAACATTTCGACCCAGAGCGTTTTATTGGTATCGGTTTCCTTGAGCAGTCTGTTCAGGCCGCGCCAGGTTCCTTCCAGTTTGAGGAATTCCGGCGCGTGCATCACCTGATTGAGCTGACTGTTGACCTGCTCGTCGATTCTCTTGAGCAGTCCATCGATAAAATATAAGCCGTGCTTATGATCCGTCACGCCCGGAAGCGTTGACGCCTGCTCGAGCGCCATCAGCATCTTTTCGATATCCGCCTCGTCGGTCGCGGCGGCGGATTTCAGCAGCTTGTCGGAGACCAAGCCATAGTTGGCCGAAGTCTTTATCTCGCTGGCGGTAGTCGGCGTCGCCGCCGGGGCATCTTTGGTCTCAGCGATTTTGGTCGCCGGGGTTGAAGATAGCTTACTCATGTTTCACCTTCTCTTTGTTCTTGCGATTGACGATGGCCATGATGTCGCCGACCAACTTCTCAAGCTCCTTGCGTGTTTCGGGATCGGCCGCCGACCGGTTGCGAAGGCTCACCAGGCTCTCGCGCATGCGAAGCAAATTGCGCAGCGGATCGATTTGCTCCGCCACGTTGCGAGGCTCAAAATCCTTCATCGCCTTGAAGTTGAGCTTTACGGGAAGCTCTTTTTCGGTGGTGTTGGGAAGCGTGCATTTGACGACCAGGTCCAGCCCCGGTGAAACGTCCGCCAATTTCTTGTCGAAGGTGTAGCGTGAGACTGGATCGAACGACCGATCTTCCAGTTTGCCCCTCTTCTTCAAGGATCGTTCCGCGTTGCCCGAAAAATCATCAATGACTCCCACGATGAACGGCAACTCTTCGGTATCCAGCCCGCCGTCCTTCGTCAGCGGCATGCGGACGTTGGAAAAACTCGGAATCTCCTGCTTGAGCAGGTCTGAATTCGACATTGATTCGCCCACGGACGACCTCACTTTCTATACGAGAAAAACAGCGGCGCCCTTGCAATCTGAAAAACCGCGGACACGGTTGGAAATGAAAGCCCGTACTCAACCAAATTGTTATTTCGGAGCATTCAAGAATGTTACCCCAAGTTTACTGAAAAGTTGCTTCCTTGCGTTGTCGTCAACAATCAGTCCCTCCAGGATTTCCTGAAGCGGCATGTTAGCGATTTTGACGGAAAAATCCAGAGGAAATTTAGCAAAGGAATGTTTTTCCACCTCCTCCAGGAACTTGATGGCGTCTTTGATGAATGTGATAGCCTGATCGCGGTCGTCGGCTTTCAGCGGCCGCTCGGCTTCCACGTGGCTCGTGCCTTCGATCTGTCCGGGGGAAACGGTTTTCGATTCGGCTTGGGGCAAGTCGCCGCCGCCGGGGCTTTTTGGCGCCGCCTCGGCCGCCGGCGCCACCGGCAATAATGGAACATCCTGCTTCATTGCGACCAATTCCGCCATCACCGTCGATACCGGCTGATTCATCCATCGCAAGGCCTTGCGAATGTGGTATGCGACAATCGAATGCGGGTCGGCGGTTTCGAAGTAAGTGGCCGCGGCATTGAGCGTCCGTATCGCGTCGCCTCGCGTGCGCACGGCCTTCTTCGCCGGCGCCGGCGCCGCTCGCGCTCCCGTCTGCGCCGCCGGTGGCGATTGAGATTCAAATCGCAGCCGTGCGGCCTGAACGGCAGTGTTGATCGCGCCCTCGAATCGCATGAAGCTCGCCTCCAATTTTGCGAGATTCGACTCACGCTCCTCTTCGGGGACCTCCACGTCATGCGCCAAGTCGGCCTTGATGGCTTCACGCAGCAGGCGCAATTCGCTGCTCGCCAGCTTGGCGGCGTCAAACCATCTCTCCCGATTTTCCGTGGAAACCGACGCCAATCCCTCGGCGATTTCACTGGAGGTGGGGGACTTGCGAATTCCTTTTTCGACCAATATCAGGTCAAGAAGGCTCGTGGGTCGCCCGGATACGGTGCAAAGCGCCACCCGGTCGAGCGCGAAGGGGGACAGTTTGTAGTCTCTGCCGGCCGGCTCGTCGCCGGTTAGAAACATCTTTAATCGGTCCATCCTCGAAGTCGATGCGTTGGGGATGGGCCGGACGGTAGCGGGAGACGTCTGCAGCATCCGCCGAAAGAGTTTGGCGCCGCTTGCCAACCCCTCCCATCCATGCCGCTGAAGAAGGGCTTCCAGAAGCCATGTCATGGCGCGAACATGTCGGCTCGTGTTTTTCACAAACTCACTGGCTTTATTGATCAGCTCAAGCCAGTCCGGCGCGGGGCCGCGACCGAGGTATACATACTTGCCGTCCAACTCGCGCAGGGCGAGCGACAACTGATTCAACTCCCGAAGATTATCCTTTTCCTTGGTCAACGCCTGCTCGAGATCGTCTCCCGGCGGCGCGCCGTCCACCTCCGGCACTGCCGCCAAAATTCCTTCAACATCGATCATGTCGCTCGCGTCGCTCACCGGATCCTCCGTCTATCCACGAAACTCGCTCATTCAACCGTCTTGCCGTCGGGAAGACGCGTTCTTAAAAACCAGGCGCCGGAGTTCTTCGCCCTCCATATCGCCCAGCCCGCGTTGGCGGATTTCGGCCGCCAGTTGCTCAAATCCGCGAACTTGGGCGCGTTGCGCGGTTCCCTTATGCACCCCGGCGCCGTGCCCCGCCTCTTCGAGCGTTTGGTTTTTCAGCAAAGTCGCTTCGAGTATTTGCTTCGGAAGTCCATCGAGGCGGCCGACGAGCTGTCGCAAAATATCGCGCACTTCATCCTGCGATGCCGCCGTCGCCGGATCGACCGCCTGTGGGTCGGCGAATTCGGCGTTCGCCGGCAGCGTTTCCTGGCGTGCCGCGACGGATTGCGCGTGGTTCTGGTCAACGCCTTCGTTCGATTCGGCCAGACGACCGGAGTAATAATCGGCGGCGCCGAACCAGCTTTGCGACCGGATCCAATCCATCATCGCCCCGCGAATTCGCCAATAGGCATAGGTGGAAAACTCCGCGCCGCGGGCACTGTTAAAATCGCGCGCCGCCCGCAACAAGCCGACTTGTCCCTCGCTAATCAGATCGTCGGCATCTACTTTGTTCGGAAGCCGGCGTAGTAACTGCCACGCAAGGGAATGAACCATTGCCTGACAGGAAAAGGCGCGACGGTGAATTTCGACTGGAATGGGTACCACGGCGTTCCCCGCGTGGCGCGACCGGCGAGAGGGTTGACGACCTCTGTCCCAGGCCGCCACGAATGTTGATTCCCGCGACCGATTTGTGATAACCGAGCCGTCCTATTTTGTCAAAATCATATTCGCGGCAATTTACATTTGGAAACCCGATGGGCACTCCGTTAGAATGGCGTCAAATGGCTAAATCCTCATCGTCATCCAAGCCTGGCAAAACGCCGACACGTGAAGCCGTTCCGCACGCCGTTCCCGTCGCGGCCGTCGAAGCTCCGGTGGAGGCTACGGGGGCGCCGTTCCTATCGGCGGCGTCGCATCGCGCGCCGGCGACTCCCGAACCCAGGGAACGACTTGTCCGGCGGGCGGAGCATATCGCCTTGGGGTTCATGCTCGTCGCGGGCATCTCATGTCTGGCGCTGCAAATGTGGCACATGCACCTGCAGGTGGTCGGCGACAAAGCGGGGCAAGCGGAGAACGCGAAACAAAAGGATGTCTCCCGACTACAAGAGGAGACTAAAGCTCTGAAAAAAGTGTTGGAGTCGCTTGATTATAATTCCGACAACGTGAAGAAAGCCGCGCAAATCGTCAAATCGAACGGGGCGGACGCGTCGGCGGTCCTGAAAAGCGAAATAACGGACGCCCATAAAAAAATGACCGAATTAGTCGACCTGGCCCGACAACATTCGGAAAGCGCCGGGATGTCGGCAAGCGCCGCTCAGACAGCCAAGCTCGAAGCGAACGCAATCGAAGGGAAAGTGACGGCGGTGCAGCAGAATCTTCAGGGCCAATTGGATCGGGCTAAGACCGCAACCATCGAAATCGGAGCGCAAGCAAACGCCGCCAAGTCAACTATCGCGACGGCTCAGGGTGAAGCCATTAAGCAAATAGAAGCCGCCCAGAGCAACGCGATTAGCGCATTGAACACGGAAAAGGACCGGCTCTCAAAGCCGCCGTCAAACACGCCCGCCGCCAACCCAGCCCCGGTTCCCAATCATGTAGACCCCAAAAATCCCAAGGGCGGACACCCATAACAATCGGTGACATGGCATGACGCCGACGCACTTCGAGGTGCACCGCTCCCGTCATTTTTCCATTACGGTTTTTATCACTTGATCTGGCTCAGCACGTCCTTCAACCACTGCACGTCATAATGATGGGTCACGACCAGCGGGGACATCCAGTAATCAAACGACGACTGCGTTTCCGCCTGTGACAGGCCGAGATTTTCGACCTTCTCACGGAGATCTTTAAGCTCGATCATGATCCGCCGCGACCGATCCGCCGCGGGAAGGGAATTGACGTACTTCGCGAAATCGGCGGGAGAAACCCTTTGCGATTTCATGTTCGCCAGCAGCCTGGCGATGGCTTGTTGGGCGTCGTCTTTTTCGCCGTTTTTCCCGAAGACCGCCACATATTGCTGCGCCGCCGCGATGGCGGTCGCCTTGGTCACCCGGCTCGGCGAAACCAGCCGATCCTGTGGATTGGGGGCAAGCAGATGCGGCCAATCGTCGATAATTCGATATTCGTTCCCGACGGTCGGCCGCTCGGCGCCGTTGACAAAAATGCCGAGCAACTTCAACTCTTCGATGGCGGTAGCCGCCAACGGCTCAGGCGGCGGGAAGACGGCGGCCTGAATCGGACTGACATTGCCGGCGATGGCGGTCGCGGGATTGGAAGGAGTGACGGCCGCCGCAAACCGAGTGCTGAATGGGATCGCCAAAAAGTCCGTTGAGATAACGAACTGAATTACCTTTTGCGGGTTCACATTTCCAGAGCCGCCGACCTGATCGACATAATGTGTTCCGAAGGGTAGATAGGTGCCTCCGTTTGAAGTATAGAATTCGATAGGCGCAATGGCATTAACAGTCTGGAACTCGGAAATCGATCGCGAGATAACGTCGCTTCCACGAGGAGCCGCCGTCGTCTCCGCCTCGGGGAACGCGCTTGCCAATGTTGCTGACGGATACGGAGTCAGAAACGTAACCTGGTGGCTGATGGGGCTGTTGGCGCCTTCCGCCGTAAAAGTGGTGGCTGATACTGTGCTCGCGAAAATGTGGCTTGACTTCAGTACAAGCGAGCCTGCGTCCAAAACAAAAATGCGATTGAATCCGAGATCGATGCCGGAAAAGTTTGGCTGAGAGGGAAGGTAAGCTTCCTGGCCAGGGGCAAACGTAGTGCATGTGAACGTAAGGTTGCCGCTGGTTTTCTCCACATCTCCGACATAACCGAGCGGAGCCAACGTCGTCGGCTCGGGTATAGTTGACGTTAGTGAAGGGAGCGCCTCGAATTGGATGAGTTGTTTCGTCGAAATGGATTGAGAATCGGACCCGCTAAATTCAATTTTGTCCTGGGTTGCAAATCGCACACTATCTACAGGATGACCCGCCGATCCGATATTCCCGTTCACTGTCATCGTGGATGTAGTGCTGTTCTTTAGCGTTAGACTGATTTTTCCGCCGACTACCGAGTTGAAATTCAGAACGGGAGCGTCAAGCGTGAGGTCAATCGCCCTGGACGCGATCAATCGGCTCGCGACCGTAATCGACGACGACGCCTGGAGCGTCATGGGAGTAGTCGCATCCAAAATTTCGCTGACTGGAATCGATCCGCTTGAGGCGCCGCCAATGGTGATGTCGGCGGGATCCAGGAGCAACATTCCGGAATGACCCGACGTCGAACTCAAATCCACGGCGCCGAGATAACTGAGCTGGTCATGACTTGAAATTTCCGCATTGCCGCCGTTGCCCTGACCGGCGCCGCGCGCGGAGATCAAGCCGTCGTAAATGGTTTTCTGTTGAGACCAGACGGTGACGGCGCCCCCGTTTCCATTGGCGAGGGCATCAGCGTGAATCGACGAATCTTTGCTGATGGAGGTCAGATTTGCGTTTGGAAGGGAACCGGCGCCATGCGAATCGCCGCCAATGTTGACGCTACCGCCGCCGAGGGTTCCAGAAGCGTTGACGGTAGCTCCGGTGAGCGTCACGGCGCCGCCGGTGATGTCTACGTTGCCGCCGCGCGCGCCGGCGGCATGATTGCTGACGTCGACGGCGCCTCCGACTGAGACGGCGCTGCCGCTGTCGCTTTGCAGCGTGACCTGGCGCGCTTTGATGTGCCCGCCGTTACGGAGCGCCATCGCATAAATATCGCCGCTTCCCAACGCTTGACCGGCCGGGGCGGCGGGCGCGATTTTGGCGAACACGCGCGAATTTTTCTCGCTCAGCAAGACGTCTTGACCGCTAACCAGCGCGACGGCGCCTCCATCGGAAACGATGCTTCCCGTATTGACCACTGTTTTACCGACCAGGCTTACGTCGCCGCTGGCGTGGATCGCGCCTTGATTGCTGATTGTCCCGGCGACCCCGGTGAAATGGTTCGTGCCCGCGGTAAAGTCCGCGTTGGCCAGGTTTCCCGCGACCGCACATACGCCGCCGGCGCTGACGTTCGCACTGGGCCCAAAGAAGACGCCGGCCGGATTCACGAAGTAGATCGTCCCGTTCGAGAAGAGTGATCCGTCGATTTGGCTCGGCGACCCGGATGTGACCCGATCCAACACCCGTCCCGACGCCGACGGCAGCACGATATTCACCGACGTGCCCTTAGGAATATCGAACGACGCGAAATTAATGATCGCGCCATTGGTGGCCGCGATGCGGGTTTGGCTTGCCGTCTGTGAGACAGTGGCCGTGCCCGACACTACTTTATCGATCTTCACGTTCGCATGGCCCGCCAGCGCCGCGCCCGACAGGGCGGCGACGGAGGCCGCGGCGGCAAGGCAAAGCACGCTCCGCGATCGCGCATTGCGTCGTCGATGAAGGGTTTCTTTGGAGATGTCGCTTCGATCGGCCGCGAGGGAATGAATCGTTGTTGTCATAGTTCACCAGAAATTGAAAAACGCTCAAATCCGACACAACAATAATCAAAAAACATAGAGTAGCGAAAAATGAACCCGGCTACTGCCCGCCGAAGCCTCACGCTCGCTGAAGTTATTGCCGTGACCTTCGCTCTGGCCCAGATTCGTCAAATTATCCACGCTCTTGAGCGCGATTCCATAGTCGACCCGTATCGTCAGGCTTTGATGGAACTGAAACTCCGCGCCGACGCCGGCGCCGACCAGCGTATGGTCATGAAGTTCACCGTTGGAATCGAGGGTAGTGGCCGAACCGTTGTTATGAATATAGGCGGCGTCGATAAAAGGACGGATCATCAGATCCCAGTCCGGATTGACTCCGCGATTCGGCGGCGCCAGGTAGGATCGCTGACCGAATAGCCGCAGGGGGGCGTCCGACGTTCGCACACCCAATAACCGCGGGATATGGACGCGAAACTCGGCGGTGGCGATGATCGCCGAGTCCCCGGCCGCAATGGACTCGGGATAGCCCCGGACGGTATACAGGCCGCCGGCGATCGATTCATGAACTGGATTCAGCCGGTAGTTGAAAGCGTATTGTCCGCTCAACGATCCGAACAACTCATAGGCGAGCAGGCCATTTCCCTGTTCATAGCGGCGGGCGTCGATTATAGGATCGATATAAATGGATTGCGTCGCCTGGGCGTTCACCCATATCGCGCTGGAGCTGAGATTGGTACGACCAAGATTATTGTCGCCTCCGTCAGCCGCGAACGTTCCGGTCGCCCGTACCTCGGCGCCTGTGGCATAGGCCGAAACCGCATGCTCATATCGTATTCCTCCGTAGGGGAGAACGTCGGTCACGGCGCCGATTTTTTTCGCCACGCTTCCGCCCGCCGGACCGTGGTTGGTGATCTGAACATATTCCCCGCGGGCGCCTCCGAAAGCGTCGACAAACACATTGTCGGCCGAGGCAATGGATTGATGTACAAGATTGTAGATCAGCTCCGCCTGGAAACCGGTATCCTCGCCTGAAAGCCGGAGATCGGTGATTCCGATTTCCGACGCGTCAAACTCACTGAAGTCGCCGTGCACGTTCCATCGCAGCCGATCGCTTCCCGCCAATGGCGCAGTATAGTCGACTGTCACCGTGTTGGAACGATCGAACGTCGATGTGACATAGTCGAGCGTCAATGTATCGTCACCGGCAAACAAGTTGTTGCGGATAAATCCGGCGCGCTCGCGCCATTCGTTGGTCTGGCGGGTGCCGGTGTTCGAGCCGCCGACGTAAAATGTCCATGGCTTACCCTCCCTTACGATGTAGTCGAGCGTCAATTCATCGTCGGTTTTTGCGTCGGCGCTGGACAGGGCGGCGTCAACATGGCGAGTGCCTCGACGATTCAACAGCGCCAGATAATCGTCCAGCGAATTGCTGTTCACGAAATTTTTCCCGTCGGCGGTCGTGACCGGCGAGTTGGCGCGAACGGATTTGTATACCGGCGCGTTGATTCGCTTCGACGCCGGCACGTCTTCCCCCTCGGTCACGGTCTGTACCTTGCTCACCACGCCGACCACGATCTTCAGGCTTAATTCTTTATTGTCCGGCGAGCGATTGTCATGCCCGTCGGAATCGATCTCCTCATGCGAAACGAAGACCGCCTTTATTCCCAGATTGTGAAAGTAGTCTCTGATCTGATCGTCGATCGAGCTGATTGCGCCGCGCGAAAACAGACTGTTGGGCGGGATTTTACCCACCGTCAATGTTGCGGGATCGCCGCCGCTGCCTCTTGGAACGTAGATGCCTCCCTTCTTTTCCAGCTTCACCTTCCATAGTCTCATTTCGATCGTGTTTGGCAGACCTGGGTGATCGCGATAATAGCCAAGTTGCAACCCGCTGACGGGATAGACCTGCTCCGGCGCCGGCTTCGCGATCGGCGCGCCCGGAGCCGACGCTGCCTGGTTTGGCGCAGCGATGCAATTCGATAGTATTGGTCCCGCCCAAATCGCCGCCGCCGCAAGCAGCATTCGCTTTCTCGCTTGGAGACGGCACGAATTTCGATTAGAGTGAGACATATCCCTTTGAGAGTTGCCCATAGAATTTCTGCCTTCCCATAGTGCCTCAGATGATCGAACCCCGAACGCTTCTCGCGTCAAACCGAAATGCCCCATAACATCGGAAACAAATTACTCTATGTAACCGTGACCACGACGTTAGCCGGTATCGTCGTCAACCCTGTTGCCTCGGAGACGCCGGCGATGGATACACTATTCAGCGTGTACATGCCGGGCGCCATGATGGCGCCGAGCGTAAATTTCAATGTCGTTCGCGCCGACTTAAACAGCAATGCCGCCTTGATCGCGGAGGCTTTCGTCGGCGTAAGTGAGACTTGCATCGACATCTTGGATTTCTGATCTTGGACGATCGCCATCGCCGTTAAATCGCCTGAGGCTGTCCCAAATTGGTATTGGAAATTTCCGAAGTTTGTAAACTGGATCGTAATGGCCGCCGGCTTGGCTTTGGTTGCCTGAACCTTTGCGCTTTTGGTCAGGACGGCGGCGGTTACGCCGGTCGTCATCGCCGTCATGCCCGTCGTCAACAGTTGTGCCGGCGACGTCACGAATAGGGGGGCCACGTTGTTCGGTGTCGGAGTTTTGGGATTCGCGAGCGAGGAAAAGGCAACGACAAGGTAGTAATTTCCCGGCGTCGCAGGCACTTGCGGAAGTTTCATCGCCACCGTTTTTGAGCGACGAGCGGCGATCTTCAGTAAAACCGGGGCCGCTTCAACCGCATTATTTTGCGGATTCGAGCCGTCGAGCGCCGTGCTATAGAACACCGATACTTGCGTCTGCGACGAGACGCTTGTCGCCGATGAAAACACGATGGAAAATTTTCCGTTGAGACTATTCGATTTAAACGCCAGGACGGCGGATATTGAACCAATCGACACGGACGGCGTCGGAGCCAGGATGGCTTCCTGCGGCGAGAACTGTGATTGGGCCGACGATACCACCGCCAAAACGTAGAATGATCCGCTTGCCGCATCGGAGGCCGCGGATACGGGGACTGCAACCGATGTGCTTCCACCGGCGTCGATACCGCTCGTCAGTTGTGCGGTTCCGAGAGGCGGGAGGCCTGACGTGGATTGTGGCGGCGTCGAACTTGTCACGGAATACAGCATGACAGTGATCGGTTCAGCCGTGGAGGCGGTCGCTGCCGCGTTGCCTGTGTTGGCTATCGTTACATCCACCGTAGCCCCCGAGGGAGAGCCTGGAATCAGCGACAGCGATGTTGACGAAGAAGCCGAAAGAGTCGGCGCCGCCGCGGCGATCATCAAACCTGCCGAAACAACGACGCTCGCCATATCGTTGGGGCTGCCTAATGTGGGTACGGCGATCACAAAGTACGTCCCGGCGGGGACGTTGGGAATTTGTCCAAGCGGCACCTTTTCGGAAATGCCTTGATCCTTCATTGTTCCGGCAGGCAATACGATCGCCGTTCCCGCGGCGAGCTGTGGATCGGTTTGAGCTGGCGCCGTGGCTTGGGCGTTCTGTGTCAGGTACAGGTTCAGTGAAACCGCCGCGCTGGTGGGCGACGGACCATTATTCGTCAATGACACGGATACCGCGTCCTGCGTTGGCTCGCCGGCGACTTCACTGGCGGTGGGTACAGCGACCGAGAAATTGATCGTGGATTGCTCCCCGATTGTAATCGGTTGCGATGCGACAAATGTTTGCGGCGTGGCCAACCCGTCATCGTCGCTTGGAGTCGCATCACTCAGCGTCGTCACGACATAGTATGTGCCGGTCGCGGAGGGGACCGTGCCAAGGGAGATCGGCATTGATCCGGGAGCGCCGGAACTGACGCCGGGATTGAAGACGACGGTGTCGACGGGGGTCAAATTCGCGGTAGGTTGCGTGGGGCTATTTGAAGTGGTTAAGAAAATAGTCGCGGTGACTGCGCCCTCCGTCGCTGTGTCGCCACTGTTGGACAGGACAATCGTCGGGTTGGACGAGAATGCAAGGCCGACCGTGGCTGTCGACGGAACGCCGATAAATGACGCGGAAACATCCGGCTTTGAATTAATCTGCACGGTCGGCATCGCCAAAATCGTCTTCGCGGCTACAGTGTCGCCCATATTTTGATCGGTAAGGTCGACTAAAATAAAGTATGTGTTCGATACAGTCGTCAGCGTTTGGTTTACCTGCACCGATACAGTCGAAGCGCCTCCGGCTCCCGGAAGGCCCGCGGCGAGCGATCCTCCGACTCCGATCGGAATGGGCGCCGCCGTGTCCATTTGCTCTTTCGCGACGGTCGAATCCGGCGTCAAGAACAGCGCCACGGATATCGCCCCAACTGTTTTCGAGGCCATTGAGGCTGCCATGTTAGTGAGCGTGACTGTGATCGCGCCGCCGGTCCATTGATCGCCGGCGATCTGGGGGCTCGAAGACGCTACCGCCACGCCGGTGACGGAAACATTGGCCGAACTTAAATATGCCCTCGCCTCCAGCGGCTCGAAAAATTGCGGTCGCTTCCCCGCGAAGCTTTTGCGTGCCGAGACCATGGCTGAAGAATTCAATGCCTTAGAGAACCACATGAACTGCTCCTTATCGGCGCACTGATATTAATTGCCGGCAGATCGTGCTTCACCGCCCGTTGAATTACCGTGTGTGAGCAATAATTTGAACCCAATTGCGACTTGCACGTTTTTCACCGTCATATCAACCCCAAAAAAAACACCCTGGCCCCAGCGCACGACGAAAAGCGATGACGAAGGCAATGTTTTGTGAACTGAGCAGAGATACTACAAAAAAACGCGGCCATTTCAATACCCCGCAGCGAATACGCGCGGACCGGCTCACCCGAGCGTTGGATGAAATTAGGTACTGGTGATCGGGCCGGCGGAATCGAGGCCGCCGATACCGGAATTCGCGTCCCCGGGAAAAGTCACTGTCGCCATCACGATCGATCCGACGGCGGATCTTGGTATCACGAATTTTATCTTGTACGTTCTGGCGAGACCGGCCTTCAAATTCAATTTCAACGGAAGCGGCGCGAATACGTCCGCGTTGGCGTCAGAAAATGAAACGGTGGCCACGCCCGCAGCGGATATATTTCCATTGTTTTGCAAAACGAGCACCGCGCCGGCAATTGTTCCATCCCCTTTCGCGGCGGGGGCGGAGAATCCAGTCGAGGCGATATCGACGAACGGCATCGCCACCGCGATACTGCCAGAAGACACAACGGGAAGGCTGGCGATTCCGTCGTTCAATGACGCCTGCGCGACAAGATAATACGTGCCGGCGGCGCTGGGGAGCGTTACCCTGGCGAATCTTACGCTCTTGACGGCCCCTGGCCGAAAATAACCATTCTTGAACAACCCCGTCAGGGGTATCGCGCCTTGAAGCGAGGGGGAAAGCGAAGCGAATAGATCGATCGCGACATCGCCGGAAATCGCGACGCTTGTATTGTCTACTATCGACAACGTCACTGCTTTTAGCGTCGAACCGCCAAGCGCCGAAGCGGGAAAGTTTGTAACGACCGGGCCAAGGCTGAAGCTGCCGGGAACATTGACGTCAAAGCTCGACGTGGCGGCCGCCACGCCGATTCCGTTTTCATCGGCGACCGAATCGGCCACGACGTTCACGGTATATATTCCGCTATCAGCGACCGTCCAATGCATAAATGGCGCCGGGACGGAGTAGGTTGCAGTGACTGTATTTCCCGATCCCGATACATCGGTGAGTAACACGCTCTCCGTCGCGCCGGTGGGACCTTGAACGACAAGATTTCCCCCCATAATCGAGGCGGTATTGATCGGAGCGTCCGCCGTGTAAACAACCGTTATGAGCTCCGCCGACTGTGCGCTCGCGGTGACGTCCGGCGAGTTGATGGCCGCGCTGATCGACGCGGGCGCAGGGGCAACCTCGACCGACGGCGTGGACGCGAGAATCGATTCTTGCGACAAAGGCGTTTCGCCGGACGTAACCACCGCCAGCAAGTAATATGATCCGGCCGCCACGGTTCCATCGGCGGCAACCGAGACATCCAAGTTCGCGTTCATCCCCGGCGCGATGTCACTTGCCGTTTGGCCTGTTCCCAATAGGGGCAGGCTGCTCGTCGATTGAGTAGGGTCGGGATTTGCCGTCAAATATACATTGACCGAAATCGGATCGATTGCGCCGTTTGCGCTTGCGTCTCCGTCATTGGTTAACGTTACGGAAATGGAGCCGGAATACTCCACGCCTTCGATAAGCGAGAGCGCCATAGATGATGAAGCGACCAGGCTTGGCAAAGATCCGATATTGACCGAAGGCGACGGCGAAAGGAGGGAGAATTGGGGTGAAAATTGATCCGAAGTAAGAACGGCCAGAATGTAGAACGGGCCCGCCGCCGCGTTGAAATCCGCCGACACGGGCACGCCTACGTCCGCAGTCGCGGCGGGTGCGATATTGCCCGTCGTTTGCGTGGTTCCAAAAGGAGCTAATCCCGTCAGGGATTGAGACGCCGATGGATCTGTCGTCAAGAATAAACTAACGGTGACTGGATCGACGGCCGCATTGACGAGCGCGTTGCCGGTATTTTCCAACGCAACGGCGACAGTCCCGGAAAAAGGGGCGCCTTGAGTCAACGCGAGCATGGTTGACGAGGTGGCGACCAGGTTCGGCACAGGAGCGGCGATCGTGATAATCGCCGATGAAACCACCGATGCCGACACGTCATTAGGACTTCCGGAAGCAGGAACGGCGAGTAAGTGATAGGTTCCGGCGGCGACATTCGGGATTTGGCCGAGAGCGACGGTTTGCGCGTGCGCCCCGCCGGACGCCGTGCCAGCGGCCAAGGCAATTGCTGTCCCCGTGGCGACCTGATCGTCGGCTATCGGGGCCGACGGAGTGGAACTCTGCGTTAAATAGAGATCCACTGTAAGCGGCGCCGACGTCGGCGACGGGCCGTTATTGGTTAAATGAACCGTCACGCTGTCCGTCGTCGCCAGCCCCGCAAACTCACTGAGCGGAGTGGACGTTATCGCAACAGCGACTGCGGCGTGTAGTTTGACGACGACCTGTTGAGACGCGGTGGAAATTCCCGACGAAAGCACATCGTCATTGCTCGGATTCGAATCGGTGAGAACCGCCATTACATAATAAACGCCGGCTTGGCTTGGGACGGCGCCGAAGGGAATCGATATCGACGCAGTATCGGCGGGCGCTATTCCGGAAGAGAAAGTGGCTGTCCCGATTTCGGTCAGGCCGGCTACGGATTGCACGACGTCGGTTTTCGTCAGATATAATGCGGCGGTGATTGTGCCTTCGGTCGAGGTTTCGCCGGAGTTGGTAAGAGTGATCGTTGGATTCGAGGCCGTCGGGAACGAAGATCCCGCCGTGCCTGTTATCGGAAGACCGCTGAATGTGGGAAGGACGTCTGGCTTTGAGTTTATCGCAACGGTCGTTACGACTGCCGTCGCCGATGAAAGCGCATTGGATACTGCGTCGTTGCCATTACTGTCACCGAGTTCGGCCAATACATAATATGTGCAGGGGCTGTCAGGCAGGGTTTGGGAGACTGGTATTGAAACGGAGGTCATGGAACCCGGCTGAAGGCCTGGCGCAACCGTTCCCTGGGCGCCGATCGCGAATGTTCCCGGATCGGCGGGGGCCGTCGTGATGTCGGTATCCATCGTCAGGGATAAGTTGACTGCGATCGTACCCTGTGTGGCCGCGGTCCCCGTGTTTTTGAACGTCACGACGATATCTCCGCCGGTCCATGGATCACCGGCGACTTGGGCGTTTGGTGACGAAATGTCAAAGGCCGTGACCGAAACATTCGCCCCCGTCAAGTACCTCCTGCCTTCCAGCGACTGGCACACGTGGACTTTAAACCTCGGCGGCGTCCGGCGTTTAGAGGCGTCGCGCGAACCATTCATTCGCTTTCGTAATCTTGAAACCCACATAGTTTGCTCCCGGTGCCTTTCGCTAAATAATCCCGCTTGCCCGTGGCGCTGGTTGCCCGTCGATCAACGCGCGCCAAGATACGGCGCGTTCTCCAGTTGAGCGGGCATGATCGCCGGTTCTACCGCCGCTGGCTTGGGCGCATCAAAAGCCAACCGCATCCCAACGTCGCCGAACGCCGGCATGGGACTTTCGGCAGTCGTCTTGGGGTCATAAGGCGTATCCGGTTCCATACGCGTGTTCTGCACCGTGTCGCCGACGCTGCTGAGGGCCGAGAGTCCGATGACGCGGTATTGCAAACCCGCGCCCGACGATTCAGTTACCCATTCCGCCACGTTCCCCACAAGATCATGAAACTCGTAGTCCATTTTGTCCGGCGTCTGGCGGAACCAAACAACACCGTCTTCCTGAGGCCCGGAAACGGCCGCGAACTGCGGTAACGTCGCGGCGAAACTCCGCCAGCTTTGCAGCATCGGAACCAATGTTACGTTGTTCTTCACGTGATACTTCTTAAACAGGTTGTCGAAAGTCCGATCGCGAAGGTTGGGCGGTTCCGTCGTCGGCTGACCAAGCACCCATGCGTTATATTTGTAAAGCTCGAATTGACGGTACGCGCACCGCCATTCCGCAACGCTCGGCAGACGCACTCCGATCGACTTGCAAATCGCCTGGGCGAACTCCGGAGAGATGTCGGTCACCGGAGAGCGAACTGACGGCTTTTCAATCCCGCGTCCGCCTCCCCGTACTCCCTTCCACACTGTCTCGTCGAGCGACCAGTCAGGGTCAAGCCAATCAGCCTTCACGACGATATTTTTCCCCTCAGACGCGCGTGACGCCGACCACGCGCGCACACCCGGCGATCGATTTTCGTTCATCGAAATCAGCTTATCGAAAATCATGGGGTGACTGGAGATGATTTTATTCAATACCCCCACGCTCAGCTCCGTCGTACATAGATAGTATGGCTCTATATCTTTCTCTTTGCGATCCTTGTTGACGAGGTTGAATACGACTTTCACGCCGACACTATCGGCGGCCGAGAACACAACGGAAACGCCGTCTTGTTCCTCTTTTTTCCAGAGAGACGCATCCATTGCAAATGGCGCCGAACTCGGGTCAATCCGCTTTGGAACCGGTAATCCGCTCAGGTAGTTTGCCACGGCATTCGTCCTCGGCAAACCTTTGATCAATTCCGTCGCGCGATCGACGAATTCTCCCAGCCTCTTGCGATCGATCGGGCCGTCCGCGGCTCTGAGTTCACGATTAAAATTGAATGCGAGAATGTCATAATAAAGGCGACCTCGCACGGCTTCATCGCGGGTCTTGCCGACGATTTCTTGAAAATCGGCGGGATCGACATGAAACACTTTGGATCGCTTCAGAATCGGTTCCACCCGACTCTGATCGGAATTGCGCAATCCCTCGAGCCAGTGATCTTTGCAGGCCAGCTCGAATGTCTTTCTGGCTTCCCGACATTGCGAGGAATCCGGGGCCGCGTCCATGGCCGCGAAAACGGCGCCGACCATTTTTTCGTCCTCGTCCGCCTGCGATGTGGGCCATGGCGCGGATGCAAGGCCCTGCGCAAGCCGTTGCCAGGCCGCGATGACCAACGCGCGATCTTTGGCGGGCGAACGATCGGCAATGATCGTTTTCACGAGCGTCTTCGGACTCGCGGTTACAAGAGAAGCGATGACCGCTTTCGATGTGGCCAGTTCTCCGGCGCTTTGATCGCATAGTGCGGTTAGCTCCGAGGGCGAGGATTGATTGCGTTCGTCGAAGTCTTTGATGCTGGCGCAGACGTCGCGGCCTGATTGCACCTGGCATGGCTCAGCGAGTATGGCACGGGCGTCACACCAGTAGTTCCATAGGTTGTCGGCGATAGCAGAGTCTTTTGCGATCATTTCACCAAGATGGCGTCGGTGATCATCCAGATGCATCGCCGCGTCGTCCGGTTCCAAGTGAGAGAGATAGTTAAAACGCGAGGCCTGGAGCCAATTGGTTTCCGTTTCTCTGACCTTCTGCATTTCGAGGAGCCACGGGTCTTTTTGCGGCATCTTGGAATCGAAATCCGGCGCCACCGACGGCAGATTCTTTAAGACTAACAGAGCTTTTTGAGCCGCTGCGATTCGGTCGACAAGAATCCGTACGTGCTCCAGGCTGTCCATGACCGCCGACGCAGGTAGTTGCGATTGCAAAACCGCGTCCGTCTTGATCAAGTTCAGGTATTTTGGCCAACTGACGTCGAACGGAGGTCCCCGTAGTTGCTCTTCGTCGCCGGCGTGCCGCAATGCGACTTGAAGGAGCGATCCCGACATATGGCGGGAATCCGATTCGAGGTTTTCGAGCGATCTAACAGTGGCTTGACGGGCGCGAAGGATGTCGGCTGACGCGGCGCGGGACCATGTCTGGGCGGCGGCGTTAGACTGATCCAGATCGTCCACTTCTCGTTGGAAATTCGCTTGCACGACGCGCGCCTCGGAGGCGGCCATGGGGAACGCCGCTGATATCTGTTTTACTGACATCGCGAGCGGCCCGTCGATATCTCTCAGTTTCTTGATTTTGGCCATCATCGCCGGGACCCAGTTTGGATCGGGGTCCGTCGCGCCGATGGACGGCGGCGCCGCTTGGGTTATAGCCCGGTGTCCACGAAAATGAAGGAGTATTGCCGCGACCGCGATCAAGAGAATCGCCCCCGCTGACGCGGCCACTGGCAATAGTCGGTTTCGAGAAGGCGATGGCGTAGGCTTGGCGGATTTTTCTCTCGCGTGAAGGCCGACCTGGTGAATCGATGCGGTGGCGTCAATCATCGATTGACCGGCCGCGATCGGGGTGTGATTGGACGCGTCGCGATCGGCCGGATCGATTTCTGCCGGGAGAGAATCGATCGGTATTCGGGCGGCGATTTGAGCGATCGCGTCCGTCGTCGCCGCGGCCTCGGCGGGAGATCTGAATTCCGCGAAGCTGTTTGCGATGACCGTCAGCGCGCTGGCCGCGTATTGACCTTGCTTATTTGAAAGCGGTGTCTTAATCCGTGCGAGCGGCTTGAGCGTTTCGTCGCCGGCCCGAAAGCAAAAATATGCCGACGAAGGCAGGTCGCCGAACAAGACGTCCATCCACCGATTTGAATCCGGACAGATTAGCGCGACACGCACGTCGTCGTCGGCTAAAGCGGCGGTAAAGCCCGACCAGGCGCCGAGGGCCTGCGTCGGCGTCGCGCCGCACGCGGGCACGCGGACATGGAGGTACTTTGGCGGTGGAGAAGCCGATGCATTGACCTGACATGCCGGATCGATCAGATCGCCCACGGCGCCAACTAAGCGTAATAGTGTCTGCGCCTCCTGCATCTGTTTTGACTGAACGACCGAATCGAATCCCTGCCGATTCCAATGGGGCGGTAATGACGGCGGGGCCGCCGCCGCCAGCGCCTGGAGGTTTTGCCGCGTCTTAAGGACGGCGGCCTGGAGGCCGTCGGCCGTCGCGGCGGCTTTGACGGCGGCCTCTCCGGACAGTAGCTGCGCCAACGCCGGCCCAAGCATCCATTCCATCGACGCGCCGTTCGCATGGACGCAGAGAATCATCGGATATTCCGCCCGGCCGACCTTGTCCCGCGACGCCCACAACCTGGCGAGGACGATGTCACGACCGGCGCGACTAACATATGTATGACCCCAGGGAATCGATTGGCCCGCCGCGTCCAGTCGGCGCCACGTTCCCATCTGCGGCTCAAATCCGTGATCGTAGATCTCCTGCTTGAACGCGCGGAGAACGACGGTGCTCAATCCGATCCCAGGCACATGGTCCGGCACGACCGGGTGTTTTCCCAGCGCGCCGACAACCACGGCCGGAGCGCCTCCCGACAGGTCGCGGCCCGGTGCACGGCTTCCGGTAGGATTGGTTAGCGAACGCACGCGGTCCTCAAACAAATTCCAAATAAAAAAACAATAGCGGCACGACGAGATTCCCCATTAGCTCACTGCATATTTATTTTTAATTTCTTGCTGTCGTTAAAGGCGTCAGGAATTTTTGCGTCGATTTTGATTTCCACAAAAAGGATCTTTTCGCCTTGATCGCTGGTCATTTTTACCACGATGTTATCATGTTTGTCCTTCGTCCACGGCGCGTCGCGAAGCAGGTGGTGCAGGGGCCATTTTTCGGGCAGAGAAAAAACTGTCGGCGGCTGGCCGAGCTTCGGCCCGTCCTGGATGGGCCATAGATTAAATGAAGCCTTACCCGCGTTGCCGTCAAAATTAAGCGCGATATCGTGATAGTCCAGGTTGTCCGATTTGGGAGGTAGCTGAGCCTGCGTAAATTGAATGAGCTTGTACACCGCCACCAACTTCGATCTCTCGGCCGTACCATTGACGAACGCGATTTGCGCGGACTTGGCTGGAAGTACGAGCTGACATCGCTCGGCGGCGGTAATCCATGCGATCATCTCGTCCGCGTTGTCTATCCAGTTTTCGTCGTCGCTCGACACATCCCCGAAAATGATTCGATGCCGGAGCTGCTCGATGGCGCGGCTGGACGTCGGATCGCCCCCTTTCTTTTCCCTTGGATGAAGGGCGGTGAATTTTGCGCGGAAGTCGGCATAGGCTTCTGGCGACAGATCGTCGCCGTCGCTTCTAATCGGGAAACCCCTCACTTGTTTTAAGTCGACCAGCGTATCCCTATACAGATTTTCCGATGCCCTCGCGAGAACTGCCAGCCCGCCGCGACTCACGTCATACCAATATCTGATCGCGTAATTGGAGCGAAATTGCGGGTCAGGGGTGACGTATTTTTTTTCCATTTCGGCGCCTGACACGCCGGCAAGGACCTTTCTCGCGTCATCGAGCGATAATGCCGTCAGATCGCTCCACGACTTGGCGCAACGGGTCGTTGTCGCCGCGAAGGGAGAGCCCCCAGCCAGTTCGTCCCGTCCCGCCTTCATATCCGTAAGAATCGACGGGAGTGTTTCGTCGTTCTGCACGAACGGCATCTCCAGGGCCTCTTCGATCATCTTGCCCAGCGAAGCCAGTTGCGGGTTGATGTCGGCGGCATCCAGCGTTTTTGCTTCCGATGCAAATGATTTCCAGTCGAGCGTATCGACGCCGGCCTTTAGGCGGGAGACCTGCGCTTTCCAATATTCCCCGTAGGCTTTTGCATACTTATTTTTTCCGTCGGCAGCGGCCCGGGCTTCGCTTTTGAGAATTGTCGTGTCAAGAACGGCGTTATCAGCGGTGATGGCGTTGATCAGTTTCTCAAATAGGTCGAAGAAACGCTTGGCCGCTTCGGGAGCATAGCCTTGATCCAGCCCGTCGGATACCGTTAAGGGCGCCCGCGCCGGCGCGGCGGTCGGATTCTTAGCCGCTAACTTCCTGACCTGTTCTTCCCAATTCTGCAAGGCCGTTCCCGTCAGCACTCGCTCATAAATCCTCGAACGGCGGGCTCGTTGCACGAAGCTGGAAGCCGATTCGCAGGTTTGTATGGCGCGCGTATCGAGTTCAGTCGGTTTGGAGGCGTCTTGAAGAAGAGGATTCTTCGCCTCCTCGGCGGCGGCCTTATCCACCACCGCCTGCAGGCGCTCGATGGTGTCGGTCGGTCCCGGCAATCCGGCTTCCGCGGTCGCCATGTCCGCGATCGCCTTGTAGGCGGCCAATCTTCTCTGATATTGCCAGACATGCTTGGATCCCGGCGTTGTCGGCGTGCGCCCGCTCAGCATCCGCCAGCCGAGAATCGCGTCATCTTCGGCGTTCAGGTTGTCCGACTCGTTTTGCCATTTTCCGAACATTGCATGAAGGCGAACCCTGGCCCTGGCGACCGCCTCTTTCAAAGCCGGAAGAAGCTCCTGCGTTTGCGGCGGCGCCAACGCTTCAAGCATGGAAAGCGCGGCGTCGCCCCGATCTTTGCAGTCTTTCAGCAATTTGGCCATCGGTTCGTTTTCGATCGGCGCATTGAGGGCGATCGCCCGCTGGAGCGAATCGGCCTTCCTGGAAAAATCAAGCACGGCGCCGGACCACGTCCCGTTGAATTTCGAAAAACCGTCAAGGGTCTGCAAGAATATCAATTTATTGTTTTCATCGACGATGCGCCGCAAGAATGCATCTTCGGCCGCCGCGTAGGCGGACACTTCGCCGTTCAAGGTATTGAGATGATCGAGCTGCCCGGAGATTGAAGTCAGGTGATACTGAACGATATCGTCAACCCCGTTTTTGATGGCGGCGTCAAGGTCGTATGGAGGCGGGGTCAGCGGCGCAGTCACGGGGCCGCCGTATATTTTATTTCTAAAGTCAAACGTGATCGGCGGATCGTCGGAATTCGCTCCGTGCTCCAGCAGCTCGACCAGCGGTTGAAATTCAAATTTGCGTTCGGTCGGCCACGACCCGGCCATCTCCGCGCGAAGATCGATTAGATTTTGCAGTGCTTTCAGCGACCGGTTGATTTCGGGGGTGGCGACTGTTTCATCGGTTTCGTTTTTTAGCGCCCTGCTTTCATTGTGAATGGTGGCGATCGCGGCGCGGACGAGCGGAAACAGCACGCCCTGCTCGAAGAATTCGCGGCGGCGGCGGCGGTTGGCGTCCTTGAGATCTTCCCCGACTTTGGACCAGACCCGGAAGGCCATCGGGACGTTCAGATCATCCTGCGCGAGCCGTAGATTCAGTTCGTGAACTCCCTGACGCGTGTCATGGGGCAGCCTTGGTCCGTCCCAGTTGATTTTTTCGTCGCCTTGATAGACCGGGTGATTGCCGTTGAAGCTGACCACTTCGAATTTTTTATCGGCGGCGGCATCGACATTCTTCCAGAAGTCGTCCTGTCGGCCGACGCTATTCTCCAGAGACGTCAAACCGAAAACGGTCCATACGACAACGGCGGCGGCCGATCCGGTGAGCGCGAGCGCTAAAGCCGTGTTGCGGAGCCGCCGTGCGAAAGTGACGTTGGCGTTGCTGGTGACCAGCCCCTTTTCCTCAAAGGCCTTCACGAGAAATACGTCCCGCAGAAACAGTGTTTTTTCCTCTTTCCAGATACTGGTGGCGGGGCGGCTGCGCGTGGCAAGGCCCAGTTTCCCAGCGAGGTCTACGTCAAGTTCCGCGCCCTCCTGCATGGCGGACGTGAAATAAATTCCGCGCAAAAACAGTGGTTTGGCGGACCAGTGGTTGGGCGTAAACACCTTTTCAAGATAGACGGCGAGGTTGGCGCCGAGCGCCTGAAACTCGCCGGGAAATCCATAGAGGTCGTCTATTTGATCGGATCGGCGGACGCTCTGCGGCTCGACGACCTTGGGATCGAGCATGATCGAAAGTCGCAGGCGCTTGAGCCGTTGGCTGATCGAATCAAAATGTTCTTCGACTTTTTGGGGACTGAACGCGTTATCGAGATTGTCGGGATTGGACCATCCCAGCATCTGTTCACAGGAGACTTCATCTTTCAGATTAGCGAAGAACTTGCGCGAGCCGGGCAATTTATCCGCTTTGGTCAAAAGGATGTAGACGGGGAATCGGATTTCGAGTTCCTTCTGGACGTTGTCGAACTCGGCGGCGATTTTTTCGGCTTTTTCGCGGACGTCTTTCAGTGAAGCTTTGTAAAGATGATCGCACGGGATCGCCAGGATGATCCCATTGATGGGACATCGCGGGCGGGCCTTTTTAAGAAGCCGAAGCGCCGCCTGCCACTCGTTTTCCCGCCCGTCGGTCTTCTTTTCGAACATGAGTCGGCCGGCGGTGTCGAGCAGAATCGCCTTGTCCGCGACCCACCAATCCACGTTGAGAGTTCCGCCGATTCCGGCGTCGAAGTCGTTCATTCCCCGGACGAAATTAATGCTGGCATGGCGAATTGCTTCGGTTTTCCCGGCGCCCGGTTCGCCCACCATGACATACCACGGAGCGGAAGCGGGATCGTCCAGTTTGCCGCGCCTGCGAAATTCGGCCATGGCGTCGGCGAACTTCTTCTGCAGCGACCGGATATCCGCCGACGCTCCTCCCTTAACCAGTTGGGCGCCACGGCGGCGGTCGCGGGTGGCCAGCATCAACTGAATCGAAATCAGCAGGAGGCCGAAAATGACGAACCCGCCGACGACGATCGCGCCGGCGTAAAGATCGTGATCGGACAATTGCGTCGCGAGCATGCCGTCGCGCGCGATCGCCGGCAACGCGAGAATCGAAGCGACGCCACGTAAACCAGGGATCGCGTTTCTAAGCCACATCATTGAAAAGACCTCGCGTGATCGTCATCGCAACAGACCCGGCCAACTGAGGAAGATTTTGTCAGGGCTTGCCGCGCGCGGACTGCACGTCAAGGTGTTGCCGCAGCGTCGCGGTCTTATCCAGATACAGAACTCCGTTGAACACGAACGCCAGAAGGAGCAAAAACGCGCAGCCCACCGCAATCACAAGCAGCGGCCGCACTGTCGACAAATGCAGCACGCGGCGATCGGTATAATCATAGGTTTCAGGGCAAATTCGCTCGTCGGAACCCATCCGATGGCGGATTCTCACGCTGATGGCCGTCAGGTAATCTCGGATAACCTTGCTGTTTCCCTTGTTCGCGCCTTCAAATCCCAGCCCCAGGCAAATGTAAAATACTTCCAGGCGTTCTTCGGCGTCGGGCGAGGCGTCGGCGAGGGTTTGGTTTAGCAGGTCGAAAAACTCAATGTCGCCCATTCGTCGGCCTTCGGCACGCGCCAGGCGTTCTTCATTCCATCGCGAGGCGAAAGGCAGCGCGCTTTCGCTGATCATGGAATCCACGAAATAAATGACCGGCAGCCGGACTTTGTTGTACTGCGCGCTGATTCCGTGCGTCATCGCGGTTTGCTGAATTGAATCCAGGAGATTGAGTATCTTTATCCTCACCGGAGCAATGTCAAATTCCTGCCCGCTTGCGCGCGCGGATTGGTTGAGTGCCGAGATATTGACGAAGAGCGGCTCGTATAATTCAGGTAGAGTCATAGGCGGGCACCGCTTGTTTGTGGAGTTTCAAAAGGAAGCTCCGGTAGTCGGGGCGGAAGCGTTTTTTATGCGATCCAGAATGATCGGCCAAAATGCGGCGATTTCGTGGGCGAGCTTCTGGGGTTCGCTTCCGCCGCATAGTTCAACGTAGGCATCCCAGCAACGACTCTTCTGATCGCCGCGCCCTTTTGCGCCAGCCGTTTCAAGAATCACGTCGGGGGCGAATTTTTGCGCGTATTCGCGCGGCAAATCCTTTAGAGCCGATACAAGACTTTCAATGCGACGAACCGAATCGGTCATGGATTCGTTGAGAAGCCGCCGCGCATTGGCGGCGGCGGCGCCGGCCTGCGCGGACGGCGCCGAGATGGCTCCGTGTATCGCCGAAAGCAACGACGCGGGGTTTACGTTATCTTGAGCGCAGCGGTTCCACGTCTCGCGCACCCAATTATCAAGTCCGCTGATTGTATTGGCCAAAAGGGCGAATACTTCCACGACCTGGCGAATATCGACCGGACACGAATCGGAAAGCCGCAAACTCGACCGGATAAGCGTTTGGATCTGGCTTAGGCTCGGGTTCGAACCGGGATCCTGGCAAAGCCCGGCGTCCGCAAGCCGCCGCGTGACCGACGCGCGCGCCCTTGCGTCCCCATTTTTGAAAAGTTCCGCCAGGCGATCGATCAGCGCCGCCGGATTGTCCTCCGCCTCCGCATCAACTGCGAGGGGCGGTCGCGGCGGCGTCGCTTGATCCGCGAAAAGACCGGGGCACTCCGTCGCTAACGCCTCCAGAAATTTCACCCGCTCGGACGACTTTACGAACGGCATCGCACGTTCAACCTCACTGTCGATGGCGATACGTCGCTCGGCCCCCGGCATGCGTTCCAACTCAGCCTGCATGCGCTTCAGCCGACTTGAGAGTGCCGTCGCAAGTTTTCGAGTTTCTGGTCCCAAGTCGCTCAAAATGCACCCCATGCATCGAAAGTCCGATTTTGCTGGATTTGACCCTTCAAGGTGAAGGTAAACAAATTTTGATCAATCGTCAAATTCTCGATAAATCGATGTGAGCCATTCGGACGGTCGCACCACCCGAGCAAATGGCGTCAAGGATCATGGAGGAAGATATGTAATCGGATCCATCGCGGCGGCCATGGGTGGAGCATCCATGGCCAAGCGGAAACCGACATCGCACATATGTTTCTCGGGATCGTCCTGCGGAATTTCCTTCGCCGGATCGATGCCGACGGATAGTGACGAACCTCCGACCACGGAATATGACTTTTCGCCCGTCCCGCTAGCCACCCATTCCGCGACATTGCCCACCAGATCGTGAAATCGCAAGTCATTGTAATCGACGGGTCGAAACCAAAGAACGTCAGCCGTTTCCAGTGGCGGCCGGGCGGCTTGGCGCAGCGGGCCGTGAGCCCGGTCCGCCAGTTGCCTTTCCAGCAACGCTCCGACATTGCCGAGATATTCGTCCAGTTTCCGTCCCGGAAGATTCGGAGTTTCGGGTCGGGCGCCGGCCAACTTACTGGCGGCCCTCCATTCCGCGAGGGTCGCAAGGCGGCAATGAAGCAAGTGGGCGATCGATTCGGCTTCCGACGCGCTGACGTTCTGCATTGGAAGATTTTCGTCGGGCTTTGGAAGCGGTTTGTTGGCAGGCTCCGCTTTCCCGGGCCCCGGGTTGACAAACCAGATTTTCGATCGCTCGATCAGCGGCTCGCCCTCTTCTTTTTTCAGCGTCCATCCCGCCGGTTGGTCTAATCGCGGTTGGTCCAGCAGACGCCGCACGCCTTCCAGGGCAGCGGCCCCATGAGAATCGATCAGAGGGCGCGCAGCCAGATCGACGGGAAATTCGGTCGTGGCCAGGTAACTTGATTTACCGACGGCAGTCACAACGCGAAGCATGTGGATTTCCCATGTTTGAGCGGCCGGCCTTTTGAACTTGTAAGTGACCGATGCCCCATCCGCGGCGCCGCTCGCCGTCCAACCCACCGCGCCGGGTCCGATATTTTTGAATTTCTCGTCCGGCGCCAGCCGCGCAGCGGCCAGCCACCCATCGATTTTCGCAAGCGTCGCTTTCACGGCGGCGTCATCGAGTCCGGCTTCTTCGACATTCCTGGCAAACGATTGAAGCAAAGCGGGCGATTTCGCCGGATCGCTTCGTGACGCCGGCAAACCCGACTCGTGGAGCATGACGTTAAATCGAGACCGTGATGAATACGGCACAAAAGGATTCGACGTCCCGTTTTGATTGAAAGACGTAATTCCGAATTTAGCGTGATCCGAGATCAAGCTTTCCATCTCTTTGCCGACCGGGACTGTATTTAGCAGTTCGCACCAGCGGTTTTGGACACCGGAAACGACCGCCGATTTCCGCTCGGCCGTCGCATTGGAAGCGAGACTTTTCGTCCGAAGGCGACTCGCCCAATCCGCCTCCTCAAGCATGTGATTTGTCTTTTGATAGCCGCGTCCCGTCAGTCGGCTCCACGCGGCGAATAAGACCTCAGGGCGCGCACTGGGCGAAGCCATCCACGCGCGAAGCTTGTCCGGCGACTCCGAGTCGGACGAGACCTGTACGAGCGTTTGAATGAGTTGAGCGAGAGAATTGCATGGGGGTTCATTTTTCGCATACTCCCAAACCGAACCTGCCGATTCCCAACGCCTAATAACGCCGCCGATCGTTTGCGAATTCGCTCCGTTATTCAAAATCAAAGAAGCGTCCAACCCATAGAAATTTTCAAGCGCGGTCTTGACGGCGGTATATTCCACGGCGAACGCCAACGCGTCATCAAGATCCCTTTGACGATCGTCGGTGAGCCTCTTCTTCTCCGTCGCGATCGAGCCGTCCAGGCGCTCGGGCGTGGCGAAGATTTTTAGTCGTTTTATGCTCTGGCCGATATCGGATGTGGCCCGCGCGCGTAACCATTGCTCAACCGCGGGTCTCAGGTCGCGGTACTTAAAGTCCGCAGCAAGCGGTGTGGGGACGCCGTGGGCGGATAGCTCGCCAAGCGAAGCGAACACCGACTTCATTTTCTCAGGCGCCGACAGCAGCGTGTAGGAGTCCATCGAATCGATGAACGATTGATTGACGCTCGATTTAAACTGTTCCCACACCTCATTTGCGGGGTCGGCGCGGAAGTTGGTAGTCCGGCTTAGATCGGTCATGAAAGCCGAGACCAGATCCGACGCGGCGATGGCGGCGGAGTCTCTTAGAGTCGCTACGGATTTGTCGGCATCGGCTTCCTCTGATTCGACCCTGGCGATTTCAACCTCGTTCCTGGCGCTGGTGAGCTGCGTTTGAAGTTGGTCAATGATCGCCGCGCGCGAATTTGGCGCCGGGAGAAGCGAAGCGCATTTTTCGTCGATCCCGCGCGCGGCCGCGATCTGGCCAGAAGCCAGACGGGTTAGAATTTTCATTCGTTCTTTCCGCCACTCTTCGATGCCCGACGGAGGCGACGGAAGCGGAACTGCAATCGCCTGTGGATGGTTCACGACGGCAGTGCGATGCCCCAGTTTGTTCGCGACGAAAGATACCCCCGCCCCGACGGCCAATAACATGATAACTGCGCAGACGGCGTACCCAGGAGATTTCTTACCGGCGCGGCTGGCTCTGACCTCGCCGAGAAATGCTTCCAAGGTCAGCGGACTTTGTGGATCGAGCAGTGAATTGCACCAGTCGCACCACTTTTTCCCCGGTTCCCCGAGCCGTTTCCATTTTTCGGACATGAAAACCGACCGCTGTTGCTCGCGCAGCGGCAGGCGCACGACCAACTCGTAAATAATGCGTCCGAGCGCTTGGCGTTCGGTGCGTGCCGCCGCGGCATCGTCGGCCGTGACGATCGGAGATGGGTCGCTCAGGTAAATCCGGGGGTGAAGCAGATCGCTTCTGGAAGCAAGCAGGACGTTTCCTCCCTTGAGATTCCCGTGACGGCGGCCGGTCTTGTTGAAGAATTCAAGAAGCGCATCGCCGATCGCGAGGATCAACGGCGCCATCTCCTGTGCCGAAATCATGCCGTTGATAATGAGGCGGTCAACCGAAACTGGGAAATAACGGGTGGCGCGCCAAACGAAGTGCTCGCTGCGCCCGCTGTCGCAAACGGTGACGATCCACTCGAACTTTCCCTGCAGTTGTTTGGTGACGGATGTCGTGGCGAGCAATTGATCTTCGGCTTGTTTTCCATTCGGCGACGTCGAAACGGTCGTGAACTTGATCGCGTAGGACGATGTGTCGCCGGCCCGAGTCGCGTGCACCACGGCGCCGCTCAGGCCAATGGATTCCCCCGCCAGATATTCCCCGAACTTTCGCATCACGTCCCCGGCGCCCTAGGGCGCCTGCCAGTTTGAGGGTGGCGTCAGCGTGATCCAACCGCTTGGCGTCAACTGAATTTCAATCGCCTGGTCTCCGGACCAATGACATTTACCCAGTGGAAATACACGCCGGCGAGGGTCCTGGTTGCCGGGCTGCGAAGCGCCCTCCGACGGCGTGTTGGACAAAACGAAAATATAGAGCGGATCGTCCTGCCTGTCCCAGAAGCCGTCGTTGGCGAGCAAAATCTGCGTATTGTTGGCGCCAAACGTCAGGACTTTGGTCTTGGCCGAGGACGTGGTCGTTTCGCGCAAGGCGTTGTCGACTTTCCAGTAGTCCTGCATATTCAGATATTTCCATTGGTTATAATCTGAATCGTTAACCGCCACGATATGCACTTCAAGGGTGCTGCGCTGAACAGGGTCTTGCAGATCCTTGCTGAGCGTGATATGCACGGCCCTGGAATCGACGTGACAGCAACCGTATGCGCTCAAACACAAAAGCACCAAGACGCTCGTGCGGAACATATTCTCCCATTTCAAATTCACGAATATAATTTCCTTCCGGCGAACTGATTGAATGATCCCAAGATCGAGGCCATATTTCCACCCCTAGCGCGAGGCTGCGATTCTGCCGTTAGTGAACGGATCACGCTGAAACGCTTCGCTGCCGGTGCAACCAATCCTCCGCAACGAAGACGAATTCGACAGATGTTAGTAAACGCCTGGGAACCGCCGCTGCGCTCGTTCTCGCCTTAAAAGCGCTAACCGAGCATGCGTATTCTTGCTTTGTGCGGGGTCAAAACCGCTGACAATCTGCGGCCAATTAATCTCGACAGTCTCGATCTGGTTACGGAGAGGCAAAACGTCATCGCCCCGACCGTTAAGCAGATCACGAAGTATCGCCGCGTCGTACCAATCAGTAGGTCGACCGGCAGCGTCCGCAACCTCTACATACCAAACCCCCCGATCGGAGACTAACCGGACGGCGATACTGGCGTTTCCGTATTGCAATACTTTGTTACCGAACGCCGCCTGCTCCTCCCGGCGCTGGCAAACCAAGCCCGCATTGGTGAGAAAGGCTTCGAAATCTGCAACTTCTTTTGGCCAAGTCGAATTCATAAATTAATTCTTGGGTCGAGGGACAAGCGCCGTTCCATCACTATTAAGTTGATAGCCATTGGTTGTCAGATGATTTACTTCGTCTTCAAGAAAACTGCCTGGTCGTACCTCATCAAGAGGAGTCGCGAGACGAAATGTCTCGCCACGCGCGATTGCATCGTCGAGGAATTTTTGGTTGGCGGCCCATTGTTCGGTTTCGCTCATCGCGTTCCATTGTTCCGTCGGGACACTAAAATAACTCGCGCGTAAGTCTTGAGCCATATTGACATAATCGGGGTAGTGCCCGATGACGGATATACTCACGTTTTCTGTCGTCACAGCGTCCGCCGCGATCGCGGTCCCCGCCCCATCAACGGCTATCGCAGTACCCTCCACCCCCGCGGCGGCGGGCGCGGCGACGCCGGCGGTGACGACGACGGCCGTTACGGCTTCCGCCGTCACCGTCAGATCTCCTCCGGCCTGTTCCGCTCGATCGGTTATCGTAAACGGCACGTAACCCGTCGCCATCTTATCAAGCGCGTCCGCCTGCTCTTGGAGCGCTTGCGCGCGTGCGGTATCTCCCCTGGCTTGCAAAGTTTTCGCGTAGATCGACGCGACTTTCGCGGTTGTTTTGGCCGCCATCATTTCGGGGGCGAAGGCAATCATCTGCGCCCCCGCGGCGACCTGATTTACCAGCGTTTTCCCGGCGCCGATCGCGGCGCCGCCCGGATGGCCGGCGATCTGATGCGCGTCTACCGTCACTCGGTTCCAAATCGCACTTGCCGCCGATGAAATCGCCGCCCCGGCCCTGGCGGCGGCGCACTGGATGCAGAATCCGCCGGGGGCTCCATCGGGAGCAAAAAACTGTTGGACGTCTGCGATCGCCGCCTTTCCGGACGACACCGCGGCGGCGCCGACCGACGTCGCCACGTCGGCGGCCGTCGAAGCGGCGTCGCTGGCGGATTTCGCAATCGCCTGCACCGAGCCGACCAATGTGATGCCGTCGTCGCTCATATCCGTTTCGACCGGCGGCGGTTTTTCGCGTTCAGCGATACACCGCCGCGCTTTTCTTTTGTCCTATTGGCTGGCCTTCAGTTCATGCGCCATGAGCAACGCCAACTGCGCGCGATCGTTCGGCGAGCATTCTTTCATGCGCAAGACGTCGCAAAGGTTCCGCCACACTGGATGCGTCTCAAAATCGTATCCGCAGACAAGCGGCAGGTGCGCGAAGGCGACTACAGCTTGCTCGCTTTCCAACCCGTACCTTTTCGCATGAACCACGCAATAATCGATGTACCGGCGGATCGGATCGGAAGATAAACCCTCAAAGTGCCTTGGCAAAAACTTCTTGAGGTGTTCAGTCGCGCGCGCGACGAAGCCGTCGTAAGACGCCTGCGCCAGTGCATCGATTTGTTTTCGCCTGATGACGAACACGAAATTCCCCAATTCAAATGCCGGGCCGCGACAATCGCTTGTCCAATTCATTGCGCTTCGGCCAACGCATATGTTCTCGTGAAAAAACCCTTGTTTGTATTGCTGAACTCAATAACTCCGGCCGGTTCGCGAACCTCGGCAATAAATGAGCGAATCGGCCCGAAAAACTCAGTTAACTCCTCAATTGTGCATGTCGGGATATACACCGACAGTACGCGTGGGTCGTAAAACCGGAAGTAGTATTCTTTGCCGTCTTCGGTTTTGATCAATAGAAACCGGCGAAAATGGCGTCGAACCTCGTTAAAGGCGGCCCCACTTGTCAGAAAAATCCCCCAACTTTGGCCCCAGCCGGCGGCGAGCAATTCTTCGAGAAACGCGCCGCGAGGATCGAGGCCGATCAAATGTGGCGCGAAATCCGCCAGTTCTTTGCCTTGTTTCCCGTCATAGAGAGATTGGAACTGCTCCCCCCGACGGCGGAGGAGTTTCAACACCGCGCGGTCGCGCGCGGCATCGAGCAGGGCGAATAATGGGGCGGGTTGCCCACCGACAATGCGCAGAACCTCCTGGCGTTGAGCAGCCGCGTCCAGTGAATTGGCTTGGCAAGCAAGTTGCACGCGCAGCCTCCCTTAGCCGGAGCATTTTTCAACCATGGCGGCGCCGCTGATGGCCGCCGATTGCATGGCGCCGCCTTGCGCGGAGATGCCGATCAACACGGTTGGGCATCCGATCATAATTACGCCGCCGTGAACCGTGGAATCGCCCATGCGGGCGGCGGGCATGCCCCCGATGAGAACTGTCGTGGCGCCCATGGCGATGACGTCGGGCGGCCCCGCGCAGGTCAACATATCCCCCACGCGGGCGGCTGGCATTCCCCCGATCAAAACGGTCGGGCATCCCGGCGGCAGAACCGGGCCACCAACATGCGGCACGATCGGACATACATGCATGTCGCCGACTCTGGCCGCTGGTTGTCCCATGCTCATTCCCTTTTACTTCGGCACAAGGGCCATGATCCCGTTCGCCCAATATGCAGGTGACATCGTATCAAAAAATAGCGGAAAGTATAGAAATTTTCCGCATCATTTTATGACGTAAAACGAATCGCCGTCGTTGCTGCGGGTTGTCCCTTTGGCCACATTGAATGGGATGGTTCGGGGTTTTACCTGCCCCTGTTTATTCCATTGGTCCAGCACTCGAATTCCCGCCGGGCTTTTCGACAGAAATATCGCCGCATGGCGGCCCTTGGCGTCGGTTGGATAGAGGCCGTTTTGGTCAAAGGTCGCGATCGCGGTATTGGGCGCGATGTCCCCAGGCTGAGCATCATGCACCTTGATGCCCGGGCGCCAGGCCGACGTGACGGGCGCGCCGGCTGCCTTTTGAACGAAAACCACGCATTCCGTGTGCCCCTTGCTGTTCTTGAATTGACCCACTCCCTGGACAGCGCCGGCGCTCATTTTCAATAGATATGGCATAAAAAATCTCGATTTCATCCACATGATCGCAAATTCACGCCAGAGATTATATCAGATCTTGTGCTGAAACCGCCATATCAGTCCGGCATCGTTTGCCATGTTTTTTTAAGTCGCCGATTAACGCCTGCCATGCCCGGCCGGCACTATGCGTGTCCGATCAAATCAAGGACGCCTCGACGGGCGAGGCGCCGAATTTTGCTTAATTTTTCCGCGCGCGGCGTCTGCTCGTCGGCGGCGTGCAGCACGGCGGCGACGGTGCGAACGCCATCGATCGCCTCGAGCATGCGCCATTCATCCTGGTCCACCGTGAAATGCTTTTCGTCCCACAGAATGACGCCAGGCACTTCCCGCCAATCGCGGTCGTAAAATCTGTGAAAGTGATCGACGCGCCGGCCGATTTTGATGATCAATTGCTCCAGTTTTTCATCCGGCAGTTCGACGGCGGCCAACGTGCCTCGGCGAAAGCCTTCCGAATGGCGATCCTCTCCAAGGGGATCGCAATGGAAAGAATTCATCTTGAGATACAGCATCGTCGTGTTGGCGGGGTTGGCGCGCAGATGCCACATGCTATGGCCGCGGAAGATGATGACGTCGCGGGCGGCGTCCTTGATTTCGATTCGGCGGGCGCGCCTGAGCGCGGCCTCTGGATAACGATCGGGAGAAAGGCTGGCGCGCATCTGTTGCGACGTGTTAAAGGGGTTGATGTCGCGCTGGTCGTAGGGATACAGGACAAGGGTTGATCCCTCGCGGACGTGAACCGACATGCCGACGGAATACTCCGAGGCGTAGCGATCTTTGTGCGCCAACGGCTCGGCCGACGCGGTGGCGTCGTACGCCTTGATGTGCCGTTCGGACAGGACCATCGTTTTTCGATCGATGCCGACAACGCCGGCGACCGCCTGGCACACTTCGTCGGGATAGTCGCCGCCCTCGGGGAATTCGTACATCGCCTGCTGCTTGTCGCCGATGGCGTACTCTTTCATGATCTTGGTCCGCATGTTGTCGGCCACCTGGCGAACCAGCTTTTCGTAGAATGGCTCGGTTACGCCGGCCTTGATATGCACGTATCCTTCGCGCGCGAAATGATCGGCGTATTTTGCCGGATCGAAATTGAACATTTGATCGGACATGGCAAAAGCTCCCTTATGTGGTTGCAAATCAGTTCGTTTATTCACACCCGCTCAGCCGCCGCACGCTCGAGCAGGAGCCGTCGCAAAAGCGGAACGGCGGCGGGGAAAACCGAATCCTTCTTGTGATAGTGGAAATACAGGTTCGGCGTCCCGTTCACTTCGATGATCGCCCCGCCCGATTCGGCCAGGGGAACGCCGGGATCGGTGGTAATCAGATCGATCCCGACGAACCGCGCCCGCAGCGCCGTCACCGCCACGCGCCCGTCGTGGACGATCGATTGACACAACGAATCGACGGCGGTTGAGTTGTCGGCGCCGCAGTTTTCGTTGATGACGGTCTTCAGCGTGACGTGCGCCGCGGCGGGGGGGACTGAGCCGAGCGTTAAATTTTGTCTGGCGAGCGTGCGCTTCATATCCAAATCCACGGCGATCAAAACCTGCGATATGTTTGACCCGTTTCGCAGTCGCTCGTCATTGGCCTGCCGGACAAGTTGAGCGACGGTGGATCGCCCGTCTCCGATGACGCCGGGAGGGCGGCGCACGAAGGCGTCGATCAATTCGCCGTCGAGATACAGAAGGCGATAGTTGTCGCCGTCGAGTTGTTCTTCGATCAGCAGTTCGTCGCAATAACATGTGGCGGCGGCGGCGGCGCGGGCGAGATGCGACCGGGTGCGAATGCCGGTGGTGACGCCGCGCCCGCCCCCGGTTCCGCGGGCGGGTTTTACCACGCAATCCCGGGCGCCGGCTTCAAGAAATTCGACGGCGGCGCCGATTCGCTTGAGCGAAAAAGAAGCATGGCGGGGCGTGGCTAATCCGTGCGATTCGAGAATCTGGTGCGTGAGGGGCTTGTCGTGCAAAACGGCAAGCGTTACCGGATCGTCGATCGCCGAGAAATTTTCGACGACGCGCGTGCTGACGCCGTCGACGGTGATTTGCGAAAATCGGTCGCCAAGCGGCACGCATTCCCCGCCTAAACTTTCCGCGGCCTCGCGCCACGCCTTTTTGTAGAAGGCGTCCTGATGCCGACCCGAAGCCTTGCGGCGCGGATCCTTGAATCGGCGGAACGCGCGCCCCATCGCCAGGAAGTACAGTACCCTCGTGATTAGCCGGTTTGTCCACATCGTTTTTTTGGGATAGACACAGAGGCCGCTAATATAGATATTTGTGGCGACGGAACATCCAAAAAAACCGCGTGAATGGCGAATTTTGGGAGACCGCGACCGGAGAAAAAATCTCCCAAATTGCCCAGTCGTTGAATCCATGTTGTGAATGTGATGCGCTACACAGATCGGCACACGTGTAGACATCGCAGCGACACCCCGCACGTTGATCGAGCGTTGTGCCGACCGTAAAACGGTCGCAGCGGTCATCGCTTTCGAGAATCTCGGCGACATTATACCTGCTGCGACCCCGTTGGGGTCGGTTTTTTTCCGCTCCGATACCGGTGGGTCGCTGCGCTCAGCCACCGGCTAATTGCTCCAACCCCTTCCGGGGTTTACCGCAAATCGAACATGGTTCACATGGTCCCCGTTTACCCCGGCGGTGTACTCAACTCGCATACTCCATAAATCGCCTTGCGGCATCAATCACTTTTTACGACCCGGAAAAATCGGCCGTTTCCGGGAGAGCCTCCTCGGCGGAGCGCATGAATCTGGCAAACCATCCGTCCAGCCGGCGAAGCTCATTGGGCTCCCCTTGTTCGCTCACCCGTCCGTCCTGGATCACATAGACCATTTCCGCCTGATTGATCAAACTCGGGCGATGGCTGGTTAGGACTGTCGTGCGGCCGGCCATTAGCCGATCGAGGGCGGCGATGATGGCGGCTTCGCTGTCGGGCTCGACGCTGCTGGTCGGCTCGTCGAGCAACAACACGGTGGGATTGGCAAGGAAGGCGCGGGCGATGCTCAGGCGTTGCTTTTGCCCGCCGCTGAGGCGCACGCCGCGCTCGCCGACCTTGGTGTCGTAGCCGTTGGGAAGTTGCTTGATGAAGGCGTGCGCATTGGCGGCCTTGGCGGCGGCGATCACCTGTTCCATCGTGGCGTTGGAATGGCCGTAGCGAATGTTGTCGAAGATGCTGTCGTTGAACAAAAACGTCTCCTGTTGCACCAGCGCGAAATGTTTTCGGAAGCTGTCGCGCTGGATCCGGCGAAGGTCGTTTCCGTCGAGCAGGACCTGGCCGCTCAGCGGATCGTAGAAACGAAGCAGGAGATTGAGGATGGTGCTTTTTCCGGAGCCGCTGGGACCGCAAAGGGCGACGGTTTGCCCGGGCTTGATATGGAGCGTGAGGTCGTTCAAAACGAGCGGAGACTCGCGGCCATTGACTTCGTTGGGATAACGAAAGACGACATGGTCCAGCTGCATTCCGCCGCGAATTTCGGGGATGGCGATCGCGCCGGAAACGTCGCTGAGTTCATCGGGCGCGTCGAGCAGCTCGAAGACGCGCCGAGCGGCGGCGACGGCGCGCTGCACCGTATCGTTTACGCGGGCGAGGGTTTGCACCGGCCCGTACAGGCGCCACCAATACGCGCGGAAGGCGAGCAATTTGCCGACGGTGAAACTGGTGCGCTTGAGAATGAGATAACCGCCCAGCCCGAGCATGAATACGTTGCTGAAAAAGCCGACGGTTCGGCTGAAGGAAAAGAAAATGCTGCGGGCGTTGATCGCCTTGATCTGCTGGCGGTAATACCCTTCGGTCGCCTCGTAAAAACGCTTCGCTTCCTCCTTTTCGCGGCCGAAGATTTTGATGACCACCACGCCGGACAAATTTTCCTGCAGCCGGGTCGTTACGTCGCCCAGCCGCTCGCGTGCGTGCGTGTAAATCGTTTTGATTCTGGCGTTGAAGAATCTCAGTAAAACATAAACGGCCAACAACGGCGCCAGGGAAATCGAGGCGACGCGCCAATCCATCAGCATCACCAGAACGACGGTGGCGCTCCACAGGATTCCTTCGCCGATGATTTGATCGATGCCGTTGACGATGAAGGTTTGGATTTCGTCGACGTCGCCCATGGCACGGCTGATCAAGTCGCCGAGGCGCTGGCGTTGCAGGTAGCCGAGGCTTTGCGATTGGAGTTTGTGGTAGACCTGGTTGCGCAGCGCGAAAATAAATTTTTGCGCGACGCGATTCATGACGTTGGTGCTGAGCGTTCCGAAAAGTTCGCCGCTTTCGTAGATCAAAAACAGCCAGATAATGCAGGAAATGAGCAGGTGAATCGGCTGGTGGATTCGGCCGTTCAATGAAAAAACCCAGGGAAGAACGGGGGTGGGCCGGGAGTGGCCGCGAAGGATCAAATCGTCGGTGACGTATTTCCAGGCGAGGGCGGGAAAGAGTTCACCGGGCACCGAAAGAAGAAGCAGGAGCAGGCCCAGGGCGATGATTCCCCAATAGGGCCGCAGCAGGCGAAGCAGGCGCAGGAAGATCCGCGAGGACCTGCGGTTGGGATCTTTGATTTCCTTTGCCGATGCCTGTTCCGCCATGTCAGGATATTAGGGCATTTGCGACGAAAGCTGTAGTTGACCGCAGGCGGCGTTGACGTCGTCGCCGCGCGTATCGCGAGCATGGGAGATGATCCCGGCCTCGCGGAGCAGCGCGAGAAATCGCAGCACGCGCTCGCGCGACGGCCTGCGATAAAATTTCCCGGTGAGACCGGCGCCGATCGGGTTGTAAGGGATCAAGTTGACGTGGGCGCGAAATTCGTTCATTCGTTCGATGAGCCTGCGGGCGTGGTCGTCGGTGTCGTTGACGCCGGCCAGCATGCAATATTCGATCGTGACGATCCGGCCGACGCGATCCTGATATCGACGGGCGGCCGCCATAATATCCGCCACCGGATAGCGACGATTCATCGGCACAAGCCGGGCGCGTGTCTCGTCGTCGGGCGCATGGAGCGACAGCGCCAGATGGACGTTCAGATCGGCGTCGGCCAGCGCATCGATGCCGGGGACGATGCCGACGGTCGAAACCGTGATATGGCGTCCGCCAAGGCATCCGGTCTTGTTGCCGGTGATGAGCTTGATGGCCGCGATGACGTTCGCCAGGTTCAGCATCGGCTCGCCCATGCCCATGAAGACCAAGGACGTTAACCGTCTGCCGAGATCGGCGGCGTGCCGGCGCAGATGGAGGAACTGCTCGATGATTTCGCCGGCGGAGAGGCTGCGATCGAGGCCATTGCGGGTGCTGGCGCAGAAATCGCAACCCATGGCACAGCCGATCTGCGATGAGACGCACCCTGCGGCGCGATCGGGGCGATAAGCCGGCATCAACACGCTTTCGACCGAACCGCCGGCGCCAAGGCCGACGAGAAGCTTAAGCGTTCCGTCGGCGCTTGCCGATCGCGTGAGAACATGAGATTGCCGCTGCGGGATGACGGGTCCGATCAAGGCTTCGACGCGCTTGCCGACGTTGATTTGCCCGAAGTCAATTTGCCCATGGTTCTCGTAAAAGTTTCGCAGAAGGGTCCGAGCGTGCGAAGGGGTGCAATCACGGCGCGCAAGCTCATCGGCGAGGGAGGAAACGTCAAAATCGGTGAGAGCGGGTAGTGAAGATGACAAGGTGACAAGTGACAAGGTGACAAAATTAGATCGGCTTCGGTAGTTTCTCCCGTCACCCCCTCACCCTGTGACCCCCTCACCTCCTCATCCCCCGCACCCTGCGATTCTGCTCGCGAAGAGCTTCTTTGCTTCGCCAACGAGATAAAAACTACCGGTGATGCAAATCAGGTCTTCCTTGGTCACCGCTCGATTGGCGATCGCCAACGCGTCGTCCAGCGTACCGGCAACCTGGGCCATCTTGCCATACTGCTCGACATAACGAGCGGATAAATCATGCGGGTCGGCCGATCGGATGCTATCGACCTTGGTGAATATCACCTTGTCCGCGCCGGCGGCAATCCGCTCCAGCATGCCATTGACGTCTTTGTCGGCGCAACAGCCAAAAATCACCACCATCGAATCGTACGGAATGTGCTGCCCGATCGCCCGCATAAGCGCATCGACGCTGGCCGCGTTATGCGCGCCGTCGGCGATCACACGCGGCGTCTGGCCAATCATCTCCATCCGGCCAATTATCGTCGTCTTGGCCAATCCTTCCATCGCCTTGGAATCATTGATCGGGAAACCACGCGATTTAAGGCGGTCGATAACGCTCAATGCCAAACCGCAGTTGATCGCCTGATGCTCGCCGAGCAACGGCACCGCGAGGTGCTCGAACTTGCTGTTGGGCGTCGTCAGGCAAACCCGATTGTGCGGCCCAAGCATCCGGCTGCTCTCAAAGCGATAACTGAACTCGATCGACTTACCCGTGATATCCAGCGTGGCGCCGACCTTCTCGGCGACGCGCTTTAACACCGCCTCGGCCTCCGGATCCTGCGACACGCTGATCGCGGGAACGCCGGCCTTGAAAATACCGGCTTTTTCCTCGGCGATCTTGCTCAACGTCGAACCAAGCTGAGCCATGTGATCCTTGCTCAGGCTGGTGATCGCGGTCACTTCGGGCGAAATGACGTTCGTGCTATCCAAACGTCCGCCGAGTCCGGTTTCCACGACCGCGATATCGATCTTCTGCTCCGCGAAATACTTAAACGCGATCGCGGTCAGCACGTCAAAATACGTGGGCACTGGCTTCATGCGAGCGATGATCGGCTCAATGTCCCGAACCAGACGGGCAAAGTCGGCGTGGGAAATCATCTCGCCGTTGACGCAGATGCGCTCGCGGATATCGATGAGGTGCGGACTGGTATAGAGTCCGACCTTGAGGTTGGAGGCTTTAAGCATCGACGCGATCATCGCGCAGGTGCTGCCTTTGCCTTTGGTTCCCGCTACGTGAACCGATTTGAATTGTTCGTGAGGATTGCCCAGCTTCTTGAGAAGCGTGCGCATTCGGTCAAGATCGAAATTTTGGGCGTTATACCGGACGATCCGCAAGCGCTCGTAGTCGCTCAAGGTGGCAAGAACGCGGAGGGCTTTGCTGAATCCATTGACGCCATTCGGGGCCGCCGCCGACGATTTCAACTCCGCCTGCTTTCGCGTCAGTGCCGCTCGTCTTGCGGACGGATGTGGTGCGCTTCGTCCCGGACGAGGAACGATGACGGTCTTGCTCCGTCGGTGATTCGGCTGCATCACTTTTGTTCGAATGGGCATGGTCCCGCCATTGTATCAACTTATCGCCCGCCCTGCAAATTTTCCGGCCAACTATTGGCCGGATATGCACTTACCAGATACACCGCAGGCGAGAAGTTGTTGCACCAATCATCCGCCGGGCGCACGCGGTCCGGCGCAAACATGGGCTGTGAAGGGGCGATTTGCTCGGCAAGCATTGATCCAGGAAAGAGTTAAGTTGCCATTTGTCCCCCGCCCCAAGCCGATAACATCAGAGAAAGCGAGAGCGATCATCGCCGCGAAATGAGGCCGCCGGCAACAAGGGGTGGTGATTTTCGATAACGTATTTCTCATTGTATGGTGGTATCGGCGCTATTGAGCGACATGCGCCTCTGGCAGCACGATTTGCATCTTGTAAAGTGCGAGGTAGAATTTCGCGGGGCGGACGCAATGCCAGTGTGCGGTATGAACCCTCCCAGTGTGGGTTCGTATTGAATTCGGAGCAACAAGCCATGTTTCGGAGAATCGTCTTTCTAATTGCGTCGGTGGCGATTAGCTGGGGTATTGTCTATGGGACCGTGGTTTCGAAGCGACTTGCGCGTCAGGGGGAGCCGTTAGGTCAAAAATCAGTGATCTCGACCGTTGTCAGCGACAGGCTCGACCCGCTCGCGGGAGGCATTTTGCCTTTGCCGCCGAAGTTGCACGTTGCCCCGACTCAGTCTATCTTCGGCCCCAGCGCCGCGTCGGCGAATCCAGCTCCGCCATCCGTGAACCTGCACCCGCGCGATCTTGCCGCCACGCCATTGCCGTCGGCGCCGCTCATCGCCGGTAACGCGTCGGATTCAGTACACCTCACCAAGGACAAAAAAGACGAATCCGAATAGGCGTCGTGCTGTAGCGATCAACCCGCGACAATAAATCGACCAATCCCTTTGCCGCGCGCCTCAGCTTGCTTTATTGTTGTGTCATGCCAGACGCTTCCTCGGCGCCAATTTGGGTTCGACGCCTGACTACCCTGTTCGTTTTCGGCGTCTGTTTCACGTTCTTCATCATCTTCTTCAATGCGCTGACGACCGTGCTGCTGGGCGTTTTGGCCGCGGCGATCGTGGCCTGCGCGCTCGATCCGTTCCTGCGCTATCTTCCCGGCCCGCGCGGACTGTCGGCGGGGATCATCGGACTGACGCTGATCGCCGCCGTCGCGGCCCTGGTGCTGGCCTTGTCCCTTCCATTGGCCAAACCGTTTCAAAGACAATTCGAGAACTGGCCGCAAAGCAAAGCCAGCATCGACGCGCTGTTGCGCCACTGGAGCAACCGGTCGCACCTCGAAAAGCCGATGAGCAGCGACGAATTGCTGCGTAATCTTTCCGATTTTTTCGCCGCGGACCGCGCGTCGCTGCTGTTGGCCGACGTGCGCGACGCGGTGCTGGCGGTCTTGCTCTGGCTGGCGTTCGTATTCGTGGGGTCCATTTTCCTGTTGGCCAGCCCGCGCGACATTCTGCTTTCGCCGGTGCTGCGCGCCATTCCGCCGCGTCATCGCGCCGATATCCGCCAGATGCTCGACACGCTGGGATCGCGGCTGCGCTGGTGGATGATCGGCGCGCTCGGCGGCATGTGCGTGGTCTTCACGGCGTCCGGAATCGGGTATTCGATCGCCCGCCTGAAGTTCGCCCTTCCGCTGGCCCTTCTGGCGGGACTGGCGGAGATGGTTCCGACGATCGGGCCGGCGGTGGCGGCGATCATCGCGACGCTGTTTGCCGCCAGTCAAAGCAGCGGAGCGGTGGTCGGCGTCGTCATCACCTATACCATCATTCAATCGCTCGAAGCTTATCTGATACTTCCGTTAATCATGCGCGGCGCCGTCAAGATTCATCCCGCCATCACGCTCTTTTCCGTCGTCCTCTGGGCGAAAATTTTCGGGCTGCCGGGACTCATGCTCGCCATTCCAATCAACCTGACGATCGGCAGCGCGATCGAATATTTATACGTTCGCCCGCGCGAGCGGGAAGAATCGCGCTCGCTCATCCGGCAGGCGGAGCTGGCCGAAACGCAATAGCGTCGCCGCAGGCGAACGACGCAATGCAAATCGCCCGAAAAACCGGAATTCCCCGAACCGGTTTCAGCGCCGCGGCTTCTCCGCGGTAATAATCATGGAGCGGGCGTACCCCTCGCCATTCAAGAGCATTTCCAGGTTGGTCTAGCGTCCCGGCGTTTAGCGGCCCCGCTTGCGGGGCGTGGCGACCCCAGGTCGTTTCTTCAGCATGAGAAATGCTCTCATTGAAAAATCCGTGTCAGGAGATTGCATGAACAGGAAGATTGTTGGTTCGTTCGTCGCCGGTTGTGTCGGCGGAATGGTGCTGGCCGCGTCGGCGATGGCCGGAACGCCCAAGGCCGAAGATATCAAGAAGATGGAAGCCGCTCTTCCCGCCACGGCGCCCGCGACTCCGAAAAAGCCGCGCAAGGTGCTTATCTACGGGAACGCGAACGGATTTGTCCACAGTTCGATCGAACTTGGCGAAGAAACCATCGCCAAGCTCGGCGAAAAGACCGGCGCCTACACGTCGGTCATCAGCAACGATCCCGCCGTCTTCGATGATTTAAGCGGCTACGACGCGATCATGCTCGTCAGCACCACCGGTCATTTCATGCTGCCGCGCAGCCAGGCCGGCAACAAACCCGAACTGCCCCGAAAAGCGACCGAAGAACAGAAAAAAGCCTTCGAAGAAACCAAGGAAGCCAAGACCAAGGAATGGGAAGAAAAGAAGAAGGCCGAGAACGAAAAATTCGCTTCCTATAAAGAGAAGGAAAAACAGCGATTCGACAACATGATCGCTTTTGTGAAGGGCGGGAAGGGCCTGGCCGGAATTCATGCCGCGTCTGATGCGTATTATGATTTCCCTGAATGGGGCGAGTGCATCGGCGGATACTTCAACGGCCATCCGTTCCAAAACGTCATGGTCAAAATCGACGACCCAAAGAGCCCCATCACCGCCGGCTTCGACGGCAAGACCTTCAATATTGTCGACGAGACCTACACGTTCAAGAAAGAGCCGTGGTCGCGCGAAAAGCTGCACATTCTCACGAGCCTCGACATCAGCGGCATGAAGCCCGACCCGAAGAAGCCAGATCTAAAGCAAGGGGAAAATCGCCCCTACGACCACGACTACGGCATCAGTTGGATTCATACTTATGGCCAGGGCCGAGTCTTTTATTGCGCTCACGGGCACAGGGAAGAAGTCTATTCCAACGCCCCAATGCTCCAGGAATACCTCGCCGGTCTTCAATATGCGTTGGGTGATTTGAAATGCGACGCCACGCCGAGCAATCCAAAAACGGCGTCGGCGAAATAGCCAGCAGGGATAGCGGGGAGAGTAGCGCCAAGGGCGCGGCATTGGCCGCGCCCTTGGTTGTTGGCGCCGGGCGATTCGAAAGCATTTCATAGGGCGGTCGAAGGGCGTGAGCGTTTTACCGCGTGATGTCGCCGGGCGGGCGTATTCGCCCGCCGTTTGACGCCCATGGTTTGCGCAGCATGCGGTGGGCGCGCGTGCGTTCGCGATCGAAATCCATGCGTCGCAACGCTTGCAGAGGGCATCAAGGATCGATATGTATCGAAGGGCGTCGTAGAATGGTCCGAGCGACCGCGACTTGATAGCGAATTTGCGTAGATTTTTGTATCCATCATGACTTCACAGCAAGAAATCGCCCGCCGCCGAACTTTTGCGATCATCTCGCATCCTGACGCGGGAAAAACCACGCTGACGGAAAAATTCCTCCTGTACGGCGGCGCCGTGCAGTTGGCCGGGTCGGTCACGGCGCGAAAAAATCAGCGTGCCGCCACCTCCGACTGGATGGAACTGGAAAAAAAACGCGGTATCTCCATCAGCTCGACCGTGCTTCAATTCGACTACACCGGCTATCGCATCAACCTCCTCGACACGCCCGGCCACAAGGATTTTTCGGAAGATACCTATCGCGTTCTGACGGCGGTCGATGCCGTGGTCATGGTCATCGACGCCGGCAAAGGCATCGAAAGCCAGACGCGCAAACTTTTTGAAATCTGCCGCCGGCGCGGCGTGCCGATCTTCACGTTCATGAACAAGCTCGATCGCCCAACTCGCGATCCGCTCACGCTGCTCGACGAACTCGAAAGCGTCCTGGGCATTCACGCGTTTGCCATGAATTGGCCCCTGGGAACAGGCCCGGACTTCAAAGGCGTGTACGATCGCATCGGCAAGCAAGCCCATTTCTTCGAGCGCACGGTCGCCGGCGCCTATCGCGCTCCGGTGAAAATTCACGACCTGTCCGATCCGATCGTGGCCGACACGCTTAGCGCCGAGACCTATAACCGCGTCGTCGAAGAAATCAGCACCCTTGACGGGGCTGGTTCCGACTTTGACGCCGAGGCGGTGCTGGCCGGCGAGCTTACGCCGGTCTTCTTCGGCAGCGGCGTCAATAACTTCGGCGTTCAGCTGTTGCTCGATGCTTTCCTGACGTATTCCACTCCGCCGCACCCGCACGTGGTGGCCGGCCGTACCATTCAGCCCGACGACCCGGCATTCTCCGGCTTCGTCTTCAAAATCCAGGCGAACATGGACCCGCGGCATCGGGATCGAATCGCCTTCGTCCGGGTCTGCTCGGGAAAATTCGAGCGCGAGATGGCCGTTACGCACGTTCAAAGCGGCAAGAAAGTCCGCCTCAACAGCTCGCACAAGCTCTTCGGCCGCGAGCGCGAAACCGTTGACGAAGCCTACGCGGGCGACATCGTCGGTTTGGTCGGCCACGCCGGTTTCGGCATCGGCGATACGCTCACGGAAGACCCGTCGATCGTCTACGACGAAATCCCCCGTTTCGCGCCGGAGGTCTTCGCGTACATCCACAGCACGAGCACGTCGCAGTCCAAGCGTTTCCGAGAGGGGCTGGAACAGTTGCTTCAGGAGGGCGTGGTTCAGCAAATTCAAATTCGAGATTCCATGCGGGCGACGCCCTTGCTGGCGGCGGTCGGTCCGTTGCAATTTGAAGTGGTGCAATACCGCCTGCAATCCGAGTATGGCGCCGAATCGCGGCTTGAATCGGCGCCATGGCAACTGCTCCGCTGGCTGGCGCCGGATGCGGCGCTGGACGTTCTTGCTCCGATCCTGCCGAGCGGCGCCAAGATCGCGTTTGACGCCGAGGAACGGCCGGTATTACTGTTTCCGAGTGAATGGTCGATGAATTATTTTGTGAAGCAGAACAAGAACGTGACGACTTCGGATGTGCCGTTCAAGGCGGCCGCGGCGACGGCATGAGCGTAAGCCAATGGCGAAATTCTCCAGGCTTCCAAGCGAGGATTCGCCGAAACTCATCTCGCGTTACGGAGGCGCATGAGATATAGTTTTCGCATGCATGCACAAGGCGAAATGGCGGTATTGGAGCGTATGATTCGGCCGGCTATTGCCGACATTCCCGCCGAGGCGGCCCGGTTTTTTCTGGCCTTGGACTTCTCCGACGCCGATCAGACCCGCATCGACGAACTCTCCGCAAAAGCCCGCGACGGGACGCTTGCCGCCGACGAACGCGAGGAGCTGAATAACTATATTCACCTTAGCGATTTTTTGGCGTTCCTTCAATCCAAGTCCCGGCGATCGCTACGCAACAAAGCTACTCCGGCGGCGTGAATGGAAAAGTCCCTCGATCTGGAAGTTCGCCACCGCGCCGGTCAGCGCTGCGAATATTGCAGGATGCCACAGTTCCCGATTCCAAATCGACCATATCATCGCCCGCCAGCACGGTGGTCAGAGCGATACGGAAAATCTCGCGCTCAGTTGCGTCCGATGTAATTGCCGCAAGGGGCCGAACATTGCCGGCGTTGATCCGCTCACGGGACAACTGACCCGCCTGTTTCATCCGCGCCGCGACGATTGGATTTCCCATTTTTCGTGGCAGGAAGCCCTCCTGATCGGAAAGACCGCCGAGGGGCGAGCAACCATCGAAGTTCTCGCGATGAATAATCCAGATCTCGTGGCGCTTCGCGCGGAACTGATCGCAGACGGCTCGTTTTTTGGTGAGTGGTGAAACAGAGAACGCTTCTCGACCCACAATCGGGAGTTGCCGTCGCGAAATGTGGGATTTCATATTAGATGCGAAAACTTATAGTTTTTACTATAAACGGCAACTTTTTTAACGACGATTCCGCTCAGCGATGAAAATCTCCGAACACATTATCGGCGCCGCTCCTCTTGTTGAGCGGTTCGGCCATTGGCCATCGTTCCACGACGCGGAGATCATCCGGTTCACGCTTGATCGATCCACTGATAAAAGTCCATCGGCAGAAATGCTCGTACATATATGGGCAATGACAAGCAAGGTGGATGATCGCGGCTACTATGTGCTCGAAAAAAACACGATTGTTCGCTTGGTCTTTGAGCGTCTCCTCGCATGTGAATTATCCGACTTCAATCATCAGAACGTGCTGTTCGGATTGGAGATTGAGGAGCAGGAAGTCGAAGGCCAGCGCGCGTTTTGCATTACGATTGATTCGAGCTATGGCTTGAGTGGATCGCTCGCTTGCCGCCGTGTGGTTGTTGCGGACGTCCGACCGGCCGACGCAGACGGTTGCCCGGCAGGTTTGGCGGATGCAGACTCGGCGAGGCAGTAAAAGTCCTGGAAGTGGTCGATCGCATTTTACATGACGCAGACTTCCCCGCAGCGTACAATCGAACTGACCGATGAGCACATTGGCCTCCCCAATTTCCGCTCGACCGATCGTCTACCCCGACAGCGACGTCAAGCCCATGGCTGAAAATACGCTTCAGTATGACTGGGTCGTCAAAATCACCGGCGGGACAAGGCGAGTGTTCGCCGACGATCAGAAGGTCTTCGTTGCTGGAGATTTGTTTTGGTATCCGGTCGAAGGGCGTCCGGATATTCGCGTCGCTCCGAATACGCTTGTCGTCTTCGGTCGTCCGCCGGGCCACCGCGGTTCTTATCGGCAGTGGGAGGAAGAGGGAATCCCGCCGCAGGTCGTGTTCGAGGTGTTGTCGCCCAGCAACCGGTTTGGCGAGATGTCGGCCAAGTTCGATTTCTATTGACGGTATGGCAGCTATCCGGATTTGTACGCCGCATGGATGATCTGGTGGAAATCCAGCCGATGCACGGCCATGTCAGGCCCCGGCTGAAAGTTCGATTCGAGATGGGAATCGATGGGCTAAGTCTCGTCGGTCCCGACGCGACTTCCTCGAACGTGCCGAACGGACGACCGCCGCCGAGCAGCGCGCCCAGGAAGCCGAGCAACGTGCCGATCGGGAATATGGCCGTGCGGAGCAGGAGCGAAATCGCGCCGATCAATTGCAGGCCGAATTGGAACGGCTTCGACGCGCGGCGGGGGATTGACCAATTCGCCGAGGCAAAAATGCACGAAGAATTCCACCTGATATGATGCTTGGCTTATGACGCATTCAACGCCATTTCTTCGAGTCATTTCAAAGATATTGCTCTGCGTGTCGGCGGCGTTGATCGCCGGCGATGCCCTCTCCGCCGCCGGTGAAGACGCCGCCACAAAACCGGCGGAAAACTGGCAGTCGCTTTTCGACGGCAAAACGCTCGGCAAATGGACGACCTCCGACTTCGCCGGTCACGGCGAGCCGGCCATTGAAGAAGGCAACCTCGTCCTCCCCTTCGGCGAAACACTCACCGGCGTCACCTATTCCGGCAAGACGCCAAAGATGAATTACGAAATCGCCATCGAGGGAAAAAAAGTGGATGGCGCCGACTTCTTCTGCGGACTCACGTTCCCGGTGAACAATTCGTTCGCCTCCCTCATCTGCGGCGGCTGGGGCGGAACGGTGGTCGGCATCTCCAGCCTCGACGGCAAAGACGCCAATCGAAACGAAACCCGCGTTCTCCGTAAATTTGAACGCAATAAATGGTACAAGATTCGTCTTCGGGTTCTGCCGAGTCGGCTGCAGGCGTGGATCGACGGAGAACAGGTGATCGACGCCCCTACGACCGGTAGGACGATATCGACGCGGGTGGAGGTCGACGCGAGCAAACCGTTTGGGATTTCATCGTTCCAAACGACCGCGGCATTTCGAAGTATTCGGATTCGCTCACTGCGGCCAGATGAAATCCCGGCGACGCGGCCGGCAAATCGATGAAATGCGCGTTGGTCGCTCGAACCGAAAAAACATAAGAACTACGACGCGGCTTCCGTTCCATTGGCGCAATGATCATAACGGCGAGCGCGTCTCCAATCACGTTCGTCGAAGCACCAACGCGCTATTCTTACTTCCGAACGCGATGCAGTTGCAAAGCGCCACTTTCACTTGAGCCGATCGCGCTACGCCGGGAATGTAGTCGAGATCGCAGTTGGGGTCGGGTTGGTCGAGGTTGATGGTCGGATGCAAAATGCCGTCTTGCATGGCGATGACGGTCGCCGCCACGCCGGCCGATCCGCTGGCGCCCTGGGGGTGGCCGATCATCGATTTGGTGGAGCTCATGGGAATGGCGCCGGCGCGAGAGCCGAAACATTTTCTGATCGCGGCGGTTTCCATTCGATCATTGAGGTCGGTGCCGGTGCCGTGGAGGTTGATGTAGCTGACCTGATCCTTTGTCGCGCCGGCGTCGGCGAGGGCCTGTTCCATCGCGCGGGCCGGCTCGACCACTTGCGGATCGATCTGCACGCGATGGTAAGCGTCGCAGGTCGATCCATAGCCCGCCAGCTCGGCGAGTGGCTTTGCGCCGCGGGCGGCGGCGTGGTCGGCGTCTTCCAGCACGAACATCCAGGCGCCTTCGCCTAACACAAAGCCGTCGCGATCGGCCGAGAAGGGACGCGAGGCGCAGGCGGGATCATCCCAGCGGCGAGTCGATAGGACGCGCATTTTTTCAAAGGCGTAAAGACTGCCGTGGGAGATCGGCGCGTCGGCGCCGCCGGCGAGCATCATCGGCGCCATGCCGGCGCGAATCATCATGGCGGCATAACCCAGGGCGTCGGTGCTGCTCGTGCAGCCGGTGGACAGGACGTGGGAGGGGCCGCGAAGTTTCAGGGCGATGGAGAGTTCGCTGGATAGATTGCCGTGAGTGCCGGCGATGATGGAGAAGAGCGAGGCGCTTCCGCCGGTGTAATATTGACGGCATTGTTCTTCGACGAAAATCAATCCGCCGCCGCCGGTGCCGAGGCAAACGCCGATCTGGCGCTGCCGCTCGGCCGGGTCGGAATCGGACTGAATCCATTCCTCGACTCCCGCGTGCAACATCGCTTCGCGCGAGGCAAGCAGGGCGATCGGGACCATGCGTGGGACCCGGCGCAGCTCAGCCGGTTCCATGACGGCGGCGGGATCGAAATTACGGATTTGACCGGCGGCGGTGGTTTTGAGTCCCGTCAGGTCGATCCCGGCGACGTGGCGGATTCCGCTACGACCGCCGCGCAGCGAAACGGCAAACGCCTCGCGTCCCACGCCGTTGGGACTCACGACGCCGATACCCGTGATCACGACTTTTCGCCGAGGGGGATTTGACAATTTTTGCTCCGGATAACGGCGTTTTTTCGCACGGCGCGATGGCGGTAAGCGCCGTGCAACGCGCCGCGATTGCGTTGGTGATCGTCCGCGTGTCGGTCGAAATCGGATCTGTGGTCGCGCCACGAACAGCGGATCGAGTCAACGTCAAGACATTAGGCGCACGACCGGAGGGCGCCCGAAAACCTGTCCAACGATCTCAAATCTGTCGAGCGTGGCGCAAAACTCGATATCGGGAGCAAGGCCGGCGGCGGTGACGTTGTGGCCGCCGCGTGAGTCTCGCAGCGTCGCCGTCAGGTCGTGCTTGCATGCCGAGAAAAGTCGGGCGGCGATCGCGGCGGTGTCGGATTCGAGAACCACCGGCCATTGGCGCGACAGACCATCGATCACCGCGCCGCAGCCAAGAAGATCCTCCATCGAAACTTCACCGTCCGTCCCGGAACAGACGAGGGTGATGTCGAGTCCGGTCCGGCCCGCCGCCTGAGCCGCCGCGGAGGCGTTGACCAAGGCGGCGACAAAAATAATCTTGGCGGCGCCGCAAGCGAGGATGGCACGCGTTCCATTGGTCGTGCTGATGAACATCGTCCGGCCGTCATGCTCGGCGGCGTTGAACGCGCCGGGACTGTTGCCCAGATCAAAACCGGGCGGACGAATGGCTTTTGTTTCGCCGCAGAGAAGGCCGTTGCCTTGAAAAGCATGGCGAGCCGACGCAGCGGCGGCAATGTCGGCAAAGATTCGAATCTCACTCACACCGGCCGCAAGGGCCGCCGTCATGGATGTGCTGGCCCTCAACACGTCAAACACCAGGGCCGTTCGGCCGTCAAGCTGTCCGGGCTTCAAGTGATGGGGAAGAAGCACGACTTGGACGCGCATGGGATGTGCCCGTGAACTGGTGGATGAGCGAAGACCGGTCATTTTCCGAAGCGTCGCACCCCGGCCCAGACAAAAAAACACGCCGACGATCACGGAAGGGTTCCGCTCGTCGGCGTGTAATATAACAAAGCGCCGGCACTGGGATTCCAATTAATATCGCTCGGCATTCTCAAGGATGCCTCCCGGGCGGGCGAATCGCTCCCACGATTCTCCATGGCATTTGGGGCATAGTCGCGGCGGAGTTACCACCGCGTCCGGTTCAAAACCACAAGATCGGCACTGAAGCTGAAAGACCGCGGGCTTGGCGTTGATCGGAGGAAATGGGTTGTATGTCGCAAAATGCCCGTCGGACCCGAACCGTTCCATGCTGATAGACATCGTAAAGCTCCTTCATCCCACAGGTTAAGTCATCGATTCCCGATAACGATGTTGACGAGAAAGCAAAGCCGATACCAGCCGATATCTTGTCACGTTACATGCCATGCGTGTTAAAAATTGCGGACCTGTCCGACATTCTCTAGTCAAAAATGAAAATTGAAGCTGCTATGGCCGTGCCGACATGTCGCAGCCGAGACCTTCTGTCCGTCGCTCGGGGAAACCCTTACGGCGCGTCAGCCAAAACGTCGTCCGGCGGGAACGAAACGCCTCCTTTCTCCAATTCGTACTGACGGAGTTTGCGCTGTAAGGTGCGAACGGATATTCCCAATCGATCCGCCGCGTGGGTTCGATTACCGGCACACTGGTCCAGCGCACTGGTAATCGCCAATTTTTCGAGTTGTTCCATCGTAAGATTCGAGGGAATCTCTTCGGGAGTGGCCCCGACTTGCGACCCGGCGAGAATTTCGTCGGGCAGGTCTTTTTCCGTCAGCGTTTCTCCCTCGGCCATGATCATCATGCTTTCGAGCTTGTTACGCAGTTCGCGCACGTTGCCCGGCCAGCGATAAGAGATGAATCGCCGCATCACCTCCGGCGAAACGCGATGGGCCGCCATCCGCTTTCGCTCGGCCAGGTCCCGCAAAAAATGATCGACCAGCAACGGCACATCATCCGTCCGCTCGCGCAAGGGCGGCAGTTTGATCTGGACGACGTTTAATCGGTAATACAAATCCTCGCGAAAAGTCCCGTCGGCCACCATTTTCGGCACATCGCGACTCGTGGCCGCCACCACGCGAACATCGACTTTCTTGTCCTCATGTCCGCCCACCGGCGTGAATGTAAGGGTTTCGAGAACACGCAATAATTTCGCCTGTAACCCAAGCTCGAAGTCGCCGATTTCGTCGATGAATAGCGTGCCGCTGTCCGCTTGCTCGAAACGGCCGATACGACGGTCGGTGGCGCCCGTGAAGGCGCCTTTCACATGGCCGAATAACTCGCTTTCAACCAGCGTCGCGGGCACTGCCGCACAGTTGACGGCGACAAACGACTCCTTTTTGCGGGGGCTGTTATGATGCAGCGCCTGGGCGACGAGTTCCTTGCCGGTCCCGTTTTCCCCGAGAATCAAAACCGTCGCGTCGACCGGGGCGGCCCGCTGAATTTTCGCGAAGACATCCTTCATCTTCGACGACTGGCCGATGATCTGATCCAAACCGAATTTCTGATCGAGCCGGCGTCGAAGATTGTCGATTTCCTTGTCCTTTTGAAGCGTCTCGATGGCCCGGCGGATGAGCATCACCAATTCATCGGGATTGATCGGCTTCGTAAGGTAGTCGTAGGCGCCTCCCTTGATCGCCTCGACGGCGCTGTCGACGCTGCTATGGCCAGTCAAAAGAATGAACTGTGTTTCCGGCCGTCGCTTTTTCCACAATTGCAAGAGTTGCAGACCGTTCACGTCACCCATGTGCAGATCGCTTAAAACGACATCGATGTTCTCCTCGATATAGCCAAGCGCCTTATCGGCGCTTTCGGCGCCGAACACGGTAAACCCCTCGGATTTGAGAATCTGACTGACCGCCCGTCTTTCGGTTTCGTGGTCTTCCACGACGAGAACCCGCCCTGCATTGCTCATTTTGCACTTCCTTCCAACAGTGGACAAACTGCCATACCGACGATCTGTCATACCCGATTTGGTTGATTTTGCACAATGTGCAATTTTGCGGAATGGGGCATTTGCTCGCGTCCTCCGTACAATGGGGAAGGTGTTCAAGCGGCTTCGACAACTTCGTATTTCACTGGCGGCCAAATGTCAGATTCTCTTTGGGGCTGCCGTGCTGCTCATCATTGGCGCTGCGCTGGCGGTGCCGTGGAACCGGATGGAGCAGTTAACCTCTGAATTGAACGAGCGGTCGGCCGGCGCGCTGGCCGACAACGCCATCACCGAGCATATTCGTCTCCAGCGGTCGGAGGAATCGGATCGCGACGTGACGATCATGGCAAATTCGGCGGCGGACGAGAAAGACGCCCTAAGCGGCGACAACCGCGCCAGCACGCCGCGATTGCTTCCTCTCACGGCCGGTAATGCCAGAGACCTTAACGGCTTCGAAAAAAAAGCGATCGCATATTTCAAGCGCCGTCCCGACGCCACCCGCTACTTCGCATATTACAACCACCCCGACGGGACCGCCGGCTATAAATACGCCGGCCCCCTTGTCCTCACGAACGAATGTTCGGCATGTCACGGTTCGGTCGGCGATACTGCCGCGACCGCGCCCGCCCATCCGCAATCGGCTTTAGCCGTCCATTATCCGTTGCTCGTGGAGCGCCCGTCCAAATTAGCCGGCATCGTCAGCGTGGATATCACCTCGCGCATTCAGGAAAAACAGCTCCTGCTCAACCGCGTTTTTATTCTCGGCGCGGGGCTGCTGGCCGGAACGTTGGCGATTCTTTCGTTTTACCTCATCACGACCCGCCTGATTCTCCAGCCTGTCCGCGTGCTTCAGGAGACGGCCGAGAAAGTGAGCCGGGGTGATTTGAACATCCGGTCCGACATCAACACCGGCGACGAATTTCAGCAACTTTCCGAAACGCTGAACACTATGCTGGCCAATCTCAAACAGGGCGCCGACCAGCTTCGCGCGGTCAACAAGGGATTGGATCTCAAGCTGAGCCAATTGGCCGAATCGAACCTGGCGCTGTACGAGTCCAACCGCCTCAAGAGCGAGTTCCTGGCCAACGTAAGCCACGAGTTGCGCACGCCGTTGAATTCGATCCTGGGCTTTGCGGACCTATTGAAGGATTCCGCCCCCGACGGCGCCGACCCGCGCTCGACGCGCTACCTGAACAACATTTTGCAAAGCGGAAAAAATCTTCTCGATCTGATCAACGACCTGCTGGATCTGGCGAAGATCGAAGCGGGAAAAATGGAAATCCGGTCCGAGCCCATTTCCATCGTCGATTTATTCGAAGGATTGACCAACATCCTCAAGCCGCTCACCGAGGCCAGACCGGTCAGCCTGGCGGCGACGGTCGCGCCTGATGTTCCGATCATTCGGACCGATCCGGGAAAGCTTCAGCAGATTTTGTATAACTTTCTGGCCAACGCGATCAAATTTTCCCCTACCGGCGCCCGCATCGATCTGGTCGCCGAGCGCGAACGATTCGCTCCGTCGCCCGACGATTCCGCCGCCGACTCCGATGACCGCATCCGCATCAGCGTGACCGATCGCGGCCCCGGAATCCAAGCCGACAAGCAGCACGTCATCTTCGAAAAATTCCGCCAGATCGACGCCTCCCACACCCGCGCCCACGGCGGGACCGGACTCGGTCTTGCCATTTCCAGGGAGCTAACCCTCCTCCTGAGCGGTTTCATCGGCGTCCGCAGCGCGCCCGGCGAAGGCGCGACCTTCTGGATTTCCATTCCGCTGAAAATCCAAGGCGGCGCAATGGACCTCCGGGGAAAACTAATCATGTCCTGAGTCCCGGACCTTTCTCAAGTTCGCTGGATCGCCTCCTCGGTGAGCGGTCCCGCTCGCGGGTCATATTCCGCGCCGGCCACCCGCTGCACCCATGCGCGAAATGCTCGAGCTGAGTTACGAAGGATCCCGAAACTTTCGCGCATAATCATGCTATGTTATTTCACATGGCGTCCCCACAACGAATTGCACTGGTCACCGGTGGTTCTCGTCGCGTCGGGCGCGCGATTGTTCGGCGACTCGCCGAGGCGGGCTTCGATATCGCGTTTACCTTCCGCAATAGCCGATCGGAAGCCGCCGCGTTGGAAAATGAACTGGCCGCCCGTGGAAGAACCGCTTGCGCCATTGGATGCGACCTGGCGGACCTGCCCGGCGCCATCGATCAAATCGAACAAAAATTTCGATCGGCCTTCGCGCGCTTGGATTTGCTGGTCAACAACGCATCTCTTTATGAGCCGGGCGATCCGGCGGCGGCCGATCTAGGTTTTTTCCGTAAATTGATGACCGTCAACGCCGAGGCGCCGTTGCTACTTTGTCAGCGTTTTGCGGACGATCTTCGGGGCGCCAATGGCCACATCGTCAATATGATCGATCTGCTGGCCGAGCGCCCGTGGCCAAGCTATCTCGCTTACTGCGCCAGCAAAGCCGCACTGGCGAATCTGACGCTGAGTCTTGCCCGCGAACTGGCGCCGCAGGTCACCGTGAACGGCATCGCCCCCGGTGTCGTCGATTGGCCGAGCGGTTTTCCGGAATCGGAGAAGGAAAAATATTTGAAGCGCGTTCCACTCGGTCGAGCGGGAACCCCCGGCGACGTCGCCGAAACGGTGCTCTACTTATGCACCGGCGGAAAATACGTGACAGGCCAAATCATCCGTCTCGACGGCGGCAGATCGATCAGCTGAGCGCATTCTGACGTCGCGTATCTGTAGCTCAGCGAGACGTCGATCGTCCCGAATACCGTCGAAGGTACTTTAACATGGAGGGACAGGATGGACAGGATGAAGAAGAGGGTGCATGACCGTCTCTGCGCGCCCCGTAAGATCCAGCTCGAAAAACGAGTGTCGCGGGCATGGCCATCCGAAGCCGATCCCAGGAATTCCGGCTGAAATCGAGGTTTTGCGCGCAGAGACGGTCATGCACCCTGAAGAAGAAGGCAGAAATGAGTGACGGTTTTTCGAATCTCATCCAGTCTTATCCTGTCCATCCTGTACATCCATGTTGTAAATTTCTTCTGCGGCCGAGTCGATCGCGAGCGCGGCTGTTCCCGCGCATGCCTTGGCCCATCGCCTAAGATTGTGTGGACGATAATTGTCTAAACGATTATAGTCGGCATTGGTAGGACCATTAGAACCGACGTTTCAGGCTCTGTCTGAAAACGCAAAACTTGGTTCAGGCCGGTTGGATCAATCGGTTGCGACGGTGACCCGAGGCCGGCATGCTGCCGATGTTTTCAGACGAAGCCAAGAGCAGTTTCAGGTTGCTCGCGCGTTTCCGCGTTTAGCGGTCCCGCTTGCGGGGCGTTTTTCCCGACGCAAGGTCGCTTCACCAACATGAGAAATGGTCTAATTAAAGACGCAATGGAGCTGTGCGCATGCCCAATCCGAGCTTATTGAAAAATGAAGCCGACGTGGTGGTTGTTGGCGGCGGTCCCGCCGGGGCGACGTCATCGACGCTGATCGCTCAGCAGGGCCATCGGGTTCGACTCTTCGAGCGAGCCACCTTTCCGCGTTTTCATATCGGCGAGTCGTTGATCCCCGAAACGTACTGGGTCCTTCAACGCCTCAACATGCTCGACAAGATGAAGCGCAGCGGATTCGTCAAGAAGGAATCCGTGCAATTCGTCACCCAGCATGGAAAGCTTTCCGAGCCGTTTTATTTTCACGATCACCGCCCGCACGAATGCTCGCGCACCTGGCAGGTGCTGCGCAGCGAGTTCGATACGATCATGCTGAACAACGCCCGCGAGCATGGCGTTGAAGTCAGCGAAGGCGCGCGCGTCCGTGAAATTATCTTTGAAGGCGACCGCGCCGTCGGCGTCCGCGTGCAGCACGACGATGGGCGGGAAGAAGAAGTCCGCGCCAAGGTCGTCGTAGACGCAAGCGGACAGTCGGCACTGATCGGCAACCGCTTTAACCTTCTCGTCAAAGACGCGTCGCTGAAAAAGGGCGCCGTCTGGACGTACTGGAAGGGCGCCTACCGCGATCCCGGCCGCGACGAAGGCGCGACGCTGGTCGTGCAAACCAAGGGAAAAAAGGGATGGTTCTGGTACATCCCGCTTCACAACGACATCGTCAGCGTCGGCATCGTCCGCTCGTTCGACGACCTTTTCGCCGGCAATCGTGATCACGAAACGATCTACAACGAGGAAGTGGAAAACTGTTCGGAGATCAAACGCCGGGTGGTGAACGCGACCCGCTGCGATAAATTTTACGCCACCAAGGATTACAGCTATCGCGCCAGCCAATGCGCCGGCGAAGGGTGGGTACTCGTGGGCGACGCCTACGGCTTTCTCGATCCGCTCTATTCGTCGGGCGTGCTCCTGGCGCTAAAAGGGGGACAGATGGCCGCCGACGCGATTTCCGAAGGGCTTTCCAAGGGCGATACCTCCGCCGCCCAGCTTGGGAAATGGGGTCCGGAATTCAACCGCGGCATGGAGCGCATGCGTCGCCTGGTGTGCGAATACTATGACGGCTTCAGCTTCGGGCGATTCGTGAAAAAACATCCGCATCTCAAGGGCCATCTGACCGATCTGTTGATCGGCAACCTGTTCAACGACAAGGTCGACGAAGTGATCGCGCCGCTGGACGAAATGCGGGCGGAAACCGCCGCCGCCGCCGCGTTGGCCGGTTGAGAAATTCATCCAATATGCCTGCATCGCCGCGGCATGGCGTTGTTTGTTTATCCTTAAATCGCCAGACTTTCCCCCGGCGTCGTCCGCCACGTCGGTGGCAGGGTTTGGGCGATATGATGCGGGGGTGAATTCATCGCATCTCCATCCCGAGCAGGTTGTTCGGCTCCGCGCGGCGGTCGGGCGCGAGCTGCGATATTTGAACAACCTATGCGGCCGAATGCAGACGCTCCGCTTTCCGCCGGATGATCCCTTGTGCCGGGCGGCACATCGCGCGCGCGACGCCCTGCAGGACCTCTACACGGCCAGTCATTACTGCGGATGTTCATCCGGCGTCGGAAAGGAAGCGAGAGGCGAATAATCCAAGGGCTTCCGCCCTCGGCTATCAAACGCGGACTTGGCCGTGTTTGCGTTCCAGAGCTTACTAACGCTCGCAAGCGCGGGTTTGCCCGCCACAGACCCTCTACGCCGAAATCTCGCCGTGTGTCAATTTGACTTCTGTGGTGACGAAGCGATAATTTGCGATAGCAGGCGGTCGCGGGACACTCTAGGTCGCCTATTAGGCGGCAGCCCCATTGGTGTGGGATCCTAGAACCCGGGCATCCTGCTATTTTTTTGGGAACATCGTGCCGACCCATTTCAGCAAGCGACTCGCGTCCAATAAGGCGCTCGTCTCCTTGGGCCAGAATTTAACTCCATAGCCGATCGCCTCCTTTGATTTTCGGTAGATCGTTGGTTTGAGACATTCAACGTAAACGCGGCTCGGTAAATCCAAGCCGATGCGTGTTGGCGGCGCAGTAGAAAGCTGGATGCCACGGCATCGGCCGCCTGAAGGCCGTCATATTGATCGTGCTGCCTGGCGACAATCATTTCCGGCTTGATTACGGACGGTTCAATTCGCACTTCCAGCGGATCGGGCGTGTCCAGCACTTTTTTGACATATTCGCGAAGATTTTCGTACGACATCGCCGAGCGGTTCGAGAAAACGATTTTCGCGGAGCCGACGCCGTGGCTTTTCTGTGTTCGTCGCGACAAAGCCATGACACCCGCTCGAGCAGGAAACGGACGCCGAAATGGTATAGCCGATAATTTCGGAATGTCTCCGGCTCTTTCAGACTTGGCTTATGGATCAAAACGCTGACAGTGCGGATACGCAATTTCGCCAACGCCTGGACATACGGAATTCGTTGTTCGTGTTTCAAGTCTCGGAAGTAGTGATTCACGGATCATGTGGTCATTGCGGGCGCGAATCACGACGGCGGAGAGGATGAACCACTCAGAACTGCCGCTTCCGCCAGTGTTGAATTTGAATCCATCGTCGCCGGATTCGTCGATGTAAACGATGAAACTTTCGGGCATATGCCTCCATGACAACAAAACCATAGCCTCAGCCCGCACAGCCGCAAACCCGCCCGCCATCCACTAAAGTAAATCTCGGTACTGACGACCCTCCGATTTTTCCACGACGGAAAGAAAGTCCTTCGAAAAACGAGAGCTTTTGCCGACGATATCCATGGTCCCAGAGAATCGAACATTGAGCGAATTTCCTCGCGCGCCGCCAATGTATCCGACGATTACTACTTGATAGCCGCGTGCAACTTCGAATTACTTCTTCCGCGGAGCGCGAACAAGATTCATCCCTCACCCGCGCCTCGCCGAGACGATTTCCGACATCGGGACCTGTTCCGGCGCCATGTGGCTGATGAATTCCGGATAGCCCGAGGCGCCCATTTCCGGAATGTCCAGCCCCGCGATTTCCACCTCGACGGGCACGCGATTGGACCCAAGCACGGCTCGAATAACGATAAACGCCGCCGATCCGGTTCCAAATGCCCACGCGATGCAGGCCCCGGCGGCGATGAGCTGGGCCACAAGTTGTTTCCCATTGCCATAGAACAGGCCGCGTACCGGGGCGGCGACGTGATGGGTCCCCGCGCCAAATGCGCCGTCGGCGAAAAGCCCGACCGCGATCGCGCCCCACAAGCCGTTGAGTCCGTGCACGCTGATGGCTCCGACGGGATCGTCGATGCCTCGGCGCTCGAAAAACAAAACGCCCCACGCCGCGAGAAGCCCGGCGACGGCGCCGATCAAAAAAGCGGCCCACGGTTGGACATAGGCGCACCCCGCGCAGCTGGCGACCAGGGCGCCGAGCAGACCGTTGCACATGACCGACGGATCGGGCTTGCCGTAGCGAAAGGTCATGTAGAGTCCGGCGGCCAGGGCGCCGGCGACGGAACTTAGCGCGGTATTGACCGCGATCACCGCCGCCAAGCCGTCGCCGGCGGCAAAAGAGCGAGCGGTGTTGAAGCCGAACCATCCGAACGCCAGCAGGAATGTCCCGAGGATCACCATCGGCACATGGTGGCCGAAGATCGGGCGCGGCACGCCCTGTTCGTCGTACTTGCCGATGCGCGGGCCGATCTGCGTGGCGCCGGCGAGCGCCAGCGTTCCGCCGAGCAGATGGACGACGGTCGACCCGCCGTAATCGACGGCGCCGTTACCGAGGCCGAAATTATGGCCGAGTTGGGCCAGCCACCCGCCGCCCCAAATCCAGCAGCCGTAGACGGGAAAAATGAAGGCGCCGATCAGGAGGGTGAAAAGCGAAAAGCTCCGCAGGCTCCACCGCTCCATGAGGGCGCCATTGGGAATGGCCACGGCGACGACCGCGTAAACCGCCATGCAGAAAAATGCCGCGATCAAGGCGTTGCGCTGATCGGCCGGGAAATGGCCGGCGAGAAAAAAGCCGCGCCCGCCGATGATCCCGCACCAGTGTCCGGCGACGCGAAATCCCCAGATTTTGGTCAGGCTCGAGATGGCGGAGATATGCCCCCAGGCGCCGGCCGAGTGATGCGAATGCCCGGCCCCGCCGCACATCAGCGCGAAGCCCGCGGCCCAGAATGCGGTGATCCCCAAAGCATACGCCAGCAAATTCAACGACATGGCGTGTGCCGCGTTCTTCGCCCGGCACAAGCCGGTCTCAAGCAACGCAAAGCCGGCGGGCATGATCAACACCAGGAAGCATGGGAAAATCCAGAGTTCCATTCTCGAACTTTACCGTAGATTGCGATCGAAGGGGATAGCGGATGTTATCGGAAGGTCGACGGCGAGCGGGAATTTCGGGACAGGCTGAACGGACCCGCCTTCTCGCCGACATCGAAGCAAACGCCTGGCGTCGGTAGGGCGGCCCTACTCACGGGCCGCAGATTTCCTGAACCGCCGGCGCCACACGGTGTGCGAATGTGCCGAGCCACAAGTAAACCAGGAGAAACGCGCGCGCCGAACGGGAAAGCGGAGACCGGCGCACGAAAAAAAGAAACGTGAGTAAAACCAGGATGGCTTACTCACGCTTCAAGTTTCGCTTCGGTTATGGCGATCCGATCACACTTCCGGCAGGGGCTTGAGGAAGTCAAGCACGCTGGCCTTGTTGTTGAAGTCAGGGAAGATTTTGCTCTTGATCGGGTCGACGTGGTAAAGCTTCCAGAGCGACTCGGCCATGACGCCGCGGAAGTCGGTGTGGACGGGGAGGAAGCGGCCGCCGTCAAGGTCGGCCATGCCGTTCCACTGGCCGAGGATCGGGCCGGTCTTGGCGCTAACGGGTTTGATCATGTCTCCCATGGCGATCATGAATCCGGCGCGGCCGTGATCGGTGCCGCTGGCGCCGTTGTCATGAACCGTGCGACCGAATTCGGTCATCACCAAAACCAGGACGCGATCCATGCGCTTCCCGAGGTCGGTACGGAACGCCACGAGCGAATCGGCAAGATGCCCGAGCATCTGGCTATGACGCCCGTCGGCGCCGCCCTGGCCGCTGTGGGTGTCCCACCCGCCGTAGTCGGCCTGGGCGCATTCGAGGCCGACGTCGGCCTTGATCACGCGGGCGATCGCCGACAGCTGGTGAGCGAGGCCGCCGCTGGGATACTCGGCGGAGTTTTCGGTCATCGAGGCTTTTTCCAGGGCCTTAATCCGTTCGATGGCGTTGGCGCCGGACTGGGCGATGATGTCGCGGGTCATGTCGCTGGTGAGTCCCTGAGGGCCCATCTTGCTGCCGAGGTCGTCGAGTCGACTGCCTTTCTGGTCATTGCTGTCCTGGCGGGCATTCATGTTGACCATGTTCTTGGCCGAGTAGAGGTTCTCGAACAACTCCATCTGCTCGGTGCTGTTGTTGCCGGCGAGGACCGGATATGAGCCGCGCAGGGCGCGGGGCACCAGTGTCTGGGCGCTAAGGCCGCGAAGCGGCGCGTCGAACGGCTTCTTGGTCAGCTCAAGGTAGCGATTGAGCCAGCCGGAGTTCACGCCGATGTCGCCCGGAACGCCACGTTCCATGTAGTCCTGCGCGCTGAAGTGGCTGCGGGTGCCGTTGGTCGAGCCGGCGTTCATGATGGCGGCGCATTCGCCGGCTTCGATGAGCGGAATGAGCGGGGCCAGGCGATGATTGACGGCCCAATATTTGTTTTTGTCGAAGAGGATGGCGCCGGCGCCCTCGGCTTTGCGCTTGCCCTTGGAGGGCGCACTGCCGTCGGTATGCAGCGCGATGCGGGAGCGGGCCTGGTAATATCCATCGTCGCCGACCGGCACAAACGCATTGAGCGCGTCGGCTCCGCCGCGAAGGAAGATGGTGACGATGGTCGCCTTCTGCCGATCGGCGGCGGCGCTCACGGTTCCGCTGGGTTCATCCTGGCCATAGAGATATTGCTCAGTTCCAAGAAAGCCCGCCGCTCCGGCCATCACGACCATACCGGATGCCTTGAGAAAATCGCGCCGCGTGTTGAAGGACATTGTGCTACCTCTGTTAAACGCGCCCTGGATTTCAGTTTTCCGAATGATCCGACACGCGGAAATCCGATACCCGAAATCCGAATCCGAAATAAATCGGACGTCCGAATGACCCAAAGCGCAGTCAGGTCATTCGCAGTTTCGTCTGATCTTACCGAAGATCAGATGTAGAGCATTTGCAGAAGCGACCTTGCGTCGCGAAAAACGCCCCGCAAGCGGGGCCGCTAAACGCAGAAACGCGCGAGCAACCTGACAACTGCTCTAGTTCTTAACCCTCTTACCACAGGACTCTCGCCGCACCGCGCCATCCCGCGACGGCGACCACGATCGTCCGCGGCCAATATTTTGCTTCCTTCGACTCCGCGGGGCGAATTGCGATCCTCTGATTTCACCCACCGAACCCGTCGGGAGTCTCTGGTTTGTCACCCGCTCCCGACACAATATTCCCGCCGGGAAAGTCCTTCTTCATTGATTTTCTGGATATCAAGCTTATGTCGGGTTTCGAGTTTTGGAGTTTTCCCGTTATCGCTGCTGAAACGATGGCGACCCCAAAATAATGCTCGCCATTCGCGGCAGATCGCCTTGCGAGGCGACGTCTTTCAGGGCCGTCAACTCGCGATCGCCGACGTCGCCGCCGATGAGATCTTCGATCATCTTGCTTTCGATTTCTTCGGGTTTCAGGGCTTTGTAGCGATTGAGGAACGCGTCCCCGACGACAATCCCGCTGATATCGCCACGCATCAAATCCCACGAAAACTGCCAACGGCTCGTTAAAACACCGGCGTCCATCCAGCTTTCGGCAACATCGCGATAACCGGTGGGGTCGGGGCAGTTATAGATCGGCTCGCCCATCTTGGCAACCCGACGCGTCGCTTCAAGAACATTTTCGAGCTTGGGCGAGGTGGCGCGCAGGGCACTGACGGTAAAGAAGTAGGGCGACTTGAACTTCGCCCGGTAATTGTCCCGGCTCATGAAATCGGGGCTGTTGAGAATTGCCGCATATACCTTCGGGAGGTTCCCCTTGCTGTCACGGAAAACAACGGCGACCGCCTTTACCAATTTGGGCGACGGCGTGTCGTTGATCAAATATTTGCAGAGTTTCTCGGCGATAAACTGGGCCGTATTCGGGTGCATCGCAAGCGTGTAGAGCGCTTCTTCGCCACCTTCATATCCCTGAGGAATCGTCATTCCGAGCCACTGCTTGGGGCCGGGCTGATGGCGTTCGGGGCTGAAATGGAATTGGAAGCTGTCGTCGTAACCCCAGCCGGTGAGAACCTTTGAAAGCTCCTGAACATCGCGATTGCTATATCCGCGGTCGGCGCCGACGGTGTGTAATTCCATCACTTCGCGAGCGTAGTTTTCATTCCACTCATTGCGCTTGCTGAGTTTATTGTCGAGATACTCGAGCATGGCCGGATGCCGGGCCGAGGCGAAGAGCATGTCTTTGAAATTGCCGAATACAAACTTTCGAATGACGTTTTCTTCGTAGTCCGGATCAGTCGCGGTGCGCGACTTTTCTTCGTTGACGGTGGGTTGATCGACGCAGAAGTGGTTGCGCCAGAATTCGCACATCACTTCCTTGAACTGCCGTTTGCTGAGCACAGAGCGGGTCAGGATGAGCTGCGGGAACTGCGAGTGCATTGATTCATCGTTCTCGCGCGGCTTTTTCTTGTTCGGGCCGCGTTGGTAGCCGTACTCCTCGTCCATCTGCGCCATCGTCATCTTCATCCACGGAAAACGCGCGGCGACGAGTTTTTCAACTTCGGAATCGTCTATCTTCTCAGGGTCGAGCTGGACCTTGATCCAACGCGACAGCCCCATCTCCAACACTTCGTCCACCTGCCCCGGCGTCGGGCCGAAAGCCAGCCGATTCAGCGCCTGAACAACCTTTTCCCGATCCGACAGATCCGGACCGGCCAGCGTTTTCGGCGCCTTCTTTTCGAGAAGGTTGGCGCCGGCTTGAACTTCTAAGATACGTTCCTGAAGTGTTTTGACATGCTTTCTGGGCGCCTCGTTGTCGTCGCCGCGGGAAATGGCCACCGAACCCAGACAGAAACCAGCCGCCAGAAGGGCAGCCCCGAAGAGGCGGGAGACGCCGCGGAAACTGATCATGATGAATGCTCCTGATGAACCGACGAGTGAGGACTCCGCTGCTTCCTAAATGGATAACGTCATTGTACTACCCATTATTTGTATAACAACGAATTTTTATTTCTGTTGTTCCCCGAGCAGCAACGCCCTGCGGTCTTCTTCAAGCTTAATTGTGGTGGAGAGTTCCTTGAGGAAGACTTCCGGGCCGCCCTTCATGTACTTGGAATCGGCGATTTTCTGCCCCTGCGGATTCAGGCAGATGCACCACGGAAACCCGCGAATGGCGTACATTTCCGCCAGCATTTTGTTTTGTGTCGCCAACGACGTCGGCTGCGTGGTCGCCGTGGGAAAGTCGATTCTCACCGTGACCAGGTGTTTCTTGGCGTAGTCCTTAAATTCTTCGGTATCGAATATTTCCTCGAATATTTTTTTCGAGAATTCGCTGGAATCCATCGCCGTGAAGCAGAGGAAAATAAATCGCTTTTGCTGTTGGGCGACGGCTTGGGCGGTGTGATAATCGTCGATCCAGCCGCCGTTATAGTCGAGGCGCCGAAGCGAATTCTCGACCAGTTGCACCATGCTCTCGGCGTGGGCGGGATCGATCGACGCGATCTTCGCCCTCACCTTGCCGGTCTGCATGTCCATGACGATCAGTTGCAAGGCCGACGGCGCAACGTTCTGCGACGCGGCAAACGCGCGCCACGACGCGGCCTCCGGGGACGTGTCCGCGTCGTACGGCCAGTCGAATTCAGTGTACGCCACGTTATGATTGATGAAGCGAACAAACAACTGGTTATGGGTCAGTTCTTCCTTGATCGACATCGTGCGCTCAAGGCGCCCCTGGTTAACCAGAAACACCGACGATAAAAAATGTTTCTTGCCGTAAGCGACGCAAGCGGTAAAATTTTTCTGCTTAATTAATACTTCGTCCGGCGGGCGGTTTTTAATCGTGTCGTCGAGATATTTCAGCCAGGCCTTGGGCTGATCGGTCGCCTCATCATCACGCAGTTTGGCTTCATCGTATCCTGCCCGCGCGAACGGTAAACCGGAACTGTCCATCAGCACGAAGGTCGGCACCTTGATGATGCTGAATTTTTGCTTGAGCCGATCGTTTTGCGTTTTGATGTTGGCCGAGATCGATTTCTCTTTGGGGTAGTCGGCCTCAAAGAGAATCACGTTAGCCGCCGCCCACTCTCGGAAAAGATCGGTGTTGAGCACGTCCTTTTCAAGCTTCTGGCTGAACGGGGCCCAATCGCTTCCGGTGAAGTAGGCGAGAATGCATTTCTTTTCCTTGCGCGCCTGAAGCAAGGCGGCATCGAAAAGGGGAATCCATTTCGTGAGCCTTTGTTTTGGCTTGGGCTTGGCCGCCATGTCCGCCGCTCCATCCAGCGGGGTTAGCACGGCCAACAACAGTACCGCGATGAAGGAATACCGAACGCAGCGCATAGAACCTCTCCAAGGGAATGCGTAGGAATCTCAAAGGATAGCAACCGATGCGTGCGGAGTGAAGGGAGAGAACGCCGATTTTTTTGGGGCGGGCACAAAACCCGAGCGCCGCCGACGTATCGGCGCGATCACGTTCCGGGCGATCGGCGCGCAACCGTTCGGTAGTGTCTGACGCGAACGCGTTCGATCAGGCTCTCGCCCACTTTTTCCCAGCCCCAGCTTTTTCGGATTTCGGGGCGCTTATGCGGCGTGATGACCAACAGATCATCGCCGATTTGCCCCAGCGCGTACATCAGTCCCGGCAGCCGCGACGGCTCGCAGAGGTGCAATGCAAAGCTGCACACCATTAAACTATATCGGCGATCCCGCACCGCGCCGGCGGAAATTTCTGCAAACGCGATTCGCTCGGCGACGACGGCGGTGCGGGCAAAATAGGCGTCGGTGGTGTAAGGATCGACGCCGTCTATTCGCCCGGCGCCGAGTTCGCGCAAAGCCAGCGTCGCTTCGCCGCTGCCGCAAGCCAAATCCAGAACATTCGACAAATCGACCGGCCATTGCGCGACGGCAAATCTCAGGCATTCGATCACGATCGCTTCATGTGGATTGCGGTAAACGGCGCCGAATTCGTCATAATATCCCTCTGCGCCGTGACGCTCATATTCTCCGCGGATGGAAAGTTTGGAGAGATCGGTGGGAGCAGGCTTTTGACTCATGGAAATACATGCGCAGGCGTTGTTGTCGATGTTTTTCTCTCCGCTGCGTCGGGCATGTCGAACTGTAGACTTTATACGATGCCGCGCGCGAGGTCTTTGCGCGAGCGACGGGCAAGAAGGCCGACGATCGATACGATTCCGGCGAGCGCGCCGAGCGTCGGTTCGGGCACGCCGGTGATGGCGTCGATTTGCGAAATATACGGCGCGATTTCGGTAGCATACCCGTCCTCGGCGCCGGTGGCGGGGGCGTAAACGGGCGTTTGGCCGGCGTCGGCGGTGTTTTCATAGAGTCCGGTGGCGTTGAAGACGGCCACGCCGGTGTTCGCGGAAGGATTGTCGAGATCGGTGTACGATCCGTCGCCGTTCTTGACGTAGTAGTCCTGGATGCCTTCGGTGAGGCCGGCCAATTGGTAGGCGCCGTTGTTGAGAATGAAATTTCCGCCGCCGGAATCGCCGTAGGTGTAGATTCCAACGCCGGGGGCGTTGAATTTGATATCGAGGTAGTTGCTGGTGGTTCCAAAACTGCTCACGGCCGAGACGGTGTTCGAGGCGTAGTTCATCGCCAGGGCAGAGCCCCAATACCAGCCGTTTTGAACGCTGTTGGTGATCAATTGCGCACCGAGTTGAAAGTGTCCGACGCCGACGATGGAGACGGTTTGTCCCAATTCGTTGCCCGCGCCGCCGCTGTAGAGCTGGGCGTAGGCGGGAAAGGTTCCGGAAACCTTGACGACGCGAAGATCGGTTCCGGAAATGTCCTGTGAGGCCGTGGAGGTATAGGCGACGCCGTTGAGATAAAACTGATCGACGCCGATGTTGGCGCCGACGTGCTGCACGGTGAGAAAGTAGCTTGGCGCGATGGCCACGCCGCCGGCGGTGTCCCATTCGCCGGTGACGCTCCAGCCCTGGTCGCCGGGCGGCTGGGAGGTGACGCCGGCCCCATTGTTGTAAATGACGCTGGCCGTCGCGGAAACGGCTCGGAGAATGACGATACAAACCAGTGCGGCAAACAAACGCATTTCTATCCCTCGATGAACTTCTACCTATTCACAGCATACTGATGTTCATGCACTCGCGTTCGAAAATTGCTCCACCAAATTCCGTTTCACCACCTTTCCCGTCGGCGAACGCGGCAGATCCGGCACAAACTGTATATCGCGCGGAATCTTCCATTGCGCAAGGCCCTGCCGGCGGCAAAAATCTCGAAGCTCGTCGGGTTTTACCGACTGCCCTTCGCGCAGGATGATGAACGCCGCCGCCACCTCACCGCGGCTTGTATCTTTCTTGGCGACCACGGCGGATTCGGCCACGGCGGGGTGCTGGTTTAACGTCTCTTCGATCTCGCGCGGGCTGGCTTTTTCACCGGCGATGTTGATCTGGTCTTTCTTGCGCCCGGTGATGTGTAAATATCCGTCGGCGTCGAGCATGCCCAAATCGCCGGTCTTGAAAAATCCGTCGGCGCTCATCGCCGCCGCCGTCTCGGCGGGCAGATTGTGATAACCCTTCATAATCATCGGACCCCGCAGCCAAATCTCGCCCGACTGACCTTGCGGCGCGACGTTGCCGTCGTCGTCCACCAATCGCGCCTCGGCGCCGGGAATCAGTTGCCCGACGGAACCGGGTTGTCGGCGGCCGGGGACGTTGAAGGCGATCGGCCCGATCGTTTCGGTCAGGCCGTATCCTTCGTAAATCGGCTGATTGAATTTCTTCTCGAATCCGTCGCGGATCACGGCGGGCAACGGCTCGCCGCCGCTGATGGCCGCGTACAGGCTTTTCAGGTCGTCCGGACCGGCGTCCTTCAGACGAATCATCGCGCCGTACATGCTCGGCACCGCCGCCACGATCGACAGCTGATGTTCTTTGATCGCCTTGATCACATGATTCGGTCGAAACCCGGTTCCCTGGTAGACGACCTTGGACCCAAGCTGAATCGGAGCGATGAGGGTCGCGAGCATGCCGGTGGAATGGAACAGGGGGAGAATTCCCAGGAAGCTGTGTTTGCCCTGCAATTGGGCATGTTTGATGGCGGCGTCGACGTCGCTTTGAAGATTTCCGTAACTCAGCAGGACGCCCTTGGGCAAGCCGGCCGTTCCGCTGGTGTAGAGGACGACGGCGATTTCGTCCGCGCCGGGCGTGGGCAGATCGATGTCCGATAAATCGGCCGGGGGCGCCGGGGGAAGGGTGAGCAAGTCGATGATTTTCAGCGACGTATCCTTAATTTTCCCCGCGAGCGGACCGGCGGTCAGTACGGTGTCGATGCCGCTGTCCTTGATTATGTGCGCGATTTCCTTTTCACTCAAAAGGAAATTAATCGGCGCCACGGTCTTGCCAGCTAGCAGCGTCCCGTAGAAACTGGCGACAAAACCAGCGCCGGCGGGAAGGAGGAGGCCCACCCGCGGCGCCTGGGTCTGAAACGAAACGTACATCCCCAGCCCCGCGACCATCGCGGCCAGTTGTTGCCAGGTGTACTGGCCCCGGTCGTCAATGACGGCGATGTCTTGCGGATGTTGCCGGGCATGGGTGAAAATGGGTTCGAAGAGCATCTGAAACTGTGCCTTTCAACGGTCGGCGGCCGATCTTAGGAAACCAGGGTCCGCGTAGAACGGACCCGCGGAGATTCGATTGCCGGGAATAACATATCCCAAGAGAGACTTATGCGAAATGTGTCAATCGTGCGAACAGGATCTTCCCGAACCGTCGGCGCGCTCATCATGGGCCTTGCGATCATTCCCTGGCTTGGCGGTTGCCTTGACGGCGGATCGCGCCAAACGCTCAATAAGGGATACTCGGAGCTGAATTCCGGGCAATACGACGACGCCGGCGCCGACGCCGACGAGTTCCTGCGGGCTCATCCCAACGGCAGCGGCGTGGCCGAGGCGTACTACCTCAAGGGACGGATCGAAGAGCAAAAAGCACAAGACGCCACCACAAGCCCAACGCTTGCCGACAAGCGCGCCCACCTGGACGCCGCCCGTGATGAATATGACCGTGGCTTGGATTCGCTGGCGCCGATCGGGGTCAAGGCGCTGCTTCATACCGGATTGGCCAATGTCGATTACTATGAAGAGGATTATTCGTCGGCTTTGCGCGAATGGACGTCGGCGTACGACAATATTCAAAGCGACGACACCAAGGCCTGGGTGCTTTATCACATCGGCCGAAGCGAGCAGCGATTGGGCATGTTCGACAAGGCGGATGAAGCCTTCGCGAAAGTCGAACGGCTGTACCCCGGCTCCGAAGCGGCAAACCGCTCGCGAATGCGAATCGGCGCCACCGCGTTTTACGTGGAAGTCGGCTCCTTCACCAACCCAAATCTCGCCGAGGCGGCGGCCGCTGAGCTTCGCAAGGCAAATTATGCAGCCAGCCGCACGACCGAAAATGGGCTGGCCACCGTTCGCGTCGGACCGATTCCAAGCTATGCCGACGCCAAGGCGTTCCAGTCGCGCCTGCGGAGCCAGTATCCGGGCGCGATCATCTCTCCGTAAAAACAGGAGCGAGTGACGCGCGACGCAAAAAGGGTTCGGCGCCGCCTGCCCATAATTTTTCGCGAACGGGCAATCGGGCCGTGTCGGCGCGTGCGAATTTCGGTATGATCGACGGCGCCGGAGGAAACAGGCGAAAGTTTCATCGTTTTGCGAGATGTGATGCGAAACACACCCCCAATCATCAATGCGGTTGTTTTTATCGGCGCGGCGATACTGCTGTCCGCGTGTACGCCGGCGCCAAGCGAATCGAGCATGGACGATCGGCAAGCCAAGGCGCTGAAAGACCCGTTTCACTATTCACCGGGTGATGATATTCCCGATATCAGTGGCGGCGGCATCGGCGATTTTGACTCAAAGGCAATGGGAAGGGATCTGAATCATGTTCTTAATCCGTAATTGGAAGTCCGGCGGGACGTGGGTGTTCTGCGCGGCGGCGTTCTCGGCGCTCGGCGGCGGTTGCACGACGCCGAACGTAATCAAGACGCCCTCACCCATCGCCGCCGAACCACCGGCGGACCAAGCCACTGAATTGCGCGGATTTAAAAAATCGGTCGCATTCTACCATAGCGGCGCCACGCAGGCCTGGCCGACGCGATGGTACTATTCTCCCAATCCCGATTACACGAGCGTCGAAAATTATATCGCCGACCCGGTGATGGCGATCGCGCAAACCGTTTCAGTGCCGGCGACGATCCTGGTGGACTACCCGTTTCGGAAAATCTACTACGCGGGCGATGTGATGCCGGTCAGCTATACCGCCATGCCGCCGCTTCCGCCCGAGCCGTTAAACAGCCTGACCGTCCCCGATCCGGACCCCCTGTCGGCGCCTCAGGAGCCGGTGTTGCCGCCGATCGTGCCACTGCCGGTGGAGCGGCCGCCCTTGATTCTTCCGCCGCCGGAAACACGTCCGGTTCAGGTCAAAACAAATCGCGCGAAGACCGCGCCGGCGCCGAGGGCGACCGCGCCGGCGACGCAGCCGGTTCGGTGAATTTTCCGTGGCTTCGCTCGGGGCGCGGGATTTCCGAAGGCCGGGTCGATTTGCGCTCCGCCGCGCGTGTGCGCTAACTCGTTAGCCGCGACGCCCGGCGGGGCGCTTCGTTTATCCGGGGTCCGTATCTGTTCTGCAAGGATTGCCGTCCGCGAAATCCGCATCGCCGTTCTCGCAACCCGCGACCCCATCGATTATTCTGGTTGAACTTTCGGGCCTAAGAAAGCGCCGCGTACTTTTATCACAACGGATCCCACTGCCATGCCCCTATCGCGAGAGCAAATTTGTCAATCGGCCAGCCGCAAGCTCGCCGCCGCCGCTGGAACGCTGCCTTCGATCAAGGCCACGATCGGCCTTGACGGCTTTGTCGATGAGATCATCGGCGTCGTCGACAAACGGCGGGGGGAAGAATTTGACGCGATTCCCACCATCGAAGCGTTCGGCAGGAAAATTCTCGCCGCCATGGGCCAATCCGGAAATTTTGAGCTGGTCGTTAAACACGCAAAACTCGGCGGCAATGGCCCCATCATGGCCAACGCGCTCGCCGCGGCGGGCCTTGGCGTTAACTACATCGGGGCGGTTGGGTTCCCGGCCGTGCACCCGGCTTTTAACGAGTTGAAAGAACGGCCCAACGTAACCGTGAAAGGAATCGCCGAGCCAGGCCACACCGACGCCCTCGAATTCACCGACGGCAAACTCATGCTCGGGAAATATTCCCATCTCACCGACGTCAATTGGAACAACCTGATGCTTCGCGTCGGCAAGGACACCGTCGCGGCGATGGTGGCCGAGTCGAAGGTGTTCGGCTTCGTCAACTGGACCATGCTTCCGTACCTGAGCGATATCTGGCGCCAACTGCTGGCCAGCGGCTTCCTGACGCAAGGCGGCGTCCGGCGGATGTTCATGGTCGATCTGTGCGACCCGGAGAAACGGCCCAGCGACCATATCGCCGACGCAATGGAAATCCTCACCGGCGCCCAGGAGCAAGCCGACGTGATTCTTGGCCTGAATCTCAAGGAATCGACGACGATCGCGGAGGTGATCGGCGTAGCGGTCGCGGGCGATCCGGAGCCTCAGATCGAGCAAACGGCCGCGCGGATTCGCGAGAAGTTAAACTTGTCCTGCGTGGTGGTTCACCCGCGTCGCGGCGCCGCCGCCGCGACGGCCACTGAAACCGCAAGTTTTCTGGGCCCCTTCGTGAAGGAGCCGAAAATCAGCACCGGCGCCGGCGATCATTTTAACGCCGGTTTCTGCGTCGGCCGGGTTCTGGGGTTGAGCCTCGCCGAAAGCCTGTGCACCGGCGTCGCGACCAGCGGTTATTATGTGCGCACCGGGATAAGTCCCGCGGCCAAGGACCTCGCCGATTTCATCGCCACGCTACCGGCGCCGCAAACATGAATCGTATATGACGCGAATTGTTCGGTTTTTCGTTATGGCGTCGATCGCGGCGTGCGGTTGCTCGCCATTTCACGATGTACGTTTTGAATAAGCGCGCCGATTGAACGTCAAAATGTATGCCCGGCTGATTTTGCTTCCGTTCACCGTCACATTGACGAGTTCCTTGATCGCGCCCGGCGCCTCGGCCGCGGCGATTTCAGTTCGCAGCGCCGCCATGAAGTCATTTTCGTGTTCGAGGGTGACCACTCCCAAAAGAGCGATCCTTTCCGGCCTCGATAGGACTTTCCACAATCTCTCACGACAAGTCCGGTCCCGGAAAGATCGGCGCCAAGCCACGGGGCGGACGCTATGATCTCCCATCCGTCCGCGTCCTCACGGCGGATCAGTCCAAGCACCTCGAAATCCCCGTGTTTCTTGACGATGCTGTCTTCGGCGACGCGCAACTTTTTTATGAGCCGCGCGACAGCGCCGACAGCAGTAACCGGGAGGCGCGAATGATGCCCGCGGCCTGCTTTCAAGATACACTGCTTAGCTTGTTGTATCTTTAATTCCGGTTGCCATCTTCGTACCTCCGACCATGCTTCGGCCATGTTTGCGTTATTCTTGATCCGATCCTCGTACCCGGAGAACTGAAGAAGCGTATCGAGGTTATGCACGGTGAAACTGCGAAACTTGTCGCCTTCCGGATATTGTATCCATCCGAGCGTCGAGCATATTCGCGATTTTAGGGCATTTTTCATGTTGGTGAAGCGACCTTGCGTCGCGAAACACGCCCCGCAAGCGGGGCCGCTAAACGCGGAAACGCGCGAGCAACCCGACTGCCGTGCGAGAATCATGGGATTCGTTCGTCGCGAAAAACTTCGATGACTTGCAATCCGATTTCCCGCGAAAGCGGCTGCCGATGTGTGATCCAGAACGTCGCGTCAATTCAAAAAAGCGAAGTCAATGCATGAACTGCATTGACTTCGCGCTCGCGCGTCGCCTCCATTTGCTTGAAGAGTCAAGTCTCTGGCCGATGCGCGTCGGCTTATGCCGATGCACGCTTGATTGACTTCGTCAGTTTCCTGGCTTTGTGACGATGCGAATGCAGCGTCGTGTGCTTGGCGTTCGAGCGCGAACGGGACAACTTCGCCGCGCGGTGCTTGACCTTGGTGGTCGATTTCGTGCCGGTGCTGAGTTTCTTCGGCGTGGCAACCGACTTTACGGACGTGCCGGCGGTATTGTGGGTGTGCTGGGCCAGGCCAATCGCCGGTACCGACAGGGCCAACGCGCCCGCGGCGAGCCATTTAACGACATTCATCCGAATCATGGGGCAACTCCTTTGCCAAACGAAAGACGGCCTTCCCTGGCTCTCCCCCGCAAAGGCGGCGGCGCCGTCGGTCGGCTGCATCAAGGCGCCGTGCAACGTTACACGGCTTCATCATTACTATCGGACCATCGATCGAGATGGGATTAATCGTTGTGTCCCCAAAGCCGATCACGCGGCTGTAGCCCGACATGCGATCGCTGAGAACTCGCCGGACTTGTCCGCGATAAGAGAGCAGCGTCGAAATTGTTTTTGCCGCTTTCTCGGCCGCGCAAAAAAACAGCCGCGAATATCAGTTATTCGCGGCTGCGCGTGTCGTTGGAAAAACGAAAAGGAGTCGTCGTGGCTTTACGCCACCATCCCATGCGGGTCGATGACGAACTTCTTCGCCGCGCCCTTGTCGAAATCCTTGTATCCCTTGGGGGCGTCGTCGAGGCTGATCGTGGTGACGCTCACCGCCTTGGCGATCTGAATCTTGTCATGCAGGATGCACTGCATCAGGGCCCGGTTGTACTTCATGACCGGGCACTGGCCGGTGTGGAAGGAATGGCTCTTGGCCCAACCGAGGCCGATGCGGATGCCGAGCATGCCGATCTTGGCGTTGTCGTCGATGCCGCCCGGATCGCCGGTGACGTAGAGGCCGGGGATGCCCAGCGATCCGCCGGCGCGGGTGATTTCCATGATCGAGTTCAGCACGGTGGCGGGACGTTCGATCTTGGCGTCTTTGCCTTGGCCATGCGCTTCGAACCCGACGCAATCGACGGCGCAATCGACTTCGGGAACGCCGACGATCTGCTCGATCTGCTGGGCGAGGGAAGCGTCCTGGGTGAGGTCGATGGTTTCGCAGCCGAAGCTTCGGGCCTGTTTGAGACGGGCGGCGATCATGTCGCCGACGATGACGACGGCCGCCCCAAGCAGATGACACGACGCCGCGCACGCCAGCCCGACCGGCCCCGCGCCCGCGACGTAAACGACCGATCCCGGCCCCACGCCCGCGGTGACGGCGCCGTGATATCCGGTCGGGAAGATGTCGGACAACAGAGTGAGGTCCTTGATCTTCGCCATCGCCTGGTCGGCGTCGGGAAACTTAAGCAGGTTCCAATCGGCATAGGGAACCATGACATACTCGGCCTGCCCGCCCACCCATCCGCCCATATCGACATATCCGTACGCGGCGCCGGGCCGGCTCGGATTGACGTTCAGGCAGATGCCGGTGCGCCCTTCCTTACAGTTCCGACAGCGCCCGCAGGCGATGTTAAACGGAACTGAAACGATGTCGCCGACGCTGATGAATTCGACGTCGCGCCCGGCTTCGATCACCTGTCCGGTGATCTCGTGGCCGAGGATCAATCCGGAGGGCGCGGTGGTTCGGCCGCGCACCATGTGCTGATCGGACCCGCAGATGTTGGTGGAGATGATCTTCAGGATCACTCCGTGATTGCACTTGCGCTTCCCCAAAGCCAGTTTGGGAAAGTCGATGTTTTGAATCCCCACTTCTCCCGGCTTGATGTAAGCCACTCCTCGATTGTCCGCCATGACCTGTCCTCCGCGTGTGGTGTCTAACTCAGCGCGGCCGCGGTCGAACAAGCCGACTTGGACGTCCCGGCTGCGCTTGGAAATGAACTTGTCGAAGAAAAACCTCTCCTTGGCCGATCCGACTCGCCCGTGGTCAACGCCAGAGGCGACGCTTCATACGGAATTCGTTGCTTTGGGGGCGTCGGGCCGGACGTCCGGCATCGCCTCGGCGGCGCCTCGTGGAAGGAAAAGCGCCGTGTAAAACATCGCCGCCGCCGCGCCGCCGAAAATCGGGCCGACCCAATAGATCCAGTGGTCCTGCCACATGCCCGATACGAGCGCCGGACCGAACGATCGGGCGGGGTTCATCGATGCGCCCGTAAAGGGGCCGCCGACCACGATATCAATGACGATGATTAAGCCAATGAACAGCGACGGGAGTTTTTGGGCCCGCATATCGACCGCCGTTCCGAAGATGACAAAGACGAGGAAAAAGGTAAGAACCGCTTCAATGACGACGCCTTGCAGCGCGGAAATGTGGTTGAGGTGCGTGACGCCCGCCGCCGCCGCTTGAGGTCCAAGCAAAGCGCGCAGCGCGAGTGCCGCCACCACGGCGGCGGCTAATTGCGAAAGGACATACAAAATGGCGTCGGGGAGTTTTATCTTGCCGCTGACAAAAAGGGCGGTGGTGACGGCGGGGTTGATGTGAGCCCCGGATACATGGCCGATGGCGGCGACGATGACCGCCACCGCCAATCCAAACGCCAGCGCGATCGCCAGCAACCCGCCGCTCCCGGCGATGCTGACTGAGCTGATCGACCCGACTCCGATAAAAATGAGAAGAAAAGTGCCGACGAACTCCGAGGCGCACAATCGCACTTTATTCACGAGTCCTCCACTGAAATGAAGTTGCCGATCCCCTTCGTAGCAAGGGGCGATCAATCGGCAGATCCTCCGGCCGCCGGTTTCAGCTTAACAGTGGAGCTTGCAAACGCAAAACATTTTTCCCGTAATGGCCGCACAACCGGTTCGACGAGCGGTTGAAAAAGTTTTGAAAGCCGTAGAGAGGAGGCTTTGAGGCTGGCCAACATGGAGGGCTGCGCATTCCGCGGTCTTTTGCTTATCGATTCGTTCGAGGCCCGCCGTTCGCGCCGCGTGTGGTCAAGTGCTCCTTGCCACCTCCTTCATCACGATTTAGTATAATGGCGTCACGGGGTGTGATTGGCGCCAGGAGATACTATGTTGCGTAAGCTCGTCATCGGGTTGGGTCTGGTCATTCTCGGCTCTACGCCGCTGTATGCACGGCAAGGAACGGTGGTCACGAAGGACGGGCACAGCTACGAGGGCGACGTCGTCGAGCAGGGCGATTTGGTGGAAATTTCCGGCGTGGCCGGGCTTCCCGGCCCCGTGAAGATGAACAAGGGAAACGTCGCGTCGATCAACTATCCGGACAAAGTCAGCGACGAAGTTCACGCGGCGTTAAAGAAACTCGACGCCAGGGACGTGAACACCCGCATCTCGCTGGCCAAGGCCGCGATGCAGGCGCATGCGTACGAAGCCGCCCGCGACGCGCTAAACGAAGCGGCGGCGATCGAGCCGAAAAATCGCGAGGTGTCGGAGCTGATGCTGCAGCTTGGGCCGCACCTTCCCGCCCCCGCCACCCGCCCGATGACCGTGCCGGCCACGCTCCCCGCCAGCTCCGAAAAGCAGCCTGTCGCCGCCGTCGCCAGGCGCCAGGTCACGCCCGCCGAGATCAACGTCATTCGCCAGTGCGAATGGCGCGGCGAGGATGATCCCTCGGTGAAAATACAGATCAAGGCCGACGCCAAGAAAAGATTCCTCGAAGGATATCCGGACCTCACGCTCGCCGAGTTCTCCAGGATGACCCCCAATCAGCAAGCGGTCCTCATGCTGAGCAAGGGATCGCCGGCGGTGGCCAGCGGCGTTCAGATTTCGACCGACCCGGCGTCGGTCGCCGAGTTCAAAAAATCGGTGAATCCGATCGTGCTGCACAGTTGCGGCACATGCCACAACGGCGGCAAAGCGGGGTCCTTTTCGCTTGTCCCGGCGCTGAACAACGCGGGGATCTACACGAATTTCCTTACGCTTCAGCAGTACACCGCCGCCGGCGGCCCGATGGTGGATCGCGTGAATCCGGACGCGTCGATGTTGCTGCAATATCTTTTGGATCCGACATTGACGACAACACCGCATCCCCAGGTGAAGGATTTCAAGCCGGCCGTTCGCACCAAGACCGATCCGCGTTATCTGCAGGTGCTTCATTGGATTCAGAGCCTGAATCCGATCGTGCCGCATTACGGGATCGATCTGACCCGCGAGACGCCCGCTCCGGGCAAGGCCGAGTCCGGGAAATAAAATCGAGCAATGTATGTCGCCCGCCCACCTCTTCACGATTGTGCTGTTGATCACCGGCGCGGCGGCGGCGAGCGAATTTTTTCTGCGGAAAGTCTATCGCAAACGGCTGCAAAAAGTCGCCGACGAATGGGGGATGAGTTATAGCCCGCTCGATCAGCTTCGGCTCACGCCGCGCGTGGCTCGGAATTTTCCGGTCGCCGGGGCGGCCAACATCCGCGTGGTGGATTTGATCTACGGCAGCGACTGCGACGAATACCGTTACGTCTTCACGGCCGAATACACGGCCGGCGTGGTATCGGGAAAGCATCGCGTCCTGCGCGCCGGGACGTTTAGCGAGCCGCGCGATCGCACTGGATCGGGCGGCGAACCGCTGATCTCACTGGCGTCGAAGAATCTGCCGCTGATCGAACAATACCGCACGCTTTCCCCTCGCGAAAGGGCAGTCGAACGCTCGATGGGTTCCTCTCAGGCCTCCGATGGGCCGCGTTAAAATGAGAGAAATCACGGCTTGCCGCGGAGAGGCTCGAGCTATCGGCCGTCTATGAAACCCCTTCTTTCATCAGCGCCGCGAAATGCGTAGACCAATATTCTTCCGCCCGCGTCCGCCGGCGATTGAGCATCTTGAGAAACTCTTCGATCATAATTTGCTCGGCTTCCAGCGGGCGGGCATCGAGCTTCACCGGCACGCGAATCACCCGGCCCTGACGAAGAATCTCGAAATGAACCGTTGCGCCGGCGCCCATCCCCTTCACCGCGCCGGCGAACTCCGCGGACGTGTGTAGCGTTACGTCCGGTCGATCCAAAATGGCGAGGATGACGTCGCCGTCGAGCAGCGTTCTCGCGCCGGGGAAACCAGGCATTCGGTCCGTTACGACCACGCGGGTATTGGTTCCCGCCCGATCGTCCGCGCCGGCGTCGCTGAAACTCAGCGTGATCTCCTCCATGTGGATGCCCAGAAAACCGTCGGCGGGATTATTCGGATAGACGTCGCCGGAAAGGAAAACCTGCGTCACGATCTGCCGCAGAACCGTCGCCTGGGCGGGAACCACCGGCCTGCTTTCTTCGACCGCTTTTTGCAGCAAGGGCAGCGCATCGGCGGAGAGGCTCATCAGCCGGGTCAGCGCCTCGGATCGAACGGCCCAGTCGGAGTTCGCCAGTTGGACGAATGATTTCTTGATCGACGCCAGGTCTTGCGGAACGGGGGGCGCCGTGGGCTGGGTGGTCGGTTTTGTAGGCGCCGGCGGCGCATCGGGCGCGGCACCCGCGCAAACAGCCGCCGTTAGCCCAGTCGCAATTGCGCCCACGGCGAGACGCGTCGCGATCCGATTTGACAATCGTAGTTTCATCGGTTGCTTTTTCGGCCCTATCCGGCGGCGAGGTCCACAAGCTTGTCGGCCGAGCGCTGCATCCATGCGATCTTCCGCTGCACCATCCCGAGAAACGCCATCCCCTCCATCTTTCCGAAAAATCCTGTCGCCGCGATCGGAAATACCGCCTCGGCGATCAACGCTTCGATCATCAGCCAGGGAATGGTGCGAATCTCGGCTTCCGACAAGAGCATCACTTCATCGTAGCCGCGCAAAAAGCGTTTGTAGCGGCTTTCGTCCAGATATTCCGGCCACTTGGAAATGTCTTCGTCGCCGCCGATGATCGAAAACTGCAACGCGCCGTTTGCCGCGTCGATAATCCGCGGAAGCAATCGCGATGAATCGTAATCGATGACCGCCACCACATGGTTGTCGCGAAAAAGCATATTTCCCGGATGCCAGTCGGCATGCACAATTTGCTTGGGCCACCCGTCCAGTCCTTGGGCATCGGCCATCTGAACCGCATGGCGATAGCTGTCGAGTAAATATTGCAGCAGCGGCCCGGCGGCTGTGTCGGCGCCTTGCAGGCTGTTGGGAATCTGCTTGAGGCCATGTTCGACGGCGGGGGCGCCATGATAGCTGCCCCCGGCGGGCTGCCATTCCGATCGAAAATCCTGCAATAACTTATGATAGAGCGAAAGAATTCGCCCGCTGTCGAACGTCGCCTCGAGCGTCTGGGGATAATTTTGGCCCGGGATATATTCAAATAATTCGTAGACGGTATTCCGCCACTGGAGCATCGAATTATTGTTTTTCTTGGTGCCGACCAGGTGCGGCAGCGGGAATTGCTTGGCCGCCAGATAAAGCTGGATGGCATGGCTGAAGGCAACCTTATACGGATCGTCTTTTCCGCGAGCGCGTCGTTTGAGAAGGAATTTTCCTTGTTCGCTGACGATCAACAACTTGGGCGCTTTGCGCGAGCCGCGCGGATAATCGACGATGGAATCGATTACCCCGATGTCGAAGTGAGACATGACGATCGCGAGTTCTTCGGCCGAGAAAGTCTCCCGCTGCCCGGTGTTCCGGGACTGCCCGGTGCCAGACTCGCTGGCGTTGCTAGGAGATGCTCCAGGTTGCATGTGAAGTGGCCCAAACCCGCCGTGCGATCCATGCGGATCAGACCGGCGTCCATCGCGACGTCAGACGACATATCATAATGCACTGGCGGGGGGCGTCAATTTATGAAAATAGCCGAAACGGCTCCTTCCCCTGCCGGCGCAGCTTTTTCGCGCGCATTGCACATTTTTTGTTGGCGGCGCAACGCTATTTCGACAGAAATGTCGCGAGGCGCCGCGCGAGTTTTTCGCGGTCTCTCATCTGGCATTCCCAAATTACCAGCACCGACCATCCTGCCGATCGAAGCTGGCGCATCGTCCGGCGATCGCGCGCGGCGTTTCTTGTCCGCTTGGCGTTCCAAAACTCGGCGTTGTTCACCGGCGCGGTGCTCCCGTGCCGGCAGGTGTGCATGTGCCAAAAGCAGCCGTTGACGTTGATGATCTTCCTTAAGCGCGGCAGAACGACATCCGGCGTTCCCGGAAGATCGCGCCGGTGCAGCCGAAACCGATACCCCAGCGCGTTAACCAATCGCCGGACGGCGATCTCCGGCCGCGTATCGCGCGAACGCACCGCCGCCATGAGCCGGGATCGCTGTGTCTGTGTGAGCCGCTCGCTCATGGAAGTGAAAGCGCGATCGGCGTGAGGTAATGCTCGGCGATCCAGCCCACCGCCGGCACGCAGACGGCATCGCCAAAACCGAATAACGCCTGATTGAGCCCGACGTTGATTACATAATCATCGCCCACGCCTTGCAGGCGGGCGCACTCGCGAGCCGTGAGCAGTCGCACGCGATACGCGCCACGACCCGCCTTAAAAAGAATCTGGCGCCCGCTTCCGCCGCGTGGCGTCCGGAGACAACCGGCGATTCCATCCGTGCGAAGCTCGGCCATGCTGCGGCCTTTGCGCACCCTGCGAAACGCCGTCGCGTATTGAAAGGCCGGCCGCTCGATCATTCGCCGGGCGATCGCCAGATGCTTCTCGCTCAGTTGGCCAAAAAAATATTCCGCGCGCCGGCCGTTCCACCACTGCGAATCGTCGTCGGGAAGATCCTCGATAATATCCTTGAGCCGCAAATCCGATCGGGGAAGCGAAGGCAGCTCGCGAATATCCCAGCGAATGTTTCGGCGAGCGTTGATGAAAGCGCATAGCGCATCGGGCCGCGCGTCGCCGCTCGTCGCCAACACTGTGCGATCGCCCCGCGCGCCGGACATCTGCGCCACCACAAACAATCGCGCCCGACTTTGCGGCGCCCAATGCGATGCGTTGAGGATGAACGCATCGACGGCATATCCCAGGTCGTTCAGGGCAAGCAACGCCGTTTCCAAATCCTTGCCGGCTCGAGACTGCAAAAATCCGACGACGTTTTCGAGCATGACGATCGCGGGCCGCTTCGATCCCAAATCCTTCAATATCTGAATGAGCCCCCAGAAGGCCGAAGATTCCTTTCCGCCGAGGCCCGCCCCGGCGCCGGCGATCGACAGATCGTTGCAGGGGAAGGAAGCCGTGAATAAATCGCAGGACGGAATGTCGGCGGGATTCAGGTGATGGATGTCGCCGAGCGTGAAATGGTCGGCGCCGAAATTCGCCGCGTACATTTCAAGTTTGTCGGGGTCGATGTCGTTGGAAAACAGAACCTTCCAGCCATTTTGTTCCAGGGCAAGTTTGACCAATCCGATACCGGCAAAAAATTCCGCCGCTCGCAAAGGCCGCGCGAGGGATTGCTTGACGAGCGGATCGGGCGCCAACATGGAAGCGGGCAAGCGACTCCTTTTTGAATCGGAGCATGATACCCAAGCGTCGGCAAACACAAAATCAGACCCTGAGTCGCGCCGATAGCCGATGAAAAAAGCAACGCCTTCCGCGTTTATTGCAGCGGCCCGCTTGCGCGGCGTTTTTCGCGCCCAAGTCTCTCTACACCACGAGGAGAAATGGGCTCAGCGATGCACGTCGTTTTCTACTTTTTGCGGTCGAGGGGCGCGAGCCGCGGGTCGGCTACTGCGGAACTTGGCGACCCGGTTTCATCAGCGTCACCTTCACCTTTTCGCTCGGAATTAATTTCCCGGCGTTGATCCGCTCGTGCGGATCGAAGGCGTCTTTCACTTTTTGAAATTGCCGCATGGTCGGCTCGTCGAACAGATAGGGCATCAGGTGCAATTTCTCGACGCCGACGCCATGTTCGCCGGTGAGGGTGCCGCCGATGTCGATGCAGTATTTGAGCACCTGCTCGGCCGCTTCCAGCGTGTTTTGCACCTGGGCCTCATCGCGCTCGTCATACAGAAAAATCGGATGCACGTTTCCGTCGCCGGCGTGAAATACGTTATTGATATCCAGTCCATGGGCCCGGCCGATTTCGTTGATGCGTTTCAAGACAGCCGCCAGCATGCTCCGCGGCACACACGCATCCTGCGTGCAATAACTGTGGCTGATCCGCCCGATGGCGCCGAACGCGCTTTTGCGCGCCTTCCACAGCTTTGCCCGCGTCGCCGGGTCGGCGGACATCTCGACCGTCACCGCGTTATGCTTTCGGCTGATTTGGGCGACCTCGTGCATCTGCTCGTCCATCAGCGCTTCGATGCCGTCGATCTCCGTAAGAATCAGCGCCTGGGCGTCGCGCGGAAAGCCAAAGTGGTAGGCGTCCTCGATCACCTGCACCATTCGCCCATCGAGCATTTCCATCGCCGACGGAAGCATCCCCGCCGCTATCACTTCGCTCACCGCTTCGCACGCGTCGGCGGTGTCGCGGAAAATACTGACGATCGTTCGGAAGCCAGTCGCCTTTGGCGTAAGGCGAACCCATAGCTTGGTGATGATGCCAAAGGTTCCCTCGGAGCCGCAGATCAGTCCCGGCAGATCGAAACCGGCCCCTTCGTAGCAGCCGTTTTTTCCGCCGGTTTCCAGTACCTGCCCGTCCGGCAAGACCATTTCCAGACCCAGCACGTGATTGGACGAGACAAAGTCCTTGAGCGTATGAATTCCGCCGGCGTTGGTGGCCGCGTTGCCGCCGATGGTGCTGGCCCTCTGGCTCGACGGGTCGGGCGCGAATTGATACGCCGACCCGCCCGGCAACAGCGCCACGGCATCAGTCAGTTGTGTATTCCGCACCCCCGCCTCGACATGAGCCACCCGGTTTCCCAGGTCAATTTGGAGGACGCGATTCATTCGCGTGGTAACGACGATGACGCCGTTTTCAAACGCCACGCATCCCCCGGCCAAGCCGGTCCCCGACCCGCGCGGGACGATTTGCACTTCATGGCGGGCGAGGATTTTTACGATGGAGACTACATGTTCGACCGAGGTCGGAAAGACCACAAGCGACGGCCGAGCCTTGGCGATGGTGAAGCCGTCGGATTCGTAGACGAATAGCTCCGCGGGATCGGAGAGGATGTGATCCGAGGGGAGAACGGACTGAAGTTCTGCGAGGAGGTCAGGGAAGAGCATGAAATAATTGTCGGTCGGGGTAGGCCGCAAGTCACGCCGTCAGATCGGTTTTTGTATTACTGGCGCCTGGCCTGTATTTTCGATAGGCGGCCACAGAAAATACGTCCCCGAATTCAGCACATGTTGAAACAGGAAGGACGGTTTACGAAACACCCAATCTCTGCCGGATGTAATCCGCTCGTGCCGCTCGGCGTACGTCCCCTTCGAGCTTGCGGCCCTGGATTTTTTGCAAATGGGCCGGCTGTGTCAGCAGGAACAATTCGTTCACTGTCCGCAAGTCGATATCCTTCACCCGCCCCAGGTGAACGCCCATCCGTAGATGACTTAGCAACTGCAGTGTCTCATCGCTCGCGATCAATCGGGCGGAACGCAGGATTCCCAGCGCCCGGCCGACCTTGTCGTCCAGCTGTACCGTGCGATCATCCCGCATCGTCCGGCGGGCGTGTTGCTCGTATTCGATGATCTTGGGAATCACCAGGTGCTTGAAATCGCTGATGATGTCGTCTTCGGTTTTGCCGAGCGTGGTTTGATTGCTGATTTGATAGAAGTCGCCGGTGGCTTCGGTCCCTTCGCCATAGAGGCCGCGGACGGCCAATCGCATGTCCTTGGCGGCACGGAAAACTTTTTCGATTTCACCGGTCAATTTCAACGCGGGAAGATGAAGCATGACGCTGACGCGGATGCCGGTGCCGACATTGGTAGGGCAGGCGGTCAGGTAGCCAAAACGGGGGTGAAACGCCCAGTCCAGGCTCGATTCGAGCTTGTCGTCGATCTTGTTGATTTGCTCCCACGCCTCTTCCAGTTGCAGGCCGCTGCGGAGAACCTGGATGCGAAGATGGTCTTCCTCGTTGACCATGATCGAAAGCGTTTCATTTTCGGCGACGGCCACGCCGCGAGCGCCCTCGGCGGCGGCGTGAGGCTTGCTGATCAGGTGCCGCTCGACCAATAATTGCCGGTCTACCTCCGGCGCCTGTTCAAGATCGACGTACATCACCTGCGACGCCAATCGAGCGGCGAGGATGGTATCGCGGACCTTGAATTCCAGCGCCTGGCGCTGCGGGCGGGAGCATCGCGACAAAAACGGAAAGCCGGCGACGTTTCGCGCCAGGCGAATGCGCGACGAGATAACGATTTCGCTCATCGGCCCGCTTCCGCGAAGCCACTCGCCGGCATGATTGGTCAGGTCGCTGAGTTTCATAGAATATTGCTTTTCACGCCGCGAATAACGACTGGGCCACCTCACCCGTTTTCCGCATGCCGAATCTGATCGCGAAGCTTGGCCGCTTTTTCGTAGTCCTCCGATTCAACCGCGCGGGCTAGATCCTTGCGAAGCCGCGTCAGATCCAGTTCACGTTTTACCGGCACGCCGCTCCCGCCCGCCCGTGTCGGCGCCTTGCCGACGTGGTGGGTCATTCCTTCATGCGCCCTTTGCAGCAACGGCGTCAGATCTTTCTCGAACACCTGGTAATCGTTGGCGCATCCGAGCAATCCCGACTGCCGAAATTCCGCCCAGGTGATATTGCACTGCTCGCACCCGGCGCCCACCTCCTTCTGCAAACCGCTGTGAGCCATCACAAAGTTCGTCAGCAATTCGTTGATCGGCATGTGGCTCTTCACGGGGACGCCTTCGCTTTGCGCGGCGCACTGCTCGCACAGGTCTTTCTGAATCTGTTTTCCCCCCTGAATTTCGGTGAGATGAACGGTGGCATTTTTATTGCAGTTGTTGCATTTCATGATTGGCGGCTCGCGATTGTTTAAATCGTATTTCCACGGCTCGACAACGTCAATTTTATTCTATGGCCGGTAGACCGCAGAATTCCCTTCGGTTTCCCATACCTCGACGCTCACCAATCTTACGTCGCCCGGCAGCGAAAGGGTGCGGGCGATATGCAGCGCGACGTTCTCCGCCGACGGGTTGAGTTGGGCGAATTCAGCAAGATTATTGAGATGCCGATTATGCATCGCGCCGATCACCCTATCGGCCAGTCGCTCCAATTCGTGAAAGTCCATGACGACGCCGATCGGATCGAGCTTATCGGCGGCCACGGTTATCGTCACCTTCCAATTGTGTCCGTGGAGCGGCTCCAGCGACCGGTCATACAGAGCAAGTTGATGAGCGGCGGAAAAATATCGCGTGGAGGTGATTTCAAAGGGCATGGGAGAAGGGTATGGGAGAAGCGGGAAGAGTAAAGGGAAAGGATAAAAGAAGCCGGTATTAGTAGGCGTTGCCTTTTGCGATTCTGCCGGGGCGTGAGACTCCAGGTGGCTGAGCCCGTCTTCCCTCCACGGGTATGGCGACGGAGTAGCGGGGGCGGGGGTATAGGCTCGCCTAACGTTTCACGCACCCGCCGTGTGCTCGCGTGTGGCCAGCTTCCCATACGTTGCATTTCGCGCTCTCGTCGCTAATATTCGCCCCTTCACTTTTTAAGGAACCGACATGGCTGATTTGAAGATGGTCTACGAAAAAGACGCCCCGCTCGACGCCCTCAAGGGCAAAACGGTCGCTGTTCTGGGTTTTGGCAGCCAAGGCCATGCCCACTCACTGAACCTGCGCGACAGCGGCATAAAAGTAATCGTCGCCAACCGCAAAGATTCCTCCAACGGCCGGCTGGCGCTTGAACACGGCTTTCCGGTCGTGAGCGTCGATGAAGCCGTCCAACAGGGCGATCTGATCATCGTCACCCTTCCCGACGAAGTGCAACCCGAAGTGTATAACAAGTCGATCGCGCCGCACCTGAAGGCCGGCAAAGCGCTGGGCGCCACTCACGGCTTCAATGTTCACTTTAAGACCATCGTCCCGCCAAAGGACGTCGATGTCCTGCTGGTCGCCCCCAAAGGTCCCGGCCATCTCGTTCGCAGCGAGTACGAAAAAGGGGGCGGTGTTCCCTGCCTACTGGCCATCCACCAGGACCCAAGCGGCAAAGCCCGCGATATCGGCCTCGCCTGGGCGCGCGGCATCGGCGGCGCCCGATCGGGCGTCATCGAAACAACCTTCAAGGACGAATGCGAAACCGATCTGTTTGGCGAACAAGCCGTCCTTTGCGGCGGACTTTCCGCCCTCATCAAAGCTGGGTTTGAAACGCTTATCGAAGCCGGCTATCCACCGGAAATGGCCTACTTCGAATGCGTTCACGAGGTCAAGCTAATCGTCGATCTGATCTATGTCGGCGGGCTGGATTACATGCGATACAGCATCAGCAACACCGCCGAGTATGGTGATCTCACCCGCGGCCCGCGCATCGTGAACGATCAGACCAAAGCCGAGATGAAGAAGATTCTTTCGGAGATCCAGTCCGGCCAGTTCGCCAGGGAATGGCGAGCCGAGTACGAAGGGGGCATGAAGAACTTCAAGCGGCTCTACGAAGCCGACAACAATCATCCCGTGGAAAACACCGGCCGACGATTGCGAAAGATGATGCCGTGGTTGAAGGCGAAGGAGCCGCCCAAGCAGTCGTAAACTCCTGTCGAGCGGTTCGCATGACGCTGTCGGAAGGATGTTCCGCGTAATGCATTCCAGAAATCATCGGCAAGACTGAAGCCGATCGCGCGATTATCTCTGGGGTGCATTGGCTAGAGTCAAAACCATGGTCGCTGAGACTCTTTTCGATGATGTCCTTGCACTTGCTCCGGTCGATCGTTTGGACTGTGATGAAGTAGAAGCGTTCGTGCGTGCAAGGCTCCAGGCGTGAGCCGCCGGTTGATTATTCGGAAAAAGCGCGAGCAGACCTCGGCGGGTGACTGCCCGCGTCGGTTTGCCATAGTGGCAGCGGCGGGCTGGCCCGTCGCCGAAATTGACATTCAGCGGATTTCACGGCCGATAACGCATTCGCGCCAACTCTTGATTACAGCATAATTAACGACATTTCCGATAGTGCTCCGGATGGCACAACCTTTGCAAAGACAACAGGCAGCGGCGGATTCCACGTCTATGCGAACCCGCCGCCGATAAGGAGAATCAAAAAATGGCAAAGATTATTGGAATCGACCTCGGCACCACAAACAGCGTGGTGGCCGTCATGGAAGGGGATCAGGCCAAGGTGCTGATCAATTCGCAGGGAAGCCGGTTAACGCCGTCGGTGGTGGCGTTTACCGAAAAGGGTGAGATGCCGGTGGGCCAGTCTGCCAAGCATCAGCAAGTGACGAATCCTAAGAACACGATATTCTCGATTAAGCGATTCATGGGCCGTCGGCATAAGGAAGTGGCCGGCGAGGAAAAAATGGTCCCCTACGAAATCGTGGGCGGACCGGATGATTACGTGAAGGTGCGCGTCCGTGGGAAGGATTACACGCCCGAACAGATTTCGGCGTATATTCTCGCGGATTTGAAGAAGACCGCGGAGGATTATCTTGGCGAAAAGGTGACCGACGCGGTCATCACCGTGCCGGCTTACTTTAACGACGCCCAGCGCAAGGCGACGAAAGACGCCGGTGAAATCGCGGGATTAAAAGTCCTGCGCGTCTTGCCGGAACCGACCGCCGCCGCTCTGGCGTATGGTCTGGACCGTAAGAAGAACGAGAAAATCTGCGTCTTCGACCTTGGCGGCGGGACGTTTGACGTGTCGGTGCTCGATGTCGGCGACGGCGTCTTTGAAGTGCTTTCCATCAACGGCGATACCCACCTTGGCGGCGATGACTTCGACCAGGTTCTCATTAACTTTCTGGCCGACGAATTCAAGAAACAGGAAGGGATCGATCTGCGCAAAGATCCGATGGCCCTTCAGCGACTGAAAGAGGCCGCCGAGAAGGCGAAGATCGAGCTGTCGACCACGCTGGAGACGACAGTCAATCTACCGTTCATCACGGCCGATCAGAACGGACCCAAGCATCTTCAGGTCAATGTCAACCGGAGCAAGTTCGAGCAGCTTATTCAGCCGCTCGTCGAAAAGTGCCGCAAGCCGTTAACCGACGCGCTGAACGACGCCAAGCTCAAACCGGAACAGATAGACGAAGTGGTGCTTGTCGGCGGCAGCACGCGCGTGCCGCTGGTGCAGCGGTTGGTCAAGGAACTGTTCAAGGGCAAAGAGCCGAACAAGAGCGTCAACCCCGATGAAGTGGTCGCGATCGGCGCGGCGATTCAAGGCGGCATCGCGACGGGCGAGGTCAAGGACATTCTGGTCCTCGACGCCACGCCCTTAAGTCTTGGCGTGGAAACGCTGGGCGGCGTGATGACCGTCGTGATTCCACGAAACACGACCATTCCCAAAACCGAAAGCCAGACGTTCTCCACCGCCAGCGATAATCAGACGGCGGTAACGATCAACGTGCTGCAAGGCGAACGGGAATTCGCCAAGGATAACCGCCTGCTCGGTACGTTTAACCTGACGGATATTCCGCCCGCTCCGCGCGGCTTGCCGCAGATTTCGGTGAGTTTTAACGTGGACGTGAACGGCATCCTCACCGTCACGGCCAAAGACCAGGCCAGCGGCAAGGAAAATAAAATCACCGTGCAAAACGCCGGCGGATTGTCCAAGGACGAGATTGAGCGGATGAAGCACGAAGCCGAGGCTCACGCCGGCGAAGACAAGAAACGGCGTGAAGTAATTGACCTGAAAAATCAGGGCGAAAACCTCGCCTATTCGACCGAAAAGACGCTCAAGGAGCATGGCGAAAAGGTGAGCCCCGATACGCGTGCGCAAATCGAAAGCGCGGTGAACAATCTCCGCGACGCGCTCAAGAGCGACGAGGGAGACCGCATCAAAAAGACGATGGAAACGCTCAACACGGTCGCTCAGAAGCTCGGCGAAGAGATGTACAAGACCGCCGGTGCGCCGACCGGCGAACCAGGCGGCCCGGGAAGCGATCGCGCGACGGCAGGACCTGGTCCAGCCGGCGACGGCAAGAAGAAAGACGAAGACGTGATCGACGCCGAGTACGAAGTGAAGAAGGAATAACGGACGAGAGTATCATCCACGAAGAACACGAAGGACACGAAGAGGAAGAAATTCCGTTTCGTGTCCTTCTTGTTTTTGGAAACCGTCATTTGGTCAATCGCGGAATTTCCTGGGATTCGGCACGCGCGATTTGAAAAGGCTGAACTGGTATACCGCCATGTATCCGCCGAAAAGGACCGCCAGCGCGGATATGATCGGGATCGTTTTGTAGTGCGCGTATGTATTGACGAAGAAGATCAAGTTGTAAAGGGTGGCGGCAATCGTCACGACTAGTGCAAAGACAACGACGATCGGCCGACGAGAGAGCACGAGCGCTATTCCTTCCAGGATGAGCGCCAGCGCGAACGATGTGATGGCCAAGTCGTTGGGGAAATTGGGCTCGTTATCCCCATTGGTTTTTAGATAAGGACGGACCTCGGTCAGCACGCGGTTTCCCATGTCGTCGGTCTTGAAAAAATGCACCGAATCACTCGGGTCGTCCTTTAAGTCCGCATAAGGCGCAAACGACGTGTGCAGTAGCTTTGAAGAGACGTATTTCGTCAGCGTTGGATTGAGGAATATCAGCAAGATCCCCAGTCCGATGCTGATCCACGCCTCGGCGCCGGTCGCGGGGACGCCGCTTGATCCTTGAGGCGTCGCGCGAAGCGCCGCGCCGCATTTGTCGCAGAATTTTGCTCCGGCGCGAAGCGGGGCGGCGCAGTACGGACAAGCCGGCCCGATCGTCGCCGGGCCGGCCAGCGGTTGCGGCGACGGCGATTGGGACGGGGGCGGCGCGGGCGTTTCGGTTTTGGATAACCGCGGCAGCTTCGATAAATCCATGGTAGTACCACCCAATCCTGTTTTCGCGTCTTGACCGGCTTGATCTCGCCGCCAGAATACTACCCATGTCTGATGTCTTCGCACAAATCGACGCGCTGCTCGCCCAGGCCCTGTCCGATCTCGCGGCCATCGCCAGCCCGGCCGACATTGAGCCGTACCGTATTAAATATCTTGGCCAAAGCGGAATGCTCAAGGCAAGCATGAAGCTGCTCGGTCAGGCTTCCAGGGAACAAAAGCCGGCGCTGGGCCAGCGCCTCAACGCGGTCAAAGAACAGGTGACCGGGGCCTTCGAAACTCGCAAGGCGCTTTTCGCCGAGGATGTCAGTGCCGATCGAGACTATGTCGACGTCACCGAGCCAGGGAAGAAATTGCAACTTGGCAATCGTCACATTCTGATGAAAGTAGTCGATGAGTTAACCGACCTGTTCGCGAGAATGGGTTTTTCCGTGGCGGCCGGTCCGGAGGTGGAGGACGAATTTCACAATTTCGTCGCGCTCAATATTCCCGAGAGCCACCCCGCGCGCGATCCCAACGATAATTTTTATCTCGCGGGCGAGGCCGGCGCCGGCGGCCAGCGCCTTCTTCGCACCCAAACCAGCACGGTGCAAATTCGCGTGATGCAGACGCAAAAGCCGCCGATCCGCGTCGTCATCCCCGGCCGCGTCTATCGGCCCGACACGCACGATCAGACCCACCTCTCGATGTTCCACCAACTCGAAGCGCTGGTCGTCGATAAAAACGTCACCATGGTCGATCTGAAAAGCACGATCATGCAATTCATCCACGGCTACTTCGGTCCCGCCGCAAAAGCCCGCTTCCGCCCCAGCTTCTTCCCCTTCACCGAACCGTCGGCGGAGGTGGACGTTTGGTTTGAAGACCGCCGGAAGTGGGTGGAACTCGGCGGTTGCGGCATGGTCCACCCCAACGTCTTCAAAGCCTGCGGAATCGATCCGGAAATCTATTCCGGCTGGGCCTTCGGCTTCGGCATCGAACGGATCGCCATGCGCAAATACGCGATCGACGATATTCGGCATTTCGTGGAAAATGACATTCGGTTTTTGCGGCAATTTTAGCGAAAAAAGGCTCAATCATGATAAACGTGAACGAACTCACTTCGTTAGCCGCGACACATCTGAAAGAGGCTGGTGGAGAACGCATTGAATGAAAGAAGGGCGCCTGTTTTCCAAGGGCTCGACGACGGGACGAAAATAGGCTGTCATGGCTCGGAGCGATGAGAGCATTTTCATGATGTGGGTCCCGTGAAATAACAGTTGCGTCGCGCCTCGTCCCTGCCGCCGACGCAAGACTTCCAAAGGCGCCAAGAGTAACGCCCGATTTTTATTGTGAACCCGCCGAGCGGGTGCATGGGGGGGCAGCGGGTGGCGCGTCGGTTAGGACGCGGGATCACTCGACCGGTCGGGTATGATTCGAGAGCCATGCCGCGAGTTCGGCCTCGGTGGTCGAACCGGCGGCAAGGGAGAGGAAGGTCGTATATCGCTCGACGCGATCTGCAGTGAGGTCCAGCCCGTTCAGGAGAAGGAACGTTCGACAGACCACATATGCGGTTCGTTTGTTTCCATCGGCGAACGCATGGTTGCGCGCGATGCCAAAGGCGTAGGATGCCGCCATTGCCGCGATGCCGGGCGTCGGATCTTCGTCGGCAAAGCGGTTGCGCGGGCGAGCAAGCGCCGAATCCAGGAGGCCCGGATCTCGGACGCCGTCCAGGCCGCCGTGCTCGGCGAGTTGGCGCGAGTGAATCGCCATCGCAAGATCCTTGCTTATCCAGATTGGATCGTCCATTTCCTACTCCGCCAGCTTCCGCAAGATGTCCCTGTCTTCACGCATGACGCCTTCGGCTACGTTCAACTGCCGATCGAATTCTTCATCGAAATGAGTCAGGCGAATGCCGTCAGGCGTCTCCAGCGCATGCAGTTCGTCTCCCTTCTGCAAACGCCATTTATCCAGAAGTTCCTTGGGAAGAATAACGCCCGTCGAATTTCCAACCGCGATCAATTTGAGTTTGATAGCCATACTTAATACCTCTGGTCCATTATAACCAACGTTATAACTACAATCAAGCGCCGTAAGTCCAGCGGCCGGTTTGAACGAACATAATTGTCATTCTTTCAACGCAAATCCAAATGCATCGTTCTTACTGATAGGATCGGATCGCCTTTGCGCGAGACCGATCCGCCGTATTGGAGATGCCTGTGTTGACTTTGTCCGACGTCGCCCCCAATCAGACCTGCCAGGGACTCAGTCGGCGGGAGATTCTGCGCGTCGGCGGGCTAATGCTCGGCGGATTGACGCTTTCGGGCTTGCTCAGCTCGCGAGCCAAGGCGGCGGCGGCGGGGCGAATCGTCACCGATAAGTCCGTGGTATTGCTGTTTCTTCAGGGGGGTCCGCCGCACATCGAATTTTTCGACCCGAAGATGTCCGCTCCGATCGAAATTCGTAGCATCACCGGCGAGATCAAGACCGCGCTTCCCGGCGTTACCTTCGGCGGCACGTTTCCGAAACTTGCGGCGATGGCGGATAAACTCGCGATCGTGCGATCATATGGATCAAATAACGCCGGCCATTTCTATGACTCGGTCGTGACCGGCGGCAATCCGCTTAAAGCCGCCATGGGATCGCTCTATGCCCGGGTAGCCGGCGCCAATGATCCTAAGTCCGGCATGCCGCGAAACAGCCTGATTCTGCCGGAATCGATCGATCCGACACTAAAACTCGGAACCAATTTCGAAACCGGCGCGCTTCCGACGTTAACCCAGCCCGGCTCACTTGGCGCGGCCTATGCCGCCTTCAATACCGCCGGCGGCGGCGCCCTCGCTCAGGACATGCGCCTTCAAATTCCGCAGGCGAGACTGGACGACCGCAGATCGTTGCTCGGCAGCCTCGATACGCTTCGCCAGCGCGCCGACAGGGCGGGAACGATGGCCCTGGCCGATCATTATGACCAGCAGGCCTTCGACGTCATCACCGGCGGCGTGGCCAGTGCATTCGATCTGTCGAAGGAAGATCCTCGCACGCTCGAACGGTACGACACCAGCAAACTATTCCGGCTTCAGGATCTCCATCGGTGGGGCGACATGGCCCGCGCATCGAATCTGCTCGGCAAACAGATGCTTCTCGCCCGCCGACTCTGCGAGGCCGGTTGCGGCTTTGTAACCGTGAGCGACTGCGGATGGGATTATCACGCCAACGGCAACAGCCCCAAGCGCATGGCCGGGATTTATCCGATGGGCGGCCAGGTCGATCATGCCGTCAGCGCGTTTCTTGAAGATGTCGAACGGCGCGGACTCAGCGACAAGATTCTGCTGGTGGTCACCGGCGAAATGGGCCGTACGCCTCGCCTGAACAACAACGGCGGGCGCGATCATTACGGCAAACTCACAAGCCTGATGCTTGCCGGCGGCGGATTGAAAATGGGCCAGGTGATCGGCGAGTCAGATAAGATCGCCGGCGAAGCCGCCACCGATCCGTACGGTCCGGAGCACCTGATGGCCACCATCATGCGCGTTCTGCTTGACGTGGGCGCCGTTCGCGGCGAGGCGGATGTACCGCGCGAAGTCGCACAAATCATCGGCGAAGGTCAGCCGATTCGCGAGTTGTTCTAAGACGTCCACGGTCTATGTGGGCGGCGATTACAGCTTTACCGTCAGCGTCAACATCAGGCCGTGAAATTGGTTGTCCCATGTGCCATTGACGGTGGGGGAATTAACGCTATTGGCGATGTGGCGTTGTTCGCGGTAGATGAAATCGTACGCCAGGTCGAGGTTCCATCGGTTGGTGTCGTAGCCCAGACCCAGGGCGAAGAGATGATAGTTGGAGTCGGGCACCAATGGGGAGAAGGTAGACTCGGGGACTGAGTTTTGTCCGTAGGCATAACCGCCGCGCACGATCCAGTGCTGGGTCAGTTGGTATTGAATGCCGCCGCGGATCGTGAATCCGCTTTCCCAGTGCGCGGGCAAGGTTTGGCCGTTGAAATGGGCGTCGGGGGACTGGATGCTCAACTGATTGACGGCATGCCAGTCGGTCCAAATCACGTCCGCTTCCAGCGTCAGCGGCTTGACGGGTTTCATCGCATAACCCAATCCGACGCTCTGCGGGAGATTGAGCGTCGTTCGGGCGTGGCTTGGCCCGATCTCCGGGATCAATGCGGAGGTGATCTGCGCCTTGCCGTTGAAGTCGAGCGTAAAGGGAGAGCGGTAGTAGGCTCCGATTTGATTGCGTTCATCGATCTTATACATGACGGCGGGGGTAACGCCGAAGGCGAAATCATTCCCGTGAAGGCGAAAACTCCCTTCGGGAGCGGGGGGCGCGGCAAGGACGACGTTGCGTTCGAGATTCAGCGAGCCGTAGTACACGTTGAAGGCAATGCCGATCGAAAGGCGCGAATCGACGCGAAAGGCCACGGTCGGCGCGATATTGATGACGGAGAGTTGAGCCTTGTTAACCAGGGTGCGGAGGGGGCCCTGGTTGCCCCAATCTTCGTTAATGCCGTAGACGTCGTTTACTCCCAGGCCAAATCGCCAACGGTCAAACCCAAAATCACTTTCGACATAAAGGTGCGGCAGAACGGTGGGGAGATTCATCCGTTCGTTGTCGCCGTTATCTCCCTGAAAATGGAATATCGGTTGAAGGTAGTATGCGCCGGCGCTGATCTGGGAGCCGTGCAATTGAGTCAAGCCGGCGGGGTTGTAGAAAATCGCCGAAGGATCGTCGGCCTGTGCGGTGAACGCGTCGGCTTGCCCGGCGGCCTTGCTGCTTTGCATCGGCACATCGATGGCGCCGCCGTGTGCGCTATGCTCCAGCGCGCACAAGAGAGCGAGGGTTAGCGACGTGAGACGGAAACCGCCGAATTTTCGCATCTGAATCTCCATCCGTTTTCAAAAGCCGACCGCAGCCAAATCACCTTGAATCGGATGGCACGGTTTTGCCGGTGAGGGCGCATCATCCGTGCGCAACGTGTATGGCTTTATGTCATCGGCGGAAGCTGGGGGGTGCATTATCGATTGGGCGGATTCTGAGGATTGAAGGGGCGCCTGCACACGCCAGGGAAAACGAGATTCGATTCATAAATATTGACTTGATTCCATATTATTTTTTCGTCAGGTTCCGATAATAACCGGCGCCGCACTTCTGAAAAGGCGATTGTGCAAAATTACGTCCAATAATATGTATAAACGCAATATTCATAATAGTTTATCATTGAAATTGGCGCACTCCGTTATTATGATCTGTAACAGTTGCGGCTGGTAAAAGGGGTCGGGGCGATTGGGGTGGTCGTGCGTCGGATGCGGGGAGGCATCGGGCGTTAATTTAGGAAAGATGGGAATAGACCATGTCCATTTAGAAGAGGAATTTTTATGTCCATCGGAAACAATGAATCAGCGATGTCATCGAGGCCCTTTTCCACGACTTCTCTGGAAATCGGGAAGCTCGGACAGGCGGCCGCCCTGAGAGGAGAGACGCCGTCCGCGACCGATACCGATAGTGTTGCAACCGTTATTCTGCGGCTTCTCGATAAGGTGCTCATTGAGTTTCAGGAAACCCCGGACTCGGCCGGGCCGGCCATGTACGATCTACAATCCGAATTGGGCTCGGTCAAAGAAAAAAGCACGCCGGAAGTTTGGAGCATGGTGACCGCACTGTGCCTGGCGCATCCGGTGAGCGACTTGATCCACCAGGACCCGTTCACTCGCCATTGTTTCACCAAGCCGCGCGGGTATGCCGGCGACGCGGAGTTGCTTGATTATCTTTATGGGGTCAGCGAAGCTCCGGCGGGAACGACGCCGCTGGGACGATCGATCTGCAATCATATGATGGATCAGCAGGGAGGCCGCAGCGTTCGCTCGCGCGGCAAGATTCTGGCACGCCTCATCGATGAGACGGCCGACATCCGGCGCCAGCCCCGCATTCTGTCGATCGCCTGCGGGCACCTTCGCGAAGGCGTTCATTCGCAAGCGCTGATGTCAGGCCGGATCAGTGAGTTCGTCGCATTGGATCAGGACGCGGATTCGCTGGCGCACGTCGAGCAAGCTTACGCCGGGACCAATGTTCGGACGGTTCGAGCTTCGGTGAAGTCTATACTGGGCGGGAAAATCCGGTTTGAAGGATTCGATTTTGTCTACGCCGCCGGCCTGTATGACTATCTATCGGAGCGCGTGGCGACTCGATTCACGCGAATGATGTTCGACATGCTATCGCCGGGCGGCCGGCTTCTGGTGGCCAATTTCGCTCCGGTTCTTCCCGAGGTGGGCTACATGGAAACATTCATGGACTGGAAGCTGATTTATCGGACCGCCGAGGAAATGTCGCTGCTCTCCGGCGACATTCCAGGAAGCGAATGGAAGTCCAACCGGCTTTTCTGGGACGAGCCGGAAAACATCGTTTTTCTCGAACTCGTCAAGCGCGCCGTGGTTAAGCCGGAGCTGACGTATATGGGTAAAGGGAAGAGATTCAGTGTTCGGCGGATCCAGAATCCGACGATCGACCGCCGTTTGAGAACCGGGCGTCAAGCTTCGACGAATTCATCCGAAGCCGGACCCGTGGAAGCCCCTTGATCAGGCGGTTTAAACAGGAGTCTTCCGCTCAATTAACTGTAGTCCACGAAAAACCGATATAGACCGTAGAAGCCCGACCGCGGACGTGGGTCGGGCTTCTGCGTTTTTATCGCAGAAGGAATGCAGGGAAATGATTGCAGCCGCTGAAGACGATGCTGGTTGGCGTCTCGAGGAGGCGTACCGCGTATTCTTACGCGCCCTGCGACTGCGCCAGGCGAAAATCGGGTACTTGCTGCCGTTGGCGCTTGTCCCCGCCGCGATGAGCCTGGACTATTTTGTCTATCCGGAACTCTTTGGCGCTTTGCTCAGGTCGCGTTTGCTTTGCAATCTCGCGCTATTGCCTTGCTACATCATGCTGTTTACACGATTTGGACCGCGGAATCTTTTTTGGCTGGGCAATTTATGGCTGATGGCGCCGATGCTGGCGATCTGCTGGATGATTTACGCCTCGGAGGGCGCCAATTCTCCTTATTATGCAGGCCTGAATCTTGTCATGCTGGCCGGATGCCTTTTGACGACCTATGACGCGCGGGGGGCGATGGTTTTCTGCGGAGTGACCATCGCGTGCTATGGATTGGCCTGCACGCTTCATCGATGGATGCCGCCCGCGTCGGCGATTCATAAATCGGTGATGTTGGCCGGCAGTATCTTTTTTAACAATATTTATTTCCTGGCGGCGACGGGAGCGGTCAGCGTGACGTCCTGTTATTTCGGGTCGCGCCGAAGATTCGAGGATTTCCGCCTGCGCCACGAGCTGGACGCGAAAAACGTTCGCATCGCCTCCACCCTGCAAAAGCTCCAGGAAACCGAAGTCCAGCTCGTCCAGAGCGAAAAGATGAACGCCTTGGGCAAGCTCTCCGCCGGGCTGCTCCATGAGATCAACAATCCGCTCAACTTCACGTTCATGGCGTTGCAGATCGCCCAACAGGAGTCGGCGGAGAACGAATGCATGAGCGATACGCTCAAAGATATCGGCGAAGGCATGGAACGCATCCGAACCGTGATTTCGGATCTGCGGGCGTTCGCTTATCCGACCCATCATATGGATACCCAGGAGGTCTCGCTCGACGACGCGCTCACGTCGGCGCTGCGGCTGACGGCGCACGAACTGGGCGACACCTCCATCGACCGCCAGGAAATCGGCGGCGCCAGAACGCTTGGCGCGGCTACCCAGATCGTCCATGTCTTCATGAATCTACTTGTGAACTCGGCCCATGCGATCAAGACCAAGGGTCAGGCGGCCCAGATTAAGATTAGCTGCGCGCCGAGCGAAAACGGACGATTACGCGTCGCCGTTCGAGATAACGGCTCGGGCGTAGCCGCCGCCGATTTACCCAGATTACTCGATCCCTTTTTCACGACAAAAGCGCCAGGGCAGGGGATGGGGCTTGGGCTAAGCATCTGTCACACCATCGTGAAGAATCACGGTGGAACGATGCAGGTCAACAGCGAGTTGGGCCAGTGGACCGAAGTGAGCTTCGATCTTCCGCTGGTGACCGCCGCCTTACGGAGCGCCGCATGAGCATAGGAAAACCTGAACCTCCGAAGCACGCCGTGCTCTATGTCGATGACGAAGAGCAGGCGTTGAAGTATTTTCGCAAGGGGCTTGATAGAGACTTTCGCATCCTGACGGCGCCCGGGGCCGCGCAAGCGATCGCCCTGCTCGAAGCGGAAGCGGACATCGCCGTGGTCATCTCCGACCAGCGTATGCCGGGCAGGAGCGGGGTATCACTTCTCACCGAAGTCAAGGCTCGCTGGCCGGCGGTCGTTCGGATTCTGGTCACCGCCTACACCGACATCGACAGCGCCGTGGCCGCGGTGAACGCGGGTTCGGTTTACAAATACCTCACCAAGCCGGCTGATTTCAATCTGCTTCGTCTCACGCTGACCGAGTCGATGAATCTCTATCGCGAGACGATCCACAATAACGTGATGGCCCAGACGCTTCGCAAGCTGGAAGAGCAGTGCCAGGCGACGGCCGAAGCCCAGACGCAGCGCGAGCAGCTTCAGCAGCGTCTGATCGCGGCCTCGCGCGAGGCGGGCCGGGCGGAGGTGGCCACGGGAATTCTGCACAACGTCGGAAATGTTCTTAACAGCATGAACGTATCGGCGGCGGTGGTCACTAACACGCTTCATGAGTCGCGGATCGGCAATCTGTGCAAGGGCCTGGCCATGCTGGAGGAGCATGCCGGCGACCTCGCCAGCTTTATCGCGTCCGACGAGCGCGGCCAGCGGCTTCCAGGTTATCTCGCCAAGCTCGCTCCTGTTATTTCGCAGGAGCACGCGACCATCGCCGGGGCGATGGAATCGCTCAGCCGCAACATCGAGCACATCGTCCACGTGGTTCAGCATCAGCAGTCCGATGCGCGGGAAGTCTGCCTTCGCCAGGCGGTCAATACGACCGAATTGGCCGAAGACGCGATTCGCATTAACCAGACGATCGTCGAGCAGAACGGCGTAGAGATCGTTCGTGATTTCGCCGATATTCCCATTCTCATGCTCGATCGGCACCGGGTGCTTCAGATTCTGGTCAATCTTGTCAGCAACGCGGCGCGCGCGTTGAAGGGGTGCGATTCCGCTCAAAAGCGAATAACGGTGAAGATTCGCCGGAACAGCGATTCGGTCCAGCCGCAGGTGTGCTTTGAGGTGAGCGACAACGGCGCGGGAATCGCGCCGGAGAACCTGACGCGGATTTTTACCTACGGCTTCACCACACGCCGGGAAGGGCACGGGTTTGGACTGCACAGCGCCGCTAATGCCGCAAGGGAAATGGGGGGGTCTCTTACCGCATCCAGCGGCGGCGCAGGCCTGGGGGCGACTTTCACATTGGGACTCCCGGCCGCACGCGACTCGGACGCCGCGGCGCTATCCAGGCAAGCCATTCAAGAGGTTTCAGCATGAACGATGTGCTTAAGCAGACGCGCCGCGTACTGATCATCGACGATACCGCCGCGATCCATGCCGACTTCCGCACCATTCTTGCCGAGGGAGGACCGTCGGCGGACCTGGCCAACGACGAGCACACGCTCTTCGGCAACCTCGTTGCCCCGACCGTTGACGTAACCTTTGAAGTGGATTGCGCCCTTCAAGGCGAAGAAGGATACCGGAAAGTTCAAGACGCCGTCGCCGCCGGCGCGCCGTATCAACTGGCTTTCGTCGACATGCGCATGCCGCCGGGATGGGACGGCGTGCAGACCATCCAAAAGCTGTGGGAAGCGGACCCCCTGTTGCACGTCGTCATCTGCAGCGCCTACTCGGCCTATTCCTGGAAGGAAATCGCCGTTCGGCTCGGGGGAAGCGATCGGCTGCTGATCCTCAAAAAACCGTTCGACGAATACGAAGTCTTCCAGATCGCCAACTCTCAGACCGCCAAATGGCTCGTCACCCAGCAGGCGCGGCTCAAGCTTTCCCAACTTGAACATCTGGTCGAGCTCCGGACCGCGGAACTAAAACAAACCGCTCTGGTCGATCGGCTGACCGGATTGCCCAATCGTGAGTTATTGCACGATCGCCTCAATCAATTGATGGAGTGTTCGAGGCGAGATCCGGAGCGAAAATTCGCCGTTCTCTTTCTAGACTTTGACCGCTTTAAGGTCATCAACGACAGCCTTGGTCACGACGTCGGCGACCTGCTGATCATCGGAATCGCCAATCGCCTGCGCCATGAGACGCGGCGCACCGATACCGTGGCAAGCATGACCACGACCGCGCGCCTGGGCGGGGATGAATTCATCGTCGTTCTCGATCAACTCAGGGACCATCACGACGCGGTGCGCGTCACCGAGCGCCTCGTGCAGGCGCTTGCCGTTCCCTATGATCTCAAGGGGCATATCGTTCATACCACGGTCAGCGTCGGCATCACCACCAACATCAATCCCTACCGGAATCCGGATGAAATGGTGCGCGACGCCGACATTGCAATGTACCGCGCGAAAGCCGCCGGCAAAGACTGCTACATGCTCTTTGACAGCCAGATGCACAAGGAAGCCGTTCACCGGCTGACGCTCGAATCCGACCTGCGGAACGCGATCGAGAACCGCGAATTTTTCCTGACCTATCAGCCGATCCTCTGCCTCACGACCGGCGCCACCGTTGGGTTTGAAGCCCTGGTGCGATGGAAACATCCCCAGCGCGGGATGATTTCGCCGGCCGATTTCATTCCGCTGGCCGAGGAGATCGGCACGATCGTTCCCCTGGGATATTGGGTGCTGAACGAAGCATGCCGGCAGCTGGCCGAATGGCGAAGCCGCGGCCCGGGGTTCGCGAATATCACCATGAGCGTAAACCTCTCGCGCAAGCAACTGGTCGCGCCCGAGTTGGTGAGTTCAATCGTTCGGACTATAAAAGAGCACGGAATCGACCCGGCGGATCTGAAGCTGGAGATCACAGAAACCGCAGTCATGCACAACCCCGAAGAGGCCGTTCGCGTGCTGCATCTGATCCGCGACGCGGGCATCGAACTGCACATGGACGACTTTGGGACCGGCTACTCGTCGTTGAGCTGCCTGCACAAATTCCCGATTGGGGGTCTGAAGATCGATAGGGCCTTTGTCAGCAACATGGTCGAGCGCCAGGATTACGCGCTGGTGATCGACGCGATCATTTCGCTGTCGAACAAGTTGAAGCTGCGGCTTGTGGCCGAGGGGGTGGAGACCGCCGAGCAGCTCGCGCTTCTGCAGGTGCTGGGGTGCCATCTCGCGCAAGGCTATTTCTTCGCCAAGCCGCTGGCTCCCGCGGCGGCCGAGGCGTTTGTGGTCGCCGGAAAGAAGCTGCCGGCGGCGCCGATCGTTCATACCGCGGCCGCGTGATTTGCCCGCGTCCTCTCACGAACCGCCGCCGCGGCGCGCCCTCCGTCGCCCGCCGATCGCGAATTCGTTGACTGGCGGTATCGATTGACTACATTACTCGCATCCGGCGCCCGCCTCGCCAGGGTTCTGGCGGTATCGATGATCATGACCTGCGACGCTCTGTCCGGCGGGGCGCCGATTTTCCCCGTCGAATGGTCTCTTCCGGAACAGGCAATGTCGTGAACGATTCAGATCGCCAGCTTCCCGAACTCGTTCTGCAGTTCACGAGCGGCGAGGGAGTTGTTCGAGTTCCGCTGGACGATCGGCCGGTTTCCGTCGGCCGTCATTCCGACAACAGAATCGCTCTGGAAGACGCGCTGGCCAGCCGTTTTCACTGCGTATTTTGGGCCAAGTCAGGAAAGGCATGGGTTCGCGATCTTAACTCCAGCAACGGCACGTCGGTCAACGGCGCGAAAATAGTGACTGCGGAGATTTCGCCGCGCGACGTGATCAATGTCGGCGACACGCGGATCGAACTGATCGCCGCCGATGGGCAGGGGGCTTGGAATGCGACGTCCTGGTCTTCGGTCGTGGTGGCGCCGCCGAACGCGCGTCCGGCGATCGACGAAAATCAGGCCGCCAAAACCGTTCATTTCGAGCCGCGCGTCGACGACGCTGAAGACATCGACGATCATCCTTCGCTTGAGGACATCGCCGCCCTGGAGCACGATTCGATCGAGATGCTGGATAGTTCGGACGTGGTGGAACTGGGGCCCCAGGACGTCATTGAGGATGATGAGAATCCGCTTGCCTCGGCCGGCGCCTTCTGGTCGCGATCGCTTGGCGAGCGCGCTTCGGATGACGCGGGGCCCATTCCGCTCGAAGGCGCCGATGTATATGCCACGGAATACAATGTCGATACCGAGGCCATTCTCGGCGAACTGGCCGCGAGCCTGCCGGATCACCTGTTTGCCGAGTCGGACATCGCGCTGTTAAACGCGCGGGGCCAGATTGTGCATCCCGCCGGCAAACCCATCCGGCGCGGCGATGCGGTCGATCTTTTTCGTCGAATGCTGGCCGTCGCGTCGCGCGGGCGCGTGACCGATATTCACGTCGAGCCGCGCGAAGGGGGCTTTCAGGTGCGGATGCGCGTCGATGGAACGATGGTTGACGTCGTGCGGATGCCGCTTGCGATGGGGATTCGCGTTCAGGCGCTGGTGAAGGTGCTTGGAGAAATTGATCTGGCCGATAGAAACAGCGTTCAGGAAGGGCATTTCTCCAGCGCGGTGCCGTCGGATCGGATCGGCGTATCGCGCAGAATCGATTATCGCGTGAGCTTCGCTCCGTCGGTATTGGGTCAGAAATTGGTCATGCGCATCTTGGACGCCACCTACGCGCCGATGCACGTGCGCGCGCTCGCGCTGCCGTCGTGGATGCAGGATGAAATCGAACGCGCGCTCCGCAAGGACGCGGGCATGCTCCTCGTCTGCGGTCCAACCGGATCGGGCAAGACGACGACGCTGTATGCCCTGGTTCGCGGAAGCAACGTGCAGCGGCGAAACGTCGTCACGATCGAGGACCCGGTCGAAATTCAGTTGGAATCGGTGACGCAGATTCCCGTGGACGACGAGCACGGCAAGGGCTTTGCCGGTTTGCTCCGCTCGGTCCTGCGCCAAGATCCGGACGTGATCATGATCGGCGAAATCCGCGACGCGGAAACGGCGCGCATCGCCATGCAGTCCGCCGTGACCGGCCATCTCGTCTTCTCGACCATCCACACCCGCGACGCGGCGGGCGCAATCTTCCGGCTTCTCGACCTCGGCGTCGAACCCTACCTCGTGGCGCAAGCGCTGCACCTGGTCTTGGCGCAGCGACTGGTCAGGCAACTGTGCCCCCATTGCAAGCGGGCCTACGCTCCCACGCGCGCGCAATTGGACGCCATGGGAGAAGCTGGGACAGGAGTCACGCGCCTGTTCCGCGCCGTCGGCTGCCCCAAATGCCTGGGGACCGGCTATCGGGGGCGACGGGCGTTCTTTGAACTCCTCGCGGCCAACGATGCCCTGCGCGACGTCATCGTCAAGCAACCGACTTTGCAATCCATCCACAGCGCGCTGATTTCCAATCGATTCCAGCCCCTTCAGCAGAGCGGCTACCACCTCGTCGCCGAGGGAGCGGTCGCGTTCAGCGAGATTGAACGGATCATCGGCCAACTTCAGGATTGATTGTTGATCTTCGCGCTATATGCTATCGGTTGCCGAGCATCTCTCAGGTTGCCGAAGCGTTCGGACGTTTAGCGGCCCCGCTTGCGGGGCGTGTTTCGCGACTGAAACTCGCTTCGCCAACATGAGATGAGAAAACGGTCCATCCAACGCGCATTGTCGTAGCACTGGAATAGAACGGGGCGCATGGGCATCCAAGTGGAATTATGTTGTCCGAATTGCCGCAAGCGGTATCTCGCCAGCGGCGATCTTGCCGGCAAACGCGTTAAATGCCGTTCCTGCGGGAGCGCCTTCGACGTTCCCGGCGACGGTCCGTCCGACGTCGTGGCGCCACCGGCCGCAAGCAGCGGCGCGACCGCCGCGCCAAACTTTAACGCACAAGACGTCGAACCCGACTTCGGCGCCTGCGAGCCGCTGCTGCGGCCGAATACGAAACATAAGTTTCCCATCGCGGCGGCGCTTGACCGCTGGCTGCCGCTTGCCCTGACCAGCGTCGCGGGACTATGGGTTTTCTACGAAACGCTCGAAGATCATCGCGCCGGCCCCGCGTGGGTATCTCTGTTGCGGCTGCCTTTGATTCTTCTGCTTTACGTCTATGTCATCGTTCCACTTGCCTTGAAAGGGTTGAATCGCGCGAGCCGCTCGTTGCGATTTGAGCTTCCGCCCGAACCCAAACGCCGAATGGCCGCGACGTGCGCCATTCCTGTCGCGTTCGGATATGCGATGTGGCTTGCCACCGGCCATTCGGGCGCCCTGCTGATCGGCCTGCTCGTGGGGCTGCTGCTCGCGTCGCCGGCGTTTTGGTTTCTGTTCCGGCCGCAAGGCCAGGAGATCGCCCCGAGTTTCGCCGCCACCTGCGCGGGATTTCTGGGCGGCGTCGTTGTCGCGGGGCTCTCGCTGCTGGTGGCCGGGTTGTTTGCAAACGCGGCGATGGACGCCTTGCACATGGCCGACCGCCTGCAAGCCAATCCCGCCGGCCCCGGCTTTGCGTGGAACGTCACTCCCGAGCCCGCGTCGCTCGCGCCGGGGCCCGCCGTCGAACCGGCGGTCGTCGCTTCCGTCGCCCCCAACTCCACCAATCCACATTCCAACCCAGCATCTATTTTCATCGATGGAACGGAAACGGTAACCGACAACGGCTTGGCCGCCGCGGCGCAGACTCACGCAAGCTTGCCGTTCGCGACGGTCATTCCGTCCGACACATTCATGGCGGCCATTGTCGGCAAACATCTGCCGTATGTCGCCGCCGTTCATTGCGCCGACGCGCTGGGCGCTTTTGACAACTTAATCACGACGGCGACGCCTTCGCCATGGTGCGCCACCGTGCGGCATGAGGGCGCGGAGGAACGCGTTGAGCCATGGAATGCGCTGGGGTGGGTTCCCCGCCCATCGGTCAGCTTTCCGTCCGCGGAGAATCAAGGCGAATATTCCCTGAGTCCCGACGGATCATTGATCGCTCGCGCGGTTCGGTTTCCAAAGGCCGAGTTCCAGGTGTGGTCGCTGAAGGAATCCCGCATGCTCTGCGTCATCGAGCCTTTTGAAGACTATGCCGAGACTCCTCACTTGATCGGGTTCAGCGGCCCGCGGACGGTGGTTATTCGCGGCCGGCGCGAATCCGACGAGGTCGTTGAGGTTTGCGACGCCGTCGATGGGAAAAGGGTTCTGTCGTTTTGGGTTTACCGCCACCTCCATTCCCCCAATAATTGCAAGATAAGTCCCGACGGCAAGAAACTGGCGATCGTGACGCGGGTCAATCGCCAGGACCAAATGCTGATATACGAGTTGGATTATTTGGAAAAGCCGCGCGTGCTGGCCGCCGGTTCCCTGGATTCGCAAGCCGAGTGCGAACCGGCGGATATTGCCTTCTCAAGCGACTGCTCCACGATCACCGCCCTTTTCGAGCGCGGGGGCGCCGCGTTGTTTCTCTCTTGGAACCTGAACGACGGCCATGCCCTCCCGGATCGCGTTTGCCCCGGCGCCTGGCCCCACCTCACACAAACCGCCAGGGACGGCGGCCGGATTTTGGATTTTCTCGGCCAACATACCTGGCTGCTGGGCGGGTCGGCATTGGTCGACCTCGACTCGGGACGCCTGATCGCCAACTGGAATCTCAGCGTCGACAACCAATGGTTTTCCGACGCGCGGACCCTGCAGCTTGGCTATCGCGACAACTCCAACGTTCGACACGTCGCCACTCTCGAAATCGATCAAGCCGTTCTGAATCGCCGCTGATTCGGCGCTCGATCGCATGCTCTCGAAGGTCCTGAACGAAACGGCTACGGTCGGCGCCGCAACACCCGAAATCCATCGATATAAAGCGCATCGAGCGTAGACCCAATCAAAAATCGAATCGCCTCGGCCGGGGTTTCGACGATCGGCTCGCCGGGACCGTTGAACGAGGTGTTGAGAACCATCGGCATGCCGGTCTTCTTGAAAAATAGTTCAATGACCCTGCCGATTTCCCCGTTCGCGCGACTGATCGTTTGGATGCGGGAGGTGCCGTCCACATGCGTGACGGCCGGCGCGGCGCTCGATCGGATCGACGCGTTAAACAACATGTACGGCGAAGGATTGGGGGCTCCGTAAAACCATTTCGACGCCTCGGATTCCAGAATCGCCGGGGCGAACGGACGCCACGATTCACGGCCCTTCAGCCGGTTGACGCGCGGCCAATTTTCGGCTTTCCTCGGATCGGCGAGAATCGACCGGTGGCCGAGCGCGCGCGGGCCGATTTCGCCCGGACCTTCATACCAACCGATCACGCGATCTTGCGCGAGGTCTCGCGCCGCCGCTTCCGCTGAGTCGGCGCATGGGGAAAAGTCGATTTGCTCCTTCGCGGCGTGAAGGGCCGACTCGACTTGACCCCGGGAAATCGGAACGCCCCGATAGGGCGTCGCGATGGCGCCGGGCGGTCGCGGCGCCAACGGTCGATCAAACACGTTGTGATACAAATAGAGCCCGGCTCCGATCGCGAGGCCGCTGTCGTTGCAACCGGGCTCGATGAAAAGATTGGGGAACGGTCCTTCGCGATAGATTCGGCTGTTGGACGGGCAGTTGAGCGCCGATCCGCCCGACAGGCATAAGTTGAACGTGCGACGGCCCATGCGGGAAATAACCTTGTGCAGGGTCTCCACGCCAAGCAGAGAAATCTCCTCGAACAATTTTTGCGTGCTGGCGGCGATGTCCACGTTCACCGCGGCCGTCGCGCGTTCACGGTCGGACATGGGCTGCATGTCGTAGCCCATCCGCTGGGCCATCGCCTCCACGTGATGCGCCCAGGGCCGCTCGTTCAAGCCGGTTTTGACCCAGTCATACCAGTTGCCCACGTAACCTCGATCGAAGAATCGAGGCTTGCCATAGGCGGCGAGACCCATCATTTTCCCCGGCGCGCCGACCACGCCTAGCCCAAGCCCGACGGCGACGGCCTCGTACACGGCGCCGATCATAATATGGTGCGGCGTGATCGGGAAAATTCGCGACTCCTCGCCCCAATAGAACATGCCGGCAAGATTGCCGGTCGCGTCGCCGTAACCGTCGTGCGTGAAGATGGCGGCGTCGCGGAATCCGGATTGGTAATAACAGGAGGCCGCGTGGGCGGCATGGTGCGAGATGAAATAACCAGCGGTCGCGCGGCCCGCAAGATTCACCGTCACCGGATAATGAAAACCGCGGCGCACCAGGTCGTCGGCCAGCAGCGGCGAAAAATCGGTCCGGGCGACTTGACCGAGGGTACTGCCGGGCCAGAGCTTGTGGGTCAGATAGTGGTCCAGCCAGCCGAAGGTCGCAAAGTCGCCGGGCCCGCGTCCGCGATGCTCGGGAAAACTATGGCCATAGTGGCGGTAGAGATAGGAATCTCGCATCGCCGGCTCGTAGAAAATATGCATCAGCGATCGCGAGAGCAACGTAGTCGGCTCGATGTCTTGCTCCTTCATGACCCGAGCGAGCGTGGACGGGGCGGCATGATCCGGATGCGGGGCGAAACTCACCGAGAATTGCGCCGGGTCGTCGATGATTAACTCAATTTCCTGCGTCGAGGTGATGGCGCAATAGTCGATCTGCTCCATCCGAAGTCCGGCCGCCTCCACCGCCGTCGTTATGTTCGCGAATTCCAGCGAGATCGCGTGCTTTACCCGGCAATGCCGCTCCCGCTCGACAAACGCCGAAATCCGCCCGTCCCTGATTACGCTGACGCCGGCGTCATGGCCGAAGTGAAGCCCCAGTACATTCATCGTCACGCTATCGTCTGCTTGCTATCTGAGAAATCAAGAGACAGGCGCCATTCGTACGGCTTATCGCGTACGCGTCCAGCGTTTCCACGCCGAGCGATAGGCACGTTCGATATCGCCTGCAAATCGTTTTGCGTCGGTCAACGGCGATCGAAGCATCCGGCCGCGCAGACTCGCGCGCAAAGCGGCCAAACGTGGAAGATCGCGCGCCAAGTCTGTCGCGATGCTTACAAATTCCGCCGGCGTGCGCGCGACCATTTCCGTCAATCCAAGGTTACTCAGTTGGCTGAGCCCCGCGCGACCGACGACGGTTTGGCCGACCAGCGTCACGACCGGCGCCCCCATCCAAAACGCATCCAGGCTTGTCGTATGGCCGTTGTACGGAAGCGTATCGAGCGCGATGTCGATGCGATGATAACATTTGCAATATTCGCTTCGCGACCGCCATGACAGAAATTCCAGGCGACCCGGATCGACGCCCGCGCCGTTGAATACGTCGGCCGCGCGCCGGCGATGATCGCCGGGCTGGGAAAGCAGAAGCAGGCGGGAATCTTGAACCTCCCGCAGAACGCGCGCCCACAGTAAAAGCGTTTGGGGGTTTATCTTGCAATAATTGTTCAGGCAGCCAAACGTCGCATATCCGGCTTGCGGCGCCGGCAGGGGGCCGGGGTCAGGATCGGAATCCATGCCGAGCGACATGGAGGCGGGATCATAACACCAGAAGCTACTGGACAGCCGAATCGATCGTTCCACATAATTCGCATCGCTCGCGCCGGGCGGATCGAGATACGGATCGGTGAGGCGGCAGTCGATCGCCGACAGTCCCACGCCTCCTGGATACGCGGCGAAGGTGAACTGCACCGGCGCCGGCTTGCGCGCAAAGCCAGCCAGTCGAGTGGGCGTCATGTGCATCGACAGATCGACCAACACGTCGATTCCATCGGCCCGAACCATATCGGCGAATGCATCATCCCCCACGCCGGCGATGTTTCGCCAACCAAAGGCGTGCTTGCGAAATTCCGCGGTGACCACATCGGATCGCGCGTCGTCGCTGTAACAATACACCGCATATGACTCACGAGAATGCTCCCGAATCAGCGGCAGCATGTTGCGGCCCGTGACGTGATCTCGGAAATTCGGCGACACATAGCCGATCCGAAGCCGACGATCCGGGTCACGGTCGTTGGCGTGAACGCCGATGCTCTTTCGCAAGGGTCCACCGAAGCGCCGATCCCACGCGATCTGTTCGCGAAGGATGGCGGCGGAATCGAATCGGGGATGAAAATTGAGTAGAAAAATCCGACGGCTGGCCAGATCCGGATCGCCCGGCCGCAGCGCCACCGCCCGATCGAAGCACGCCAGCGCTTCGTCAAGCGAACCTTGATCCATTAGCGCCCCGCCAAGGTTAATCAGCGCGTCGCAAAAATCTGGATTCAATTCAACCGCGCGCGAGTAGGCGGCGACGGCTTGGCCGAGTCTTCCCAAACTTCTCAAAACCGTCCCAAGATGGTCGTGCGCGGCGGCGTCCGCCGGATTGAGGTCGATCGCGCGGCGAAAATGAAATTCCGCCCGCGTGGAAGTGCCCTGGTCGCGGAGGGCGACGCCAAGATTCAAATGGGCGTCGGACAAGTCCGGCTGAAGCGCCGCCGCCCGCGAGCAGGCCGCCACGGCCTCGTCAAACCTGCCCTGTCTTTGAAGGATGCTGCCGAGGTTGGAATATGCGTCGGCCATGGATGGGTCGATCGCAATGGCGCGGCGGATCAGCTCGATGGCATTTTCATCGCGGCCCATCTGATGGGCGAGCACCCCGAGCAAATGCATCGCGACGGCATGATCGGGCTGTTCGAGCAGAATCTGCCGATAAATTCGCTCGGCATCCGCGAGGCGCCCCGCCTGATGATGGATTCGACCGCTCTCGATGGCTAAAGCTGGTTTCATGAATGCAACGCGCAAAGCGCCGGTGCTAACGGTAATCTCAATCGTTTCGATAACAAATCTCCCCAAATTTTATTTCGCTTGTCGCCTTTTGGGAAATCACGTCTGATACCCTTGAAAAAGACCCAAAACCCGCCTTTGGGCCTTTATCCTGTACATCCCATCCATCGACGTTTATTCGGATCGACGCCGAGCAGTTCCGAAATGAAAAATCGTGCGCGAGGGCGGCGAGTTTCTTCAACGCCGAGACCTTAATCCCGTAGTTATCGCGTGTACCGGATTATCTGTTATCGCTATTTTCCGCTCGCCGTCGTCCTGCTGACGTTAGCCAACCTTTCGCGGACCAACGCCGCCGCTTCGGGCCCGGCGGATTCGACGCTGGATAAACTCGTCAAGCCGTTCTTTGCCGAAAACTGCGTCAAATGCCACGGGCCCGACAAACAAAAAGCCGATCTTCGGCTCGACACGCTGGCGATCGACTTTGAATCGCCGAAAACCATGGGTCATTGGATGGAGGTGATGGGCCGGATTAATTCCGGGGACATGCCGCCAAAGAAGCAGGCCCGGCCCAATCCCAACGATATCGCCCGCGTTTCGGACTGGATCGCCAATCAGCTTCGCGACATGGACTCGGCCCACCAATCCTCCGGCGATAAAATCGCGTTCGGAAAACTCTCGCGCGAGGAATACGCCAACACCATTCACGACCTGCTAGGCGTGAGCTACGACGCCACCGATCCGACGGGTTTGCCGGAGGATCCGGATTGGCAGGGGTTTCAGCGAATCGGTTCGGTGCTGACGATTTCCCCGTCGCACGTCGAGAAATATTTCTCGGCGGCGGAGTTGGCGCTGGGCGAGGCGTTGTCGATCGGGCCCGAACCCAAGCGAACGCTCATTCATTGGTCGCCGTTCGATATGCGCGGAACTGGCTTTAAGAAGGAATATGAGGCGCGTGGCATCGCCGACAAGGTTCGCGTGGACCTGGTGCCGAACAACGGCGCGCTGGACATGCACGACTTGGACATCAAGGCCGCCGGCGAATACATCGTGCGGGTGAAGATCAGCGGTTGCCGGCCGCAAGGGGGGCGGGCGCCGCGGCTTCGGCTGTACGCGACGGATTTGAGCCGGGTGTTGTACGAGGAAGACGTCGAGGCCCCGGTGGACAAGCCGATGACGATTGAGTTTCGCGCGCACCTGCCGGTCGGGCTGCATCCGATCCGGATCGTCAATGCGGTGCGCGGCCCGAATCCGGAGGCGAGGCGGTCGCGGGCGAGCGGCACGCCGAACATGTTCACCGACCTGAAAAGCCGGGTGCCCTGGCAGATGAAATTCACGGACGACGACGGTAAGGCAATCATCCCGTTTTTGCTGCTGGACTCGATCGAGTGGGAGGGGCCGATCGTGGAATCATGGCCGACCCCGGCGCATCGGCAAATTTTCTTCGGCGGCGAAACCGCGACCAAAGATTCCGCTTATGCTCGCCTGATTTTGGCGAGATTCGCCGAGCGGGCGTTTCGACGTCCCGTGCCGATCGCGGAGGTCGATCGCCTCGTCAGGTTATTCGAAAAATCCCAAAAACTTGGCGATGATTTCGAGTCTTCCATCAAGACCGCGCTGCTCGGCGTGCTGTGCTCCAACAGCTTCCTCTATCTGGAGGAAGGAGACGCAAGTTCTCCCTCGACGCGCCTGACGGATTGGGAACTGGCTTCGCGGTTGTCGTACTTCCTCTGGAGCACGATGCCCGATCAGCGGTTGATCGACCTGGCGCGGGCCGGAAAGCTTCACGATCCCCAAACGCTTGGCGCCGAGGCGCGCCGTATGTTGGCCGATCCCAAGGCGGCGGCATTCGCCACGTCATTTCCTTATCAATGGCTTCAACTCCGCCGGGTGGGGATGTTCCCCCCGGACAAGGTGCTTTATCCGGATTACGATGAAGATCTGGAAAAGAGCATGATCGATGAAACCCTTGGTTTCTTCGGCCAGGTTCTGACGCATAACGAAAGTCTTCGGCAATTCCTCGATTCCGATTGGACGATGCTCAACGAGCGCCTCGCCAGCCATTACGGCATCCCCGGCGTCACCGGCGAAACCATGCAGCGCGTCAAGCTGACGCCCGACGAACATCGCGGCGGACTGATGACGCAAGGCGCCATTCTCAGCCTTACCTCCGACGGAACGCGCCATCGCCCCGTGCATCGCGGCGTGTGGATTCTCGAATCCATTCTCGGCCGCCCGCCCGGGTTTCCGCCCGCGAATGTCCCGGCCCTGGGCACGCCTCCCGCCAACGCGCCAAAGACCACGCTTCGCCAGAAGCTTGAGCAACATCGGGCGGACCCCAACTGCGCCGCGTGCCACCGAAAGATCGATCCGCTTGGCCTGGCGTTCGACAATTACGACGCGATCGGCCGCTGGCGGCTGGTCGAAACGCTCACCGACGGCGCCGGCGCCGACCCGAAGCTTAATCCCAGCGGCGAACTTCCCGATGGCCGAAAGTTCGCCGACGCCGCTGAACTCAAGCGCCTGCTCCTTGACGACACCGATCAATTCGCCGCCGCCTTCACCGAAAAACTCGCCAACTACGCGCTTCGCCGCGGCATGACTTTCACCGACCGCGAAGAACTCAAGCGGATCGCCGCTCAGTCAAAGTCGAATGATTACAAACTTGCGTCGTTAATCGAATCGCTAATCACGAGCGATCTTTTTCAGAAACGCTAACGTACCCACTGGATACCATGAGCAATTTTCTTACCCAAAGCTGGTTGATGAATCGCCGTCACTTTTTGCGCGGCGTCGGCGCCGTCATGGCGCTGCCCCTGCTCGATGCGATGGTTCCCATGACCGCCGGCGCGGCGACCGCCGCCGTCGCGGACAAGCCGCGCCGAAGCGTCTTTGTCTATATTCCCAACGGCGTCAACGGAATGAGCTGGCAATGCACCAAGCCCGGACGCGGCTATGAGCTGTCGGCGTCGCTCAAACCGTTGACGGCGCACCAGGACGACTTCACCGTCTTCAGCGGGCTGTATCATCCGAATGGCTTGGGACAGGCGCACGTCTGTGCCGACACCTGGCTGACCGGCGCGAAGATCGACGCGCAAAGCGCCCGCAAATATGAAAACACGATCTCCTGCGACCAGCTTATGGCCGAGGTGACAAGCCAGCAGACGCGCTTTGGCTCGCTGGAACTCTCCATCAGCGCCGGCACCGGCCGTCCGGGCAACTCCGCCACGCTGGCGTTTTCGCGCGACGGCGTGCCGTTGCCCGCCGAGGATAATCCCCGCCACGTTTTCGATCGTCTCTTTGGCGTTGAGAAGGGCGGAATCGCCGCCCAGCGCGCCCGCCTGGGCAAACGCCGCAGCGTGCTCGACGCCGTTCTCGAAGAAGCCACCACGCTCCGCTCCACGCTCGGCAAAGATGACCGCACGAAACTGGACGAATACCTCCATTCCGTCCGCGACGTCGAGCAGCGCACCGAACGCCTGGACGCCTGGCTCAACGTGCCCAAGCCGAAGCTCGACAAGAATCTGGCCGCTCCGTTCCAGCGCGACGTGTCCAAGGACAAGGCGGGCGAATACTGGCGGACGATGTTCGACTTGATCGTCCTGGCCCTCCGCACCGACATGACCCGCGTCGTCACCTACATGAACGGCAGCGAAGGCAACGGCCTGGCCATCCCCGAGATCGGCATCACCCAGTCGCGTCACAGCCTCTCCCACCACAACGGCAATCCCGTCGTCCTGGAACGCCTGGCCCGAAGCGACGCATTCATCATGCAGCAATTCGCCCACTTCCTCGATCAGCTTCGCGACGTGAAGGACGGCGAAGATTCACTGCTCGATCGCACCATGGTGCTGTTCGGCAGCGGCATGAGCTACGGCCATAGCCACGCCAACAGCAATCTGCCGATTCTCCTTGCCGGCGGTCGCGGATTGGGTCTCAAGCACGGCCAGCATATCGACTACAACAATCCCAAGGGCGCGTCCTACACGCTCGATTACGACGAATGGCGCAGCCTCTGCGGAAAGCCGAAGAACGAAAAGGCGCATCTCAGTAATGTGATGCTGACCATGCTCCAGAAGATGCAGGTGAACGCGGAAAAATTCGTGGACAGCCTGGGACCGGTCTCGGAAATCGTGTGATGAAGCGAGGGGACCCGAAGTTTCCGGCCATTCATTCGACGCCGGTTCCTGTCGAAGAGACTTGCCGTCGAATTTCCGGCCCCCTGTCCTCAGGGAGACCTCAGGGAGTGGGACGGGGTGAGGGCGAAACCCGCGCCGCGGATTCCACACCCGTTGCTGTAGCTTCCGCGTGAGGTTCCGTTCGTCGCGCGGCTCAAAATACATCCGCGCTCGACCTCCACTTAAACCCCTCTTTCGGAGACGAAAAAGGAAGCGGAATCGTTATAGCACGATTAAGATAAGCGAGTAGCCGGCCATGAAAAGCACCTTCCGATCTACCGACCGATCGATCAGCGCATTTTGGAGTTTGTCGTTGATTCTTCTGCTGACGGGCTGGATGGGCCAGTCGGCTTCCATCTCGCTTGCCGCCGACGCCGTGAAGACTGATCCGCGTTATGCATTTCGCACGGATTTCGCCAATCCCAATCTCGATTGGTACGAGCTGAAGCCCGCCGAGTTTCCGCCGCATCATTCGGATCGGCGCATCGGCGGAGAGCTGGTGAGCGCCGATTTCATCCACCGCCGCGGGCAGTTCCGAATGACAAAGACCGGTGAATTGGTCGACTTCACGATGCCGCCGTATGGTTCGGTCAACTATCTTCTTTCCGACGCCGAGCTGCGCGATATTCCGCTCGGCACGTTCTTCCTGTTTTTCCTCAATCGCGCGCCGAATGATCCCAAGGATAGTTTCACCCGTCTGGCCACCATGCAGGACCAGTTCACCATGGACGCCGGGCATGGGTTCTCTTACAGGCTCGATGAGATCAGGCTTCAAGAAGGGAAGCTACTGACGACCAAGCAGAGCCCAGCCAAGAATCAATTGGATCTGGGGAAAAAGGAGTTGTTCGTCACGGATCACACCCGGGTATGGAGGGGAGATAAGGAAGCGAAGTTAAGCGACCTGGCCGTGGGCGATCAGCTTCTTTACAACTTCACCGGGAAGACGGCCGAGAATCCGGGCCATTGCCTTGATATCTGGGTGGGAGCGGATACGCAGCGCTCGGCCACCGAACGACAGCGGAAGAACCATGCCGCGTTCGTCAAGTTCCGGGGCTTGCCGGGATGGATCGACGGCGTCGATGGCAACAAACTCACCGTGACGCTCTTCACCGGCGATCCCGCCACGTTCAAACAAACGTACATAGGCGACTTCGCCGTCGGCAGGGACTTGAGAGTATGCGTCGCCAACGACGAGCTTCGAACCTGGAATCCCGGCGTGGACGGCGAGAGATCCAAGCTACTGGAAATCAAGAATGGGCCGGTCGATTGTTACGGAACCAGCGGCGTGCGGATGACCTTCAGCGTCGCCAACATGCTGGAAGGATTTCGCAAAGGTCGGGTCGTAAGGATCTTTGGCCCAGGCTGGCCAACCAAGGACCCGTTCTACGGCGAAGGGTTGATGAATTACGGCTTCTCGAATTTGAAGGACTCGGAACTGCTGGAATTGACGCCGAAAGAGTATCCGGCGCAATACCCGTTTCGCACCGATTACGGGAACGAGAATCTGGCGTGGTTTAAGCCACGGGCCGGAGAAGTCCCGCCGCGGTTTTCGGAGCATCTGGTTTTGGGAGAATTGACGAAAGTAAACGCCGACGACCGATCCGGCCAATTTCGCGCCGATGGCGCCGGCGCCGTCGTCGACTTCACGTTGATCGACCAAGGGCCGGCGGTCGCGGTTAAATATCTGAACGTGGACGCCACCCTCGCGGATTTGCCGCTGGGCACACGCTGCCGATTCAACATGTTTCAGGACGACGCCGGCGCGTTTACGCGCGCGAGCCTCGTCACCGACGAGTTCAGCCATCTCTCTCAAATCGCCGTGATGTATCGCATCGAAGAATTGAAGCTTGAGGAAGGAAGAATCTACGCCGCCGTGCAAATTCCGGAAGTAAAAGATTACAACGGGGATATGCAGCGCCCGCCGGATATTGGTCGGGTCGAATTGCGCATAAACGCCGACACGCGGGTGTGGAAGGGCTCGCGGCAGGTGAAGCTCAGTGATCTTGCCGTGGGCGACGCGCTGGTGGTTAACGTGACCGGCGAAGAACCGGCAGTCCCCTCGAGCTGCACCGACATCTGGGATGGGGAAGAAACGTGTAAGCTGGCGATCGAGCAACAGCGGATAAGGCATCGACCCGCGAAAAAGTAGCCTCGCGCGGCGATGTCGGCGGTGAGACTGCGGCGGCGGCCGCTGAGATTGCCGTCAGGTTTCCGGCTTCTATATTAGCCACAAAAATGCCTCAACCTTCTCGCGCGAAAGAGCAGGAGCGGCCTTCGATTTGCGACTTCACGTGAAGTCTCGAAATCGGAGGTAGCTATGTTCGCTCAGTTTGGTTTGCTTTGGAACTCGGTGTCTTCCCCCTTTACGCGCGGGTCCGATCGGTTCATCGAAAAATTGGAAGATCGATGCCTTCTTTCCGCGGCGGTGGCGGCGCCGGCGGCCCCAGCACATGGGAGCCATGCAGTGCCAGTCCTCAATTATTACGCGGGCGCGGGTTCAACCGTAAACGCGATCAGCGCCACTGCCGTTCCCACCAGCCCCAGTCCGACGCCGCCGCCGGCGGGGCCAACTGCCGTATCGACCATTTTCGCCGGTAGAAGCCCGTTGCCGCCGGACATTTTTGGCGGAGCGCCCACCGATACCACGGCTGGTTTGGAAGCCGCCGTCAACAGCATTGGCCTCAGCGGTACGGCGAATGGCTCAACAGCCCTTCAGCCGCCAACCGCTTTTATAGCAAGCGATATCCTTCTGGGAGCCGGTACGTTTTTGACTGATTTCAATATTGCCGTCGGCGGAGCGCGAACGCCGTAGCCGTAACGGAGTCAGTCCGCGGCCAAGTGTACGCCTTTCTCCGCGACGGAGCGGCGCATGAGCAGTATCAACGGGACCAGGCAGAGTGCGACGACGGAGAACGTCCAAAACACATCGAAATAGGCAAGGGAGGCCGCTTGTTGCTGCCGCACCGACGCCAGAGACTGCACAGAAAGTTCGGTCGCCGCGTTCGGGTCGCCGGTGATCGGATAGAAGAATTGTTGAGCATGAGCCATGAACGAATGGACGGCGGGATTTAGCGGATCGAGATATTCGTTTATTCGCAACAGATGAAACTGTTCGCGGCGTTGCTGTAAGGTCTGTGACAGAGAAGTGCCGACGCTTCCGCCCTCGTTGCGCAGCAGGCTGAACATGCCAACCGCCGCTCCGCGGAGTTCCTTCGGAAGATAAAGATAGGCGGCCAGATTGAGCGGCGCGAACACCAGCGACAATCCGCCGATCTGCACCATCCGCGGCAGGACGACTTGGCCGGGGCTGATCGACAAATTCATCCGTGACATCCAGTAGCTGCCGCCGGCAAGTGTTAATAGCCCCAGGGCGATTAACCAACGCGCGTCGAATCCGCGGCCAAGAATGGCGCCAACCATCACCATCACGATGATCGAGGAAATACCGGAGGGAGACATCACCAGCCCCGAGTGGAATGCATCGTAGCCAAATAGAGATTGAAGCAAGCCTGGCAACGAGGTAGTCGCGGCATAGAGAACGCCAAAAGCGGAGAAGATCACCACGCACGCCACGGCAAAATTGCGGTCTCGCAACGGTCTGAAGTTGACCACGGGATTGGCGATTCGCGTCTCGCGCATAATGAAGGCGCCGATCGAGAGTAGAAAAACAACCGCCAGCGACTGCACCCGCCAAAATGGGTCGCCCAGCCAGTCCCACTCCTGACCCTTGCTGAGAAACACTTCCCAGCAGACCATGGCCAGCGCCAGCAGCCCCAGCCCGATGGAGTCGAACGGTTTGGGATCACGTTTCATTTCCGCGCGCTGGGCGACGAGGTAGGGCGGATCTTCCACGAACGCCCACGCCGCGGCTACGGCCGCCAGCCCGACCGGAATGTTGATATAAAAAATCCACCGCCACGAATAATTGTCGGTGAGATAACCGCCAAGCGTCGGACCCACGACCGGCGCCAGAAGGGCGGCAAATCCGAAAACGGTCATTGCCGATCCTTGCTTTTCAGGCGGGAACGCGTCGAGCAGGACCGCCTGGCTGGAAGGCTGTAATCCCCCGCCGGCCAATCCCTGCATCACGCGAAACAAGATAAGCTGCCCCAGGCTTGTCGCAACGCCGCACAAGGCGGAGCTGATCGTGAATAGCGCGATGGAAAGCAAAAAGTAGTTTCGACGTCCGAATCGCGCGGCCAGATAGCCGGAGATCGGGAGGATGATGGCGTTGGCGGCGAGGTAGCTGGTGATGACCCATTCGCTATCGCTTACCGCCGCCGACAATCCGCCGGCGATGTAGCGCAGGGCGACGTTGGCCACGGTGGTGTCCAGCACCTCCATGAACGTCGGGACCACCACCACGATGGCCACCAGCCACGGATTGATCGCGGGCCTCTCGCGCAATAATGGGATCGACGCGGCGGTCATCGCTGGTTTTCCCCGGCGCTGGGTTGGGTCGCGGGAATTAGGGCCGCCGCCCCGGGCGACGGGGCGGGAATCGATGTCGGCTTCAGATTCGGCTGCAATACCTTTCCGGCGTCCGGCCCCGTCGCCGGCTCCTTGTAGAAAACGCGCGGCTCCACCGAAAGCCCGATAAACAGCGGGTCGGTCTCCGGATCATAATTCTCGATGTCAATGCGGACGGGAAGCCGTTGAACGACTTTCACGAAATTTCCCGTCGCGTTCTGGGCCGGCAGCAGCGCCAAAGTCGAGCCGGTGCCCATCGTAAATCCGGTTATTCGGCCCTTGAAAATTTTCCGCTTTCCATACATATCCAGGTGAAGATCGACCGGCTGGCCGATTCGAAGCCTGGCCAATTCCGTCTCCTTAAAATTGGCGTCCACCCATATCTCGCGAAGCGAACGGATGACCATGAGCTCCTGGCCGGCCACCACGTTATTGCCCGGATTGACGTTTCGCCGGGTGACGACGCCGTCTATCTCGGCAAAGACGTCGCAGTAAGAAAGGTTTAACTCCGCCTGATCCAACTCGGCCTGTGCCTGTGCGATCTTGGCTTCGGCTTGTTTGACGGCCGGCGCCTCAAGAAGCAGCGAGGCATAGATTCGATCGATATTTCCTTGCGGGTCGCGTTTGTAAAATTCCGTGAGCATCTCCCTCGGCGTCATGTTGAACGTGTTGGTAACGCCGATCTGGGCCGCGGTCTGCATTAGTTCCGCCTGCGCCTGGCGCACGGAGGAAAACGTCTGATCCAGGTCCGCCGGCGTCTGCGCAAGGTCTTCTCCTTTCTCCGGCTGAGCGGGCAATCCCAGCGCGACGCGGGTTTGATAGACTGTTTCCAGCGCCTGTTTCACCTGTGCCTCGGCCACGGCCAACACCTGTTTGCGCCGATCCAACTCCTCGGCCGAAACGGCGCCGGTCTTGGTCAACGGCAGCACGCGATCGTAATCCGCCTGCGCCCTGCTGAGAACCGCCCTGGCCGAGTCCAACGCCGCCACGTTTGTTCTCAGCGACGCGATCTGGTCGTCAACCGATTCGATCGAGCGCTGGAGTTTCCACCGCTGGCTCCGGGCCAACGCTTCGGTCCCGCGCACCATCGCCCGCGCCGCCTGAAAATCGGCTTGAGCGGTAGCGACGGCCGATTTCAATATCGCGACCTGGACCTGATAGGGCTGCTTGTCGAGTTGAACGAGCAAATCGCCTTTGCGCACCCGGTTGTTGTCGTCTACGAATACGTTGACGATTTGCCCCGAGACGCGCGGAGCGACAAACGTCGCATGGCCGTTCACATAGGCGTCGTCGGTGGAGATGGTATTGAGCGCTTCCCACAGCGTTGGGCCGCCCAAGAAGACCGCCGCGACCAGCGCCACCGCCGCCACGCCGGCCAGCGCCCACTTTCGATATCGCGATGCCTTGGCAGGTCTCATCGGCACGCCGTGACTTGCGGCCGGCGCCGCTGATGGAGCGATCGCCGTCTGGTTTGAAATCGGCGTAGCGACGGCCGCGTTTGCGGGGATTGTTAGACCGTTCTCGACTTGAATGGGTTTATCCGCCTGATCCGTCGCCATGAGACCATCCTTCCCTTCTCGAATGCGGCATGATAGGAGGGAAGTACGGCTGGGGAAAATATCAAATTCTGGTTCGAATCCGCGTTGGAAGGTTTTGTCGTCATCCGCCGCTTTCACTTTGCCGGTTGTGAATCGCGCGCTGGTTCGCGCGATTCACATCGTCAATAACTTCTTCGCCTCGCGGCAGGTCATTCGGCGGATCGGTCGATTTTCATGGCCGCCGGTCATTCGCGGCGAATACCACCGAAAACTTGGGAACGATATCGGCATATTCAGCCAATCGCTTGACTGGAATTGGCCGACATCGTCGCACCGCAATGCGCGTCGTAGCGGGCAATTTCTTCCTGGAATCGACGGATGGTTACGCGTAACGACGCCAATGTCATCGCGCGCAGTTCCGTATCGCCGCCGAACTCCGCGGACCGTTCAACACGATTCGATGCACGCCGGCGCGGACGGCGGTTTCGACCATCCAGCCGATGGACTCCATCTGAACGCGCCGAAGATCCGACTCCGTTCCGAATCGGGAAGTTATCTCCGCGAGCGTCGCAGAATGAACGCCGGGCGGTAGCGATCCGGATTCGACAAACGCAGGGATCATCTGATCGACTTCTCAATTTCCCGGCGGGCGACATGGACAACGAGCCGGTTTTTGCGCCCGCCGCCGGCTGCGGCTTTCAATAGCCGACACGCTGGTTTAGGATCATCTGAACGCCGGATATTTACAAGCGTCGAATTCATCCAGTCGGCAATCTTTCGGAGCGGCCAAAACGGCCTATTTCATATGCGACAAAAGCAAACCAATCGCCGGGACTTTCTCAAATATACCGCCGCCGGGAGCGTGGGATTTTGGGTGGCGGGGCGGGCGAGCGCCGCCGATGAATTGGCTTCCAAATCTCCCAATGAACGGATCAACGTCGCCAGCGTCGGCATCGGCGGAAAAGGAGACAGCGACAGCGACCAGGCCGCCAAGCATGCCAACCTGATCGCCATTTGCGACATCGACGACAAACGGCTGAACTCAAAGAGCCAGCGGTATCCAAAGGCGGGTAAGTTCAACGACTTTCGCGAGATGTTCGACAAGCTCGGAAAAGAGATAGACGCCGTCACGATCTCGACGCCGGATTTCACGCACGCCGTCGCCACGATGATGGCGATCAAGATGGGCAAGCACGTCTACACGCAAAAGCCGCTGACGCATGATGTCTTTGAAGCGCGGCAACTGCGTTTGGCGGCCCGCGAATATAAAATCATGTCGCAGATGGGCAACCAGGGGACGGCGACGAGCGGATTACGGAAAGGGGTCGAGGTGATTCAGGCGGGGACCATCGGGCCGGTGACCGAAGCGCATGTCTGGACGAATCGGCCGACGGGTTGGTGGCCGCAGTCGCCGGACATTCGCGAGATGCCGCCGGAGGCGCCGATTCCGGATTATGTCCATTGGGACCTCTGGAACGGCACGGCGCCCAAGCGTCCCTATGCCGCCAAATATTACCACCCGCACAACTGGCGCGGCTGGTGGGATTTTGGCTGCGGGGCGCTGGGCGACATGGGATGTCATACCGCCAACCTGCCGTTCATGGCGCTGAAGCTCGGTTATCCGAGTTCGATCGTGGCCGCTTCCGAAGAGTTAAACTCCCAAACCTATCCGGGCTGGGCGCATGTGATTTTTGAATTTCCGGCCCGCGGGGCGATGCCCGCCATGAAACTGAATTGGTATGAAGGTCATAAAGACGGCAAGCTGGTTCAACCGCCCCAGGATCTGATCGAGAAAGTGGAGACGGAATACAACCAGATTCTTGTCAGGAATAACGATAAGCGCGTGAAGGACGGGAAGAAGATTTCGTTGGACAAGGGCGGATCGATCATGGTCGGCGAAAAGGGAATTCTGTATTCCCCCGGCGATTATGGGAATCACTGGGAACTTCTGCCGGCCGAGCAATTCGCCGGCTACAAGGCGCCGGCGCAGACGATCGCGCGTAACGCTTTTGAGGTTGCCGGTGGATCCGAAGACGAAGCCAACAAAGTGGAATGGCTGGCCGCGATCAAGGGCGGCCCGCCGCCGATGAGCAATTTCGACTATTCGGGAATGCTCGCGGAGACCATTCTCCTGGGCAACGTGGCCATTCGGGCGGGCGGGACGATGCTGGAATGGGATGGGCCGAACATGAAATTCCCCAACGCGCCGCAGGCGGAAAAGTTTTTGAAGCGGAACTATCGAGAGCCATGGTCGCTATAGGCGACTGTTATATGTTCGAATGCGGTATGGCGATCTTTTTCTCTTTTTTCATAGGGTTGCTAGACGCCGCCAGCGCCGGAAATGTTGGGCGAAGGATGACGTGACTAAAACAGTCTCGACGGCGCGGGCCTGAAGATCGTGGCCCAACGATTGCATTGTTCCTCCGGTCAGCCTTGGATGAGTCATGTTGAAGGCTGCGCATTGTTGGAGGAAAAATCGATGAGCATTCTATTAAAGAGCGAAGCGTTTGAAGACGGTAAACCGATTCCGACACGTTTCACGGCGGACGGAGAAGATATTTCGCCGCCGTTGACGTGGGATCATCTGCCGCCGCAAACGCAGGAGTTGGCATTAGTCGTTGATGACCCTGACGCGCCGCGTCCGGAACCGTTTGTTCATTGGGTGATTTACAAGATACCGCCGGACGCTCCCGGCCTTCTGGAAGCGATCGGCCAACATCGGCAACTCCGAACGCCGCCCGGCGCGCTGCAGGGGAACAATTCGATGGATCAAGCGGGTTACATGGGTCCAAAGCCGCCTCGTGGTCACGGGGTTCATCACTATCATTTTCACCTGTACGCGTTGGACGAGCCCCTTGACGTTGAGCCGGGCTTAAGCAAAGAGGCGCTGCTGGCGTCAATCGCCGGCCATGTGCTGGATGAAGCCGAGGTGGTCGGAACATATGAGCGGTAAAAGCGCGTGCCTCGCTACATACGCCGCTTTTCGAGCGAATCCAGCCCCTTATCCTCACTACGACACCAATGACCGGATCGCGATAATTCGTCGCGGTGGCCGTTTCCGTACGCCTTCTCGGCCTTATCGGAAGCACCTTAATTTCCGGTGTTACAAACCGACACACACGGTATAAATAGGATCATCATCATTTTTTGTCGGCGGTCATGGAAGATGGCGGAAACGGAGGTTCAAAACAGAATGGACAACCATTTGCAGGATGCCGTGAGTCGATCGAACACTTTGACAGAGCTTGTCGTGGAACTTCACCGGATCTTGAGCGGGATGGATCGAGCTCTTGGCTATCACGGCGGCGATCGGTTTGTCTGCTTCTATCATGAACCGCGTGCGCTGGAAGTCCTGTGGAGAGACCGGTATTCGTATGGTTTTTCGACTGGCGCCTGGATCACGTTCATGGATGACGTGGCGCCCATCGCCGCTCATTATGGCGCGAACGTCGGATGCCAGGGAATCGCGGCCACCCATGTACTTTTCATCGATCGCTCTGCCGCGACGGCCTATTTCGCCGAACGAACGCTCGCCGTCCAGTTTCTCAGCCGCCTGGCCAACCAATCGCTGTTCGCGGATACGGACGCCGCGGACGCCGCCGGCTTTTTTGAGCGGATCGTCGAAATAACGCCCGTGGAGATCGACAAGCTCGCACGCCGGATGTGGAACGAAAAGCTGGACCTCGATCTGCCCTTACCTGTCTGGAGCGATGCGGCGGCGGGTCCGGGAATCTCCATCGCCTCGGCAATTCATCATCCCTGATTTCAAACCGGCAATGCCTCCGCGAGGGGGAAGCCGTGCTGTTCGCGGCCGGGTTTGCCGTCAAACTTCTTGGTCGATTTATAAAGCTCGAGGTGGCCGTCGCCGGCCGCTTGAGCGCATTTGTCGCGCAGGGCCTGCATCTGGCTTGCGTCAAGCGGTTTGAAACCCCGCGCCACGGCCAGGTTTTGGCGCAATACCGTCAGCGAATCCACACCGCTGATCGTGGTGGAGACGGGGAGGCTCATGGCATAACGAAGCGCGTCCTGAACGCTGATCGGCGAATTGATGATTCCCGAGCCGCCGCCGCATAAGCTTTTCATTCCCAGTGCGCCCATCCCGCGGCGGATCACTTCCGGCAGCACGTTCTTCTCGAAACTTCGATAACTGGCGTCAAAGCAGTTGAGCGGCATCTGCACCGTGTCAAACGGATAGTCATGAGACAGCATGGCCAGATGAATGTCCGGATGTTTATGCCCGGTGAACCCGACGAATCGCACTTTCCCCTGTTTCTTGGCCTGATCGAGCGCTTCGACGACGCCGCCCTTGCGGAAGTGCCACTCTGGATCGTTCCAGTAGACGCATTCGTGGATTTGCCACAGATCCAGATGATCGGTGTTCAGGCGCTTGAGAGACTGCTCCAACTGCTGCATCGCCACGTTTTTGTCGCGCCCGTGCGTGCAGACTTTGGTCATCAGGAAGACTTTGTCGCGCAAACCCTTGAGCGCCTGGCCCATCCACTCTTCGCTGCGGCCGTCGTGATATTCCCAGGCGTTGTCGAAGAAATTGATTCCCGCCTCGACGGCTTCATGGACGATTTGGGTCGCTTCCTCAAGCGTCGGCGAATCGGCCAGACTATAGCCGCCAAGCCCCATCGCCGAGACTTCGACGCCGGTTTTTCCCAGCGCCTTTCTGGGGACGCGGTCAGGGCCGACGTTGGAGACCTGGGGCGATTCAGCGGCGCCGGCGCCGGCGTTGGCGAAGGTCAATCCCGCCGCGGCCGTGGTTTGCAGAAACTGACGGCGGTTGGGGCCGGGCAAAGCGGCGTTGATATCGATCGGGCGATTGGATTCTGACATGTTTTCCTGCTCTTTCGATGGCTAAAACTAATCGGCTCAGAAAAAAAGACTTCTGCCTCGCACGCAGTTACGGCGAGGCGCTCATCACGCCCTTAAACATGTCTTTTACTTCTTTTATCGTCGGATCGAGCGGAAAATGGTGGGGCTCGCGCGCCTGGGGATTGTCGTATTTCAACGACATCTTGTAGAGCTCAAAACGGCCGTCCCCGGCGGCATCGGCGCAGCGCTTGCGCAAATCATCCATTTCAGCCGCCGCCATCGGCGTGAATCCTTGCGCAACTTTCAGGTTCTGCCGTAAAACGTCAAGGGTATCAATGCCGGCGATCGTGGTCGTCACCGGCAGGCTCATGGCGTATCGAAGCATTTCTTCCGGCTTGAAAACGCCTTTCTTAATGGCCTCGGCGGTGCCGTTCATCGGTTTCATGCCGAGCACCGCAAATCCGCGTTTGCGGGCTTCGGGGATCACCTGCCGCTCGAAACTATGAAAGTTTCCGTCAAAAGGATTGAGCGGCATTTGCACGGCGTCGAACGGGTATCCCATCTGGATCATCTTCAGATGAATGGCGGGATCTTTGTGGCCGGTGAAGCCCACGAAGCGAACCTTCCCCGCCTTCTTCGCCTGCTCCAGCGCTTCAATCACGCCGCCCTTGCGGTAGGCAAGCTCGGGATCATTGTCGAAGGTAACGCCGTGAATCTGCCATAGATCGAGGTGGTCGGTCTGGAGCCGGATCAGCGACTGTTCGAGCATTTCCATGGCCAGTTCGGCGCTTCGGCCATGGGTGCAGACCTTGGTCATCAGAAAGACCTTATCGCGCCGGCCCAGCAGCGCTCGGCCAAGCCAGTTTTCGCTCTTGCCGTTGTGATATTCCCAGCAATTGTCGAAGAACGTGATGCCGCCGTCGATGGCTTCATGCACGGCGGCGATCGCCTCTTCGATCGTCTTGAAATCCCCGAGATGATGCCCGCCCATCCCCAGCGCCGACACCTTCACGTCCGCCCGACCGAACTGCCGAAGCGGAATGGGATCTCCCGTCGGCGCGCCCGGCCGCTCGGGCGTGGCGGGCGGAGGCGTCGCGGTCTTTTCGACGGCGCCGCCCGTCGCCAATCCCAGACCCGCTGCCGCCGCGCTTCGCAGAAACTCGCGGCGGACGGGATTTCTCTGGTCGTTCATCGACGATTGTAAATCGCTCATCGCGTCTCTCTCAAACAAAGAGTTTTTCCAGCCACTGCCGACAAAGAAGCGATCGTAGGCACATCACGTCGATGGCGCCTACGCAGAAAAATCGGAAAAGATTCTCGAAACATTGGCCCTTCCTCCGGTTTTGGCCAGTGCCGTAAGATCGCGCTTTGTCGGCAGGAGCCATGACGGAAACAACGGAAATCCACCCTCCGCTCGATGACGCCGCCACGCGCGCCGGCGCATGGATGGATCAGTTCGACTCGGCGATCGTCGCCTATTCCGGCGGGGTCGACAGTGCGCTGGTGCTGGCGCTTGCGCACGGCCGGCTCGCCGAGGGCGTGTTGGCATGCATCGGTGTTTCGCCGAGCTATCCGGAGCGTGAACTTGAGGCCGCCGTGGATTTGGCCAAGCGGCTGGGCGCGCGCTATCGGCTGGTGCGCACCGACGAACACCTCGACCCGCGCTATGCCGCCAATCCCGTCAATCGCTGCTATTTCTGCAAAAGCAATTTATATGGCCACCTGCGCCGAGTGGCGGACGAGGAGAATATTTCCGTCATTTTCGACGGAACCAACGCATCGGATCTCGGCGAGATTCGCCCGGGATATCGCGCGGCGCAGGAGCGCGGCGTGCGATCGCCGCTGGCCGAGCTCGGTCTTGAAAAAAACCAGGTGCGCGCGCTGGCCAGACAACTCGGGCTGCCGATCTGGAATAAACCGGCGATGCCCTGCCTGGCGTCGCGGGTGCCGCATGGCGTGGCGGTGGTCCCCGCGCTGCTGAGCAAAATCGCGAGTGCCGAAACCGTCCTGTTTCAGCTCGGCTTCACGCAATTTCGCGTTCGCCATCACGGCGACGTCGCCCGGATTGAACTGCCGGCGGAAGAATTCGCCCGCGCGATCGAATGCCGCGAAACATTGGTTTGCGGAATTCGCGCCGCCGGCTATCGATTCGTCAGTCTCGATCTGGGCGGTTTCAAAAGCGGATCGTTAAGTCAGCCGATCGTGTCGGCGTAATGTTCGTGCCTGGCCTGGTGATCGCGAAACTCCCGAAAGCTCCGCCGATGATCGCATATCTCGATCTTCCTTCAGGATTGTCCGGCGACATGATGCTCGGCTGTCTGATTGACGCCGGCTGGAGCGCCGAGAGATTGCGCGAAACAATCGAATCCCTGTCCCTGCCCGCGAGCCAGTGGGCGGTGCAGATTCGCGACGTGCAAAAGGGTTCGTTGCGGGCGACGCAGGTTGAGGTGCTGGCGGAAGACGGCGTTGCCCGGCGGGGGCTCGCGGATATCATTTCGATTATCGACGGATCCTCCCTGGCGAAAAAAGTGCGCGACCGCGCCGCCGCCGTCTTCAGACGATTGGCCGACGCCGAAGCCAGGGTACACGGCACGACGCCCGATCAAATTCATTTCCACGAAGTGGGCGCCGTCGATGCGATCATCGACATCGTGGGATCGATCGCGGGTCTGCACGAACTGGGCGTCGATCGGTTGCATGCGTCGGCCATTCCGCTGGCGTCTGGGTGGACGGATTCGGCACACGGGAAATTGCCCCTGCCGGCGCCGGCGACGCTTGAACTGCTCGCCGCGGCGAAGGCGCCGATTCGCCCCGCCCCCGGAATGGGCGAACTGATTACGCCCACCGGAGCCGCCCTGTTGGCGGAATTGGCGATTTTCAGCCAGCCGGCCATGACGCTACGGCGCGTCGGCATCGGCGCCGGTCAACGCGATTTCGCATGGCCGAACGTCGCGCGCTTGTGGCTGGGGGAGGCCGAGGGCGACGGGCCAATCGTGCAGTTGGAAACGAACATCGATGATATGAACCCCCAGCTTTACGCGGCCGTCAGCGACAAATTATTCGCCGCCGGCGCGCGCGACGTCTGGCTGACTCCCGTTCAGATGAAAAAAGGGCGGCCGGGAATGGTGATGTCCGTGCTCGGCGCCGCCGGCGATGAATCGAGCCTTGCCGATCTGTTGCTGCGCGAGACGACCACGCTGGGGGTTCGCGTGCACTCGGCGATTCATCGCCACGAAGCGTCCCGCGAGATTCGGCGGATAAGCACCCCGTTTGGCGACGTGGCCGCGAAGATCAAGTGGCTCGGCCGCGACCCGGCGGGGGTGACGCCGGAATATGACGATTGCGTGGCGCTGGCCGAATCGGCCGTCGTGCCGCTGCGGGCGGTGCATGAGTCGGCGACGGCCGCCGCTCACGCGTTGCTGATGGAGTTGAAGGAAGAAGTTTCCCGCGGCCCCGCTCCGCCGCGGATCACCTGAAACGCCGGCGACAATCGAGCCGACGGTGCTGCGATCACCTCCGTCGGCTGAAATCGACGAACGGCTTTGGACCACGGAATTTTCAGCTCATCGAGGATCGCCAGCGCGACCGCGCCTTCTCGAAAAACGATCTCCCCGGCGGAAAGCTGCGTCGGCCAGTGCAGGTTTCCCAATTGCAAGGCCGCCAGCGCCGCCGCCGCGCCGTCGATTGGGCGCCCGACGATCACTTCGCATGGCCGGACGTTGACTGCGACCACCCTGGCGCCGTCTTCAAAAATAACGTCGCCGTGGCGAATTCTCCCGCCGGCGCCGAGGACGATCCGAATCTCCTGGCCGCCGCGACTGCGCGCCTTCAGCGCCGGGCCCGCTTGGTTCCATTCCAAATCGACAAAATCGACGTCGCGATCGAGCGGCCGCTGCATTTCGGCATCGTGGGCCTGACGAATAATCCGGTCGCACCACATGAAGATTTCTCCCGTTGGCCGTTCACGCCGGCGCTTCTAACGTAGCAAATGGAAAATCTATGGCCAACGAGCAAACTTTGAGGGAGATGTTAAATCGCGTCGCCCGGCACGACCAAAGCGTCGAAGAGGCCCTTCAGACGCTGTGCGCGCTTCCAAACCCGGTTGAAGATATCGGGTTTGCCAGGATCGATCATCATCGTGCATTGCGGCGTGGGCATCCGGAGGTCATTTACTGCGCGGGAAAAACCGCCGAGCAGGTGGCGAGCATCTTCGGACGGTTGGCGCGGGCGTCGCCGCGTGTTTTGGGAACGCGGGCCACCGCGGAGCAGGCCGCGATGGTTTTGAGCGAGATGGGAAGCCGCGCGCGGTACGATCCGCTGGCGCGAACGGTGTGGATGGACGAGGAGCCCGATCGTCCGCGCCGCGACGGCGCCGTTGTCGTCTGCGCCGGCACCAGCGACCTGCCGGTGGCGATCGAAGCGCGGATCACGCTCGATTTGATGGGATATGCGCCCCGCTGCCTGAACGATGTCGGCGTCGCGGGCCTTCATCGATTGCTGGCGGAGTTGCCGGCGCTGCGGCTGGCAAAAGTCGTCATCGTGGTGGCGGGGATGGAAGGCGCGTTGCCGAGCGTGGTGGCGGGTTTGATCTCGGCGCCGGTGATCGCCGTCCCCACATCGGTCGGATATGGCGCCAGTTTCGGTGGATTGGCTGCGCTTCTGGGAATGCTGAACAGTTGCTCGCCCGGCATCGGCGTGGTGAACATCGATAATGGGCTCGGCGCCGCTTATCTTGCGGCAAGCATTCTTGATTCCGGCCACAGGTCGCTTTCAGAGGTTCAGGCAAGCCACGCCGACGCATGATGCACGATCACACACTTCCGAATTTCCTTCGAGTCGCGGTTTACAGTCCTTCGTGGAAAAGGTAAATTGAAAGGCTCACTTCGGGGGGGGTGAATGTTGGAGGTTAGGCATCCTCCTTCGATTGAATTTTATAACCAGGAGACCTTATGGCCGCAGGGCAGAGTCGGACGCCCGGTATTCTCAAGACGTATTCCGCCGAATTACTGGATGAATGGTTAAAGGGACTGAACGAATCGGGACAAGACGGGCGAATTTCCGCGTCGGAGCTTCGCGCGCAGGCTCGGGAATTTTTGCAGCTCCTGGAGGAAGCCTCGCGCCATGAGGACATGGATGATCTGGAGAGCGCCGAATGGACGCCGATCCGGGAATTTTTGGACGGGGTCTCGCGCTCCCGAGCCATCCAGGGATTTACGTCGGCGCAGACTGCGACATTCATTTTTTCGTTGAAGAAACCGCTCTTTTCGCGGCTTCAGACGGAACTGGGTAATGACGGCCTGGCCCTCGCCGCCGAGATGTGGAAGGCCACCGAGCTTCTGGACAGCCTTGGCCTGTATACGGTGAAGGCGTTTCAGAAGAGCCGGGAGGATATCATCAATCGCCAGCAGCAGGAAATGCTGGAGTTGTCGACGCCGGTCGTGAAGCTTTGGGAGGGCGTGCTGGCGCTGCCGATGATCGGCACGCTGGATAGCGCCCGCACGCAGATCGTGATGGAATCGTTGCTTCAGCGCATCGTGGAGACGGGATCTGAAATCGCCATCATCGATATCACCGGCGTGCCGACCGTCGATACGCTCGTAGCCCAGCATTTGCTAAAGACAGTCACGGCGATCCGCCTGATGGGCGCCGACTGCATCATCAGCGGCATCCGCCCGCAGATCGCCCAGACGATCGTGCATCTCGGCGTCGATCTTCAGGGCGTCACCACCAAGGCGACACTCGCCGACGCGTTGACCCTTGCCCTGAGGCGCTCCGGATTCGCCGTTACAAAAAATAAGGTCTAAGGTGAATGGAGACCAATGGATCGTATACCGATTTTGCGGATGGGCGATTTTTTGCTGGTGACCATCCAGGTCGACATGCACGATCGCCTGGCGATGACGCTTCAAGACGATTTGACGGGCATGATCGAAAAAACCGGCGCGCGCGGCGTGCTGATCGATATTTCGGCGCTGGAAGTGGTTGACTCGTTTATCGGAAGGATGATCGCCAATATCTCGGGAATGTCTCGCATTCTCGACGCCAGAACGGTCGTGGTCGGCATGCAGCCGGCCGTCGCCATCACGCTCGTGGAGCTGGGCCTGACGCTGACCGGGGTTCAGACGGCGCTCAATGTCGAACGCGGCATGCAGATGCTGCGCGTGGCCATCGCGGAGAAGGAGAGCGCGAATGCAAGTGACCAAGAGTGACGTGCTTCCATTGCGCACCGAGCAGGATATCGTGCTCGCCCGCCAGGCGGTCCGAAAACTTACGGCGGAGCTGACTTTTGGCCTAGTCGATCAGACAAAGATGGTGACGGCGGCCAGCGAATTGGCGCGCAATACCGTCACCTACGGCGGCGGTGGCACCATGCGCTGGGAAATCGGTTTGAATGGCCTCCGCAAAGGCCTGCGCCTCACGTTTCAAGACAAGGGACCGGGCATCGCGGACCTCTCCCTCGCGCTCAAAGACGGGTGGACCTCCGGAGGCGGCCTGGGAATGGGTCTTTCCGGCGCCAAGCGACTGGTCAATGAATTCGAAATCTTCAGCGCCCTCGGGGAAGGAACGACAGTTGCAATCACGCGATGGAAATGAGCTATATGGCGCCGGTACAGGCTTTGATCCGCGTGAACGAGAACAGCCAGGTCGGGGAAGCGCGGCGAACCGCGGCCCGGCTCGCCGAGTTGTCGTCGCTTGGCGAAACAGACTGCGGCAAAATTTCCATCATCGCCACCGAACTGGCCAATAACCTCGTTCGGCATACAAACGGCGGCGAGCTTCTGATTCGGTGTTTCCGAACGACGGCTTGCGAGGGCGTCGAACTGCTTTCGGTCGATCGCGGCCCGGGAATGGCCGACGTTGGCCGGTGCATGGAAGACGGATTCTCCACGGGCGGCACCGCCGGAACCGGTCTGGGAGCGATCCGGCGATTGTCCACCGAATTCGATATCTATTCCGCCAGACCCGCCGGAACCGTCGTGCTGTCGCGTGTTCTAACCCCCGCGCCCGGCATTCAAGTCGCGCCCGAGCGCTTGGCCCTTCCGCGGTATGGGATCGTTCGCGTTCCGGCGCCGGGCGAGACGATGTGCGGCGATAACTGGGCCATCGCCGAAAAGGACGGACGAATCTCCATGTTGATCGCCGACGGGCTTGGACACGGCCCGCTGGCGGCCAAGGCGGCCGACGAAGCGGTGAAGGTATTCGATGAAGATCCGTTCCGCGATCCCGGCAGACTTCTCGATTCCGTGCATGGCGCCTTGCGCTCCACGCGCGGAGCGGCGGTGGCGATCATGCAAGCCGACCTGCGACGCCGCGCCATTAAATATGTCGGCGTGGGAAATATCGCCGGGTCGCTGATCGGCGACGGTGACAGCCGGGGACTGTTTTCGCATAACGGAACTGTCGGATTGAAGATGCATAAAATTCAGGAATTCGACTATCCATGGCCGGAAAAAACACTCTTGGTGATGCACTCCGACGGCCTTCAGACCCGCTGGGACCTGGCCGCCTATCCCGGGCTGCCGCTGCGTCATCCCGCGGTGATCGCCGCCGTGTTGTATCGGGATTTCAGCCGTATCCGCGATGATCTGACCGTCGCGGTCATTCGATAAGGTTTTTATCCGATGGATGCGATGTCCAAACCGGCGGGCGAATATCTTGATCTCCGGGAGGACGAATTGCCGCGCCTCCGCGCCGAGCTGCGTGAGCGAGAAGCCGAGGCGCAAACGCTGCGAGACGAACTGAACGAAACGAACAAGGGAGTCGTGGCGCTCTACGCGGAGCTTCAGGATCAGGCCGAGCAGCTTCAGCAGGCTTCGGAGCTTAAGAGTCGCTTCTTATCGTACATGAGCCACGAGTTCCGCACGCCGCTGGGATCGATCCGGAGCCTGGCAAGAATTCTGCTGGATCGAATGGACGGCCCGCTGACCGGCGAGCAGGAAAAGCAAATCACGTTCATGCGGACGGCGGCCGAAGAGTTGACCGAAATGGTCAACGATCTGCTGGACCTGGCCAAGATCGAGGCGGGGCGGATCACGATCTCTCCGGCGTGGTTTGAAATGGTCGACCTTTTCGCCGCGCTTCGCGGGATGTTCAAACCGATATTGATTAATGAAGCGGTTTCCTTGATTTTCGAGGAGCCGGTGGATCTTCCGCGCGTCTATACCGACGACAACAAGCTGTCGCAGATCCTGCGAAATTTCATCTCTAACGCGATGAAGTTCACGCAGCGGGGCGAGGTGCGAATTACCGCGCGGGCAATCGACGATGACCGGGTGATCTTCTCGGTGGCCGACACGGGCATCGGCATCGCCAGTGAACATCACGGCGCTATTTTTCAGGATTTTGTACAAGTCGATTCGCCGATACAAAAGCGGTTGCGCGGTACCGGCCTGGGGTTGTCGCTCAGCAAGAAACTGGCCGAGTTATTGGGTGGCTATGTATCATTGCAAAGCGAGTTTGGCGTGGGATCGGTATTTTCGGTGACGGTTCCAATTCATTTTAGGCAGGCCGCTCCGGCACGCGCCGCCGCGGCCGAAAACCGAACGTCTCAGGAGTCAGAAGATGTCCGCTGAACAGCCTCGGCGCATATTGGTTGTCGACGACAACCCCGCGACGCTCTACTCGACTGCGCGCATGTTGAAAGCCGGGGGCTTCGCCGTCGTGCAGGCCGCCACGGGAAAACAAGGCATCGAATGCGCGTTCCAGGGCGCGGATCTCGTGGTGCTGGACGTGAATTTGCCGGATATAAACGGATTCGAAGTCTGCAAGACGCTCCGCGCTAATAAGCTGACGGCGCGTGTGCCCGTCATTCATTTGTCGGCGACATTCGTGAAAGACGTGGACAAGGTGATGGGACTGGAAGCCGGTGCGGACGGGTATCTGACGCATCCGGTCGAGCCGCCGGTGCTGATCGCGACCGTCAACGCGTTTTTGCGCGCTCGCGCGGCCGAGGACCAACGCGAACGGCTTCTTGTCAGCGAGCGCGCCGCCCGGGCCGAAGCGGAGAAAGCGAACCGGCTCAAGGACGACTTTCTCGCCACGCTTTCGCACGAGCTGCGCACGCCATTGAACGCGATCGTGGGGTGGTCTCAGTTGCTGCGGCGCGGTCCGGTGGACGCCGAAGAACTGGCCGAGGGGCTGGAGGCCATCGAGCGCAACGCCAAGGCTCAAACGCAGCTCATCGCCGATCTGCTGGACGTGTCGCGGATCACTTCCGGGAAGCTTTGCCTGGACATTCAGCCGGTGGATCCAGGCGCGATGATCGACAGCGCGCTGGACGCGGTGAAACACGCGGCGGCGGCGAAGGGGATCCATATCAACCGGATTCTCGACGTGCAGGCCTATACGGTCTCCGCCGACCCAAGCCGCCTTCAGCAGGTGATGTGGAACCTGGTCACCAACGCCGTGAAGTTCACCCAAAAAGGCGGGCGAATATCCGTGACGCTGCAACGGATCAATTCACATATCGAGATTGCCGTCAGCGATAACGGCGAGGGTATTTTGCCGGGACTTCTTCCGCACATTTTCGACCGCTTCCAGCAGGGCGACGCCACCACCACCCGCCAGCACGGCGGCCTTGGATTGGGACTGGCCATCGTCAAACACCTCGTCGAAATGCACGGCGGGACGGTGACGGCGTCAAGCCCCGGAAAAGGACAAGGCTCAAGGTTCGTCGTATCCTTGCCGCTGGCGGCCGTTTCGGCGGGGGGAGGCGATCCGCTTCGGACACATCCGACCGCCGCGACGCCCACCCTCCCAACGCCGGTCGTCAACCTTCAAGGCTTGAAGATTCTGATCGTGGACGACGACGCCGACGGCCGGAGTCTGCTGCGTCGCGTACTTTCCGATTGCGGCGCCGAAGTGTCGGACGTGGAATCCACCCGCGATGCTCTGGAAACCATTCAGAAATTACGCCCGAATATTTTGGTGAGCGATATCGGCATGCCGTTATTGGACGGCTATGACCTGATCAAGGAAGTCCGATCGCGCGGATTTACGCCACAGATCCTCCCGGCGGTCGCGTTGACCGCCTTTGCGCGAACCGAAGACCGCCGCCGAGCCATGCTCGCAGGTTATCAGATCCATCTCTCCAAGCCCGTCGATCCCAGCGAATTGACCGCGGCAATCGCCATGTTAGCCGGGCGTACGGGTTAGCATAAAAAGCTGGCGCGCCCATTGCATTCATGTCCGATGCGACAGGGGCTGTCGCGTCAGCGTTCAGGAAGAACACTATAGGAATCGGAGCAATTGACCGATGGTCTGCCGGCGTCTTGCGCGCCGTCGACGGCGGATCGGATTGCCGCGGTGACGGATCGCACAGGATGAAGCAACACGGGACGTTGCATGGTCACGGAAGGTCGGAAAGGGACCTGTGATTCGCGCGAATCCCGTCGCGTCGCCGCGCCATAGTCGCGCCGACGCGTTGCCGCAAGCCATCGAGCCGATGCTGGCCGTGTCCGGCGATTTGCCCGCCGACCCGGACAACTGGGGCTTTGAATACAAATGGGACGGCGTTCGTTGCATGACGATCTGGAACGGGCGCGAACTGCGCCTTCTGAGCCGAAACCATCGCGTCATCACGCAGCGCTATCCCGAATTGGCGGCGTTTGGGCCGGCGCTGGGCAAGCAGCCGATTATTCTCGATGGGGAAATTATCGCCCTCGACGCAGCCGCTCATCCCAGCTTCGGAGAGTTGCAACAACGGATGCACGTCGATCATCCCGGCCCCGAATTGGTCCGGCGGACGCCGGTTTGGTACGTCGTCTTTGACGTGCTTTATTCGAACGGTCATTCGATTCTCGACCTTCCCTACGCCCGGCGCCGAGAGATTCTGGAAACCAAACTGACCGCCGGAGCTAATTGGCATCTCTCTCCGTTTCATGTCGATCGGGGCGAAGCCATGCTCGAATCGGCCCGAAAGAATTGTATGGAAGGCGTTGTCGCCAAGTTGCTAACCAGCGAATATTTACCCGGCCGGCGATCGCCGGCCTGGCGAAAGATCAAAGTCGTTTTTGGGCAAGAATTTGTTATCGGCGGGTGGATTCCGGAAAAGGGGGATCGCCTCGACAGAGTCGGGGCGCTCCTGCTCGGCTACTACGGGCGCGGCGGGGGGGACAAAACCGCATTGCGGTACGCGGGCCGCGTCGGCACGGGCTTCGACGCGCCCACGCATGCGATGCTCGTCGCGGCGCTCAAGCCGTTGACCACTTCGACGAATTCGTTCGCCGATCCGTTTCCGCGCGGCGGCGCGATATTCGTAAAGCCGGCGCTGGTCGCAGAAGTGCAATACCGGCGCTGGCCGGAAGATGGGTTGATCCAACAAGCTTCATTCAAGGGGTTACGCGACGATAAGCCGGCTCGAAAAATCATTCGAGAGCCGCAAACCAAAGGTGCATCATGAGCGAATCCAAACCAACATCCCGTCCGGTGTGGAGCGGCGCCATCAGCTTCGGGCTGATCAGCATTCCGATCCGCCTCTACACGGCCATCCGTGAAAAACGGCTTCATTTTCGCACGCTGCACGATCAGGACAAGATGCCGCTCAAGCAGAAGATGATATGCCCCGCTCATCCGACCAAGGAGGTGTCGGCCGAGCACATGGTCAAGGGATATGAAATCGAAAAAGACCGTTTCGTGGTCGTCAAGCCCGCCGAGCTTGACGCCGTCGCGCCCAAAGGAGGCAAGGCGATCGAGATTCAGGACTTCGTGGAATTGGCGCAGATCGATCCGTTGTTTTTTGATAAACCTTATCACGTGGTACCCAAGGCAGAAGGCGCCAAACCGTTTAAGTTGCTGTTGGCCGTCATGCAGCAGACGCAGCGCGTCGCGATCGCGAAGGTCGTGTTGTGGGGCCGGGAAAATCTCGCCGCCCTTCGTCCGCTCGACGACGGAATGGTGCTGGAAACGATGCACTTCAGCGACGAAGTGGTGCCGGCTCAATCCGTGCCGGGCCACGAAGTGAACGCGAAACTCGACAGCCGCGAGATGAAGATGGCGCTGAGCCTCGTCGATTCGCTGACGGCGGACTTTGATCCTTCCCGGTATCACGACGACTATCGCGAGAAGGTGCTGGAACTGATTCACAAGAAAGCCGAGGGGCAGGAAATCGTCACGCGCGCGACGACCGAAGAAGACGCGCCCAAATCGGGTCATGATCTGGTGGCGGCATTGGAAGCGAGCCTCGCCCAGGCGAAAGGCGCCGCAAAAAGCAACGGTCGCGCGAATGGTCGGCCGGCGGTGCATAGCGCCCGCAGCGCCCGTGTAGCGCCGCATCATCGACGGAGGTCGGCATGAGCGCCGCTCCCGCGTCGGCGGTAACCATCGAAGGCCGCGAGGTTCGCTTCACGAACCTCGATAAAGTTCTCTATCCCGCCGCGGGCTTTACCAAGGGCGAGGTGATCGATTATTACCGGAAGATCGCTCCGGTTCTGCTTCCGCATCTGAAGGGCCATGCGCTCACGCTCAAGCGATATCCCAATGGCGTGGACCAACCATTTTTCTATGAAAAACGCTGCCCCGTCCACAGGCCCGACTGGGTGAAAACCGCGAGCGTGTGGAGCGATACGAATAACGAAAACATCGATTTTTGCGTGGCGGCAGACGCGGCGACGCTCGCCTGGATGGCCAATCTGGCCAGTCTCGAGATTCATCCGCTGCTCTCCCGCGCCGACAAGCCGGATCGTCCGACGGCGATGGTTTTCGATTTCGATCCCGGCCCGCCCGCCGGCGCGCTGGACTGCGTGCAAGCGGCGCTGAAAATGCACGAGATTCTCGACCACCTCGGCCTGCAATCCTTCGCCAAGACATCAGGCGGGAAGGGAATTCATCTGTGGATTCCGCTCAATACCCCCGTCACGTTTGCCCAGACCAAGCAGTTTTCCCACGGCGTCGCGCTGCTCATGGAACGCCAAAGCCCGGCGGAAATCACCTCAAACATGAGCAAGTCGGCGCGCGGCGGAAAGGTCTTCATCGACTGGAGCCAAAACGATTCGCACAAGACCACGGCCGCGGTTTACTCGCTTCGCGCGCGTGAAACTCCGTCGGTTTCAACGCCGATTTCGTGGGACGAGATGAGACTGGCGGCCAAGAAAAAAGACCCGGCTCGACTCGTCTTTACCCCCGCGCAGGCGCTTGCGCGGGTGAAGAAGCTGGGCGATTTGTTCGAGCCGGTGTTGAAACTGAAGCAGAAGCTGCCGAAATTTGACGCAGGACATATTCATGTTGGTTGAGCGAACTTCGATCGGGAAAACCCGCCCCGCAGGCGGGGAAGCTAAACATAGGAACGCTACAGCAGCGTGAAAATGATGCTCTAAGTGTGTGACAACGGAGTTTTCCATGCCGACCAAACCCGCCAAGCGCGCTCTCGCCGAATACGCCAGGAAACGGGATTTCACCAAGACCTCCGAGCCCAAAGGCAAGCCCGTTCGCCGCGCCGTCGCAAAGCGTCAACTCCGCTTCTGCATTCAAAAACATCTGGCCAGTCACCTTCACTACGATTTTCGCCTCGAACACGAAGGCGTGCTGCTCTCGTGGGCCATTCCCAAAGGACCGTCATTGGATTCCACGGTCAAACGGCTGGCGATGAAAGTCGAAGATCACCCGTTGGAATACGGAAAATTCGAGGGAGTCATCCCCGAAGGATACGGCGCCGGTATCGTCATGCTCTGGGACCAGGGAACCTGGCGGCCGGAAGTCGAAAATGTCGGCGAAGCGTTGGAAAAAGGAAACTTGAAGTTCACCGTCGAGGGGATCAAACTCAAAGGATCGTGGGTCCTCGTGCGAAGCGGCGGCCGCGGCCGCAACGGCGACGACCGGCAATGGCTGCTCATCAAGCACCGCGACGAGTGGTCCGGAGAATTGGACATAACCGAAGCCGCCCCGTTAAGCGTCAAAAGCTTCGGTGATTTCGCGGAAATTCTCGCCGACGCCAAGCCCAAAATCTGGAAAACGTATAAGCCCCAGCAGGGCGGCGAAGCCGGCCGGTTGATGAAGGAGGTGGTCGCGAAAGCGGTCGAATTAAGGACGGCCAAGGCTGGACGTTCGCGCTCGCTAAACTAGAAAATTTCAGGCTGGCGTTGCGTTCCGATGTTTATTAATAGCGGTTGTTTAGCGGCCCGGCTTGCGGGGCGTGAGTGGCGACCCGACGTCGCTTCTCCAACATGAGAAACGCTTGAGTTCCTTATCGAAGGCGATGATTAATCAATTCATGGCCGATAAACGTTCAAGTCAATTCACGGCGTGGTTATAATAAACCGATGGCAACAATGTGATGTCCACGTTGACGTCTTTAACAGGAGGTCGGCCATGATCACTTCAAATGCGCTGCCGGCGCACGCACATCGATTCCATCACATCGCCTTGCGGTATGTGCTTCCGATCATTCTGGCGATCGCGCTGTTTTTTCTGCTGGCTACGCCGGCACGCGGGTTAGGGTGAGGCAGGCTTCTGAAAGATCATGAGATGCTGCTGCGGCAGATCATCGTATGTCTTTAGGTGCGTCAGCCCCACCGCCGTCATCTCCTTCACCGCCTGCTTCTCGGTCATTTTGTGATGCGGCCTGATCGCCACGTTCGGGTCTTCGGCGCGATACTCGAGATCGATCACACGCCCGCCCGGTTTAAGGGCCTTGATGATCGCCAGCATCATCTCGCGCGGATGGTCGAACTCGTGATATGCATCGACCATGATAACCACATCGACGCCGCCCTCGGGCAGCTTTGGATCCTCGATCGTTCCCAAAACGCCCTGAACGTTGGTCACGCCGGCCTTGGCCGCATTTCGCTTTATGTCGTCGAGCATGGCCGGCTCGATGTCCTCCGCCAGCACCTTCCCCTGCGGGACCCTGGGCGCGATCCGAAAGCTGAAGTACCCGGTGCCCGCGCCGATATCCGCCACCACATCCGTCGGCCGAAGCCCCATTAGCGCGATCGCCTTGCCCGGCGCCTCCTCGGCTTCGCGCCCTGGACGTTCGAGCCATCCCGCTCCAAGATGCCCCATGACGTGGGCGATCTCGCGTCCCATGTAAACCTTGCCGATGCCGTCGGGGCTTGGCCTGGTGGAGGAGTAGGAATAAATCAGCTCGTCGGACGCGGGGCGGGTCGTCGGCGGCGCCTTGTCGGAGAAGACGCGCGGCGCGGCGAACGCGCCGATCATACACAGCAGGACCAAGACAAGCCGCCGGCGATGGTTGATAAGCATCGGATCATCGTGGCATGATCCTCAAGACTTGGCAAGGAACAAGATGACTCCATCACTTGGTCTTTTTCGCGCGCTTGTCCTGGCCGTTCTGGTGAAGCACGAGCGCCGTCGTATTTCCGTCGGCGTCGGTCTCGAAGGTGATTTTCGCGTTCACCGCCTTATAGAAAAACGTCGTCCGCGATTCGGGATAGATCCGAAGCGACGACTGGCCGGTCAGACGCGCCGTCAGATGATCGCCCACCTGTTTAATGGTACACCACGCGAGGGCGCCGAGCTTATACTCGCCGGCGTAGCGTTGAATCACGTCGCTTTTCACGGCGATCGTTTGCGGCAGCGGCGGGGGGGCGACGCGCTGTCCATAAAGGCGGCGCACGATTCGCGAGCCGATTAGATCGGGGATTCCTCCGGCGGTGTTGGCGAGGACCACCACGCCCAATCGTTTGGCCGGGTCAAAGGCGGCGAACGAGTGATAGCCGCCGGTCTGGCCGTTGTGATAGTGATAGCCGGTTTTTTTATCGATGAACCAGCCGAGGCAGATGTCATTGTCCCGGCTGAAGGTTCGCCGCGGCTTTTGCGAGAGTTCGAGGGCCGCGGTCAGATCGGTTTTCACGAGGCCGATCTCGGCGCCGAGGTAGCGGAGCATGTCGTCGGCGGTCGATCGGATTCCGCCGGCGCCGGCGAAAGTCGGGAGGTCCCATGTTTCCAAACGGTTGCCGTCCGGGTCATACGGGGGCGCCAGTCGGCTTCGCATCGAATCGTCGAACATGATCCGCGTGCTCGACATTTTCAGCGGTCGGCAGATTCGGTCGAGCAACAAATCCTCGTAGCTGAGCCGCGCGTGCAACGCCAGCGCGTTGCCCAGCAGGGCGACGCCAAGATTGCTGTAAACGCACTTTTCCCCGGGCTCACGATCCAACTTCAGGATCGCCAGGTAATCGTACATCTGCTTGAGCGTATAGTCGGCGTACGGATTCCCCGGGTCGGCTGGCGCAAAATTGCTCGGCATTCGCGGAAGGCCGGAACTGTGCGTCGTTAGATCCAAGAGCGTGATCGGCCTCCCATCCGCTCCCGTTGGCGCCGTCACGTCGGGCGGCAAAAACTTCTTCACCGGATCACTCAATTCAAGCTGCCCGCGAACCACCGCGTCGGCCAGCAGCGTGGCGGTAAAGGTCTTGGTGATCGAGCCGATTTCGAAAACGCTCTGCCCGTCAGGAGCGGTTTCATCCTGATCCGATTTACTTCCATACCCGATGACCTGGCGATCCCGCTCATTAATAAGCCCAACCACCATTCCCTTCACCCAGTGACCGTCGATCGCCGGCTTGACCAGTTCGTCGATCTCCCGGCTCGCAAGAACGTCGCCGCCGTGAAGCGACGACGGCATAAAGGTTATGGTCGAAATAAGTAAAAACAGCGCGCCGACGATTCCCGCCGACCCACCCGCTTTGTTATTGCTTGAGGTCACATTCATGGTTCTAATCTGGCCGGCGCCCTGTGTCGAACGCAATTTTGGAGAGCGCAATGGCTTCGTCCGCGGCAATATCGTCCCCTCCCATGGCAAGACGCGTAAAACTCAAGCTTCGCAACATCTACATGCGCTTCCCCAAGCTTGTCGAATGCAATATCTGCTCATGGAGCGGCAGACACTTTAACAGCGATCAGTGGCATCCCTACACGGTCTGCTGGAAATGCCGTTCGCAGGTCCGCCACCGATTGCTCGCCGCCGCCGTCCACCAAATCCCCGGCCTTTCCCTGGCGGAACTGGCGTACGGAAAGCGCATTTTGCATTTCGCTCCCGAAGGTTTCACCACGCCTTTATTCAAGGCTCGGGCCGCTCACTACAAGACCGCCGATTTCATGCGTGACGACGTGGACGCCAGGCTTGACGTGACGAATATGCCTTCCATTGAAGACGCGTCGACCGATCTGGTGATTTGCTGCGACGTGCTGGAACATGTGCCGGACCATATCCAGGGAATGAAGGAAATTTTTCGCGTTCTTGCTCCCGGCGGAACCGCCATCATTACGGTCCCGCAAAAGGACAATCTGGAAAAAACAGAATCCGACCCAACCCTCACCGACCCCCGGCAACGGCTCGCCCGATTCGGCCAGGATGATCACTTGCGAATTTTCGGCGACGACACCGCATGCCTGCTCGAATCGGTCGGCTTCAAAGTGCGCGTTATCGACGCCGGCGATTTTCCGCCGGAAATCGCGAAGAAGCACGTTTTGTTCCCGCCGGTTCTTTCGACGCACCCGTTGGCGACAAATCATCGTCGCGTCTTTTTTGCAAGAAAAAGTTCGTAATGGCAAGCTCAAATAGTTCATCGCACGGCCGTCGCGGCTGGGTCTGGACGATGGAGGGCAGGCAGTGCCCGTGCTACCGGGATTTCAACCCCGCCATTCCATGAAAATGATCAATAACCATGCTGCACCTGTCCGGCGATAATATGGTGCAGCGTGTTTCGCGAGCGCAGTAAAAGCCGCCCCATCTCATCAAGCCCTTCCACGCGCCCCGTGAGCGGCGGCTCACCGTTATGGATCACGACGCTCACTTGCCGGCCGATCAGCGCGTGATGGGAATCATATTCGCGCAAGACCTCGGCGAATGGTCGTTCGGCGCCGTCGACGAGCATCCAGCGAAGATGCCTGGCGACGCAGATCAGCGCATCGGTTAAATCGATCGATCGACGCGCCACGACGGCCAGGGACGTCATTCGATCCACAAGATTGGGCGGCGCGTCGGCGGGATCGAGATTCACGTTCAACCCAAGTCCGACCAAATCGGCCTTATCGACCCGCTCGCAGAGCAATCCGCCTAGCTTACGGCCGCCGTAGAGAAGATCGTTGGGCCACTTGAGTTGAACGCCATTGTCGGCGGTCAACTCGGCGGCGGCGTTTCTCGCCGCCAATCCCGCGATCAACGGCAACTGATGCGGCGCGATGCGATCCGCGATGGGAAGGGCGAACGTTACGGTGAGCGATCCGCCGGCCGAGAACCAGGTATTGCCGCCACGTCCCCGGCCCGACGTCTGCCGCCCGGCGAGCACGATCGCCGGGGCGTGCAAATTACCCTCGCGCCGCATGAGCGCGGCTTGGACATTGGTGCTGCCCAGACGAGGAAACCAGTGGAGGCGAAACGGCTTTACGCCATCGCGAATGCGGCCGAGATTGAAGCGGGCGTGATCGGTCATGCGTGAGGTCGTGTCATTGAGCGCGTCAACGATTCGCGTGCGAAGCACTCAGCATCTGTGCGCTTCGCTTGCGCGCCGACGATTCGCGTGCGAAGCACTCCGGATCCATTAGCCGCCCCGCTTGCGGGGCGCGTCGGACTTCGTGATTCATCGAAAATTTCGTCGAACGAGCGCGCCTTGACGCGCCCCGCAAGCGGGGGCGGCTAATGGATCCGATGTGCTTCGCACGCAGCCTGGACTTCATCCTTCCAACACGATCAGCAAATCCCGCGCGCTCACGATCATCCCCGGTTTCACCAGCACGTCCGCCACCTTCGCGGCGCGCGGCGAATAGACGGCCGTTTCCATTTTCATCGCTTCGATACTCAGGAGCCGCTCGCCCTCCTTTATGGTTTGTCCCTTCTTCACGGCGACGGTCGATATTTTTCCCGGCATCGGCGCGGCGATATGGGCGGGATTGTCCGGGTCGGCTTTCGGCTGCTTATGAAGATTGCCCTCGAGCTTGCGATCGAGGACGTTAACTTCACGCGGTTGGCCGTTCAATTCGAAGAAGACGGTGCGCGTTCCGTCTTCATGAGGCTCGCCGGTGGTCAGGTAGCGGAGGATCAGGACTTTGCCGGGCTCGATTTCCACGCTGATTTCTTCGCCGCTTTGCAGGCCGTAGAAAAAGGCGGGCGTGGGAATGACGCTCGTGTTGTCGTACAGGCGGAGATGCTTGTCGTAATCGAGATAGACCTGCGGATACATCACGTAGGAAAGCACGTCGGTCTCTTTAACGGGTCGGCCGGTCTCTTCTTCAAGCTTCTTTCGCGTGGCGGCAAAATCGATCGGCGGAAGCTTTTCCCCCGGCCGCCCCACGATCGCACTGGCGCCGGACGAATCCAGAATGATCTTCTGCAGCACCTTCGGCCACCCGCCCTCCGGAAAGCCGAGCTGCCCCTGCATCATCTCCACCACGCTGCGCGGAAAATTCAGCTTCTTGTCCGGCGTCAGAACATCGAGCGGCGTCAGGCCGTTGGTCACCATGAAAAGCGCCATGTCTCCCACGACCTTGCTCGACGGCGTCACTTTCACGATATCGCCGAACAGCCTATTCACTTCGGCATAGGTATCGGCGATCTCGCGCCACCGGCTCTCGAGGCCCATGCTCTTGGCCTGCTGCCGCAAGTTCGTATATTGCCCGCCGGGCATCTCGTGATGATAAACCTCGGCGGTCGGCGCGTTCATTCCCTCTTCAAACGGATAGTAGAACTGCCGAACCGATTCCCAATAATCGCTCAATCGGCTTAGCGTCTGATCATCCAGCCCCGAATCGCGCTCGGTATTGGCGAGGGCGGCTACCATCGCGTTGAGGTTTGGCTGGCTGGTCATGCCGCTCATTGACGACAATGCCCCATCGACGATATCCACGCCCGCGTCGGCTGCGCGAAGCAGCGACGCGGCATTGATGCCGCTGGTGTCGTGCGTGTGGAAATGAATCGGAACGCCGATTTCTTCCTTGAGCGCTTTGACCAGCGCATACGCCGCGTACGGTTTGCACAGACCCGCCATATCCTTGATGGCCAGCACATGCGTCCCCATTTTCACCAGTTCCCTGGCGAGATTGACGTAATATTTCAGGCTGTATTTGGTTCGTTTCGGATCGAGGATATCGCCGGTATAGCAGATCGCCGCTTCGCAGATCGACGTGGTGTGATTCCGCACCGCTTCCATCGCGACCTTCATGTTTTCGGCCCAGTTCAGCGAATCGAACACCCGGAAGACATCGATCCCATGCTGTCCCGCGGTCTTGGTAAATTCCACGACCGCGTTATCCGGATAATTGGTGTACCCAACCGCATTGCTCGCCCGCAGCAACATCTGAAACGGAATATTCGGGATGCGCGCGCGAAGCTGGCCGAGTCGATCCCAGGGGTCTTCCTGAAGAAATCGCATCGACGTATCGAACGTGGCGCCGCCCCACATCTCAAGGCTGAACAACCCCGGCAGCAGATGAGCCACGCAGTCGGCGATCTTCAAAAGATCAAACGTGCGGACGCGCGTCGCCAGCAGCGATTGATGCGCGTCGCGCATCGTCGTATCGGTAAAAAGCAACTCCTTGCGCCCGCGAACATACTCGGCGAATTTTTCCGGCCCCAGCTCAAGCAACTTATTCCGCATCCCCGGTGGCGGGGGAGTTCCGACCTGGTAAATCGGAACCACCGCCTCGGGCAATTCTCGCTTGGCGTCGATCTTCCCCTTCACCTCCGGCCGGCCATTGATGATGACGTCGCCGAGATAGCCAAGAATTTTCGTGGCGCGATCGCGCTTGGCCCGAAAGCGAAACAGTTCCGGCGTGTTGTCGATAAACGTCGTCGTGGCGTCGCCGGCCACGAATTGCGGATGGTTAATGAGATTTTCGAGAAACGGAATATTCGTCTTCACCCCGCGCACGCGGAACTCCCGCAGCGCGCGATCCATCCGGCGAATGCTCTCCTTAAAACTCGATCCCCACGTCGTCACCTTCACCAGCAGCGAATCGAAATACGGCGTGATGACCGCGCCGCCGAACCCATTGCCGCCGTCCAATCGCACCGCAAAGCCGCCCGGCGAGCGATACGTCGTCAGCCGCCCGTAGTCCGGCACGAAATTATTCTCCGGATCTTCGGTCGTGATTCGGCACTGGATCGCGCAGCCATTGGTGTGAATTTGATCCTGCGCCGGAATATTCAACGGCGACTCATGCAGCTTGAATCCCTGCGCCACGAGAATCTGGCTCTTGACCAGATCGATTCCGGTGACCACTTCCGTCACCGTATGCTCGACCTGGATTCGCGGATTCACTTCGATGAAAAAGAAATCGTTGCGGTCGAGATCGAGCAGGAACTCGACCGTGCCGGCGTTGCGATAATTCGCGGCCTTGCACAATCTCACCGCCGCCAGGCAGATGTTCTGGCGAAGTTCGAGCGGCAGATCGATGCTTGGGGCGATCTCGACGACCTTCTGATGCCGGCGTTGCACCGAACAATCGCGCTCCCACAGATGAACGAGATTTCCGTGCTGATCGCCGAGAATTTGCACTTCGATGTGCTTGGCGCGCGCGATGTAGCGTTCGACAAAGACCTCGCCGCGTCCGAACGCCGCCCCCGCTTCGCGCTGTGCTTCGTCCAGCAACGGCAGAAGCTCCGGCGCCGTTTTCACCACGCGCATGCCGCGCCCGCCGCCGCCGAAGCTCGCTTTAATGATAATCGGATAGCCGATGGTCTCGGCTGCGTTGCGTATTTGCTCGGGATCGGTCAGACCATGTTCGGTGCCGGGCAGCGTTGGGACGTTCGCCACTTTCGCCAGGCGCTTGGCGGCGGTTTTATCGCCGAATTCCGCGAGGAGTTCCGGCGTCGGCCCGACAAAAATAATTCCGTTCTCCTGGCACGCCCGCGAAAGCTCGGCGTTTTCCGCGAGGAAACCATACCCGGGATGAATGGCGTCAACGCCGTGCAATTTAGCGATGGCGATCAGCGCCGCAATATCCAAATATCCTTTGACGGGCGCGCCGCCCTCGATCGGCCCGATCGGATAGGCTTCGTCGGCCTTGAAACGGTGGAGGGAAAAGCGGTCTTCGTAGGTATAGACCGCGACGGTTCCAAGCCCCAATTCGGTTGCCGCCCTGAAAACGCGGATGGCGATTTCGCTACGGTTGGCGACAAGTAACTTGCGCATAAAAAAATCCATGGAAACAGGAAGACCGATGCCGACGGAATGTTCCGGGGAACGGTCGTGTGCAAAAGCCAGTCACGCTGACTGCGGTTCGTCCGCCCGGCGTGACAACGCGACCGCCGGCGAAGGGGCGTATTGTCAGAAAGGAGCGCGGGTTTTCAAGGAGCGACCGCATCCGGCGATGAGGTAGCGACCCACGCCGAAAAAAAGAACCGAAAGGGAGCCACCGCTTTCGGTCCTTCAGAAGAACATTTTCCGGCTGGAAGAGATAATACGACTTGAGGCGCCGTGCATACAAGAGATTTTTTCACGGCGCCAAACTGATTGGGCCGCGAACGTCTGTCATTGCGGACCGACAATTTTAAGCGGGAAGCGCCGACGCGACGGTAACATCAACCCGACGGCGCCATAAAGGACCGTTGTCGCCACAAACGGTTCCGGCGAGATATCTATACCAGGTGGCCGTTCACTGCATTTTCCATTTTTCCATTTTCCGAAGCACTTGCCGCCACTGGACACCGCCGTCAAACCTGTTATCATCCCCCGCCCCCTCGCAATAGCGGGGCGGTTTTATTTTACGAGGATACGATGGGTTACAAGTACAAGCCCTGCAAGGCTGTCTTAAAACGCTTCAAGGTCACCCGCACGGGCAAGGTCAAACGGCATCATTGCTTCACCTCGCACCTGATGAGCAGCCGATCCGGCAACAAACGCCGCAAGCTGCGCAAGTCGGCGATTATGGCCGAAGGGCATGCCAAGCGCATGCGGCGATTCATGGGGCTTTCCAAGTTGAAGCCTCTCAAGTTCGCCCATGATCTGGCGATCAAGGAAGCCGCCGCCGAGAAAACGGCGACAGCCGTAGCGACTTAAGTTTTCGTCGTCATCGACAATCGCGCCGACATCGCGGTCGAATTTTCGTTGATAGCCGAGGGCGGAAGCCCACGGTTTTTTCCGAAAGAGACCGCGGAATTCTTTCCTCGGCTCTCAAGAGAGACGATTGGCGATTCTGGCCGATGCAAGCGAGCCAATTCGCGATTTATCGAACCCTCTTCGCGTCAGGGTCGAATATGCCGGGAGATAAAACTCCAGGCGTTTGGGTTGACGCCAACAAAGCATCGGCGCGTCGCCGATGCAGCTATGCCCGCCCGTAGCGGCGAGTGCCTCTGGCTCCATTGAAAGGATCGAATCATGCCACGTGTAACTGGCGGGCCGACACATGCCCGCAAGCGTAAGCGCTTACTGAAGCGCGCCAAAGGTTTTGTCAGCGGTCCGGGCGTCATGTACCGGCAAGCGATCGAATTCGTCCGCCGGGCCGGCGCGTATTCGACGCGCGATCGCCGTCAGAAAAAGCGGCACTACCGCGAACTGTGGGTAACGCGTCTGGCCGCCGCCTGTCGGATGCGCGGGATATCGTACAACCGCTTCATTCCCGCCGTCGCGGCCGCCGGGATCGAGCTCAATCGAAAAATGCTCAGCGACCTGGCCAACATCGACGTGCAGGCGTTCGACGCCATCGTCGAATTAGCCCGGCCGCATCTGGTCACGCTGAAGCCGAAGACCGCCGCCGCCGCGTAAAGAGGTGGAAAGCAGTCTGTTGGAAATCCAAACCGGCCGGCGATCGCGAATCGCCGGCCGGTTTGTTGATTCGTCGCCGCGCACCGATTGCGGCATCAAGATACTTCAACGATCTGTTTCTCAAAGCCTTTCGCCTGTTCGGGACGTGCGAGGCGCGGGCTATGAAGCCGCGGTGCCGAGCCCGAACGTGATTCGGGAACACCCGCGGATGCGCTTGCGTGCTCTGGAAGCGAGATCCCTTTGCTTATAGGAATATCGCCGTTATCGAGGATGGCTTGGTGACCGCCATTTCGCACTTTTTCGTGGCGCATCTTTCAATATCATAGAGTGCTTCGATCGAAAAACACGCCCCGCAAGCGGTGCCGCTAAACGCAGAAACGCTACGGCAGCATGAAAAATGCTTTGAAGATTTTAGTATTTACGAACTGCCGATCAGCATGCCGGTGAGGAAGACCAAAATGCCTCCCACCACCACTTGCAGGGTCGCCGAAAACCAGGGCGTGTCCATGTATCGGTGTCGAATCCACGAGATGGCGCCGAGTTCGAGGATCACCACGACGATGGCGACTTCGGTCGCGCGGGTGACGTTGGAGATGAGGTAGGGAAGGGTGTGGCCAATTCCGCCGAGGGTGGTCATGAGGCCGCAGACGAGGCCGCGAACCCAGGGGTGGCCGCGGCCGGTGAGCGTGCCGTCGTCGCTGAGGGCCTCGGCGAAGCCCATGCTGATCCCGGCGCCGGCCGAGGCGGCAAGGCCGATCTTGAAGGGGATCCAATGGTTGGGCATCGTGCCGAAATGTTTGGCGGCGGCCAGGTCGGCGAATGCCGCCGCGAATAACGGCGCGAGCGTCGAGACCGATCCGTCCATCAGTCCCGCTAATCCAGGCTGCACGACCTGCAGCAGAAACAGGCGGCGCTGGGCGCGATCTTCTTCTTCCTTGGCTTGCGGGGAAATATTGTCCTGCAACCGCTCGGCCATCGAGACATGGCCGCGCTCGGCTTCGGCGAGCTCGGTAAGCAACTCGCGAACGCTGGCGTCGGTGCTGCGCTCGGCCGCCTTGAGATAGAATCGCCGCGTTTCGACTTCCATCGACTCGGCCGTTCTTCGCATCGTCTGAAGACTCAAAGGCTTGTAGAGCCAAACCGGCTTACGACGAACGAATCCGCGCACGTCCTGTCGGCGGATCAAAGGAAGATGCTCGCCGTACTTTTTTCGGTATTGATCGTAGAGGCCTTTGCGATGCTCGATTTCCTCGGCCTGCATCTTGCGGAACATGTCGGCGGTGGTGGGATAGTGCTCTTGCAAGCTCTGCGCGAAATCTCCGTAAATGCGACTGTCCTCCTCTTCCGACGAAATGGCCAGCGCGAGGATTTCCTGCTCGGTCAATGAATCGAATGATCGCATCTTCCTACTATGGAAGCCAAGGCGGTAATTGGCAAGCGATGCCTTAGATCAGCGCGCGTAATCCGATCCCAATTTCGGGAAAAATCCGAAACTCGAATACCCCAAGATCAGGTTTGAGGATTCAGATTTCAGATTTCGAGTTTGCGACGGATTTACTTCGCCTTGGTCGCGCCCGTTTCCGCCGCGGGTTTTTTTGATTCATCGTGCTTCTCGCCGCGCTTGTGCGAGAGGAACCAGGTGTAGAGATCGGGATTTGCGTACGATTGCGTCCAGCAATCGTGGCCGACGCCGGGATAGCTGGTGAACTTTACGTCGTTGCCGACTTTCTTCAAGGCTTCGACCATTTCAACGCTTCGTTCAAAAGGGACCGCGCCGTCGGCTTCGCCATGGAAGACCCAGATCGGCATGTTCTTGAGGCGCCGGGCGAGCGCCGGTTGGCCTCCGCCGCACATGGGAGCGATCGCGGCAAAGCGGTCAGGATTATTCGTCGCCAGATCCCATGTTCCAAAACCGCCCATGCTGAGACCCGTGACGTAGACGCGATCTTCATCGACGTGGTAGTGGGTTTGAATGTCATCGAGCAACGCGATCAGGTCGTCGCTCTTCCACCATCGGCCGGCCGGGCATTGCGGGGAGACGACGATGAATTCCTTGCCGAGGACCGAATCCTTGTCTTTTTCGACGATCTTGGGCGGGCCGTGCGCTTTGACGTTATTGACGTTCGAGCCGCGCTCGCCGGAACCGTGAAGGAAAAGAATGAGAGGCCATTTCTTGTTTTCTTCCTTATTGTAATCGGTCGGCAGAGAGAGCAGATAATCGAGCTTGATCGTAACTTGCTTCTCGAATGTTTCGGCGTGCTGGCCCGGCTTCGGTTTGTCGGAGGCGTCGTCGGCGGCGATACAAAAGCCCGCGGCGAACACAACAGCCATTGCCGCACAGAGCGTTTTCAAACGATTCTTCATTCGATCCTCCAAAAATGGTCGGGAGTTCAGGACGATCCGATGAGTTATACCGCGCCGCGCCCAAATCGTGCGAATGCGATATCGATCCCGCGTGTTTTGCGGTTCGCGTACGCCGGCTTATCATCCGCCATGCGGGGCGAGGCGTTCGTCTATCGGAGCAATTCCAATGAAATCCGACGTGCAAAATACGGCCCGTTTGAATCAAGTTTTCGCCGGGGCGTTTGCGATCGTGTCGATCCTGACGATGGCCGGCGCCTTCGCCGACGCACCGGGCGATTCGCTTCATCTGCTGGCCCGAACCCGCGTCGAGATCGCGCCCAAAAGCGGAAAGTTCGAGGTGGTCGAGAAGGGCGTGGACATCGATCCGAAGCGGACAGCCCTCATCATCTGCGATCTCTGGGACAAGCACTGGTGCGACGGCGCCACCGCGCGGGTCGGCGTGATGGCGCCGCGAATCGACGCGACGGCAAAAGCATTGCGTGCCAGAGGGTCTCTGATCGTCCATGCGCCAAGCGATACCATGGCGTTTTATCAGGACACGCCACAACGGCGCCGGGCGCAGGAGGCGCCGCCGGCTCAGACACCGATCGCGTTTCACTGGAACGCGTGCGATCCTTCGGTCGAACCGCCGCTCCCGATCGACGATACCGACGGCGGATGCGACACGACCAACAAAATGTACATCGCCTGGAAGCGCGAGCATCCGGCCGTCGAGGTGGCGCCCCAAGACGCCGTCAGCGATCAGGGACGCGAAATCTACAACCTGTTCGTCCAGCATGGCATCCGCAACGTCCTGTTCTGCGGCGTTCATGCCAACATGTGCGTCCTCGGCCGCTCCTTCGGCATCCGCGCGATGCACATGCTCGGCCTTAATCCGATTCTCCTCCGTGACCTGACCGATGCGATGTACGATCCACATTCCTTCCCCTACGTCCCGCACGAGCGCGGCGCCGATCTGGTCGTCGAACACATCGAAAAGTTCTGGTGCCCGTCGGTCCTCAGCGGCGATATTTTAGGCGATCCCAAAAAACTGAATATCGCCGTCGCGATCGCGGAGGATGAATATCACGCCAATGAAACATTGCCGGCCTTTATCAAAGACGAGTTTGAGCGCGATTCCCGGTTCAACTTCGTGATTCTGCAGAGCGACAGCAAAACCGACTTTCCCGGCCTGGAAACGCTGAAAACCGCCGACCTGCTCGTGATGTTCATGCGCCGCCGATCGCTTCCCGAGGATCAATTAAAAGCGTTCCGATTTTATTTCGATACCGGTAAGCCGCTGATCGGCATTCGTACCGCGTGCCACGCATTTCAAAACTGGCCGGACTTCGACGGCGCGGTTTTTGGCGGCCACTACAACATGCACTATCCCGCGAGGGGGACGATGACCGTGCGTGCCTTGCATAGCGCCGCCGGCAATCCTCTTTTGCGCGGCGTGGCGCCGAGCTGGACGACGTCTTCATCGCTTTACAAGATGTTGCCGCTAAACGAAGGGTGCGCGCCGGTGCTCGATGGGACGTGGGAAGACAAGCCGGCCGAGCCCGTGGCATGGACGACAAAGCAACATGGGGGCCGTGTGTTCTTCACCTCGCTCGGAAGCCCCGACGATTTCAGGAACGCCGATTTTCGGCGTCTGTTGAAAAACGCGGTTCTGTGGGCGAGCGATCACGCGATCGAAAAGTGAAACGGCGCGACTTGAATTCTCCGCCGGGGTAGGCCTATAGTACGTCGTTCATTTATACGTTGCAACAGATAATGTGGCAACGATTAATTCGCCGCGTAACGCGCGGCCTTTTGGAGATCGAGATGATCGACGTGATTCCTTCCGAGCGGCGGCATTTTTCCGATATCGGCTGGCTCCAGACCTACTGGCACTTTTCGTTTTCCGACTACCAGGACCCGGCGAACATGAATTGGAGCGCGCTGCGCGTCTTCAACGACGACGTCATCCAGCCCGGAGGCGGGTTTGGCATGCATCCGCACCGTGATATGGAAATCGTCACCTATGTCATCGACGGCGAACTCGAACACCAGGACCAGCTTGGCAATCGCGGCGTGGTTCATCCCGGCGAGGTTCAGGTCATGAGCGCGGGCCGGGGAATCGTGCATGCCGAGTACAATCACTCGAAGCAAAAGCCGGCGAAACTGATGCAGTTGTGGATTCTGCCGCGAAATCGAGGCAATACCCCGCGCTGGGAGCAGAAGCGTTTTACGCCGCAGGAACGGGCGGGAAAACTGTTGCCGGTCGTGTCTTCGGGAAACGCCGCGGGCACGTTGGCGATCGATCAGGACGCGACGGTCTTCGTCTCAAAATTGGCCGCGGGGCAATCGGTGACGCATGATTCGGCCAGCGGCCGTCACGGATATTTATTCGTGATCGACGGCGCCGTCACCGTCAACGACCGCGCGCTGTCCAAGGGCGATCAGGCTCGGATCAAGGATGAAGCAAAGCTGGCGATCGTGGCCGGGAGCGATGCGGAATTGATCTATCTTGACTTGCCGTAAGGCAAGGAACGCGCGTTTGCGAAATACGAATGGAGACGAAAAAGAAGCGTCTTTTTCGTCTCCATTCGCGTGATCGGCAAACGAATTTTCTTACGGGCGCCGCGAAAGCCAATAACTCGGCGGCTAGTGCGACACCGCGTACATGAATACGTTTACGCCAAGTTTCAACGCATCGTCGTCCGCGTAACCCTTGTTATAAGCGCGCGGCAGTTGCTCCCATCCGGCGCTCATGCTCAGTGGGGAGTAGATCACCGGAATCTGCCCGTCGACCTGGATGACTTCCAGCCTCGGCGCCACCACGTCGGCGCCGGCCTCCTGAGCCGCCAGGGGCGATAACCGCACCTTGGTCACGTCGTTCACGAACGTCAGCAGCGGATGATCCGCCGGCAACGGCGTCAGTTGTTTGTCGGGATAGATTTCCTTGATCTCCTTGCGAAAGGCGACGTCAAATTCGCTGGAGCCGATGACGTCGTCGACGATCATCGTGCCGCCGCGATCGAGGTATTGGCGAAGACGTTTTCGGGTTTCGGGCGTGAAAGAAAAAGTTCGCTGCCCGGTCATCAGGAGAACCGGGAAGCTGAAAATATCGGCCTTTTCCGGATCGACCGGCACGCGCTTGAATTGAACGTGCAGCGTGGTCGATTGGTCGATGGTCTTAAGAAGGTTGGGCACGCCGTGCGGCGTCGAATCCCAATCGCCGTTGTGAACGATCTGGCCCAACACGAATTGATCGCGCGTGGCGTCCGACGCCTGGTGGTAGACCTTTTGATGATCGAAGAATCGGCCGTATTGGAACTCGGCCAGGGCATACGTGACGATGTTGGCGCCCATCTTGAGCGAGTCGTTTTGATCGTAGAGCACGCCGCCCTCGATCGGGTGGGCGTTGGCGTCCCAGCCGCAGGACATATCGATGGGAGAGAAGATGACGGCGGCACGGGTTCCGATGTTGATGACCTCCAGGTAGGGGGGGACCGTCTTCCAATCTTCCAGGCCCTTTCGAACCTTCATCTCGGAAATGTGATGAAACGAGCTAAACAGCGGGTGGTCCGTCGGAATGGCGGCCAGTTCGCGATCGGGGAAGATGCGGCGAATTTCCCGGCGGAAGCTCTCATTGAATTCCGGACGGCCGCAATTGCTGTGGACGACCCAGGTGCCGCCGTCCATCAGGTAGCTGCGCAGTTTTTGAACCGTGGCGTCGTCGAACTGCGGCAACGGTTTCCATCCCGTAAAATAGATGATGGGCAGCTCGGCGGGGTCATAGCTGAACTTTCCGAAATCCGTTCCGACGAAACGATAACGCTGGCCGAGATTGGTATTGGTGAAATCGACCCACTTTTCGATGTCGATAATCGTCGTTTCCCACGAGACGCCGGTCCCTTTAAGGGAGGCGGCGGAAAACGTGATGTTGCCCACCAGCGCCGGCGGCGAAGGTTCGCGTTTCTTTTCGCTGCGGCGGAGCGGAGTGGCCGGAAGGGGGAGCGGCGCCATTCCTTCCCCGCCATTACGGCGCTGCGGCGCCGCCTTGGGCGGGATATTCGCCTTAGGATTTTGAAAATCGTCGGCCAAAGCCGCCGATGTCACACAAACCGACAAGGCCACGGCAACCACACGTCCAAACATACGCAATCCGACTCGGGGCATTTTGGCTCCTTCAACTGATCTCTCATTGACTCATAGCCTCGCCGCGAGAGCTTTGTTGCCCGTGCTTGGCGGCTTGGTCGCGGCGAATGTGACGCCGACCCGTTTATTATACGTCCGATCCGAAGATCAATTAGCGGAATATGCGGTGAAATCCTCGCGGACGCTCGTTTTACTTTTTCGGCCATAATGATACGGTACCGCGACGCGCAGCGGATCGCGTTTGGCGCCATTGGAACGATTCGTCACTGAAAATTCCTCATCCGCATCATGCAACTCGACCCGCAAACGCTCCTTTCCGCCTATGCCCAGGGCGTGTTCCCTATGGGGGACCGGGACGGCCACATTCGTTTTTACACCGCCGACCCGCGCGGCATCGTTCCGCTCGATGAGCGGTTTCATGTGCCAAAGACCCTGGCGCAATTGGTGCGGCGCGATCCGCCGGCGTTTGAGATCCGCATCAACGACGACTTCGACGCCACCATGCGCGGCTGCATGGCCAACCGCACCGGCGGCACGTGGATCAACGAAAAAATCATTCGCGCCTACACCGAACTGCACGAAATGGGATTCGCCCACAGCGTCGAAACGTGGCAGGCGGGCGAACTGGTGGGAGGATTGTATGGCGTGAGCCTTGGCGCGGCGTTTTTTGGGGAAAGCATGTTTCACCGCGCGACCGACGCGAGCAAAATCGCGCTGGTGCACCTCGTCGCCCGGTTGCGCGAGCGCGGCTATGAATTACTCGATAGCCAGGCGACGACATCCCATTTACGACGGTTTGGCGCGATCGAGATCCCGGCGCGCGACTATCTCGGCCGGCTGCATTCGGCGCTCAAGAAAGAATGTATTTTTGATTGAAGTGGCCCGGACGCTTCAGCGCATTTTTCAGCCTGCTGAAGCGTTCCATTGTTTAGCGGCCCCGCTTGCGGGGCGTTCGCAATCCAAGGTCGCTTGAAAATACCCCATGGAAAACGCATCCCGCCCGTGGCACTGAAACAATACCGCCGTGACGGCTGTATCACGAACGTGCTCATCGCTTGATTGTCGATATCAATCACTTTTCGGCAGGTTCGATCGTCACCGTCAGGCCCTTGGATTCGAATTGCTCCATGTAGAGTTCCGCCCGTTCCTTGTGCGTCACGAGCAAAAGAGCGACCCCGGTTTTGTTGGCTTCGTTGGTACGATCCTTGGCTTCCTGTTCCTTGAGCGGCGTGATTTCCATGACGGTGTGAATCACAAATCCGAATTCGTTCTTGTCGTCGTTGTGCAATAGCACCTTCCACGGCGGCAACGGCTGCGGCGGCCGGGTTTGCGGATTTTTCTTGGGCGAGCGCTTTGGCTTGGCGGTGGCCGTGCCGCTGTTGGATTCCTCGCGGCCGCGGTCCTGCTCTTTGTCTTTTTCAGCCATATTGAATCTCCGAAAACCACCGGTGACCGCTCCATTATAAACAGGAGCCGACGCTGCGCACAACTGTTATGCGCACTTTCCGGCGACGACATCGTTCAAAGCGCGGTCCCGGGGCTCGCGCAATGAAATGCGGCGGAAAAATCGGATCAATTCTCCTAATTGACGGCCACGCCGAAACATCGTTGCCGCCACTTCCGTTCGCCGCGATCGAATACTATCCTCAAACGCATGTTTCACCGCCTGATCATCGGAGCGATGAGCGGAACGAGCGCCGACGGCGTCGACGCCGCCGCCGTTCGCGTCCATGGCACTGGCTTGCGGATGACCGCCGACCTGATTGGCCACACGCATCGGCCCTATCCTCCCGGCTTGCGCAGCGAGATTTTCGGGCTTCGATCGACCGGTCGATGCGAACTGCACGCCTTGGCTCAAATGGGCCGCGACATCACGCTCCTTTACGCCGAGGCGGTGCGCGAGGCTATGTCGGCCGGGGGTCTTCGCCCGTTGGAAATCGCCGGCGTCGCCGCGCATGGGCAGACGCTCTTTCACGCTCCGCCGTCCACGATCCAGTGGTTTGATCCGTCGCTGCTGGCGTGGGAGACGGGCTGCGCGGTCGTGAGCGATTTCCGCCGGGCCGATTGCGCGGCGGGGGGGCAGGGGGCGCCGCTGGTTCCGTTTGCCGATTTCCTGCTGTTTAGCCATCCAAGGAACCACCGCGTGCTGCTCAACATCGGCGGCATCGCGAATATCACATCACTTCGCGCGGGGGGATCGATCGACGAATTAATCGCCTTCGATACCGGCCCGGGCAACTGCATCAGCGATTGGCTCTGTCGAACCCACGACCCCGCCGGCCCCGGTTTCGACGCCGGCGGCGAGCGGGCTGCGCGCGGCAAGCCGTCGCTGGAATTGGCGCAGGCGGTTTGCCGAAATCCTTATTTTTCCCGGCCGCCGCCCAAGTCGACCGACGGGCCGGAGATGATCCGGATTTTCAATGACGAAGCCCGGCGGTTTCCGCATCTGGGTCTGGGCGATCTCCTGCGCACCAGTTGCGTCATCACCGCGCAAAGCATTCGAGTGGCGATGGCCGATCTGCTTCATCTTCGAGAAACTGAAATCATCGCCAGCGGTGGCGGCTGTGAAAATAAAACATTGATGGAAATTTTGGCGAGCGACGCAGGCGGCATGCCGGTCATGACCACCGATGCCCTGGACATTCCATCCGCCGCCAAGGAGGCGATCGCGTTTGCATTGCTCGGCGCGGCGACATTAGACCGCCACCCCTCCAATGTTCCTTCCGTTACCGGCGCGCGCCGACCCGTGATTTTGGGATCGATCACACCCGCGCCGCCTCAGGAAAAATGACGAAAGCGGCTTGCGAATAATCTCGATTTCAAGTCGGCGGCACGTTCGCGAATTTTTTGCGATTTAGAATCTGCTTTAGCCGTATGGCCGACCGACACATCCGATTCATCGAAACGGCGGTCCCGCCACCCATCCCACGAGCGCGTGCCGCGTTCCTGCCGTCATGGGGGCGACGCGATGCAGCACAAACGACGGAAACAACAGTATCGCTCCCCGGGCGCGCACGGCTTTCTGCGGCCCGCGCCCCGAGAAAAATTCCACGTCGCCGCCCTGATATTGGCTCGGTTCCGTGAGTTGCGCGATCAGGCTGATCTTTCGGATCGATTGCTCGCGGTATCCAAAATCCTGATGCCAATCGTAGAATGATCCGGCCTGATACTCATCGATCCGCAGCCCTTCCATGAATCCGGCAAGTTGAAAATTGTAGAGCGACTTGTTGCACTCCATCACCGCCGCCGTCAGGCGCTGAAAGATCCACTCGGCGTCTTTAATCCAGGGAAGCGACGCGACACGCGACTTGCGAACGTCGCGGGGATAAGCGAGATTATCCGCTCTGGGAGCCACCGCATCCTGCAACGGATATTGATTCAGCAACGCCAGCACGCGATCGCATTCTTCCGGCGAAAAGAATTTTTCGCGGAAGGCGTAGTTTTGGTAATACTGCGATTGCTCGAGGGGAAAAAGATACATGCTCGGCGCCTCGGGTGAAGGATCGTTTGGGAAATTGAATGGCCGGGATATCGATACCCTTCGCGGATTGGTTATGCAAGGTCGTTAATAATAAGCGGCCGCGGCATCTTTTTGTTATTCTTTAACATCATGCCAGTCACCGATTGTCCCAGCCTGGTGGTTTGCGACGCTTCGGGAGAAATTATGCGCATGCCTTTCGCCGGAGAGCGGCTCATCATCGGTCGCTCGCCGCAGGCAGGCGTGCGGCTGGATCACGCCCAGGTGTCGCGCCATCACGCCGAGTTTTGGCGCGATGAGCGGGGCCAGTATCACGTCCGCGATCTCCAGAGCCGCAACGGCACCGCCGTGAACGGCAAGACCATTTCCGAGCCTCGCCCGGTGGATACCGGCGACCAGATCGGCGTCGGCCCGTTCTTGCTGACGATTCTCGATCATCTCAGCGTCACGCTGCCGCTCACGGCGACAAAAATTCCGATGGCCGACGGAATGGACGGACGCATCAGCACGCTGAAGGACTACGCCCCGCCGCACATCGACGTATCGCATCTCACCACGCTTAACGATTTTAGTAAAAAGCTGCTCACGGCCTCGACGCCCGAGGAACGGCTGCGGATGCTCTGCAGGCTGATGGTCGGCCCTGAATTTCGCGGGCATTGGGGAGCGGTCGTGCGAATCGCCAGGTCGGGCGCCGACGAGCGCGTTCAACTCATCTGCGAAGCCCACGGCGGTAGATCGGGCCGCGACCCTTATCTGTCGCGCGGCGTGCTTCGCAAGGTGCGCGACACCGGCGAAGCGGTCCTGGCGAGCAACTCCGGCTATCCGAATGAACAAGAAAACGACATTCAGGTTTCCATCTCGCCGCAGATTACGGCCATGGCGGCGATCGCCTGCCCGGTCGGGCAATCGGGCGACTTCATCGAGGCGCTTTACATCATGCTGCCTCCGGCGCTGGGAAGCGCGGAATGGCTGGCGCTGGTCAACCTGGCGGTGAAGCAATATCAGCAGGCCGAGTCGGCCTGGCTGGCGCGCAAACAAGCCGAAGCGATGGCGGCGATGGAACGGGAACTGGCGCGCGCGCGGCAGATTCAAATGCGCCTCGTTCCGAAAAATCCCACCTTCGACGGGTTGGACGTCGCCATTGGCTTCATCCCCTGTCATTGGGTCGGCGGCGATTATGTCGATGCCGTGAAGATGGCCGACGGACGCACGCTCCTGGCCATCGCCGACGTGTGCGGAAAGGGGTTGCCGGCCGCGCTGATCGCGTCGAGCGTTCACACGATGATTCATGCCGGCGTGTTGAGCGGTCTTGGCTTGCCGGAATTGATGACCAACCTGAACCGTTATTTGCTCGGCACGCTCTCGGAAGAATCGTTTGTCACGATGATCGCGATCGCGGTCGATCCTTCGAGCGGCCAAATGGAAATCGTCAACGCGGGGCATCCGCCGTTGCTGATCCTGTCACCCGGCGCCGCCCCGCGCCGGATCGAAATGGAGAGCAATCTTCCGCTGGGATTAGAGGCCGACACGATACTCCCCGGTCGCTTTACCCTCGATGTCGAGGAGATGGCCGCGCTCTATTCCGATGGCCTTTCCGAACTGTCCGGCCCCGGCGGCGCGATGCTGGGCATCGAGGGATTATGCGCCGAACTGACGACGGCATATCCTACCCGAGATACCCGGGCCCGCGCCGCCGCCGAATGCCTTACCGGCCGGTTGAATGTCCTGCAGGGGGGGTTGGCGTCGACCGATGATCGCACGTTTCTGCTTGCCCGCCGTCGGTAAATCGTTGACGCGCGGCTCGTACGGCGATACGAATTGACCCGCGAATGAACGACAGACCCACCGCCGACCTTCGTGGCGCCTCGCGACGCTCGAAAATGCGCCGCGGGATCGCCGTGTTCGGCGCGGCGATCGTCTTCGCCGTCGTGTCGCTTCTTTTGTTAAGGGGTTCATCAGCCGTCAAGACAGGTCAACCCAAGAAAAACGAGTCCGGCGTGCAAGCCGCGATAGCCGACGCCGACGACGCGGTTCTGGCCGGCTACGGCGGGTCCGAAACCTGCAAAAATTGCCACCGCGGCGAATACGATCGATGGTCCACGTCGCACCATGCGCTGGCCGAGCGGCCGGTGGCGGCGGAGCATGATCGCATCGCGTTTGATCCGCCGCGGACGATTGCGCATGGCGCCCAGACATCGCAGGCGAGAATTCATAACGGGACGTATCAGCTGGTGACCATGGGCCTTTCCGGAAAGCGGCAAGCGCATGATATCGCGCGCGTGATCGGCGTCGATCCGCTGAGGGAATTTCTCGTGCCCGGCCCGCGCGGACGTGTTCAGGCGACGGAGCTGGCCTTCGATCCGCGCCGCGACGAATGGTTCGACGTTTACGGCGCCGAGGATCGGCAGGCGGGCGAATGGGGGCACTGGACCGGCAGGGGAATGACGTGGAACGCGATGTGCGCCACCTGTCACAACACGCGCTTACGCAAAAACTATGACCAGACAAACGATTCCTACCAAACTCGAATGGCCGAGATGTCGGTCGGGTGCGAGGCTTGTCATGGGCCGATGAAAGCGCACGCGAAATGGCGAGAAAACCCAAAAAACGCCGGGAAAGCGGACCAATCGCTCGCTCATCCGTCGCGCGATCAGATGACCGATACCTGTGGCTCATGTCATGCCCGTCGTGACGAACTCACCGGCGATTTCGTGCCGGGGCAGATATTTTTCGACCATTACGCGCTTACCGGCGTCGATGAATCGGACCTGTTTTATCCCGACGGCCAGGTGCGCGACGAAGACTACGAATACTCGGCTTTTCTCGGCAGCAAGATGCACGCGGCGGGCGTGCGGTGCATGGATTGTCACGACGTTCATTCCGGGAAGCCGCTCTTCGACGGAGACGCGCTGTGCATGCGATGTCATGTCGGCGCCTACCCGAAGGCGCCGATCGTCAATCCCGCCCTTCATACTTTTCATGCGCCGTCCAGCGCCGGATCGCGGTGCGTCAATTGCCATATGCCGCAAACGGCGTACATGCAGCGCCACGCCCGGCACGATCATGGCTTCACCACGCCCGATCCTTTGCTGACCAAGCGAATTGGCGTGCCGAACGCATGCAATCGGTGTCATTTGGATAAGGATGCCGATTGGTCATTGGCCAGCGTCAACGCGTGGTACGGGGCAAAAATGGACCGTCCAACCCGGCGTCGGGCGCTGATCATCGCCGCGGGGCGCAATCGCGAATCGTGGAGCAAGCCGGTTTTGTTGGCGATGCTGAGCGATGCCGCGACGACGGCATATTGGAGATCGGGAATCGTGAGAATATTGGCGCAGTGGGTGGATGAGTCGGCGGTAAGAAGCGTTATCGCCGCGCTGTCTCATGACATCGATCCGATGGTGCGTGAATCGGTCGTGACGGCGCTTGCGCCGACGGCTAATCAAGATCCGGACGCGGCGAAGGCGATCGCGGCGGCGATGGACGATCCGTCGCGGAATGTGCGAATCGTCGCCGCCGGCGCGCGGGCGCCTGGGCTGGTTCCCGAATCGCCGGCGACGCGGGACTACTTGCGCTACCTCGATCAGCACTCGGATGAGCCGATCGGCCAGCTGGCGTTGGCCCGCTATGAAATCGACCGAAATCGATTCGAGGAAGCGGCCGTTCATTTGCGAAGGGCGGTGGAATTCGATTCCCGGTCGGCGCTATTCCGTCGCGAAGTGGCGACGCTTTTCGGGCGGATCGGAAAGCCGCAAGAGGCATTGGCGCAGATCGCCGTCGCGCGCGACCTTGAGCCGGCCAATTCCGAATATTGGTTTTTATATGGACTTGCGGCCAGCGAAGCCGGGCAGGGATCGTCGGCTCTGGCGGCGTTCGAGAAGGCCGTGAATCTCGATCCGAAAAATGCGCGCGCATGGTATAACCTCGCCCTCGCCCGGCAGAAGGCCGGTCAAGCGGGGGCGGCGCTGATCGCGTACGCGAAAGCCCAGGCCGCCGACCCGTCCGACGCCGATATTCCCTACGCGAAAGCCACGCTGTTCATTCAACTTCACCGGCCATCGGAGGCGAGGGACGCGCTGAAGCGCACGCTCAGCATTAATCCGAATTATCCGCAAGCCCAGGAACTGTTGCAGTCCTTGCAGGACCCGCCGAGCAATTGACGCCATCGCCTCCAGACGTCTGCTCACTCACGTCATGCAACATGGCAATCGCCGGAGTTTAGCGCCGGCTTTGTCGCGTTCATTCGCGTCGATTTGGGGAACGTCTTTTGGTTTGGCGTTATCGCGCTACGGCCGTTCCCGTCGGTGTCCACGCAATGTCGTTGGCCTGGGCGGCGGGTAGTTCACAGGCTTTTTTTCCGTCCACCCATAGTTCGGCGGTTTCAGCGTTTTTTGATTCACCGGCGGGCTCGCGGAAATAAGCGATGTGTCGGCCCGAAGGATCAGGCGTAAACGTGTGGCCCAGGAAAATCGTCCGATCGCCGGTCGGGTAGCTCATCGCGACGGCCGCGCTGACCGAGGGGTTGACGTGGAGGACGACGAACAGCCGGCCATCGGGGAGAAATTCGGCACGGTCAATCGCCGTCGTTTCCTGAAGGCGGGCATCGGTGATGTCGCCGACGCTTCGCAGCGCGCCGGTGGTTTCGCATTCGAGAATTTTCAGCCACGCGCGACGTCCGTCCGAGCGGTGAAGGACATACCAGTGGCGGCCGTCGTGGTCGATTTGCTCGTAATGCGCGCGGTCGGAGAGCCTTTCCACCGGCCCGGCGCCGATCCGGCCGCAGAGGGTTTGGCCCTGCACGAATACCACGTGGTCGGCGAGGTTCGCCGCGCAAACGGCGCCGGCCAGGGCAAGCAGTAAGGCGCCTGCGAAAATAATCGAGCGTGATGCGGTCACTGTCCGTTTATCGGACGAAAGGCGCGCCGATCAGCACTCTTTTGGAGGATTCTCGTGTTGGTGAAGCGACGTCCGGTCGCGAAACACGCCCCGCAAGCGGGGCCGCTAAACGCGGAAACGCGCCAGCAACCTGGAATTGCTCTATTGCATTGTCACGCTTACATTTTCGGGTCGGTGTTTCCTATTCGACCGAAAATTCGGCGTCGTTCGATGAGTGAAACACGAAGTTATGAGAGTGACAATACACTAGATGACAAAATCGTGATTGAGGAATGTCCGCTTTACGTTATCTGTTCTCACGACTAATATTATTCGATGAGCGACGGGAGCCGAGGATCGTCCTCAAGACAAGGCGAATGCCAGGCCGGATTGGGGCGAGCGCCGGCGCAGGATGTTTTTCTGGGAATTCTCAGGACCGCCGATCTGCTTCAGACGGAATTGGCCGAGTTGCTGAAGACGCTGGATTTATCGCCGACGCAGTACAATGTGATGCGCATTCTCCGCGACGCCGGGAAAGAGGGATTGGCCTGCGGCCGAATCGCCGACCGGATGCTCACGCGCGATCCCGACATGACTCGGCTGCTGGACCGGCTGGAGAAGCGGGCGCTGATCGAGCGTAGCCGGGATAAATCCGATCGGCGCGTCGTGAAGACGCACATTACCGACGCCGGGCGAGCGTTGCTGGCGAGCATGGACGAGCCGGTGTTGGAATTGCATCGTGAGCAATTTGCGGGCGTGGGGGCGCGGGATCTGAAGACGCTGGCGGCGCTGCTGGGGAACGTGCGCGAACGGCGCGTATAAGATAGTTGCGGAAACTGTTGGGCTCTGCGCCGTCTTGAAGCGTCGGCAGCTTTCTCGAAAACGGAACGAATCGATTTCAGGCGGTTTTCCATTCGTTCCTGAGGCGAACGATCAGGTACGCGACGATGACGACGTTCAGCGCAAAGAGCACGATCTTCGCCGCGTGATGGTGGCCATGGAATAGTTCATAAACTTCCAGCGGCAAAAGCAATGAAGTGGTAACCACCGTAAGATATTCGGCCCATCGCCGGCGCAGAACCAGGCCCAGCCCCTCGGTTCCGAAGAGGCCGGCATAGACGAAACTTCCGAGCCGAATCTCTTTCAATTGATGAGGGCTGATGCCCGTCACGCGGTGTATCAGGTTATGAATATGGACGTTGCCGGGATCTATTCGCAGGATGTGAATCCAGTGCGTTACGGTCTTGGCCGCGTCGCCTTTGAGCAGTTGATTCGCCTTCAAGGCGATAAATAAAAGCATGGCGGACTTGAGCAGTTTGCCGAAGCCGATCAATACGAGGATCCATTCCGATTGCTTTTTGTGCGGCATCGAGCGGAAGTATAGCGAGGCGGGTGAAAACCGAAATCCGCAATTCAAATCCGCTCGTAACGTTCAGACGGCCAAACGCGTGGCCGGCGTTAGCGCGATGCGGGATTTCCTTTGCGCCGGTTGCGTGACGTTCCGACCACTTACCGCGGGCCGGCCTCTTTTCCCGTGACCTCCGCGATGCACTGCGTCAACTCGGCCAGGCTCACCGGCTTGGGCAGGAAGCGATGTCCGCCGCTGAGCAATCCGCCAAGGCTTGTCTCCTCGTTGCCGACAAGGGCGGTGAGAAAGATGATGGGAATGTGCGCGGTGGCGTCGTCGGCTTTTAAGTCGCCGGCGATATCGCCGCCGTCGGCGTCGGGCATCATCACGTCCAGCAGCACCACGTCGGGCTTAAATTCGCGCGCGGCGGGAACGGTCCGCAACGCGCTGTTTTCCTCGCGGGTTTCATAAAACCCGGTCTGGTTTAATGCCATCCCCATCATAAGCGTGAAGTCCTCCTCGTCGTCCACGATCAAAACCCGAATCTTCGGCGGCGTCTGGGGCGTCAATTCCATCGGTGTGGTGGTCATGCGGTGAATCTCCCGTGGCTTTCAGTACGAGCGAGGCGCAAACGCCGCCTTGGGCGCGGTTGGCCAGTTGCAGTAATCCGCCGTGCAGATCGACGATGGTTTTCGCCACCGACAAGCCAAGTCCGGTTCCCTTCCCGGTCGGCTTGGTGGTAAAAAAAGGATCGAAGACTTTAGCGAGCTTGTCATCGGGGATTCCATGTCCGGTATCGTCCACTTCGGCGATCACGACCGCGTCGCCCGCCCGGAAGCGTTCGTTGCGGTCGTCCCCGATGTTATGCCCGAGCGCGGCCAATTGCTCGCTCCTGGTTCGCAGGGTTAGACTGCCCCCGTCGGGCATCGCGTGAATCGCGTTGATAAACAAGTTCAGAAAAACCTGCTCGATCTTATTAGAATCGACCGACACCGCCGGAAGCGGATCGGAGAAATCCGTGTGCAAGACGATCTTGCACCGCATCAGCTCGTGATCCACCAGCAACAGCGCATGGCGGATTATCGTATTCAGATCGCTGGGTTCGGAACGAAGGGCGGCGGGCCGGGAAAAATCGAGCAGCCCGCGGATGACCGAATCAGCCCGCTTTACCGCCCGGCCCATCGACCCCAGGACCCGTGTGACCGACTCGTCGGCGACCGGCGCCGTCAGCTTCAGAAAGTCGATTCCCGTAGCGATGATCGCCAGCGGGTTTTTGACCTCATGCGCGATTCCCGCCGCCAGTCGGCCGACCGATTCCATCTTCTCGACCTGCATCAACTGCATCTGCGCCGCTTGCAGCGCTTCGTGCGAACGCTTGAGATCCTCCAGCGCCGACAATAATTCAAGCTCCCGGCGAGCCAGAATATCGTTGGTCTGTTCCACCTGCTGAATCGCCAGTTTTCGCTGGGTGATGTCGCGATTGATTCCGACGATCCCGACGATCGTCGCCCCCTTGTCGCGCAAGGGCGCCTTGGTCGTCAACGTCCACTGCTGGCGTCCGTCGGCCGAGACCGCGTGCGTCTCGCGATTGATGCAAGGCTGGCCGGACCGCATGATCCGCTCTTCCTCGCGCATAAAGGAAGCGGCGGCGGTGGCGGGGAAAAAATCGTCGTCGGTCCTGCCGATGACCTCCTCGCCGGCCATTCCGAAAAACCGATACGTCGCGAGGTTCCCCAGCACAAATCGATGATCGACGTCTTTAACGTAAATGTGATCGGGAATGGCATCGATCACCGATCGAAGCAGATTGCGCTCTTCCGCCAGCGCATCCTCCATCTGCCTGCGATCGGCGATTCTCCGCAAGCCATATTCGATCGCGCGGACCAGGAGCGGCCCGTCGAATTTGCCGTGCGCCAAATAATCCTCGGCCCCATGCGCTAAAACGCCGGCCGCGAAAATCGGATCGTCCACGTCCCCAAGAACGATCATCGGCGCCCCGCCGGACCGTGAATGCACCTGTCCGATCGCCTTGAGCGCGCCTTCTTCCGGAAACGCCACGATGATCGCATCGAATTTGTGGGTCGCCAAAACCTCCAGCGCTTCGATAAAATTCCCGCGGGTCGTGAGGATCGTGGCCCACCGGGGCGCTTCGCGCTCTAAAAACTCGGCAACCGAGACAGGGACGCCGGCGCGGAGTTCGATGAGAAGGATCGGGACGTCACGATCGCGAAACATCACGAAACACCCCATTCCGCCGACTGGATCAACCACCAGGCGATTTGCACGGCGAATTCGGTTTGACCAGGACGCTTAATCTTCGCCGAACAGCGACTACAATATTCACAATTGCGTTGAACAGCAACAAAAAAGGCCGATGTCGCGCGGTCGCGACGTGGACACGATCGAATATTTGGACACAATACGCGTCCCTTTTTTACAGGAGTTTGAAATGGCAGAGGAAATTATTTCGTCCGATCCGAATCAGCAACAGGTGCAACTGGTGGTGGACGAGCGCGAGATGCGCATCGCCTTCGCCAACGGGTATCGCATCTATACCACCGGCGAAGAAGTGGTGGTCGATTTCGGCTTCAACATGCTCAATCCCAATCCCCAGGCCGGCCAAGCCCAGATGCTCTTCAAGGCCGGCGATCGGGTCATCCTCAGCTACCCGACCGTCAAGCGCCTGTCGATTTCGCTGGCTCAACTGGTGAAGCGTTATGAAGATCAATTCGGGTCGATCGCGATTCAGCCGGGCGGACAGCCGGGGAAACGGTAGGCGAATCGAAAATCAGAAGATACAAGAAATGATGAGCGATGACTGAATCGGAGCGGGCCTTCCCGCGGTTCCGCTTCGATTGTTTTCTGGTCCTCCCGATCCCACGGATATTACCTGGCGACCCCGACGGCATCGCGAATGCCGTCAAGCGCCTCGCTCCATCGATGATTGGTCTCGGTGGCTTCGTAAGTGAGAATGTCCGTGAGCAGAACGTAATCGCGGTTTTCCAGGGCGGATTTGATCTGACGGAGTTGATCGTTAAATTCACCGACCATTTGTCCCAGCGTGCGGGCGCCGGCGTAGACCTGTTCAAGATCGATCCGAAGAAGTTGCGTTGTTTTCAGCACTGATTCCTTGGCGTTTTGCCAGGTGGTGAAACAGCCGCTCAGCTTCTGCAGCGCCCGCTCGACGTTGTTGCGCTGCAAAAGCCCGATGGCGTCGTGGCGCAGTCGCTCGGCTTCCTGAAGCTGAACTTCGACCTCGTTCAGCACTTCCAGCGCCATGTCGCGTGGGTCAGCGGTTTCAATGTAGACGGTGTGGTCGCCGAGCGGCGTTCGTCGGACGTTGCCCAGGAACGACAAGTCAGGCTCCAGCCCGTCGATGAGCAAATTGACGATCAGCCGATTGTACCCCTGAAGATGCGTGAGCACCTGCCCAACCGTTGCCAGGCCAATTTCTTCGGCGGCGAATAATTCATGATCGACGGTAACGGACATACAAATCTCCTTCAGGTGAACTGAAGAAGTATCGGTCATAGCGCGGCGCCGGCTTTAGTAAGTCCGATAAATACCCTGCTCGGAGACAATGACGGTCCGCGCGGGCTTCACGAGATCACCAAGGACGCGAAGTTCATCGCTGACTTCGCGTCCTTGGTGATTGCCCGCCGATTGCGCCGGTCCCCGATCCTCGCGGGAAAGGGGGGCGGATCAGGCGATGTTGAACTTTGTTTTGCCGACGGTCGTCGCCGAGTATCCGTCGAGGGAGATCGACACATACGGGTAATAAGTCGCGGCGGGAATCACCGCGGTCGGGCGGAAGTGGATGCGGAACGTCCGCGTCTGATGGGGATTGAGCTTGGCGTTGCCGGTCATGGTCGACAGGATCGTCCCGGCGATCGACAAGGGCGTTGCGCCGTCGATCGACAGACTCAGAATGATCGACAAAGCGCCGCTGGCGGCGACGTTGCCGTCGTTGGTCAAAGTCAAAATGATCGAACCGTTTTGCCCGACTTGCAGCGTGGGCGGCGTTACCGCCGTCGCGGTCGCGGTCAGGGAGACGACGGGAGCGACGACCTGAATCGTCTTGGTTGTCGTGGTGACGGCGGTAGCGCCGACCGGATCGGTCGACTGAATGATGATGTTGTACACGCCGCTCGGCAAACTCGCCGGAAGCGACTTGATCAAGAATTTCCAGGGCTTTGAAGCGGCGGTCGGGTCAAGATCCAAAGACTTGGTTCCGGTCGCGACAAGAACTTCATGGCCATCGAGCGTCGCCGACGTGTTGAGATAGACGTTGAGCGTAAAGATCCCGACGGAAATCGCCATCGACTGATTGGTGATGGTCACCGGCAACGTGATCTTCGTGGGCTGCCCGGCCACCACCATTCCGGTGGGAACCGATTCCCCGCTGACCGTCGGCAGCGATTGAGACGGAGGAAGGGAACTGACCATCTGCAAAATCGAAGAAGACGAGCCGGACACGCCAGTCAAGCCGCTGTAGATGGCGGTGATCGAGCTGTTGCCGGCGGCCAGACCGCTCGTGGTGAAGGAGGCCGTTCCGTCACTCTGCACAATCCCGGTTCCCAAAACCACGCCGCCGGAGAAGAACGTGACTTCGCCGATCGGGGCGGCGGCGCCGACCGACGGGGTGACGGTGGCGGTGAGCACGACCGGGGCGCCGACCATCGCCGAGCCGGCCGAGGTGTTCAGGGCGATGGTGTAGGTCGGAGTTACGGAACCGACGGCGACGGTAAAGGCGGCGGACGAACTGGTGTCGTAAACGGTGTCGCCGCCGTATGTGGCGGTGATGTTATTGATACCGCCGGGAAGACTCGTCGTCGTAAGGGCGGCGGTTCCATCGGTCTGGACGGGGACAACTCCGATTTGCGTCGTGCCGTCAAAGAAGGTGACGGCGCCGGTGGGGATGGCGCCGCCGGGGATGGCCGGGACGACGGCGACGGTAAAGCTAACGGAGCCTCCCGGATCGCTCACGCCGGTCGAAGCCGTAAGGTTCGTGGCGGTTGTGCCGGGCGTGGCTGGGCCGACTGTTTCGGTGATCGGCGTCGACGTGCTGGCCGAAAAGCTGATCGGGGTTGAAGTGCCCGCGATGACCAGGGCGCCGTTGTAGGTGGCGCGGATCTGGTCGATTCCGGCGTCGAGCGCCGGCAAATCGAATGTCGCCGTGCCGTCGGGCTGGAGGATGGCGCTGCCCATGGTGGTATCGCCTTCGAGGAAGCTGACGATCCCGGTCGGGATAATGCTGGTGGAGGGAGCGGTGACCGTGGCGGTCAGCGTGGCGGTATCGCCGATGCTGACCGCCGGATTGGAGGTAACCAGGGTCGTAAAGGTCACGGTTGGGGTGACCGTGCCGACTGTTTCGACAACGACGACCGAAGTGCTTGACGCGTAATTGACGTCGCCGGAATAGGTGGCGGTAATGACGTCCAGTCCGTTGGGGAGGGTGGACGTGGTCAGTGTGGCGGTTCCATTGACCAGCTTCACGATCCCGATCGAGATGCCGTCGCTGAAGAAGTTGATCGTCCCGGTCGCCGGCGGACCGCCGGTCGACGTGACGGTGGCGGTGAAGGTGACGACGGTGTTGAGCGGGACTGAGGCTTTGGAGGTCGTTACGGTGGTGGTGGTGACGGCGGTGCCGATGTTGTTGCCGACGTTGATGGTGATCGGCAGCGATTGGGCGGAGTTATAATGGGTGTCGCCGCTGTAGACGGCGGTGATCATGTTGACCCCGGCCGGAAGCGTACTGGTCGTAATGAAGGCGGTATCGACGTTCGCCTGCACCGTCGCCGTGCCCAGCGCAGTTCCATTGAGCAGGAAAGTCACGGTGCCGGTGGGAGCGGGACCGGCGACCACCGGTTGTACCGTGGCCGTGATCGTGACCGTGCCGCCCACGGGGATCGCGACGGCGGTGGAACTCAAAGTTAAATTGACGCTGTTGCCCGGCGTCGCGCCGATCATTTCGGTCACGGTGTTCGAGACGCTCGATACGTTCGAGATGTCGCCGGAATACGTCGCGGTGATCATATCGACGCCCGGAGGCAGCGTTGTCGTCGAGAGCGTGGCCGCTCCGTTCGGCTGAACCATCGTCGTTCCGATGACCGTCGTGCCGTTGGTGAACGTCACCGTGCCGGTCGGAACAGGTCCGCCCGGGACAGTGGGAGCGACCGTCGCGGTAAACGTGAGGCTATTGCCGACCGCGGCGGACGGCGCAGACGCGGCCAACGTGGTCGTGGTCGTGGTCCCGGGGACGTTGCCGACGGTTTCGGTCAATGGACCACCCATGCCCGGGTTGTAATTGCTGTCGCCGCTATAAAGAACGGTAATGACATTGGGTCCCGAAGGAAGCGCGGCGGTGGAGAACATCGCCATGCCGTTCATATCCAGCATGGCGGTGCCGATCGTAACGCCGCCGTTCTGGAAGGTCGCGGCGCCGGTCGGAACGACGGCGCCCATGCCGGTGGCGCTGACGGTCGCGATGAACGTGATCGGGTCTCCGAGTCCCGCGGCGGGCGCCGACGCCGTCAGCCCGACATTTGCGTTAACGGCCATCGCCGACCCGATCGATACGGTAACGCCCTGATTGGGATGGTTTGCCGTGAAGTTCATGTCGCCGCCGTACGCGGCGGTGATGGTATGTGAGCCGGTGGTCAGGCTTGTGACGGTGATCGTGGCGACGCCGTTGACTAGCATCGCGGACGCCAGCGGCGTGGCTCCATCGTAGAACGTGACCATGCCCGTCGGAACAAACCCACTGCCGGCCACCGCGGGCGTGACGCTGGCGTTCAGGACCACCGGCGCCCCGAGGCCCGCGCTTTGATTGGGCGTGCTGACGACGACCGACGTGGCCAGCCCGACCAACACCGGCACGACGCTTGACGTGCTGGCGACGTTGGCGGCGTCGCCGCCGTAGGTGGCGGTGATGTTGTTCGTTCCGTTGGGCAGCCCCATCGTGCTGTACGAGGCGACGCCGTTCACCAGCGGCATGGTGGCGAGATTGATGCCCCCGTCAGTGAATGTTACCTGGCCCGTGGGCGCTGGATTGGTGGTCGGCAACTGTGTGACCGTCGCCGTGAAAGTGACTTGCGTGCCGGGCGTGACGGGGCCGGGCGGGTTAGCGGTCAAAGCCGTGGACGTCGCGATGCCTACCACTTCCGAGACGTTGTTGGAGGTGCTGGTCGTATACGCCGTATCGCCGTTGTAGACGGCGTAAATAATATGGGTTCCGATCGGCAGCGTGGTGATGCTGAAGATGGCCGATCCGTTCACCATGGGGGTTGTGCCGAGGTTCGTGTTCCCCTCGTAGAACGTCACGTTGCCGGTTGGGGTGCTGTCGCCCGGGGGCGGGCTGACGATGGCGGTGAAGACGGCCGAAGCGCCCACGGCCACCGACGGACTTGCCTCGGTTAGACTGGTGGTGGTGGGCAATTGAGCGACGTTGATCGTGATGGGCGACGACGTGGTGTCGCTGGCGCGATAGGTGCCGTCGCCGGGGAAACTCGCGGTGAGGCTGTCGGAACCGTTGGGCAGGTTTGGGGTGGTAAACGTCGCCACGCCGTTGGTGGTCGTCCCCGTGCCGATCTGAAGTCCGTTGTTATAGAACGTGACAGTATCGCCGTTGATCGCCAGGCCGCCCGCGGGATTGGGCGTGACGGTCGCCGTCAGCGTCACCATCGTTCCCGGCGGAACCATCGCCGGAGTGGGCGAGCCGTTGGTCGTGGCGGCGAGCGTCGTCGTGGTCGGGGTGCTGACCGTTACGTTCACGGGCGCCGAGACGCTCATGATGTAATTGGAATCGCCGCTGTAAGTGGCGGTAACGCTGTGGATACCGGCGGCCAGATTCGTGATGGACGGGGTAACGGCGGTGCCGTTCATAATCGTCACGGTGGCAAGGACGTTGTTTCCGTCGGCGGTAAACGTCACGCTTCCGGTCTGAGTTCCCGGCGTCGACGAGGTTACGCCGGCGCTGAATTGCACGCCCGGCGCCCCTGGCGTTATCAGCGTACTGCTGGCCGAGATGGTAGTCGTCGTCGCCGCGCCGATGATGACGTTAATCGTGTTGGAGGAGGCCGTCGCCATGTAGTTGCCGTCGCCGCTATACATGGCGGTGATGGGATGCGTGCCAAGGGAGAGCGGCGTTGTCGTCGTGAAAGGGGCGACGGCGGTGCCGGAACTCGGATCGATGGGAATCGAACCGATCATCGTCGGCGTCATCGTTGAGTTGTCGAAAAAGGAAACCGTTCCCGTAGGCGTGGGCCCGCCGCCGACGGCCGGATTGATGATGGCCACGAACGATACCTCGCTGCCGGAGACGGCCGGGTTTGGCTGTCCCATCGCAAGCTGGAGGTTGGTGGATGAGGGCGCGACGCCGACCGACTTGGTGATGGCTTGGTTGACCGCGGCGGATGTGGGGGATTTTTGAACCGCCGACTCCCGCAGCACCGGCGCGATATTGCTCTGCTCGAAAACGGCAGCCGCCGCCGCCGACAAAAGTTGGCGTGATTCAAGGGCTTCAATGCTTGCAAAACGGGGACGTGCGGGCATGTGTCGCTCTCCATAGGTGACAGGAAATCCAGGAAAGGGAGACTTCCCTCGCCACAGCCGCCAACCCCTTGACGTCTGCGTGGAATGCGAGAAAACCTTTCCAACCTCGGCCAAACCGCCGCAGAATACTACGATGGACCGAAAAAGGCAAAAGATAACTTGCTATTTTGCGCCACGACTACTTCTTAAGCCGTTGAATCGTCTCGCGAGCGAACTGAGCATAAACCACGTTCCCCAGGTCCATCGAAACATGAACCGTTCTCTCTTCGTTCATCAAGACCGTCTTCTCGTCTTCCCGAAGCTGCGAGATCACAATCCCGAGCACCAGCGGCGTATTGCCGCCGGCCTCTTTATGCCGCGGATCGGACATGAACGCCGGCCCTCCGCTGTCGCCGGCGAACGTGTTGAAATCAAGCTTGAAACCGTCGACGAGCCGGATCGGCATCAACGGATAACTGGCGATGGACGCATGCCGCGCCAGGGCAAACCCCGCCAGATTTGCTTCATTGCGCATTGGATACGTCAGCACCAGGACCTCGCCCCCGACGTGCACGCCCGCGGATTTTAATGCAGCCTCATCGGCAAGCGAGTCAAAATCGATCGGCCGGGCGAGGATATCGTCCGGCAATGCGACGGGAAGCACCGCCACGTCCATTTTAGGATGATGCGTCCAAAGCGGTTCGACGCCATTGCGAATCTTGACCGGAAAATCCCGGCGGGTGAATGATCCGTCGCCATGCACGGTCCGAAGCACCAGGATCGCCTGTTCGCCGCCCATCCTCTCGAAAACGTGGCGGGCGGTCACGATAATCACCTGCTTTTCATCAAGCCCCAGCTCGCGCGGCGGTGTGACGAGAAAACAGGTTGCCGTCGAGTCGCGGTTGAAGAGCTTAAACGTCGCCAGCTCCATTCGACTGGCGAAATCGTCATCCTGAAAATTCACCGCCTTAGCGTCGACGTTTTTCGTTGTGGGCCGCGTTCCGCTTGCAGGCCCGTCAGGCGTGGCCTTCTCAGAAGTCGAATCGCACGGCGTGCGCGTGGGCGAAGGCGCCGCTTCGCGCGCGCCCAAGACCGGCGAGAATAAAACGATGCACGCGAGAAAACGAAAAAATCGATGGGTCATGGGATCTCCGGGCGTTGCTTATTTTCGGCGTTTTCGGACTCATGTCGCCGCTGGGCCTGGCCTGCAAGCATAGCGACTTGCTCGGGATGCAGTGCGTCGCAGGCACAATGTTGGCGTACAAGCGGTTAACGCGGGAGGATTTCCGCTGGAATTCGCAAACGTCCCGCGCGAGCCCCGCCGCATTTTCTCTCGGAATAAAATCCGCTCCGCCGGGGACTTTCCTTTCAATAAAGGCGCTCAACGCCGGTACAGGCAATTGAGCGTCTTGACCGACGGTCGGTCCGCCGGAAGTTGCCGGCGATGATTTTTCGAAGTTCCACACGGAGATCGCGTTCATGAACAAGCGGACATTACGGATCGTGGCGCTCAGCGCCGGCCTGACATTATCCTCGTTTACCGGTTGGTCGCGTGCCGCCGACGAGCCGGCCAAGCCCGCCGCCCCCGCGCCCAGCCAGCCGGCCACTCCCGCCGCCCCCAGCGGCCAGCGTGCCCGCCGCAACCCGGCCGACATGATCAAGAATTATCGCGATCAGTTCGAGGGCCTCGGCCTCAGCGACGAACAAATGACCAAGATCGACGGCTTCATCACCACCGCCGAAACCGAAATCAAGGGCTTGGCCGCCAAGGACGATCAGGAAAGCCGCCGATCCGCTTTTGGCGCCTTCCGCAAGCTCAACGAAGATGTGCAGTCGGTCCTCACCGACGCCCAAAAGACCGCTCTGGGCAAGAAGCGGCAGACAATGATGTTCGACCGCTTCAAGAAGACTTATACCGCCCCGGAATTAAAGCTGACGGACGATCAAACCACGAAGATCAACGCCATCATCGCCGACACCCAAAAGGAGATGGCCGACGTAAATCCGACGGATCAGGAGAGCCGTCGCAAGGCTTTTGAATCGATGCGCGCGGCCCGCGAGAAGCTCAACGCCGTGCTGACCCCCGAGCAGCAAAAGCTGATCCCGCAAGCTCCCGGCGGCGCTGGCGGCCGACGCGGAAATCGCGCTGGCGCGACTCCGCCGCCGGCCTGATGGCGGGAGGTCAAAAGAATCCGGAAAACGGAAACGGAGTTGAACCAGATGCCCAAGTGGTCGAATGCGCATATCGCGCATTCGACCATTTGGGTATTTGGTTTTGTTCACGTTTGACGCGAACGGCTTTCGTCGTCGTATCCTCTGGCGACGCCCACTTTCCCCTCCAACACCGGCTGGTGATTCAGCGAGTGGCGACATGAAATCGCAGCCGAACGCCGAAGAGTTGTACGCGTTTTCCTAATCTGGCCAAATCGAAATAGCGAAGAGACGCGGCGTGCATGAGGATTCACGCGCGACGGTTCAATCGACGAAAAATAATGAATGCGGCACGGCTGCGTTCCCGCCTTGAAAAAGCGCCCGCCGTAGCTATGCTTGGTTTTCGAGCCGGCGGTTACATCGCCGGCTTTATTTGCCGGTCGGCGCCGCCTTAGCTCAGTTGGTAGAGCGATGCTTTCGTAAAGCATAGGTCGTCAGTTCAAACCTGACAGGCGGCTTTCACTTCAATTGCCAGCATTTTCAGGTTGCTGTAGCGTCTTTTTGTTTATAATAGCGGCTCCCCTTGCGGGGCGTCTTTTGCGACCGAAGCCCGCGCCATCAACATGAAAAATGCTCTCGCGGCGAATGCGGATTCTGCCTAACTTGCCGATGGTCGGCAATGCGGCGTCCGTCTGAATCGGTGACAAGTGTGTCCTGCACACACTTCGGCTCATTCCGAGAGGCAAACGCGATGTCTATCGAGCATCACATTCCCGCCTATCGCATCCATCCACGCCGCCAGGGGTAAAGAGTATAACGCAAAAACCCCCGGTTTTTGCCGGGGGTTTCGTTGTCTTGCATCTTCCTGCAAGCCGGGATAGTGACCCCAACGGGATTCGAACCCGTGTCGCGGCCTTGAAAGGGCCGTGTCCTAGGCCTCTAGACGATGGGGCCAGCTAGATCTTCATCCGCATGGCGCCTAGGTGGCGAGAGAATATGCAGATATCCTGTCGCCCGTCAAATGTTTACATCGAAGAAGAACCGTTTTCTGGAAATGGGTGCGTCCGCCGATGGCCTCGGGGCCGCGAACTTTCCGACAGCCGCGATCGCGTCAAGTTCCGACACTTCCGCAGCGGCGTTTTCCGAAGACTTGCTATGGAACGTGTCTCTATTGAATTGCGCGCGGAAATCACCAGGGAAGGTTTTGCGAATAGAAGCAATTTCCCAATGTGGCCATCGCGGTCGCTTTATCTTCCAGCGACGCACCATAATGAGGGTATGTGCGGATGTATCGCGTTTCATTGGCGTTCAGGGTAAACGCCAGGGTATGAGAGCAGCCGTGGCTGTCTACGTCTCCCATTTTGGGAATCACGCAGACGTAGGCGCCGGGGGGAAGATCCATGTAGAAGTAGTCGCCGGGGATGGATGTGCCGATGTGCTTGTGATTCAATTGGATTTCGGGCTGAACCATAAGGCCATCCGCCCTTGAGTCGCGGTAAAAATAGACGCGGCCTTGTCCCGCGGAAGGGGGCGCCAGGCTGCTGCCCACGTCGCTGTATCGTTCGCCGCCGCCGTCACAACCGCCGCCCAGGCAGGAAATGAATGCCAGAACGCAACACATACCGATTATGCGGATCATGGCATGCTCTCCTTTCTTTTTGCGCAGTTGGTGAAAATTATCCAGGCGTTTTCAGAGTTACAAAACTCATCTTACATTCAGCCGCGTTAGTGAGCAAAATCGGCGCCCTCATGCGACAAGGCCGATTTCGTCTCCAGATGACGGATGATGCTTATGGTTTTGTGGAAGGCTTCGTAGGCGGCCCCGAATCCGTATCCAGATCGTAAAGGCTCTGATCGGGGGTCGCGGCAGGCTTAAACTCGTGAATTCGAGCCTCACGGTATTGCAGATAGGCATTGCGCGTAAAGACGTACGGGTCGATCGCGGTATCGTTGCGAAACCGAACGATGATATCCGCGCGCGAACGCTCATCGACAAGAAACACCGCGTCCAGCGGAACAGTGATGGAATAAGGCAGCCAAAGGTAAGTCGTCGGCGTGGCAAAATACTCCACCACATAACGCGGCGCGTCGCGCACCGTTGACGGCCCCAGCAGCGGGAGAACCAGATACGGCCCCGGCCCGACGCCCCATTTGCCGAGGGTGACGCCGAAATCGTTTTCATGCGCGGGAAGACCCCAACCCGACGCCACGTCGAATATACCCGCGACTCCGATGGTACTGTTAGCCGCCATGCGACCGGTGTCGCTGAGTCCCTGGCGCCATTTTGCCTGGAGCACGTCATTTGCGATCACGTTGAAATAGGTGATGTTATCAAAGCCGTTGCCGAGGCCGGTGCGGATTGGTTTGGGGATATATTTGACGTAGGCGTCTGCCGCCGGTTTAAGGGCGACGCGATCGATCCCCTCATTGAATTTATAGATTTCCCGATTTGTCGATTTAAATGGATCGGGGTCGTGCCGGTTGGCGGCGCAGCCGCAAGAGAGAATCGTGGCGACGACCGCCATCGTCAATATCCGCGTTTGCAACGGAATCGCCATTAAATAAATCACCTTCTTCCTGAGCGGGCGAAAGGTCGGCGGGGTGGTTCGTGTAGAGAATTTATTTTTCATTGGCGGCATTCTTATCGCGAAGAAGCTGGAGCAACTTGTCGATGCCGCCGTTGGTCATGATATCCTGAAACTGCGAGCGGAAGTTGCCGATGAGGCTTACGCCGTCGATGGTCATATCGATGATTTTCCACTGGTTATCCGCGGCGCGCAGGCGGTAATCGACCTTTGCCACTTCCTGGCCCGGCTTATTGTCCTTGGTGCCGACAATGCGGGTTTGGACGGTCCAATCGCCGTCCTGCTCCTTGCGATCGCCGGTTATTTGAACGTCTTCGTCCGTGTAGTTATCGGTGGTGTGACGATAGGTGTTGATCACATGTGTCTTGAAAGCGTCGGTATATTGCGCCCGCTGCGCTTCGGTGAGCGGGCGGTAATATCGTCCGAGGCTCAGGCGCGACATCACGTCAAAATTCACGTGGTCAATGGCGATCTGGTTGACCTTCCGCCGTTTGACGTCCAGAGGAAGTTTCGAGTCGCGAAGCACGGCGAGGGCATCGCGAACGACGCTCTCGATGACCGCGCGCGGCGACGCGGCCGCGTTCTCCGCGGCCGGCGAACTCACGGCGACGCTTAAGCAAAACGCAAGCAACGTGAACGTCGAGAAAAGCGCGAGTCTTCTGTTATTGTTCATGGCGGTCATGGCTCTTTTCATGGCGATGGGGTTTTCGCCGGCCCGGTGGCGGCGGGGGTCTGGTTTTCCTTCGTTTTTCCGTAGATGAACTGCCCGATCAGCTTTTCGAGAATCACGGCGGACTCGGTGAAGGTAATTGTGTCGCCGGATTTGAGCATTTTTTCGTCGCCGCCGGGCTGCAGTTCGATGTAACGGTCTCCAAGGACGCCCGCCGTGACGATCGCCGCCGAGGTGTCGGCGGGCAGTTGCATATCCTTGCGAAGCCTTAGTTCGACGTCCGCCCGAAAATTCTTGTTCAGCGAAATACGCGTTACCTCACCCACCCGCACGCCGGCGATCACCACCGGAGCGCGGACCGCCAGCGATCCGGTTTCATCGAACGCGGCAAAAAGCTTGAGCGCCTCGCGGCCGGGACGAGGGATTCCGCCCCCGACGCTCAGTGACAGATACGCGACCGCCGCGATACCCGCAAGCACAAATATCCCCACCATGAAATCTCGTGTTGTCGATCGTTGCATATATCAGATACCCCAGAGGGCGGTGATCACATAATCTGCCAGAAGCACGGTGACGGAACTGATGACGACGCTGGACGTGGTGGCGGCACTGACGCCTTCGGCCGTCGCGACGCTGGTATATCCGCGGTAGGTCGCGATCAATCCAAGAAAAAAGCCGAACACCACCGACTTCACCAGGCAGCAGGCGATATCATTGCGAAAATCGACCGCTGATTTGAGGCTGCCCATATAGCTTCCCGCATCGCCTCCGAGCACGCCGACACCGATCAAATACCCGCCATACAGTCCGCAGCAAATGAACATGGCGGTCAGCAGGGGGGTGACGATCTGCATAGCCATCGCCTTGGGCTTGATGACGAAGCTCACCGGGTCGATCGACAACATGCGCAGTCCGTCCAGCTGTTGCGTGGTCACCATGGAGGCGATTTCGGCGGCCGTCGCCGACCCGGCGCGACCGGCGACCAGAAGCGCCGTAATAACCGGCCCCAACTCGCGGATCAGGCTGAGCCCCACGACCGCGCCCAGCGATTGCGTGGCGCCGTAGCGGACGAGCGTGTGGTGTCCCTGAAGCCCCAGCACCATCCCGACCGTCAGACCGCAAACGCAGATGATGATAAGCGAAAGAACGCCGAGCTTGAACAACTCGCGGCTAAATGACGCCAGTCGCGGCGGCGGGGCGACGACCGTGCGCGTGACGTCGGCGGCAAACGCCGCCATGCCGCCGAGTTCTTCAACGAAGCGAAGCGTCCGAAAGCCGAGTTTTGAAACGGGATTCGCCATTACCGGACCCTTCCCGGTTGGCGATCCAACCCGTCCTGGAAAAATTCAGCCGCCTCTGCGTCGCCGCTTTGCCGCAGTTCAGCGGGCGTCCCTTCAACCATACGCCCGCCGAGCAAGAGCAAAACGTGGTCCGCCATGCGCATCGTCGAATGAATGTCATGCGACACGACGATCATGGTGATGCCGAACTGGCGGTTGATGTCCATCAAAAGCGTGGCCATTCGTCGAATTGAGATGGGATCGAGGCCGGAAAACGGTTCGTCGCAGAGCAGAACGGCCGGTTTTCGGATGATGGCCCGCGCCAGCGCCACGCGACGAAGCATTCCGCCGGACAGCTCGCCGGGAAGCAAATTGTCGGCGTCGGCCACGTCTACGGCTTTGAGAATGGCGTGCACTTCGTCGGCGATTTGTCGCTCGCCGTATCCGGGCTGTTCGCGGAGCGGCAAGGCGACATTGTCGAAAACGGAGTATGAATCGAGCAATGAGCCGCCCTGGAAGGTCATGCCGAGTTTGCGCCGCATGAGCTTCAATTCGAGAGCGGAAAGGCGGGAGATATCCTGTCCATCGACCAGCACCGCCCCGGATTCCGGCCGCACCAGGCCGCCGATGAGGCGGAGAATCGTGGTCTTTCCGGAGCCGCTGCCGCCGAGAATGACCGAAATGCGCCCGCGCACGAAGCCACAGGACAGCGACGTAAAGACCGGACGGTCCCGGTAAACCATGTGAACGCGATCGAGAACGACAACATCGCCGGCGGGCTTTTCCGCCAGGTCGCCCAATGCCGGTTGCTGCATCAACGCTCCTGTTTGTTTTATACAGCCCGGCGTCAATTGATCTGTCCCATTCTGTCTCGTGCCCATCCCGCGTCTCCCGCATCCGACGGTGAGCGTGGCGGTTGTCGATCCTTCCAACGTCTGGCGCATCGGCCGACCAAACGCCGATGATTCGCCGACGAACGCGATTGCGGCCGGTCCGAAGGATCGATCGGCCGCAATGCGCTCACAACCGCCGGCGGCGGCTCCCAAAGGTATGCACCCATGCCTGGAATTACGCCGCTCTTCATGGCGGCATTATACGCAAACTTTTCCGCCTTCAAGGGCGGCGCGTTTTGTAATCAATGGCGACCGACGCAGAGCGTGTTATTTTTGTGGCGCCGGGCTTTTCCCCGGCGTCAAACCGGCTGGTTGAGCGATGACTCGGCCCGGAAGGGCGACGCAAACACAATGCGCGGCGATCAGCGGAGGTGAAACAGAGACTTGAGTGATCCGTCGATCCTCCGCTGCCATGACAGCATCTGCGCGCGAGGCTGGGGCGGCACGCCAAAAACTTCGCTGCGCTGATAGACAAGCGCGAAAGAACAATTTACGTAGATCTGCAATAATCCCAGGGCGATGAGAAGGAACGGAATCAGTCGTTTCAAGGTCGTCGTCGGCCGAGGAGTGAACAGGGCGCGGACGCCAAAGGCGGACAGGAGGATCAGAAGCGGAATAAATTCGTGAAGATAGCGATTATCCACGGCGCAAAAGGCCAACACCGGCGCCAAACCCGCTATCGATCCGAGCACGACGATCGAAAGCGAAGCGCTGTTGGACGGCGGCTGATCGGACGATTCGGCCATGGCGCGGCGGCGGCGCGATAACACTCCTCCGCTGGCGAAGGCGAGAATCACGAAGACGGGCAGGGCGGTGGCGACGCTTGAGTAACCGCCGGCGCCGTCCATGTGGCTGCCGGGCAGTCTTACAAGCTCCCGCTGAAGGCGTATCCAGGGAAAGGAGCGGTCAAAGGCGATCGCGTCCATCGATGTATATGCCAGCAGCACCGTGGGGACGTTTCCCGGCCGCAGCCATTTCCCGCCGCTGCGTTCGTAGCGGCCGGGCTCCGCGGCCATCATCGCATATTCGCGCATCGGCGAAACATCGAAAAACGTCCCGAATTTGGCATGGTTGACCGCAACGAACGCGACGGCGACGGCCAGGGTCGTCATCCCCGCGAATCCCGCATGAATCAGCGGCGGCGGCGTGCGCCATCGCGTAAGCCCGCGAAATATTTTCGCCGGCGGCAAAATCCCCGTCCATCGATCCGGCACATGCCAGGCGACGATATTCAGGCAGATGAGCAGCAATGAAAAAAGCGGACCGCATCCGGTCGATATTCGGCAAAAGAAACACAAAAACGTCAGGAGACATGCCGCCGCAAGCCGGACCAGCCGCCCGTCCATGAGATACCCGAGAAGTTGATCGAAGGCGGCCAACGCCCACGCGACGGCCCACATGATCGCTTCGTGGTATATGAACGCGCGCGAGCCAAGATAAATCGTGGTCGAACCTAAACCGGCCAGTATCAGAAAAAATCCGTACGCGATTTTTTCGCGACGGGCGAGCGGTCCAACGACGCCCAGCCACCGGCGAGCCCGCAGAAGCAACGCATAACAGCAACAGAGCGTGACGGCACATCCACACAACAAAGACGTGCGGCTCCACGATCCGGCCATCGTCGGCCAAAACGCGTTCAGCGCCATGCGCGGCAGCGCGGGGACGAATCCAAAATAGCCGTAAAACTTTCCGCGATGCAGATATTCTTCCGGCGATATCGCCGGAAGCGGCACATCCCAGTGCCCGGCAAGAAGGGAGGCGGCTTGACCGTCATAAAACTGGCCGAAATTTTCCGCGTCGAACAGGGCGAAATCGCCGTCGGTCACCATCCAGCAAAATGCGATCAGCACGATGCATAACGGGATGGCCACATAGACGTGTTCGCGAAATCCGCCGGTGGACGCCTGGCGACGCCCTGGCCGGCCGACGGGATTTGCGCGAGGGGGAATTTGCATCGGGCGGTTCCTGAGACGACCGCGAATATGCCCGAATCGGGCCGCAATAGCGATAGTCGCCAGGCCGACTTGAACATGAATGGAAAGATCATGGAAAGATACCGTAATCTTCGTTCGCCTTGACACCCCGTGTCGCGTCGCCTCATATATCCAGTGAAGGATGTCGAGTCCCATCATTTCCATATTCTCTTCGGGCGATTACGAGACCCAGATCGGTCGCGGGGCGCAGATCCTGCGCGACGGGGGGTTGGTCGTTCTTCCCACCGAGACCGCGTACGGCGCGGCCGGCGTGTTGAACCATTCCGCCGCTCGTCAGCGGCTTCTGGATTTTCGCGGTGAAAGCCGCCGGCCCTTTACGGTTCATCTGGCCGCGCCCGCCGATTCCGCCGGGTATCTCGCGGAAGTCAGCGATTATGGCCGGCGGCTGATGCGAAAGCTTTGGCCTGGGCCGGTCGCGCTGGTTTTTGACGTCGCCGAACCGCGCCGCAACGAGGTGGCGGCGGCGCTGCACGTTCCTGAATCCGACCTGTACGACGACGCCGGTTCGATCACGCTGCGGTGTCCCAAGCATATCGTTTTCTCCGACGTGGTGAGCAATGTCCAGGGTCCGGTGGCGCTGACGCTCGCGGGCGAATTTGCGTCCGGACCGAAGTGGTCGGCACAGGCGCTGGCCGATCAACTCGGCGATAAGGTCGATCTCATTTTCGACGCCGGCCCGACGGATTATTCCAAACCTTCAACGATCCTCAAGGTCGGCGCCGATCGATACGAAATTCTCCGGCCGGGAATCCTTGACGAGCGGATCATCGACCGCATGCTTCGGACGACGATTCTGTTCGTATGCAGCGGCAACACCTGCCGTTCGCCCATGGCCGAGGCGATCGCCCGGCATCTGCTGGCCGCGAAACTGGGCGTGGGGGAATCGGACCTGGAAAAAAAAGGATTGAATGTCATATCCGCCGGCAGCTATGCCATGCCGGGGGCCAGGGCGACGCCCCAGGCGGTCGATGCGGTTCGTGAATTCGGCTGCGATTTGTCGCATCATCGTTCGCGTCCGCTGTCGGTCGATTTGATTCATCAGGCGGACATGATCTTCACCATGAGCCGCAATCATGCGTCGGCCGTGACGGCGCTTGTCCCGGCCAGCGCCGATAAAGTATCTACGCTCGATCCCGATTCGGATATCGAAGATCCGATCGGCGGAAGCGCGGCTCTTTATCAGGCGGTCGCGGGCCAGCTTCGCGAGCTGATCGAAAAACGATTGCAAGAAAAATCGCTGCCCTAAATCCGGATTTTAGACAGGGCACAAAGCGAGAAATTTCGGTACAATGCCGACAACCAAGTCGTCGTGGTCAGGGATCGAATATGAAAATTGCGTTGGCATGTGATCATCGGGGTTATGAAGCGAAGCGACGGCTGTTGCCGGTATTAAAAACCAGGGGTCATGAGGTGGAGGATTTCGGCTGCGAGAGCGGTTCCCCCTGCGACTATCCCGACATGGCCGCCCCGGCTTCCCGAGCCGTCGCCGAGGGGCGGGCCGATGTTGGAATATTGCTCGACGGCAGCGGCATCGGAATGTCGATCGCCTCCAACAAAATTTGCGGGGTGCGCGCCGCGCTGGCGCACGATGAAGTGACCGCACGCATCGCCCGCGAACACAATCACTGCAACGTCATCTGCCTCGGAATCGATCTGCTGAGCGAAGACCAGGTTCGCCGGATCGTCGACATTTTCCTCGCTACGCCGTTCGCCGACGGAAGGCACGTCCGCCGAATCGAAAAACTGCTCGAACTTGAGCGCGAAGAGCGATTGCGGCCGGAAATCAAAAAGGCCGAAGGATAAATCCTTCCTTCCTGCCGTCGTGTAGCCTTCTCATCGAACCAGCGCGAATCCAATTCGAAAAACCTGTGAATACCTGTTGTAACTCAGCAGGGTGTCGCCGTAGCCGATGAAGTATTGAGCGTCGAGCAATAAATCCAGATTGCCGTTGAGCAGTTTGGTCAGCGGATACGTCAGGTCCATCTGGGCGCTTCCCTTGTCCCAGTTACTTCCGATGCGACCGATCGCCGCCAACTGCAGGCCGTCGCGCTGTCCTACCACCGCTCGAATATCGCAATAACCGCGGTACTTGGAAATATCCGGGTTGAGATCGAGATCTCCGATATAGTCATAAAATTTGGGCGCCAGCGTCAGGAACAAATCGCTGGATTTCTGGCTGACGGTAAAAATAGGGCGCAGGAAAAGGATATTGAGCGAGCGATGATCGGGATCGCGCAGGCCGTTGGATTCGTGCCCATAGCCGCCCTGAATTCCCGCTTGCCATCCTTCGGGAAGCGTTCCCTTTGGGAGATTTTCCAGATAATAGAAGAACTCGGGCCGATAGCTCGTGTCATAAAAGAACGGCATATTCGGGTCGGTCCAATCCCAGAGCGACGTCTGCGAATACGCAAAATTAAACCCTTTGAGCAGTTGGTATTTCGTGGCCAGCGGGCCGTCGGGATTGAAAATGCGATAGCGGATGCTCAACTGGAATTTGATCTGCGGCGCCTTCCACCCGCCGACGAAGTACATCGGCTCATGCGGCGCGAAGTGGTGGATGAATTCGTCCAGCCCAAACGATCCGCCCGCCGTCGGAAACTCGCCCTCGGCAGCCGACGCGGCCTCGGGCCGCCTGGCATTTTGTGTGACCGAGGGATGCGTGGACGCCTTGGTGGTCGATGTGGGATCCAATGTCTCAGTGCGGACGTCCAGAAATTGCGCCGGCGATTCCGATGGGAGAGCGCCGGACGCCGAATGTAGACTCAATTCCGGCGCCTTTAGCTGCGAATTTTCATCGTCGCCGGCGGCTCGGATCGAACGTGTGAAAAACAACATGAGCGTCAATCCGAGCGCGAACCGGACAAAAACGCCTGCCGTCGTCCCTAAACGATACGTCGAAATCCCGGCAACCAATTGAAGCATAAGTCCGCCTGGTGAACTGAAACGGTTTTTGAACGAGCAGATGCGGGTAAACTTATACGCATGGGCCCGGCGTCGCACAACGCCGACGGTTCACTTTTTTGAAACTACCGGACAATTTGGGGATAAAATCGACCGGTGAACGAAGCGGAGGCCACCACGAAGACGCCAATAATTCAGAGCCCCGATCGCAAGCACACGGCCGTATTTCAAGGTTTCGCATGGTCAGCCGGCGGGGCTCTGATGTCGATCGCGGCCGGCGCGCTGCTGTTCGGCTGGCTCTGCCTGCTGAGCGAGAAACAGGGCGCTTTGGCGTCGCCGTTTCGAATGGCGATCTTCACCCTGCTGATCACCCTCGTTTTCGTCGCGCTGACCTGGTGGAACGCGCGATTTCTGATGCGGCTGGATACCGACCGCCAACGAGCCGAGCGTGACGCCGTCGAGGAGCATCATCTCTTGCGAACGCTGATCGATAACCTGCCCGACATGGTTTTTGTGAAGGACACCCGGCATCGCTTCCTGCTCAATAACGCCGCCCACGCCAGGACGCTGGGCGCCGCGTCGGTGGCCGACATGCTGGGCAAGAGCGACATCGATTATTTCCCGCCCGAGTTGAGCGTGCAGATGCGCGCCGAGGAGCGCCAGATCGTGGAAACCGGCACGCCGCTCATCGACAAGGAGCAACATTTAATCAATAAATCCGGTAATCCCTTTGTCGTCACCGTCGCCAAAGTTCCGTTTCGCGACACGCAGGGAAAGATTATCGGGATCGTCGGGATCGCTCACGACATTACGCGTCGAAAACAGGCGGAAGAGGAGCGCGACCGCTTCTTCACCCTCTCGGCCGACATGATCTGCATCGCCGGCTTCGACGGGCGTTTTAAGCGCGTGAACCCGGCGTTCGAGAACCTCCTGGGATACACCGCCGCCGAACTCACGAGCGGACCGTGGATCGAAAGGGTTCATCCCGACGACCGGGCCGCCACCGTCGCCGAGGCCAGCAAGCTGGCTCTCGGCGCGGTTACGCTGTATTTCGAGAATCGATATCGGTGCAAGGACGGCACCTATCGTTGGCTGTCGTGGACGGCGGTTCCGGTGGTGCGCGAAGGGCGAATATACGCCGTCGCCCGCGACACCACCGAACGCCGGCGCGTCGAAGAACAATTGCGCGACGCCAATCGACGGCTCGAGCAAGCCGTCGAATCCGAGCGGACGGCGCAGCGGTCGCTCATCACCGCGCAAAGCGCCATGGTACAAACCGAAAAGCTGGCCGGCCTGGGCCAGATGGTGGCCGGCGTCGCCCATGAGATCAACAACCCGCTGTCGTTCGTGAGCAACAACGTGGCGGTTCTTCAGCGTGATTTGCGCGGCGTGGTTCTCCTGCTGGCGCTCTACGCGCAAGCCGACGCTTTTCTCGAAGAGAAAAATCCGCAACTATTCGCCGAGATCGGCGAAGTGGCCGGCCAGATGGATCTGCCCTATGTGCTGGCGAATCTTCAGGAAATTCTCGCCCGGTCGCGCGAGGGCCTTAAACGCATTCAGCAGATCGTGAAAGACCTTCGCGATTTCGCCCGCCTTGACGAAAGCGATCTTCAGGAAGCCAACCTCAATGACGGCGTGCAATCCACCGTGATCATCGTGAAAGGCCACGCCAAGAAACACGGCATATCTCTCGTCGCCGAGCTGAAAGAATTGCCTCCCGTCACCTGCTACCCGGCGAAAATCAATCAGGTCATCATGAACCTGATTTCCAACGCCATCGACGCCAGCGGCCCCGGCGGACAGGTCATCATCCGCTCACGCGCCGTTCCCGACGACGCCGTCCAAATCGAAGTCTCCGACACCGGCAGCGGCATCGACCCCTCGATCCGCGCGCGGATCTTCGACCCTTTCTTCACCACCAAGCGCCAAGGGGAGGGAACCGGCCTGGGCCTGAGCATCAGCTACGGCATCATCAAGGACCACGGGGGAACAATCGACGTACAAAGCGAATTGGGAAGAGGATCGAGCTTCACGGTGACGCTGCCTGTGAAGAGGCGTGCGTCCCCAAGCTGACCGCGGCTGTAGCGTGTGTGCGTTTCCTAGAGCGTTTTCAGTTTGGTAGCGCGTGCGATGTTACTTTAACGATCTCGTGGCTTGAGTGTTTGCTCATGACGCCGGTTCTGAGGTACTCCGAAGAGCCGGATTCTTCGACGCTCGATCCGGCTCTTCGGATTACCTCAGAACCGGCGTCGGGTGATGAAACTGCCTTGCCACGCAGATTCCACGCGCCAGCAAACTGAAAAACGCTCTAATAACGGCAATACAGTTCACTTAGAACAGTCGTCAGGTTGCTCGCGCGTTTCTGCGTTTAGCGGCCCCGCTTGCGGGGCGTTTGTCGCGGACAAAGGTCGATTCACCACCAACAGAAATGCTCTAAAACCAATCGGGGCGATCGCCGTATGAAAAAACATCGAAACAAAACGCCAGGGAATTTGTCGGCTCGCCGCGAGCCCTGCACGAATCGCGCACGGCCCCGTCGCGCCCAGGCGGATTTTCTTTTACGATGAATGAGCGAAAACCGGACCCGAGTCTTCGATCATCGTGGCCGGGAAGGCTTCCTCGAAATTGTACCCGCTTTCACCGTGCTGGGTGAGGTCTAGGCCGTCGTATTCGTCGGCTTCGGAAAGGCGCAGTCCGCGCGTGAGAACGCGGACCATTTGCAGTAGAACGTACGATCCGACGGCGGCCATGCCGTAGGTGAGCAGGGTGGCGAGAAATTGGCTCAGGACGTGATGTCCGATCCCGGCGTCGCCGACGACGGGGTTGACCGCTTTGACGGCAAAGACGCCCGTGAGAATCGCGCCGAGCGTTCCGCCGACGCCATGAACGCCGAAGGCGTCGAGCGAATCGTCATAGCCGAACAGGTGCTTCAGAAACGTGGCGCTGAAGAAGCAACCGGCGCCGCCGATGAAGCCCATGATAATCGCGTACATCGGCGTGGTGAAACCGCTGGCGGGGGTGATGACGACCAGGCCCGCGACGGCGCCGGAGATGGCGCCGAGCACGGTCGGCTTACCGGATTTCATCCATTCGACGAACATCCAACCGAGCGTGGCGGCGGCGGCCGCGAAATGGGTGGCGATGAAAGCGCCGCTGGCCAGCCCATCGGCTTGCAGAGCGCTGCCGCCGTTGAATCCGAACCATCCGACCCACAGCAACGCCGCGCCGATCACCGAAAGCACCACGCTGTGCGGCGGCATGGGCACATGGCCATAGCCGCGCCGTTTGCCCAGCACCAGCGCGCAGACCAGCGCCGACACGCCGGAGCTGACGTGAACGACCGTACCGCCGGCGAAGTCGAGCGCCGCGAAACGGCCGGCCGTGGAATCGCCGACGCCCACGTTAAACAGGCCTCCCTTGCCCCAGACCATGTGCGCCATCGGGCAGTAAACCACGAGCAGCCAGAGGCTGGAGAAGATGAGCATCGAACTGAATTTCATTCGCTCGGCATAGGCGCCGCAGATGAGCGCGGGGGTGATGATGGCGAACATCATCTGATACGCCATCCACGTGGTGTGGGGGATGGTGGCCGCGTATTCGCATGGGGTCGCTCCGACTTCTCGAAGAAAGGCGAAGCGGAATCCGCCGACGAATGGATTGCCGACGTCGAAGGCGAGGCTGTAGCCGAGGACGGCCCACAGAATGCTGACGACCGCCATGAGGATAAAGCTCTGCATCATGGTGCCGAGCACATTCTTACGTCGGACGAGCCCCGAGTAAAAAAGCGCCAGGCCGGGCCCGGTCATCATCAACACAAGTCCGGCGCTGGTGAGCATCCAGGCGGTGTCGCCGGAATCAATCTTCCAATGCGGGTCGATCCTGATGGTTTGGGCCGCGTGAACCGGCGCCGGCGCCAGAGCAAGCGCAAGAAAACCCAAACAGAAAAAGACCGGCGTTTTAATAAACGCGGCGGGGGCGCGGACCATCATTGTTCCTCCACACCGGCGCCGTCGCGCCAAGTGACTCAAAACAAAAAAAGGCCCGTATCTGAAACCGACGCTGCGCGCGCTTCCTACCTCTGCCAAAAGTCGTCGCGCGCCGCTGTCAAGGTCGGTCCAGGACCGGGCGAGGGGGAAAGTATACCGATCACGGGATTAGTGGAAAGGGCGGGGAGCCCAAGTCAAATGGCCGCGGAGCGTTCCTTATCTCTTTTGAGGCCCTGCGTGCCGAAAGAGTTTCGGACATGGATGGGCAGGATAGACAGGATGAAGAAATGTCGGCTTTCCGCTGTTGTCCTGTACATCCTTTACATCGATATTTGAATTTCTCGTTCGATCGATTCGATTGATGACGCGTTCACCCCGCAAAATGTCCCGGGAGGTCCAGGCGAATCCGGCGTTTACCATATGGAGAAATAGATATAGCACCGCTGGGAACGCGTGTTACAAAATTCGCGATTGGGACATCCCTCAAGTCGCTGCAGCGTCTCCCCGCTAAAACGGGGAGACGCTGCAGCAAACCGACAAATGCTTTAGCTCAACGAAATGACGATCAATCGTAGTCGTCCGGAATATGATCCAAATCGCGCACGCTTCGCGGCCGGCGAACCGGTTCGTGAAGGACCGGCTCATCGTCGGCCAGATGACGGTCGGCCGACCCGGTGCGAACGATCGGCGGCTCGGAAACCACCGGCGGCTTACGCGACGACGAGGCGTCGGAACGTGCGGACGCCGCGGGCTTGGCCGGCGATGACGCATCGGAATGTTCCGCGCCGGCGGCGGACTTGCCGCGGCCTCGGCCGCCGCGCTTCCCGCGCGATCGTTTGGGCTTGGCTTCTTCGTCGCCTTCGGTTGTTGGCTCGGCGACGGGAGCCGCGACAGTCGCTTTGGCCGCCGGCGTTTTTGAAGCCCGCCGCGATGATCCGGCGCCGGCGGACGCCGGTTTCTTCTTGCTTTTGGCCACGCCGCCACGGCCGCGCTTGGCCGGCTTCTTCGGCTCGGCCGGCGCTTTGCCCGGCTCGGCCTCCATGTCGCGGATTTCCTCGAGTGCGGGGGACGTTTCCCGCGCGGGCTCGCGGTAAGCATCGGCGTCGGCGCCTTGCGTTCGCACGCGATTTTCTTCGAGTTCGCTCGCGTTGCGCTCGACGACGGATTCTCCCTTTTCGTCGGCGCGGGATTGGATGCCGCGCAATTCACGGTCGAATTCCTGGTCCTCGCGATCCTCGCGCATCTCGGTTTCACGATCGGCCTGGGTTCGCTCACCCTGCCCGGGCGAAGCGAAATCTTCGCGATCGGCGACCGGCGCGTCTTCTTGATGTCCGATCGGAATCAGGTAGTCGCCGGGCCCGGCTGCCGGGCGGTTTTCATTGGCGGCCAAATCGAGATCTTCGCGGTCTTGGTCTCGATCATTTGTCTGATCGCGGTCGCGGTCAGGGCGCTCGTAACGATCGATGTGGTGAGGCCGGGCGCCGGCGTCGCGGCCGCCGCGCTCCGGACGATCACTGCGATTGCCGGCGTTGTTTCGGCTCGTTGGCTCCTGATGAACCTCGCCGCGATCGTCGCGATTCATGGCGTCGTTGCGACCGCCGCGGTTATCGCGATTCTGAGCCTCGTCACGGCCGCCGCGATTATCACGGTTCACGGCGTCGTTACGTCCGCCCCGATTGTCGCGATTCGGAATTTCATTGCGGCCACCGCGATTGTCCCGATTGATGGCGTCGTTACGCCCGCCGCGATTGTCACGGTTTTGCGCGTCATTACGGGCGCCACGGTTGTCGCGGCTCTGCGCGTCGTTGCGACCGCCGCGATTATCACGGTTTTGCGCATCATTACGCCCGCCGCGATTATCGCGATTGGGCGCCTCGTTACGGCCGCCGCGATTGTCGCGGTTTTGCGCGTCATTGCGTCCACCGCGATTGTCACGATTGGGCGCTTCATTTCGCCCTCCGCGACTGCCACGGTTGACGGCATCATTTCGGCCGCCACGGTTGTCACGGTTCATGGGATCATTTCGCCCGCCGCGGTTGTCGCGGTTTATGGCATCGCCGCGATCGTCGCCGACGGGAATTTCGTCGGCGCCGTCTCGCTCGTCGATATCATCGCGCGCGGCGACATCGGCGATTTCATCCTGGTCGCGTTCGTCGCGGAACTCGCCGATTTCCCGCTCGTCGCCGTATTCATCGTGCGGTTCGCCGGTCTCGTCAGAAGAGACAGGCGCCCGCGCGACGCCCGCTTCGTCGCCATCGATCGGCAAAGGACCGGCGGCGGGTTGCGGCAGGGGCTGGCCATTGGCGCCGGCCTGCTGCGCGCCGCGACCGCGGCCGCGACGGCGCCGACGACGGCGGCGCGGACGCTCACCCTCGCCGTTCTGTTGCGGCTCGACGCCGGCCTGGTCGTCGTGCGGAGCGCCATGGCGCTCGGCGGGAACGCCAGAGGATTGCCCGGCTTCGTCGGCGACTTCTTCGCCCGCGTCGTCGGCCATTTCTTCGCGTGTTTCGTCGACGACGTCGTCGTGCGATTCTTCGCCATGATCGGGGCGAAATTCATCGCCGACTTCCGGGTCGTCGATATCGTCGTCGAACCGCGGGTCCGGACGCCGCGCCGCGGCGGGGGAGGCGCCGGCGGATTGCATAAAGCCTTCTTCGCCGTCGCGATCGACTTCTTCGGTTCGGTCTTCCAGTTCCTCGACATCGCGGTCGAAGTCTTCGCGCTCCTGTTCACGTTCGCCGTGGCGACTTTGGACCGGCGCCGGTCGCCCGCCGGGCGCGCCGGGACGTCGATCGCCGGGCCGCGCGCCTTGGCCGGGGCGGCCATCGCGCTTGGGCGTTTCCTGCGGACGCGTGTTGAGCTGTGTTTTATGAGGCACGTTGACGACCGCGCCCGCCAGCTCGCTCAGGATGACCACGCCATCCCGGCTGTCGAACAACTCAAGCCGCATTTCGTCCAGGCCGAGGGTCGCATCGCTGCGGATCAGGATGCGCTTGCGCGTGTCCCACTCGAGATTCGCCAGCGATTGCCGTTTCTTGTTTTGCAGGTAGAAGGCGACGTCTGGATTTACCGCGAGTTCGACGCGGGCTACTTTGATGTCGTGGATGGCGATCGCCAGGCGCCGCATGACGTCCAGGCTCATGCTTTCGGGCGTCTTGACCAGCCCGGCGCCCTTGCAGTGGGGGCAATCGAAATAGACGCTGCGCTTGAGGGACGGGCGCATGCGCTGGCGGGTCATCTCGATGATGCCGAACTGGCTCATCGGAAGGACTTTGGTCTTTGCCCGGTCGTTGCGAAGATTGTGATCGAGCCGTTCCTGCAACTCCCGGCGATGGCGCTCGTGGCGCAGATCGATGAAGTCAACGATGATCACGCCGCCCAGGTCGCGCAGCTTCAGCTGCCGGCAGATTTCGTCGGCGGCCTCCATGTCGGTGCGGAAGGCGGTCATCTCGGCGTCGCTGTTTTCGCGGTTTTTGCCGCTGTTGACGTCGATGGCCACGATCGCTTCGGTCGAATCGATCACCAGCGATCCGCCGTTGCGCAGCGGCACATGCCGACTGTACATCCGCTCGATTTCTGCTTCGATGCCGTATTTGTGGAAGAGGGGGATCGGCTCGTCGTACAGATCGACCTTGTTCTTGGCGCGGGGATTGGAAAGTTTGATCACGTCGGAAACGCGATGGGCGACTTCGTCGTTATCGATGATGATGCGATCGACGTCGCCGGAGAAAACGTCGCGAACGGTTCGGGTGACCAAGTCTCCTTCGGTGTAGAGTTCGACGGGGGCGGCGACGTTGTCGCGTTTTTTCTTGATCTGTTCCCACAGGCGGGCCAGGTATCGCAGATCGCGTTCGATCTCGGCCTTGGATTTTCCCACGCTTTCGGTGCGGATGATGAACCCGCAATCTTCCGGCGGATCGAGCGAAACGAGAATATGTTTCAATCGGCGGCGTTCTTCTTCGTCTTCGATCTTTCGGCTGACGCCGCGACCGTTGACGCCGGGCATCATCACCAGCATTTTGCCGGAGATGGAGAGGTAGGCGCTGAGGGTCGGGCCCTTGGTGCCGATGCCTTCCTTGATGACCTGAACGATGATTTCGTCGCCGCGGCGCAGACAGCGCTGGATCGGCGGGCGGTCGCGCCGCGCCATTTTTTTGCCGACGAACTCCTGCACGTCGTCGCCCTTGTGGCCGAAGTAGGAGGGAAGCAGGTCGGAGATGTGCAAGAAGCCGTTGCGGCCGAGCCCGAAATCGACGAAGGCCGCCTGAATGGACGGCTCGACGTTCATCACCCGGCCCTTGTACACGTTTCCGACGTGGGAGGTGGAGCTGGTTCGCTCCATGTACAGTTCTTCGAGGACCCCGTCTTCCACAAGAGCGATTCGGCATTCTTCGCCCTCGGAGACGTTAATCAGCATTTCCTTTGGCATTCGTTGTATTAGTAGGCGGCGGCAGTTGGCAGAAGGCAGAAGGAAAGAAGCGATGGGATTCGCCCAGTTCCGCCTGCGAAAACTACCGGTGTACCGACCGGCTACCCTCTCAATTTGGTTGGCGAGCCCGCATTGGCGCCAGGGATGAGGCAGGGAGCGAAAACCGCTCAACGTCCGCTTTCAATCTGCCTGTCGCCGTAAAGACGCGATGCCCGCCGGCAATTTCCTTAAAAAGCTTCGGGGATGATCTTTCGCGTTTCTTCCCGCAGAAAGTGCATCACCTGCCGTTCACTGTCAAAACTCATCACGCGACGAGCGACGTTTCTGGCGTGCTCCATCGTCGTGGATCGGATGATCTTCTTGACCTCCGGCACATCCGGGGCATTCATGGAGAAGATGTTCAACTCCAGTCCCAGGAGCAATAGAGTGTATAGCGGATCGCCCGACATTTCACCACACATGCTCACGCTAATGTTATTGCGACGGCCGGCGCGGATAATATCGCGGATCAAGCGCAGCACCGACGGATGAGCCGGGCAATACAAGCCGGCAACACGCTCATTGGTCCTATCGACCGCAAGGGTGTACTGGATGAGGTCGTTTGTGCCGATGGAAAAGAAGTTCACTTCCTTGGCGAACTGGTCGGCCATCAACGCCGCCGACGGAACCTCGACCATCATGCCGATCGGCACGTCCCGCCGAAAGGGAACGCCTTCGTCCTCCAGCTCTTCCATGGCGTCCTTCAGCACCATATTCGCCTGGCGAAGCTCCATCAGCGTGCAAATCATGGGGTACATGATTCGCACGTCGCCCAGAACGGTTGCGCGCATGATCGCGCGAAGCTGCCGTTTGAACATCGGAATATCGTGCAGGCACATGCGGATCGAGCGGTCGCCCAGAAACGGATTGCGCTCGGGATTGGCCGACTGGCCGGGCGTGTATTTGTCGGCGCCGAGGTCCATCGTGCGGATGACCAGCGGCTTGCCCTTGAGCCGGCGAAGCGCCTCGGCGTAAGCCGCGTAATGCTCCTGCTCGGTTGGTTCAAGCTGCTTGGCAAGATAAATAAATTCCGTCCGATAGAGCCCGACGCCTTGAGCGCCGCGATAGTCGGCGTCGTCCACGTCCTCGGCGAACTCGATGTTTGCCATCAGGCATACTTCATGGCCGTCGAGCGTGCGAGCGGGCTGGCTGGTGAGCGCCTGGCGTTCGCGCTCGCCCTCGCGATATTTGCGGCCGGTTTCTCGGTAGTCGGCAAGCTGTTCCTCGTCGGGGTTGATGATCAACACGCCGCGCGTGCCGTCGATGATGACCACGTCGCCGCTGGTCACTTCCGACGTGATATTGCCGAGCCCCACGACCGCGGGAATCCCCATGGCGCGGGCGACGATGGCGGTATGGCTGGTCCTGCCGCCGACATCCGTGACAAATCCCTTGACGTATTTGCGATTGAGCGCCGCCGTTTGGGACGGGAGCAAATCGTGGGCGATCACGACGACGTCTTGAGTGAGGTGAGCGAGGTCCTGATGTTTTTGGCCGATCAGCAGTTTGAGTAGTCGTTTTTCGATGTCGTGAACGTCTTTCACGCGTTCGGAAAGATATTTGTCCTTGATGGCCGCGACGGCGTTGGCGTAGCGCCGCATCGCGACGCTGACGGCATATTCAGCCGTCGATTTCTGATCGCGTATTTGCGAGACGATCTGCCCCAGAACGGACTTATCCTTTAAGACGCCGAGGTGGAAGTCAAAGATGCTTCCGATATCCTTGCCGACTTCTTCGGTGAGCGTGGCGCGAAGTTCGGTGACGTCGTTGGTGGCCTTGGCCACGCATTCGTGCAGGCGCGCAATTTCCGCGTCAACCTGCTCGGGGGGAACGGATCTTTTTGGGATCAGCAAATCCTCAGCGTCCAGCACGATCGCCGTACTGATGACAACGCCAGGAGATACGCCGATGCCTTTCTTAATTTCCATGGGGGCTGAGATAAGTTTCCAGTTGTCAGTTGTTAGTTGTCAGTTGTTAGTTGCCAGTAAATCAGTCGGAAATAAGTTGCCAGTTTGTTAGTTGCCAGTTGCTAGTGAAATCATCTCTCTCTTTCTGGCAACTAACAACTAACAACCGACAACTCATTTATTCTTCTCCGAATTTTCCTTCAACCAATTCCACCAGTTTTGCGACGGCCTGCTCGGCGTCGTCGCCGTCGGCTTCGATCCGCAACGGCGTGCCCTGGGTCGCCGCGAGGATGATCATCTGCATCACGCTCTTCCCGTCTGCCTTTCCCGGCTCCTCACCGCCGGAGTGGACGGTGATCTGCGACGAAAACTGGTTCGCCACGTCCACGAACTGCATCGACGGGCGCGCATGCAGACCCAGCGCGTTGCAGATTTTCGTTTCCCTCGACGCCGTTGCCATTTTCAAATCACCGACTTGCATCGGCCTCGTCCAGCAGTTCCACGATCGCCTCGCGCGTGGGACACTGGCGCAGAAATCGGCGGAACATGTCCTTCTGCAGATTGGAGAAGACAATGTTCATCGCCTGCAAGTGCTGCTGCGGCTGATTTTCGGGGCTCAGCAGCAAAAAAATACTGTAGACCGGCTGGTGATCCAGGGCCGCGAAGTCGATTCCCGCGACGCTGCGCCCGACGGCGCCGGCCATCTTCTGCACCTTCGGATGCTTGGCGTGCGGAACCGCTACGCCCTTGCCGAAGCCGGTGGATCCATTTTGCTCGCGCTTGATCAACGCGGCGACGACTTCGTCCACCGACGCCGCCGGCAATGCCCCGGCCCCGGAAAGCGCCACGACCATCTCGCGGATCGCGCCGTCGCGATCAACGGCCGTCAACTCGGGGCAGATCGCTTCTTTTACGATAAAATCTTGCAGTTTCATTGCACTTCCACTTCAATCAGGTCCCTGGCCAAGCCGCCGGCGGCCTCATTCCGGAGGATGCTTGCGGTTGCGGAATTTGTCCTTGTGTTCGGTAATTTGACGTTCGAGTTTATGCGTGCAGCCGTCCACGCAAGCATAGGCGTCACCTTCATTGTGATGCGCGATAAAGGTGTTTTTATGATCCGTGTGGACGATCATTTCCACGGCGGTCGTATCCTTGCCGGCGTCGAAAATTACTTCGACCTCTCTTATCAGATCATAATACTTTCCAAGCTTTGCCGCCCTCTGCTCGGCATGCGTTTTCAACGCGGGGGTTACTTCCATGTGCCGTCCACTGACTACGATTGTCATTTGATGCTCCTTTCGCTGACTTTCCTGCGGCCGCTCAAACGCGGCCGCTCCTCGTTGGGGACGCTCCTCGTCGCGTCGCACGTTTTGTCGCATATTATTGTATCGTAAATCCAGCCGGGATACTGCCTTCCAAATCGGGTAATTATGCCGCTCCCAGCCCCGAGCGCTGAGCCGGCGCCACCGATGGGTCTACGGGCGCGCCGCCGGCCTGCGATTGGGGAGCCTCCGCCGGCGTCGGGGGCAATTTCACCGGGTCCGATCCCCGGGGGGACAACACGCCGCCGCTAATGAGCAGTCGCATCGCTTCTTCCACGCTTAACGGCAAATCGATGACCGTCTCCCGCGCGACGACCACGACATAACCGGAAAACGCCGTCGGCGACGACGGAATAAAAATCGTGACCATTTCCTGACCCAGCGAGTCGGTCAGCGGCCCAACGCCCGCGGCGCCGGTCACCAGCCCGATCGACCAGACGCCCTTTGCGTGCGGTTCCACCGCCACCACCCGGCTGGTTTGGAACTGGCCGGAACGCTCGGCGAGGAGAAAATCAGTCACTTGTTTCACCGCCGGGTAAATGGCCCGCACGAGCGGAATGCGCATGACCGTCAATTCCGCGAGCCGGTAAAGCTGACGCCCGATAAAATTGCCGACAAACACCCCCAGGACGTACACCACCAGGATCGCCAGGCCTACGCCGACGACGCGCGTCTGAATCAGATCTTCGCTCCAATAGCGATTGATATAACCGGCCGGCGGAAACCCGTGCCCGAAAGTCAGCCAGACCCACTTGACCACCAGTACCATGAACCGGCCGAGATTCTCCCAGAGGAAGTCCCAAACCTTGATGAGCACCCACAGCGTAATCAGCGTCGGCAGCAGGGCGGCAAGACCCCGAACGAAAAAGCGGCGGAAATCCTGGAGAAAACCGATCCGGGGTCGTGGATCGGCGGCGTAATCGTAGATTTTGTCGCCTGGGTTCACCGCACACCTGGGTTTGCCGTTTCACGAGCGGCCATTCGCACTCGAGGCTCTCGCGATCACGAGGTGTTCCGCGCGGGATATAGCCTGACTCCCTGCGTCCGGCGGCGCGCATCGCGCGTCGTCGAACGATGGACGGAAAATCTCGTCCATTGCACGGTTTTACACGCTGGGAGATCGGGAATCAATCTCTGGACAGCAGGGAGCGCGCCACCGATCGCCGGGCCGCGACAAAAATTACGGCGGAGGGGGGCTGGGGAGGAGAATTCTCGTCCCCGCCAAACTATGGTACGATTCTGCCGTGACATCTGATCAACATTTATCGGAAACGCCGGTTCCCGTCGCCGTCATCGGCTGCGGGAGAATGGGCCGCCTGCATGCGCGGGTCTATAGCCAGATGAAGCGGGTTCGGCTGGTCGGCGTCTACGACGTCAACGCAGACGCCGCCGAGGCGGCCGCGGAAACGTACGGTTGCCAGGCGTTCGGCGACCTGGACGCGCTTTTGGCGCAGGTCAAAGCGGTGACCATCGCCGTTCCCACCGCCTTTCACGCTCCGATCGCGGAGAAATGTCTGGCGATCGATTTGGCGTGCCTGGTGGAAAAGCCGCTCGCCAAGGACGTGGCCGACGCGATGCGAATCAAAAGCGCCGCCGATCGTTCGAGCGCGGTCGTGCAAGTCGGGCATATCGAGCGATTCAATCCCGCGATCCGCGCGATGGAAAAACTGGAAATCCGTCCTCGTTTCATCGAAGTGACGCGAATTAGTCCGATGACGTTTCGCAGCATCGACGTGGGCGTCGTGCTGGACATGATGATTCACGACATCGACATTGTCCTTCGCCTGGCCCGATCGAAAGTCGCCAAGGTGGACGCGGTGGGCGTCAGCGTGATCGGAGACGTGGAGGACATCTGCAACGCCCGCCTGACGTTTGAGAACGGATGCGTCGCCAACATCACCGCGTCGCGGTTGGCCATGAAGACCGAGCGACGGCTTCGCGTGTTCAGCCCCGACGCCTACGTTTCGCTCGATTATCAGAAAAAGTATGGCATCGTCGCTCGCCGGGGCGGAAATCTCAATGCGATTCGGGATGCGGTGGCGAGAATTCGTTCCGGAGAAATCGACGATATTTCGCAGCTCAATTTCGCGGACCTGGTGCAGGTGGAGGAGCTGCAGATCGATGATATCGAGCCGTTGCGAGCGGAATTAGAAGCATTTATGGATGCCGTTACGACCGGATCCCCGCCGCCGGTAACGCTTGAAGATGGTTTGGCGGCGGTCGAGACGGCGACGCGGATCGTGCAATCGATCGCGCCGCAATCCCTGGGGATATCATGATGCGGTGAAACGAATAGATGACTGGTTCCGACGGACGGTTTGTATATCTTCTATTGACGAGAAGTCTAATAGGGGGTGTAAATCACCGGGGCGGAATACATATTGTCATCGCCGTGGTCGAAATTCCCATCCGCGCCTGCCGATGCCCAAAAGGGACGATGATCGATCGAACGAACGAGCATTCGTTGCGCCCACGGAACGCCGGAGACGACTGCGGTGGCCGGGACGACACCATTAGGCGGCTCGGTTCCGCCGATCCAGACGCCTGCCAGCCCGGCGGAGGGAACGTAGATAATCGGGTTTTTCCACCCGTCGACGACGATCAGGGTGTTGATGCCGCCGTTGAGCGTCGACGTCTGCGGCGCGAGGGATGGAAAGGTATTACCCGTTTTTTGATCGGTATAGATCCCCGCATCGGGATCCTGCGGCATCAGCGCGGCGGTGGGTAGTTGCCCAATGGCTGTTTGGACCGCCGCGACCTGGGCATAGATTTGAATGATGGCGCTCGTATAGAGCACCTGCCGATTCTGCAACAGCGGCGGAGGTGGAGTCGCGGAATAGCCCAAATAAGGGGTTGAATAGCGATTCTGAGAGCCAACCGCCACGCTGCCCGGCGACCCCAAAACGGCGCCGGTGATATAGATCGGATTGGGCAGCGTCAAAACGGCGTTGGTCACAGGGGGCGGCGCGGGCGACGGCGTGGGTCCCTCGATCATATTCGTCGGAGAAACGAGTTCGAACTCGGCCTGGAGGGACGCCAGCAATTCCAATCGGGTCCGAGTGGTATTTTCGCTAGCCACCTTGTCAAGATGTTGATAGCCCAAAACCGCGAGGGTAATCAGCAACAGCATAATTCCAAGCACCACCATCAATTCGATCAAGGTGAAGCCGCGACGACGATTATGGGTCATGAAACACCTCTCGTTTTGGCGGATAGGGAGCCAACGAGCGCCAATGACGCCGTCATGGCGGCAAACCGTCTCCGCCGCGAAGTATATGCAATGTCCTGTCCGCCGATTTCATCTGAATTTACCGCGACGCCACCCATCCGCGATAGCGCTGCATGACCATTTCCATGGCGGCGTCGCGCATATTCGGGTTTTCGCGAATGACGGCTTTTTGCACCAGCTCGCGCCGATGGACCTCGCGAAGCTTGGCGAACTGCTCTCGCCGCAGCGTTTCGCGGATATCATCCTGCACCTTTTGGCTCTCAAAGCTCTCGGTCTTGCCGATCCGCAGCTCTTCCAGCTTCGCCACAAAAAAGCCGTCCTGCCCCTTGTCGCGCGCATCGATCGGCTCGGTTACTTCGCCGGGTTTGAGATCCCACACCGCCTGCTCGACCTTCTCCACCGCATAGGCGCCTTTTTCCATCCATCCTTTGTCGTCGCCGACGGCGCCTTTGCTGTGCATGAGGCCGGCGTCGTCGTTGACCCGAGAGGCCAGGTCCGCGAAATCAGCCCCGGCTTTGGCCGGTTCATACACCTGGCGACGCGCTTTGTCTAACGCCGCCTCACGTCCGCCGGTGGCTTGAGAACTGATGAAGATCACTCTGAACCTCGCCGCCGACGCCGTCTGATATCGGCGGATACTCGCCTGGTAATAATCGCGCATGTCCTGCGCCGAAACCTGGATGAGCGGGAAGATTTTTCTCTGATAATACAGCCGCGTTAGATTGATGCGATATTGCTGGCGGACCAGGTCGTCAAAATCCTGCCCGTCTTCCTTGGCCCGCTGTCGGGCGAGCGCCTCGGATCCGCCGGCCTTGCGAACCTGCTCCTTGCGCCATTCGCCGGTGACCATTTTGGCGATCTGCTCGTCTCCCTTTTCCAGCGCCCGCTGCGCCGCGGCGAATTCCAAATCGTTCTCGATAAAATCGCGAATCTGCTTGCCGACCAGATCTTCGGCCACCGCGCGAAAGTGCGCTTCATCGCCGGAACGCGCCTCGGCTTGCAGCGCGCGATCCACCGTATCGATCACCTTGTCCGCATAGATCGGCTCCCCGTTCACCACCGCCAGCACGCTTCCCACCCATTGCCATTGTCCGGTACTGTCTCCCGGCGCCGCCGGTTTAACCGGCGTAACGGAAGGCCCGACGTCCTCCGACGCGGCTGCGCCGGGCGGAGTGGCCACCTGCGTCGCCGGCGCGCGAACTTCCTCGCGCACGGTTTTGGAAATATGAATTTGATCCGACAACTCGGGTTTAACCGGCCGATGCTGGGCATCATAAACCAGCGGTCCGGAATGATCGATCGGCTCGCCCGCTCCCGGCCCGGCTGTTGACCGATTGGCCACGAACGCATCCGCCGGCAGCATCGGCGCCGGTTGGACCACGCCGCATCCGCTCAGGCCCGCCGCCGCCGCGCCCACCAGAATCGCACCCGCGATGCCGGCAATGGGTTTTTTCATAAATTCCTTCATCCTTTGAAGCGCCTGCCGATTTCTCCACCTGAAATTCCGGATCGGAGATTTTGAACGATGCCCAAATGAACTTGCGCGATGACGCGCACTACTCCCTCGCCCGCTAATCCCGCAGAGGGTCGGGGAGAGGGTTTTTTGAAACGATGCAAGTCGCATAAAATCCGCGAACTGTCAAAAAAACCCTCACCCCGCCCTCTCCCGGAGTACCGGGCGAGGGAGTACAGCGCGAAATCGCGCAAGGCTATCCAGCGCCGGCGTCGCGATCGCATCCCGGCTTAGAAAATACGACCACGACGCATGCGCCGCTTATTAACGTCTCCACGATCCGCCATTTCAAAGAATGCAGCGGCGCAACCATCGCGATCGCTCCGTTTATTTTATACCCGCGAAGCCCGATTTGGGGAACCGATCCGCTTTTTGCCTCACACGCGAAAAAGGGTTCCCATTTTCTTCCCGAGCATCGAGCTGGCCGCCAGGATCGTCAGCATTAACAGGACCATCGCCCACACGCCCAGGGCGCTGGCGATATACAAACCGTCCCCCAGCCGCTGCGATAAATCGAGAATCGCCTTGGTGATCGGATAAAAACTCACCCGCTGCGCCAGGATCAGCGAATCGCTTACTTCAAGCATCGCAAACGCAAACGCCAGCAACGCGCCGGCGATCAGATTGGCTGCGATGAGCGGAAGCGTAATCTTCCAAAACACGGTCCATTTTCCCGCCCCGAGATTCGCCGCCGCCAGTTCCAGATCGCGCGGCGTCTGCTGCAAACCCGCAACCGCCGACCGAACGACATACGGCAATCGTCTCGCCGCATAAGCGACGATCAGCATGAACGTCGGGTACTCGACCACGTTCAGGAATTTCCAGGTATGCTCGCCGAATCGGCGCTTGATCGAAACGCCGATCGCCAGATACCCAAACGCCAGCACCAGGCCCGGCGCCGCCAATGGGAGCATGCACAACGAATCGATAATCCCCCGCCCCGGCAAATTACTGCGGACGATCACGATCGCCGCGCAAAGGCCCACCGCCAGCGCGACGCACATGGCTCCGCCGGCGTATTTGATCGAATTCAATACGCTGGGCAGCGCGATCTCGTCCACCAGCGCCGCACGGTAATGGTTCAGCGTCCAGTGCGCCGGCAGAATCGATTTGTACCATCCCCCGACCGCGCTAAAACTGGTGATGATCACCGCGATGTGCGGCAGCGCCGCCAGCAGCACAACGCCCCCGACGGCGCTCAGCGCCAGCGCCGCCTTCCAACCCCCAAGCGGCGCCGCCGTCGCCGCGATCGACGCCCGCGTGCTGGCGGTGTCGTACGGACGGCCCAGCAGCGCTTTGCCGACGACGTACAACGCCGCCGATGCCGTCAGCATCACCACCACCAGCGCGTACGCCAGCGGATTGGACGCCACGTCGGTAATCTGCTTGAACACCTGCACCGGCGTGATCGTGTAGTAGTCGAACATCAACGGCGTGCCGAGCTCGGTGAAGCTCCAAATCATCACCAGCGTACACCCCGCGAACAATCCCGGCCGAACCAGCGGAAACGTGACCCGGCGAAACACCGTCCATCGCCGGGCCCCCAGGTTTGCCGCCGCCTGCGTCATCGCCGGATCGATGTTCGCCAGCGCCGCCTGAAGATTCAGCAGCATGATCGGATAAAGCCCCAGCGCCTCGACGATCACGATCCCCGCCAGCCGATAATGTCCCATCCAATCGATCCCCAGCGGCCCCGCGCCGACCATTCGGCTCACCGGTCCATATCGACCCAGCGCCATCCGCACCCCGATCGCCCCCACAAACGGCGGCAACACCAGCGGCGCCAGCAGCAATCCCGACATCAATTTGCGCAACGGAAATTCATATCGAACGGTCAACACCGCCATCGGCAGCGATATCAACGCCGTCGCCGTCGTTACGCAGACCGCGACGATCGCCGCGTTAATCAGCCCGCGCACGAGCAGCGGATCGCGAAAGATCAGCGCGACATATTCCCCCGTCAATCGTCCATCGCCACGCGTAAACCCCGTCGCAACGATCTGCACGATCGGCCAGATCAGGAAGACCGCAAAAAAAACATACAGTCCCGCCGCCATCAGGATGTGCGCCGGTTTATGCCGGCCGATCGACGGGAAACCGCCGCGTCGCTTGGCTCGTCCCGGCGGCGTCGATGGCGATTTGATTGCATCATCCACATTTGCCATAATAGTCGGATTCCGCGTCGCGACAATAAAAGCGTGTTTCGCTGAGTCGTCCGCCGCCGCCACGCTCACTGCTCCAATGAGAAACGCTCATGGTCGAGGTATTTTCTCCGGGGATGAACTTCGGCGTCTGGTCCCGTCAGCCTTCGTTCGCTTGCGCTTCTCTTTGCACCCGGCGATAATGTCTTCGAAACGTCTTTGCCCATTCGATCTGTTCATTCGCCCGCCACAGGTCTAAGTCGCCGTGCGACTCCTCCAGCCGTTTTCGTTCGGCGCGGAGATCTCCCACGTCGGACATTTCGATGGGAATGTCGGCAAGTCGATCGATCAGCCTCCGTCGCCGCGCGGGATCATGGACGGCGAGGATTGCCGCGTAGGCGTCGCGCAGCGCATCGCGGCCGTCGATCCACGCGGCGACCCAGATGGGCCGGGTGTCGCTGAATAACGTCATCCATGCGCCGCGCTGATTGAATCCACCGGCGGTCAGTAAAGGGTCGCCGTGGTCGGCCCAGTCGGTTTGATCGGCGTACAGGTCGTGACGGATCGGCATCCTCCGCAGGCTCCTGTCGATCGGCCCGCCGGGCGTATGGGCCTTGAGAATCCACAGCCGTTGCCCCTGCGGCGACAAAAGAAATTCGATGAAGTGATTCGCCAACTCGAGCGCCCGGCCCTGTGTCCCGGCAAGAATGGCGACCGGATCGGGCGTGACGGCGGTGACGCCGACGGGAGCGAAATACCGGATTCGATCGGGCCCGGCGCTCTCCTCGGTGACGCGGGCGTAAAAATCGATCGACATTCCCGCCGCCGCTTCCCCGCGCGAGACGTCCATCGGAACGATCGTCGATGAATCGGTGAAGTATCGCGTGTTGGCCGCGATCTTCAGCAACTCGGCCATCCCAGCTTTCCACCCGCCGGCGATCGCCGCGCGATACTCGGCGTTTTCCGACAGCGCCGCCTTGGCCAACTCTCTTAATTCCGGGTTGCGCGCGAAGACAAGCGTTTCGGCTTCGGCCATCTTGCGCTGGATGACCATCTGATACGCCACCGCCGACGAACCGGCATGGGCCGGATCGGCCATCGCCACAAAACCGGCGAGTTTCGGATCGGTCAGATTGCTCCACCCGTGTTCGGGCGACGGATCGGGCAGACCCAGGGCGCGATATACATCGGGATTGTAGCAAATGCCGAAACTCGACAGGCAGACTCCGATCCATAGCGGGGTCGGCGTGCCGTCCGGCGCCGCTGTAGCGTCGTACAGCTTCACGCCCGCCAGCGCCGGCTGGGGAAACGCGCGGCGAAACTCGGCGGCCATTTCCGGCGTGAAATGAATCGGCTGAAGAATCCCAAGCGGCTTGAGTTCCTGATCGACGAAATAGTCCCCGCCGCCCCATACCACCGAAATATCCGCTGAAAAATGCCCTTCGGACCTATTGCGATACGTCGAGTCCAATTGTCGCTTGATGTCGCTCGTACCGCCGGGCGTGAGGAGGTCGAGCGCGACGGCACGGCCATAATGAATCCGATGCCATTCGCCAAACGCCCGGGCGAATTCCCGGCGAATGTCCTGGTTGTGCGGCGTGATGACGACCAGGCGCTCCGCGGACGATCCTTTGAATTCGTCCCCTTCATTCGGCGCCAGTGCCCGGCGCACGACAAACGGCACGGCCAAAACCAGGGCGATCAAAATGAGAAACGCGTAACGCATGTGAAAAAATTCCGCCGTCACTCCGGCAACACCACCACGTCCGCCGGATCAAATTCCACCGCCAGCTCCGCCGGCGTTTGCCACAGCGGCGGCGCGACGACCACCTTCAGCCGCACCGCGTTCACCTGCAAAACGTGTTCGCTGCTATCGCCCAGGAACACCGTCTCCACGACGGCGCCGACCAGGCGATTGAAGCCGCCCATCGGCGTCAACTGCGGTTGGTTGGTCATCTTCATCCGCTCGGGCCGGATGCTGAGAATGACTTTCGGCCCCGCCGCGGAGCCTTTCGCGGAGATGACGCCGGCCGGCGTTTCGATTTCCATGTTCTCCCCTTGCCGGCCCCGCACCGTCCCGGGAAGGAGGTTGGTGGCTCCCATGAAATCGGCCACGAAACTGGTCAGCGGCCGAAGGTAAACCTCGGCCGGCGAGCCGACCTGCACCAGCTTTCCGTCCTTCAAAATCGCGATTCGATCGGCGACGCTCATCGCCTCTTTCTGATCGTGGGTCACGTAGATTGTCGTGAACCCCGCCGACTTGCAGATTCGGCGGATTTCGCCGCGCATCTCCAGCCGCAGTTTCGTATCCAGATTGCTCAGCGGCTCGTCAAGTAAAAGACAGTCCGGCTGAACCGCAAGCGCCCGGGCCAGCGCAACCCGCTGCTGCTGGCCGCCGGAAAGCTGGTTCGGCTTTTTTTCCGAGTACGCCTGCATCCGGACCAGTTTCAAAACGTCGTCAACGCGTCTGTTGCGTTCGGCTGGCGGAATCCCGCGCACGTTCAACCCGAATCGCACGTTTTCGAGCACGCTCATATGCGGCCACAGCGCATAGCCCTGGAAGCACATCACGGCGTTGCGATGTGCGGTATCCAGATCGGTTACGTCGCGCTGATTAAAAAAAATACGTCCCGCGCTTGGATCGCCCAGGCCGGCGATCAGCCGCAATAAGGTGGTTTTTCCGCATCCGCTGGGACCGAGCAGAAAGAAAAGTTCGCCGCCGGCGATTTCGAGGTTGATGTCGGAAAGGGCGACGGCGCCGCCGAATCGCTTGCCGATCTGCTGGAGCCGCACCGATGTCATGGCGGGAATTGTAAGTGAAGGAGGATGATCGTGAAACCTGCCGATCATTCCGTGGGAACCGGGGCTGCCGCCGACGGCAGATCTCATGCCGACATCCGACGCGCTAATGACATTGGCGATACAAATGCCATATCATCGATGCCCTGTGATCCCAAAGAGGATACCTCATATGCCGTCCAGTTTCGCATTGCCGCTCGCGGCGCACACCGTCCATTCGGCGTCCGTTCCTATCGGTGAATCGACCATCGAACAGTGGCTGGCCGGCTTTCGGCTCGACGCGTTTGTTCATCGTCATGCCGCGATCGTGCTGGCGGGGATACCGGCGGCGGTGCGCGACGACCTGATGGGCGATCCCAGTTTCAACCTGTGCGACTATGAGCCCGGCGCGGGCCTAACGATGCAGGTGGCGATGCGATTGCCGGAAAAGAATCGGGCAAGCCGATCGGTGGTATTAAAGCGAACGCTGCGAAACCGGTCTAAATCATTCGCGACCTGGCTGATTGCCCACGAATTTGCCCATGCCCATCTTCGTCACGGCGGCCGCACGCCCGGCGAAGACCCCGAGCATGCGGCCGACGCCCTGGCCGCGGAGTGGGGATTTCCAAAACCATGAAGAGAAGTAGCGGTTTGATCGCGATCTTGAAGTGTTTGTACCGCCTCCACATTCAGCGGCCCCGCTTGCGGGGGGTGTTTCGCCACCAAAACTCGCGCCACCAACATAAAATGCTAATGCTGCAATTTCGTCGCCAGGTCGCCCACCTTATTTACCGGCGACGAACAGGCATTCCCGCTGCAAACGAACGCCGCGGCGGTGGAGAGTTTAGGAAATTCAACGTCGGAATTCGCCAGCGGCGGACCGTTCGGATCCCACCATTCCAGCCGGAAATAACCGTCGGAAAATTTCAACGCCTCCGTAAATAACGCCCTCGCCGCCGGGTCGTCTTTCTTCCCGACGATCGTCACATGCAGCGGCTCGCTCGACACTTCGCCGTCGGCTAGCAAAATCCCCGCGACAAAAAGAAAACGCGATCCCGCCACCTGCGGATCGGCGACATATCGCATCGCTTCCTCGGCGGCCTTGTGATCGGCCGGCCTTCCGTCGTAGTGGCCGAGCAAGTTGAAAAACCGTGCGGCCGTTACGTTCTGGTCGATGTGCGGCTTTGGCGCCAGCGGATCGGCGGGATCGGGGACGGCGGCAATAAATCCCGCTTCGGCCGTCGAGTCTCCCGGCGCCGCGCGGAAGTGCGATTGAATGAAATCGGCCGCCGACACGGCGCGCTTCAGCCACGCGGCGTCGGCCGTCGTTTCATACAGGTCCAGAAATGCCCGGCCCATCGCCAGCGTGTCGCCCAGATAAGGGCCGGCCGGATCGTGTTCGCCATGGCGGAATCCGCCGCCGTCGAGCGAGCGGTTGGCGATAATCCACTCAGCGGCGTGCCGGGCGTCGTCGAGGTCGGATGGCCGTTGCGTGATCGCGTACCAAGCCAGTAACCCGTGAATCGCCCATCCGTTTTCGCGCGCGTAGCGGTGGGTATCGACGCGAGGCACGCCCAGTTTCCGCCGCGCGGCGTCGTCAAGGGCAAAGTAAGCGGCGCTATGTTCGCCGGGCTTCAAATCCGCATCCTGACTCACATAGAAGACGCCGTCTTTCGACGTCAGAAAATCGCCGACGTATCGGCGGATGGCGCCGGCGGCGTCGCGATAACGCGAATCGTGAAACTGAACGGCGCCAAGGGAGTAAATTCGCATCACTTCCGATTGAAACTGCATCAGCTTTTCAAAGTGTGGATGGACCCAGTCGCCGTCGGTCGAATATTGATAAACGCCGCCCCAAACCGGATCGATGAGTTTCATTCCCTCGTCCAGGGTTTGGCGAGCGCGGCGCTCGGCTTGCTTATCGCCGGCCCGGGCGCGCATCATGCTGTATTCGATCGAATCCCAATCGACGAATTTGTGAATGGATCCCCACCCGCCTTGCTTGGGGTCGTACCCATCGTCAAGTTTCGCCTCCAGTTCCTTTCGCAACGCGGGAGCCAGCGACGAAGCATTGCCGAAGGCGATCGCCTTTTCCGTCACGACCGAAGGTCCCGGCGTCGGATCGTCGATGATCGCCTGCAACAACGACGCCATCGGAATCGGCGGAATATACCCCTGCCGCTTGACGATCTCGCCGCCTTTGGCGTTGAGCACGATGGTGGCCGGCCATCCGTAGTCCTCGTACCGGGTCGACAAATCCGGGCGCGAATCCTGATCCACTTTCACGGCGATGTAGCGTGCGTCGATGAGCCGAATCACGTTCGGATCGGCATAGGTAATTTCATCTTGAACATGACACCAGTGGCACCAGACCGCTTCAAGATCGATCAGGACAAATCGATTCTCCTTTTTCGCGCGCGCAAAGACCTCGTCTGAATATTTTTCCCAATGAATCGCTTGTGGCGCGGGTTGGGTTTGAGGGGTCTTCGGCGCGTCGGACGATTGGCAAGACATAAGCATCACGGCAAGCGAGCCGACGGCGAAGGTGGCCGGTATGCTGCGCCATGCCCGGCGGATGAGCGATGACATAATGAAACTCCGTTCTTCATCCCAGAGGATGATACGGAGGGCCGTGCGGGTTGGATGCCACGGTTGTTCGAGAAACCAGCGCCGCCGATTCCACGCCGAAGACGCTTTCTACGTCCCGGGCCGATCGGCGGTCTTCTTCGCCGGCATGACGCCGCAATTCACGGCGGTGGGGAGAATGTCGCCGGGGCGAAGGCCGGCGGCCCTGAGCATTCGGCGATACTCGTCGGCACTGTAGGCGCGGCCTTCGGTGATGTTAAACAGCGCGGTGGAATACAGCGCGATCACCAGAGGTCCGTCGAGGTTGTCGTTCAGGAAAACATCGTGCACAAGCAGCGTTCCGCCGGGAGCAAGCGCCCCGGCGCAACGGTCGATCAGTTTCTGGCACTCGGGAATATCCCAGTCGTGAAGGATGTTGCTGAGAAGCATGACGTCGCAGCCGGTGGGGATTGGGCTGGTGAACATGTCGCCGGGGATCAGCTCGATGCGGTCGCTGACGCCGAACTTATCGGCCATTTCCCTGGCCACTTTCAACACCTCGGCCCTGTCCCAAACGACGGCGCGAAGCGTGGGGTTGGCGCGGAGGCAGGCAATGGCGTACAAGCCGGTGCCGCCGCCGACGTCGAGCAGCCGCTTGGCGCCTGCCAGGTCGAGCTGCCGGGCCAGCGCCGGCGCCACGATGCGCGCCCGGCCCGCCAGGGCGAGCGTGAGCCGACGGGCCGGCGCTTCGTGATCCATGGCCGATTCAATGCCTTGGCGAAAAATAAACCCCGCGCCGGGATCGTCGGGACGCGATTCGATCGGCTTATTGGTCACGAGGCGCTGGACCATATTTTTCACGCCGGGATTTTCGCTGGTGAGGCCGACGTAATCACCCATGTAAAACTCGCCGCCGGGCACGAGATGATCGCGGGCGATCGCCGAGGGGTAGAGCTTGCCGTCGGCGTCGGCCTCGATGAGATTCATCGCGCGCAGCGCGACAAGAAGGACATTGGCGGGGCGGGGCGCCAATTTCAGTTCGCGCGCGATTTCTTCCAGAGTCATCGCCTGACGGTTCAGGCGGGAGAATAGATCGAAATGGGCGACGGCGGCGGCGAGAAGTTCGCTGCCATGGCTCCAGCGCACCATGTCGAAGAGGGGAGTTGGATCGAACGCGCACGCGGGGAGCGGCCCCTGATTTTTCGACGGTGTTTCTGCCATGCCCGCGAAGGTAGCGGCACGGGAAGCGCGTTGCAACGGGGACAATGCGGGCGCGTCATCGCATTACGCGTCGGCCGCATCGAGAAACGGGCCGCCGCGCTCGAGAAAGCAATCGATTTGCCGGCACAGCGCCTCGAACCGCTTGTTCGAAACCAGTTTTCCCTGCACGAGCAACTGATCGGCGCTGGGAAAGGTTTCCCACTGCCCGTCGCCGGTATATGCCCTGGCGGCACTGGTTTTGGTCGGCACGCAGATGGGCAGGCCGTCCAAGTCAAAATGTCGAGGATACGCTCGGAGCGTCTTAAGTTCTTCAGCGGTCATGTCCGTACTTCCGCATTTTCCAAAACCCGCCAGTCAGTTTTTTACATATGTCGGCCCGTGAGCCGCAATGACTGCAAACCTTTGTAACATGGAGAAGCTGGGGAATACAAGATCGTTACTCTATTTCAACAGTTTTTTGCATTTTTGCCCTGTTTTTCGGGCATTCGCGGTCGCAACGATTTGGTAGGGCGGCGTATCGGAGATTGCGTCGTGCGAATGGGGACACTCCCAAGGACACATCCCAATGCTTTTTTGGAAAAAAATCGATGGCAATTCTTAGCGAAGTCGGTCCGATTGTTGAGCGGCTCGAGGGGCGTCGCCTGTTGTCCGCATCGGCCGCGCCACACGGCGCCGGACACGTGATCCACGTCGAGGCGGCCAGAAAAATCAAAATTCCGCCGCCAAATGTGCTGGGGGTTTATACCGGAGGCTTGCAGTTGGACACCGGCTTCACCGACACCTTGGTCGTCGATATTACCACGCAGCATGCTCGGAACTTCAAGGGGGCCATCTCCCAGGGAAACGGGCTGATGTCGAAGGTAACGGGCACGATCGATACCGCCGGCAACCTACACATCAAGTATGCCGGGACCGCTAAAACGCCGAAGTTTAACGGCACGGGCGCCGGTACGCTGGATCCCACCGGCACGACGCTCGATTTCAGAATCATGACCCACGAGTTTCATCAGATATTCGGCGGGGAAATCATCGCCAGCAAAACGTAATCGGCGCCGAACAAAAACGATGGATGGCTTTGGCTTTGCTGGGCTCGGCTACTCGTGCCGCCCGACGCCCCGCAAAAGGCGCCGGTCCGTCGGGCGCATGGCTCGAATGACGGCGCCGACCGTCAATCCCTGAACGACAATCGAGAAGACAACGACGATGTAAGCGGCGGCAAATAGCGTGTCCCGATAATCAGCGAGCGGCAATGCCAGCGCCAGCGCCAAGGAGACGCCGCCGCGGAGGCCGCCCCAGGTAAGGATGACGACGGCGCCGCCGCAGAGTTCCCGGCCGGCTGTTCGCAACATGCCGGCGATGGCCGCCACGATGATCCAGCGCGCCAGCAGCGACACGACGATCGCGGCGACGCCCGCCCAAAATGATGCCGCCCGAAGCGGCAGAACCAGCACCTCCAACCCCATCAGCAAGAACAAGACGATATTGAGAAATTCGTCGATCAATTCCCAGAATTCATCCACCCGTCGCTCAGTTTCCGGAGACATCGAAGAGGCGCGCCCCTGGTTCCCGATGAAAAGTCCCGCCGCCACGACGGCGATCGGCGCCGACGCGTGCACCGCCTCGGCCACCGCGTAACTTCCCATCGCAACCGCCAGCGTCAGCAAAATTTCGATCTGATACCGATCCACGCGCCTGAGGAGTTGCGTGGCAAGGGCCCCGATCGCCGCGCCCACGAAGATTCCGCCGCCGGCCTCGCGTATGAGCAGGATGGCGGCGCCGGTCGGCGACGGCAGGCTTTCGCCGGCGGCAACCGCCAAGAGCGCCGTGAACGCGACAACGCCCACGCCGTCGTTGAACAGCGATTCCCCCGCGATCTGCGTCTCGATCGCCTTGGGCGCTCCGACCGCTTTCATAATGCCCAGCACCGCGACCGGATCGGTGGGCGAAATCAGCGCGCCAAACAGCAGGCACCCGATCCACGGCGCCGGCAGTCCGAGCCATGACAAAATAAGGTAAAGGCCCCCCGCGACGGCGAACATCGAAACCGCCGTTCCCAGCAGCGCCAGTAACGTGACCGCAAGCCACTCTCGCTTCAGGTCATTCAGATCCACGTGCAAGGCGCCGGCGAACAACAGAAACGGCAACAAGCCGTGAAAAACCACCGCGTGAAAATCGATGCCGGCGACGAGTTGAGCCAGCCGTCCGCGAAATCCGATCTCGGCTTCCCCGAAGGCGACCAACGCGATCGACGCCAGCAGCGAGATCAGCATGACGCCGATGGTGCTCGGCAAGCGGATGTACTTGTAATTGGCCCAGCTGAGTAATGCCGCCACGGAGATGATGATGCTGGCGGTTTGAAACATTGCGGCGTTGCGCTCCGAGCCGATGCCGGGCCCTTATTTAAGTAGCCGCCTGAACGGGTAAATGCAGAATCGAGTCGCCCGGCCGCACGGTCCCTTCCTTCAGGACGCGCGCCAGCCAGCCGCTTCGTCCCTCGATTTTCTTGTGAAATTCCGGATGCCAGATATTCAATTGCTTACAGGGAACGCGGACCTTCGAGATTGCGATCACGCAATCCCCGACGGCCAATCGATCGCCCGGCTGAAGCGATTGTAAATCCAATCCGCGGGTGGTGAAATTTTCACCGATGGCGCCGGGATAAATATCGATTCCCTCGGCTCGAAACCGCTCGTAAAGTTCCTCGCTGTACAGACAGACCGCCCGATCACGGCCGCTATGATATTCGAGATTTTTCTGGCGGTCCCCCTCGACGCCCGTGAACATCACGCGCGCAGACGTCAACGGGAGTTTTGGCATCCCGCCGGCGGAGACGTTGACCTGAAGGAGAATGGCCGGCATGGCTTGAAAAGCCTCAATCGCCCCCGCCCAGATCGAAATCCTCGTCCGGCGCCGTCACCACCACCTCGCGCGTTCCCACTCGCTTCCACCCTTCATCCCACGGCTTGCTCGCGATGCGCATGGCCATCGACTGACGATGCACATGGCCCCGCGCGTGCAACACTTCGCTCCGCTGATCCACGGCCACCCAGTGCCGTTCGGCCACGCCGGGAAGAGGCATCAACGCCGCGAAACCACCGCCGGGCATTTCAACAATTTCGCAAGATCGCTCGATCATCGCTCGCTCCGTGATTAAAAACTGCGCCCTCCGAACGATCAACAAGAACGTCCTGTCCGCTGGGCAAAGCATATCCCGTTCGGAATATCACGGCCAATCAAAAATCGTGAATCGACGCGGAGACGAATCACGAGCGTCCTTTCGGCGCCAGCATCAGTGACGCTGCGCATGGACTGTTTATGTCACGATTGCGTCGAGTTTGGCGATTAATTCTTCATCGCGGCCGAGCCACCAAATCTGCTTGTGATGGTGCAGCGTGCAGGCGATTGCGTCACCTGGGAAAGCGAGGGCGAAATCACTGCCGAGAAGATTTTCAAGAAGCGATCGAACAAGGACGGCGACGCGATCCGCTTCTTCGGTCGTGAACTCGATGGCGGGCGAATCGGTTCGGCCTTGCAGCGAGGCGGGATCGAGGCCGGCTTTTTGCAGGGCGGCGGGAAGCCAGGCTTTGCTTCCGAAATCCAATTCGTACGCCCACTGGCTCTTGGGCATGATCCAGATCGGCCCAGGGAAAAACCGCCGCCAGGCTTGCATCGCAAGCCGGGTGAGGTTGGGTTCGTATGGCGCGGGAATGGGCCGGGTCCGTTCGAGGGCGGCGGGGCGAATGGTGGCGTCCGGGGGGCCGATCCATCCGATGAAATGGGTCGTGACGCCGACCTCGAAACCGAAGGCGCCGCTGTTGTAGTATTGAGGCTCAAGGCCCAGCGCCTGCATCCGGGTTAGCACTACTTGGTAATCGATGACGGATGGCATGATAGCCGGCAATCCAGTTTCGCCACAACGACCGGTGAACGGCACATCCGACTCCCTCTCCCTTCAAGGGAGAAGGCCTGGCGAGGGTGAAACGTGAAAAGCGGTGAGCGCTTTTCTGGATAGGCCTCATCGCCGCCGTCCATCATTTTGCCCGGCTCGCTCGACCCTTCGCCCAGCGCGTTTCCTGAAAGGGAGAGGGCGCCGGAGTCTCTAAAACAGCTTCAAATATGGCAGTTCGGAGTTTCCGCCGCCGAGGAATTTGTCGATGCCGTGGGCGGCGCAGCGGCCTTCGCTGATCGCCCAGACCACCAGGCTTTGGCCGCGGCGCATGTCGCCGGCGCTGAAGACGGCTTCGACGCTGGTGGCGTAATTTTGATCGACCACCACGTTGCCGCGCGCGTCTTTTTTCAGACCGAGCTGGTCGATCGGTCCCGCGTGCTCGGGGCTGACGAAACCCATGGCCAGCAGGACCAGATCGGCGTCGAGCGTGAATTCGGTGCCGGGGATTTCCTTCATTTGATATCGGCCGGCGGCGTCCCTGGCCCATTCCAGACGGATGCCGTGGAGTTTTTTCACCGCGCCGTTTTCGCCGCTGAAACTCTTGGTGTTGATGGCAAAGTCGCGGACGTCGCCGCCGGCTTTTTGCAAGGCTTCTTCGTGAGCGGAGCTCGAGCGGAAAATCATCGGCCAATAAGGCCACGGCATTTCGTTGGTGCGCGATTCGGGCGGGCGCGGCAGAAGCTCGAACTGCTTTACGCTCGCGCATCCCTGGCGGGTGGCGGTGCCGAGACAATCGGCGCCGGTGTCGCCGCCGCCCAGGATGATGACGTGTTTGTCTTTGGCGTCGATGAATTGGTGATCGGGGATTTCATCGCCTAGGTTCCGCTTGTTTTGAAGCGGAAGGTAGGTCATCGCGGGATAAATTCCCTTGAGTTCGCGGCCGGGGACGACCAGTTCGCGTGCCTGGGTGGCGCCGCCGCAGAGAAGAATGGCGTCGAATTCTTTTCGAAGGTCTTCGATCTGGACGTCAAAGCCGACATTCGCGTTGGTCTTGAAGACGATCCCCTCGGCCTCCATCAACTTCACTCGCCGATCGACGACTTTTTTGTCGAGCTTAAAGTTGGGGATTCCATAGACGAGCAACCCGCCGACGCGGTCGGCCCGCTCGAAGACCGTGACCAGATGCCCGGCCTTATTCAGTTGCGCCGCCGCCGCCAGCCCGGCCGGTCCGGAGCCGACGATGGCCACCTTCTTGCCCGTTCGCACCTCCGGAACACGCGGCGTCACCCAGCCGGCATCGAATGCATAATCGATGATGTTCTGTTCGATCAGCTTGATCGTCACCGGCTTGTCGTTGATCCCCAGCACGCACGCCTCTTCGCACGGCGCGGGGCAGACACGGCCGGTGAACTCAGGAAAGTTGTTGGTCTTGTGGAGCATTTCCAGCGCGTCGAACCAGCGCTTTTTGTAAACCAGGTCATTCCATTCGGGGATGATGTTGCCGAGCGGACAGCCGTTGTGGCAGAAGGGAATGCCGCAGTCCATGCAGCGGGCGCCCTGAATGCGGAGCTTATCTTCGGGAAACTCCTGATAGACCTCTTCCCAATCGAGAATGCGCAGCTCGACGGGACGTCGGGTCGGGAGTTCTCGCGTATGTTCCTTGAAACCGGTCGGTTTACCCATCATTTCTCCAACTTACGATCAACAATAGCAGGCAAAGCCACAACTAATCCTCCCGCATAGCCATGATTTCAACTGGAGTAACAGTAAAAATCGTACTGACTCTTGAGCGATAGTCGTCGCCCAGGGATTCGCGCAATGCCTTTGACACCATTCGTTGGCGATCCAATTGGTCGAGATCAGTGAAGCCCTTCCAAATCAGATATCCGCCGACTTTTCCCGCGCCGGGAAATATCTCAAGTTCCGTTTCGGCGTCGGGGAACTTTTCCGTGAGGATTCGCCTCACGCGCCGTATTTTGACGTCCATACATGAGCTCCAAGCGTCACTATGTCTGAAGACGCACTGACCATAAGCCGAACGTTTTCTTTCAAAAAATCGCCCTTGATTCTACGATCGAACTGCCGCCGTTTCAGCAGCCGGCGCAACGCGTCTTCCGTGCGGTATCGATGGCTGTTGCTCCAACGGGTCGCAACAACACCGAGGTTCGACTCATATTTTGCAAGCGACTTCGCCGGGACTACGTCGGCAAATTTCGCTTCTTTTGAGAGTTCATACAAGTCGTGTCGCGATTCGAATTCGGGACCGATACGGCTCCGATAAGCCCGAAACAGGCATTCGACGGCCAGCCCGGAAACATATGCGGCTAGCACGAACTCCTCATTGTCGTATAACGATTGTAGCGATCCCATGTGCTCAGTCGCTGCCTGCCGATACATCTCCGGCGTAAACTCGGATATCCGCTTCGGTTTACCCGCCATCGGTCTTTCAATTAATTGTTTACACTCCCGCGCCTTGCCGTTGCGACAGCAGCTTGGCCCGACGCTCCATTTCCGCCAGGTTGTCCAGGACCCGGCGGTAATCATTCGGCATGACTTTGACAAACCGCTTGAGGGCATTTTCCCAATCGCCGAGGATTTCCTTCGCGCGCGGGCTGCCGGTCAGCTTGACATGACTTTCAAGCAGCCGTCGGAGCGTTGCGATGTCGTCGGGCTTGTCCGCTTTTTCCAGCGAGACCATGTCCTTGTTGCACAGGCGGGGGAATTGCAGGTCCTCGTCGTAGACATAGGCGATTCCGCCGCTCATTCCGGCGGCGAAGTTGCGGCCGGTTTGGCCGATGACGACCACCCGGCCGCCGGTCATATATTCGCAGCCATGATCGCCGCACCCTTCGACGACGGCCGACGCGCCGGAGTTTCGCACGCAGAAGCGTTCGCCCACGACGCCGTTGATGTAGATTTCTCCTTCGGTGGCGCCGTAGCCGATGACGTTGCCGGCGATGATGTTGGCGTCGGCTTTGTAGGTGGCCTCTTTTGGCGGGAAGACGGCCACGCGTCCGCCGGAAAGGCCTTTGCCGACGTAGTCGTTGGCGTCGCCTTCCAGCAGAAGGGTGACGCCGCGGGCGGCGAAACAGCCGAAGCTTTGCCCCGCCGAGCCGGTGAATTTGAAGGTGATCGTGTCATCGGGAAGACCGGCCGCGCCGAACTTCTTGGCGATTACGCCGGAAAGCGTGGCGCCGGTGGTGCGGTTGGTATTTTGGATCGGCAGCTCGAAGTAGACCTTCTGGCCGTCCGTGATCGCCGGCTGCGCGAGCGGAATCAGCCGGGCGTGATCGAGCGATTCGGCGATTCCGTGATCCTGTTTTTCCACGTTGTGGATGGCGGCGCCGGGCTTGTCGGCGCGATGCAGGATGGTCGACAGGTCCAGATGCTTTGCTTTCCAGTGTTTGGAAACCTCGTCGTCGAATTCGAGCAGATCGGTCCTCCCGACCAGGTCGACGAATTTACGGATGCCCATGCTCGCCATAAATTCGCGGACTTCTTCAGCCACGAAGAACATGAAGTTAACGACATGCTCGGGCTTACCGGCGAATTTCTTACGAAGCTCCGGGTCTTGGGTGGCGACGCCGACCGGGCACGTATTGAGATGGCAGACGCGCATCATGATGCAGCCGGAGGCGATGAGCGGGCCGGTGGAGAAACCGAATTCCTCGGCGCCGAGCAAGGCGCCGACGATCACGTCGCGGCCGGTTTTAAGCTGGCCGTCGGTCTGCATGACGACCCTGCCGCGCAAGCCGTTTAGGACAAGCGTTTGTTGCGCCTCGGCCACGCCCAGTTCCCACGGCAGACCCGCGTATTTAATACTCGTGAGCGGCGACGCGCCGGTTCCGCCGCTGTCGCCGGCGATCAGGATATGATCCGCCTTGGCCTTGGCCACCCCGGCGGCGATCGTCCCGACCCCAACCTCGCTGACAAGCTTCACGCTGATCCGCGCCGCGGGATTGGCGTTCTTTAGGTCGTGAATGAGCTGCGCCAAGTCTTCGATCGAATAAATATCGTGGTGCGGCGGAGGCGAGATCAACCCCACGCCCGGCGTCGAATGGCGAATCTTGCCGATGTACTCGTCCACCTTATGGCCAGGCAGCTGCCCGCCCTCGCCCGGCTTGGCGCCCTGGGCCATCTTGATCTGCAACTCGTCGGCGTTGGCGAGATATTCGGCCGTCACGCCAAATCGAGCGCTGGCGACCTGCTTGATGGCCGACCGGCGCAAATCGCCGTTGGCGTCGCGCTTGAATCGCTCGGCGTCTTCGCCCCCTTCGCCGGTGTTGCTCTTTCCGCCGATGCGGTTCATCGCGATCGCCAGCGTTTCGTGCGCCTCTTTGCTGATCGACCCGAAGCTCATGGCGCCGGTCACGAATCGCTTGACGATTTCCTTCGCCGGCTCGACGTCCTCGATCGGAATCGGAACCGCGGCGGTTTTGATCTTCAGCAGGCCGCGGATATTGCAGCGATGCCTGATCTCGTCGTTGACCAGCTTTGTATATTCCTTGAACGTCGGCAAACCCGTCACGCGAACCGCCTGCTGAAGCTTGGCGACGGTTTCCGGGTTCCACATGTGATATTCGCCGTCGCGTCGCCACTGATATAGCCCGCCGTTTTCCAGCACTTCGCCGTTCACCTTGATCGGCGGGTAGCCGTGATGATGCCGGGCCAGACTTTCCTTGGCGATGATGTCCAGGCCCACGCCGTTGAGTCGCGACGCGGTGCCGGTGAAGTATTTGTCCACGAGTTTTCTGCTTAGCCCGACGGCCTCGAAAATCTGGGCGCCGCGATAGCTTTGCACGGTCGAGATGCCCATCTTCGACGCGACTTTGATGATGCCTTTGTTTGCCGCCTTAATATAATTCTTCTTGGCCTGCTCGAGGGAAAGATCCTTGGGCAGCATGCTTTCATGATGCATGTCGGCCAACGTCTCGAAGGCGACGTACGGATTGACCGCCCCGGCGCCGTACCCGATGAGCAGGCAGAAGTGATGGATTTCGCGGGCCTCGCCGGTTTCGATCACCAGGCCGCACTGGGTGCGGATGCCGAGGCGGATCAGATGGTGATGGACGGCGGCGGTCGCCAGAAGGCTCGGGATCGGCGCCTTCGACGGCCCAACGCCGCGATCGGACAGGATAAGGATCGGCGCTCCGCCCTTGACGGCGTCGGCGGCCGCATCGCAAAGCTCGGCGACCGCTTTTTCCAATCCCGCTTCGCCGCCGACGGACGGGAAGAGCATCGGAATCGTTACCGACCGTAAATCGCCCACCGATAATTCGCGCAGCTTGGCCAGATCGGTATTGCTGAGAATCGGCTGATTCAGCTTCACCAGATGACACGCCTTGGCGTTCTCGTCCAGCAAATTTCCTTCGCGGCCCAGATACGTATACAGCGAGGTCACCAGTTCTTCGAAATTTGCGTCGAGCGGCGGATTGGTCACCTGCGCGAAAAGCTGCCGAAAATAGCTATATAAGAGCTGGGGCTTATCGCTCAAACACGCCAGCGGCGTATCGGTCCCCATCGACCCGAGCCCTTCCACGCCATTGGTCGCCATCGGCGTCAGGATGATCTTGAGGTCTTCGATCGTGTACCCGAAAGCATGTTGACGAACCAGCAGCGTGTCGTGATTGGGCTGATGCACGTGCCCCGGCGCCGGTAATTCTTCCAATGCATGCAGGTTTTCTTCCAGCCATTTTCGCCACGGCCGGCGATCGACCAATTCGCTTTTGATCTCGCGGTCATCGACGATCCGCCCCTGCTTCATGTCCACAAAGAAAATCTTGCCCGGCTCCAGCCGCCACTTACGCGCCACGCGCTCGGGCGCAACGGGCAACACGCCTACTTCGCTGGCCATAATCACCAGGTCGTCCTTGGTGACATAATAACGGCTCGGCCGTAACCCATTGCGATCGAGGACGGCGCCGATCACTTCGCCGTTGGTGAACGAGATCGAAGCCGGCCCGTCCCACGGCTCCATCATGCAGGCGTGATATTCATAAAACGCCTTGAGGTCCGCCTCCATCAAGTCGTGCTTCTGCCAGGCCTCGGGGATCAGCATCAGCACCGTGTGCGGCAGCTCGCGCCCCGACGCGACCAGGAATTCCATGGCGTTGTCGAGCGTGGCCGAGTCCGAGCCGCTTTCGGTGAGGATGGGGAAAAGCTTGTCGAGTTGGTCGCCGAAAATGCTGCTTTTGAGGGAGCCGGTTCGGGCGCGCATCCAGTTGCGATTGCCGCGGAGTGTGTTGATTTCGCCGTTATGGGCGAGCACGCGGAACGGATGGGCCAGTCGCCAGCTTGGAAACGTGTTGGTGGAAAATCGGCTATGCACCATCGCCAGGGCGCTGGTGAATTCAGGGTCCTTGAGATCGAGGTAATAGTGACGAAGCTGGGTGGCCGTCAGCATTCCTTTATAGACGATGCGATTGATGGAGAGCGAGCAGACATAAAAATCTTCCCGCGCTTTTTCGGGGATGTCCGACGACTCGAATTCGATCACGTTTTCGGCGCGCTGGCGGACGAGATAGAGACGGCGTTCGAAGTCGCTTTTGTTGAAGAATTTTTCTCCCATGCCGACGAAAACCTGCCGCACGAACGGCTCGCACGCCAGCGGCGACGGGCCGACGTCGCTGTTGTCCACGGGAACGTCGCGCCATCCCAGGACGACCATGTCATATTCATGCGCCACGCGCTCGAAGACCGCTTCGCACTGCTTGCGGCCCTGCGGATCCTTGCATAGAAAGATGACACCGACGGCATAATCGCCCGCCTTGGGGAGCGTGACGCCGAGGTCTTTGCATTTGGCTCGCAGAAATGGGTCGGGAACGCGAACGAGAATACCCGCGCCGTCGCCGCTGTTTTCCTCGCAGCCGCACGCGCCGCGATGGTTCATGTTTTCCAGCATGAGCAGCGCATTGGAGACGATCTCGTGGCTCGGCTGCCCCTTGATGTGGCAAATGAAGCCGACGCCACAGGCATCGTGTTCGTAACTCGGGTTGTACAATCCCTGAGCGGGAGGTAGACCGTTCATCATCTCTCTCATGTATAAGTGAACCCGCGCCCTGTTTTGGGCGCGAAAAATCAAAGTCCCGTATCTTAGCCGATTGAGTGCGAATAACAACGCCCGCAAAAGCGTGACATTCGCCGTGTCGGCAACAGGGCGACCCGCCTCTTGCGCAAGAAGTAGGCGATCAAGAACCTCCTCAATGGGTGATGCCCGAAAATTAAGCGTCGAGCGTCAGCGAATAGGTCGGAATCGCAGTTCAATGAGAATTTAGCAAGAAACGGGCCGATGTCGGAATCGATTGGGATCGCGCCATTCAAGTTAGAGGGCGTGTTAGAGCATGCGCGCGGTGGAGGCGCATCGGCATCGCATCACCCAAGTATGAAAGAGTATGAATGCACCGGACGGCAAGAAGACCGACGCCCAAGCTAAGTTCACCGCGCTTGATCGTTTCTCGGCCGACAATCCGGACGATCCGCTGCTGCTATGGATGGTCGCCGTGCAGTGCCGATCGCCCCACAAACCGGAGATCGGCGCCGAGCGGTACGCGAAACTGTGTAAGATCGGGCAACCCGGCCCCGTTCTCGTCCATCAAACATTCGCGAATTTGCCGATTCGATCGGCCCAAGAGAAAAGACAATTTGACCCTTTTTTCATTTGCCCCTTTCATTCGCCTTTTCGTCTGTCCCTTTTCGTCTCGCCAGGTTGCAATGGTTGCCGTACGCGATTTTCGGTTGCACAATATCGCCGTGAAATCCACCGCCGCCACGGTCGACGAATATCTTGCCGGACTTCCCGCCGATCGGCATGCGGCGATCAGCGCGGTGCGCGATGTCATTCTCAAGAATCTCGGTAGTGGTGCAGTTTGAAAAATAAATCTGGAAAAGTTCATATTTAATGCTTGATGCGTGACCGCTCACGCATTATAGTATTTTACATGAACAAGCTAAGCACTGCCGCTCGCGTCCAGATCATCCGATGCCTTGTCGAAGGCAACTCAATTAACTCCACTTGCCGGATTACTGGACGCTCCAAGCACACCGTTTTGAACCTTCTGGTTGACATCGGGGAAGCTTGCCAGAAGTTCCATGACGAGCGTGTTCGCGGTCTTGATTCCAAGGTTCTCCAGATCGACGAAATCTGGAACTTCTGTCACTGCAAACAGAAGAACGTTCCGGCGGCGCAAGAGGGACAATACGGCATCGGTTCCGTCTGGACATGGGTTGCCCTTGACGCCGACACAAAACTCATCGCTGGCTATCTTGTAGGTCTTCGCACGGCACCCTACGCGAACGCCTTCATGCAAGACCTTGCCGCCAGGCTCAACAACCGAATTCAAATCACGACCGATGGACTCGGTTGCTATGAGAAGGCCATTGAAGGTGCTTTCGGCGGAGACGTTGACTATGCGCGCCTCATCAAGAC
>DASZME010000026.1:0-35917 GCA_035551995.1 Tepidisphaeraceae bacterium
AGAGATTACCAGCTCGCTCTCCTTTCAGCTTGATAGTTTCGTCTTCACGCTGGCGGACAGTTACGCTTACTTTCATGGCTTTCCGATCAGTGTCGGCGCCTATCACTTCGAATCGAACATCGATCAGGAACTGCTGAAGAACGGCCTCAAAATAACCAAGTTTTTTGGTAACAGCTTGTTTGTGGACGCAAGCATGACCTACAGCCAGTTTTTGCAGCGCGCGGACATCCGACAATACTGGTCTCCCGCCGCCGGATTCGGAGTGCGATTCAGCTCGCACGCGGGACTGCGGGTCGGCTATGCCTGCGATTTCTCGCGAGATTTTGTGGTGAATGGGGGAAACTTGGACTTCTATCTCAACTATTAAATCGAATCGGGCTGATCTGCTTTTCTCGGCCGCACATCGGTATTCATGCCGGCGAAGCGGGAAAATTTTGGCGATAAAAACGCTGGAAATTTTTATTTGTCAAGGTATATTCCGCCGCACTGATTCCGAAGATTCCCCGCTCGTCGAACTGTTTCGGCAACTCGTTGCAGATGGGTGCGTTTCCACCGGTCGCGTGGACGCAATCGGGGGAAATCCGTCGTCTGTTTTTTTTGGGAGCGTGCAATGATATTGAAGCCAGCGAAATCGAAGGTAATGTCCGCGGTGATGGAAGTCCTTGAGTCCCGCACGCTCATGAGCGCGGCGCCCAAGGTCATGGGCTACTTAGTCGACTATCAAATCGGCGGCGGCTCCACGGGGTTCAATGAAAACAGCGGCGGCGCCATCACCAATGACAATCTTGACTGGAAAGATCTGAAACAGGTTAACTATTTCTCGCTGGAACCCGAGGCCACCCCGGCATACAACTCGGCCAACCCGGTCACCACCTCCCAGGGAACCACCAGCAACGGCAGCCTGCAGGCCAAGACCAGCAGCGGCTATGATCCGGCGGTGCAACTTCCTAAACTCGTCAGCGACGCCAAGAGCCACGGCGTCAGTGTCTATGTCACGATCGGCGGCGGCGACGGTGGATCGATCTACGACATGGACGCGCTGGTGAATTCGTCATCGTCGGTGTGGGGAACATTCGCTTCAAACCTACAAAGCTTCGTGACAAAATACGGCCTGTCGGGCGTCGATCTCGACTGGGAACCGACCGCGCAGGGCGGGTTTACCGTCACCAAAACCCAGCTCGATAATTACGGCAATATGATCAAGACGATCAAAGCCGACGAGCCCAATCTCGCACTGACCGCCGACGCTCTCGGCGATCCCATCACGATTAGCAACGCCAACGGCAGCGGCACGGGTAAGACCGCGTATATGCTGAACGCCGTCGCGGTTCAAAACCTGAGCGCGGTCAACGTCGAGGCGTATCCCGGCGTTACCGAGAGCCAAGCCAATACGATCATGGGAGACTGGAAGTCCTATCTTTCCGGCGGGACCGATCTGGACGGAACGAAACTCAGCGCATCGGTCAGCAAACTGCAATACGGCATCGACGTCGCCGACGATAGCTCGAATTCTCCTTCGGGCGTCATCGAGGCGAAAGTGGATCTGACGGTAAAGGACGGATTCGGCGGCGTGTTCTTGTGGGAAGCCGATGCGTCGTCGGCCAACTCGGCGCTGGGCCGGATCGGGGCTGAAATCACCAAAGACACCGGCGGTTCATCCACCGGCGGAAACGTCAGCGGCACGGTTGACAGCACCAAGGGCGCCGGCGTCTCGGGAATCACCGTCTACCTTGACGTCAACAACAACGGCACGCTGGATAGCGGCGAACTGTCGACCATGACTTCGTCAACCGGCGCCTATGGCTTCAGCAGCGTCCCCGCCGGCGCCTACATCGTCCGTCAAAAACTCCCCTCCGGCGACACGCAAACCAGCCCCAGCGGCGGGTATGGAATTCATGTCACCGTCACCAACGGCGGCAGTTTTACCGGCGAAAATTTCACCGACAGCGTCCCGGCGACCGCCGCCGGATCAAGCGTCAGCGGCTCGGTGAAAACAAGCAAGGGCGCCGGTGTGGCCAATGTGACGGTCTATCTCGACTCCAACAACGACGGCAAGCTCAATAACGGAGAACTCTCCGCCGTCACCAATTCGTCCGGCGCGTTCACCGTCAGCAATGTCCCCGCCGGCGCCTATATCGTTCGCCAGGTTTTGCCGTCGGGCGATACCCAAACAACCCCCAGCGGCGGGTATGGAATTCATGTCACCGTCAGCAAGGGAAGCAACCTGTCCGGCGAAAACTTCGTCGATACCGTCGCCACCACGACAGGGCCGGCGGAACTGACCGGCAAGCTCCTCGGATCGACAAACGCCCTCAGTCACGCCGCCAGCGGGCACCCGGCTTCCAACGTTTTCGACAATAGTGTCGGTACCGTCTTTGAAGATACGTACCCCAGTTCGGTCTGGGTTGGTTTGGACCTCGGCAAGTCTTACAAGATTACGCAGATCAAATTCGCCGCCGACCCGGCCAACCCATCCTTCATGGAAGGCGGCATATTCCAGGGAAGTGACGTGGCCGACTTCAGCAGTGGCGACGTGAACCTGTATCAGGTTCCCAACACGTCAACTCCTTCGACCAGCCTGACGACGGTGAACATCAGTAACACGATGTCGTTTCGCTATGTTCGGTATCTTCCACCGGCCGGTTCTTACGGCGACGTGGCCGAGGTCGATTTCTATGGCACGCCCGCGTAACGACGCTCGATCGCCGGGATTGCCGGCGACGTCCGTACCCAATTCGGCTTATGGAAACGGCTTGTATTGAGCGGTCTCGCTTGCCGATCGTTTTCGATTGAGAGAAAACGCCCCGCAAGCGGCTCGGCTAAACAAATATACAAAGAGACGCGCGATTGTTTTGTTCGTCACACGCCGCGCGTGAGGAATCCGCCGTCGATGATGATCGTTTCGCCGGTGACATAGCTTGCCGAATCGCTGATGAGATAGATGGCCGCTCCGGCGATTTCGTCGGCGTCGCCGAAGCGTCCCATCGGCGTGTGCTGCTTGAGCCAGGCGCCGCGGGGGGTGCCTTCGATCAGGGGGCGATTCAGATCGGTGGGAAAAACGCCGGGCGCGATGCCGTTGACGCGGATGCCAAATTGGGCCCATTCGTTGGCCAAGCCGCGGGTCAGGCCCATCACACCGCTCTTGGAACAGGCGTACGCCAGCACTTCCGAGAGCGAGATAAAACTGTTCAGCGAAGCGATATTGACGATGGCGCCGCGCAGGCCTTTTTTGTCCGGCGTCTGATCTTTCATCACCCGCCCGGCCGCCTGGGCGACGATAAAATTACCGACGAGATTCACGCGCACGATTCGCTCAAAGTCGGCGGGGTCCATTTCGAGCGACGGGACTTTTTTGATGACCCCCGCCGCGTTGACGACCGCGTCGAGCCGGCCATATTTCTCCACCACCGCATCGACGGCCGCACGCACGCTGGCCGCATCGGAAACATCCAGTTTTACCGCGTCGTTTCCCGCGCCCAGTTCAGCCTTGCTGGCGGAAACTTTTTCGGGATTCGTCGAACCGGCCACCACCTTCGCGCCCGCCTGGGCGAATCCCATCGCGATCGCTCTGCCGATGCCGCTGGTGCCGCCGGTGACGAGACAAACTTTGCCGGATATATCGAGTCCTGTATATGGCATGGGTTCCTTCAGTGGAAGTCCGAAATTGAAATCCGATCCCCGAATTCCCGAAGTCCGAATCAGATCTCAATGGCCTCATGACCGAAAAAAAACAGCGATCCTCCGAATCGAGGGGAGAGATTTACGCGATGACCGTCTCTTCGGTCAACTGGCTTTCGGATTACTTTCGGATTTCGGCATTCTGATTTCGGGTTTCCTCTCCGTCCGTCGTAAATAAACGAGTGGCGGTCGATTGTCCATGCCTCTTGCTCGCCGCTCGCGTCCCCACTACGCTTTGCTGATGCTGGATAAGTCGTTTGCAAATTGGTGGCTGGCCCGGGTTCGGCCATTTCGCGATGTGCCGCCGGAAAAACTGTCGGCCGAGCGCGAGGCGATGGAAAAGCACCAGGAATACAACCTGAACTACGCCGAGTTTCTAAAAGACGCCGTTTTCCCCGGCGTCGACGCGCTGGTGCAGGTCCTGGGAAAAAATGGCATCGTCCATCGCGTTAGCACATGGGGAAACCAGCTTTCTCTCCGCGTTCATCTCGCGTGGCGGTGGGGGGAACTTGTGGTGATGCAGAGCCATGAGGATGCCGTCACGTTCGAGCATCACATCATCACCGAAGGCGAAAAACGCGGCGACGACTCGGCGGAAGATCACTCGCACCAGTACGATCTTCGCGACGAACTTCCCCGAAGCGTGGCGGCGGGGGAATTGCAATTTTTTCTGACCCGCCTTGCGCTGGACTTGGTGGAGCAGGAACCCGAGCCGGAAATTCCGCCGGGCGAAAAACAGCCGGGAGAATGATGTCCGGCGAATCCTCCGTTTAAGCGGGCGTTGACGGAGGGTTACGCTTCGCGCGTGTCTGAACGCCGAGAGGTTCAGGTAATAGGCGGTGGCCGAACAGCGACGACACGGGTTGGGCGAAAGAGTGCGGTCTGATGCAAATCGGTTGGGGGTTGTCGTCGGCGCGTTGGACGCACGATGCGCGCCGTTGTTCGCGGAGGAAACGCATGCTGGCAAAATATGGCATCGCACTGGTTTTCATTGCGCTCTTGGCCTCCGTTTCGCGGGCGGCGCTGAAGGTCGCCGACGTTCCCACCTTTCAGCTTCGAGCGCGGGTCGCTTTATGCGGGCCGGGAAAAGAGGGTAAAATGCCGGCGAAGCATACGTTTCGCCTGGGACGCGAGGCGGTCGCGACGGCCGAGGGGACCGAGTGGTCGGATTGGATCGAATTTGACCGCGTCGAAGCTTATCATGCGCTCAAGGCGTATCCGAATTTATACTCTCACGCCTTTCCGGTGGTCACGCGCTTGCAGATCGACCCTGCCACCGACCCGATGAAGATCGATGTCGAACTGAAACTGGATGGCGCCAGGGAAGCGTTACAAATTAAGGGGGATCTCTTCGGCCCAGCGCTGGGAATCCTGGTCTGGCGCGACGAACAAAACAACGCCATGGCCGGCTCGATGGCCGACTACAACCGCTCCCATTACTGGCGACTCCTCGCCAAGGCGGTCGTGCCGCCGGAGCGCCGGGCCAAGGCGTTTCCGATCGTCGATCGTTTTATCGGCGGCGATGACGATCGCATCGACTGGCGGGAAGGCGTCGAAGCCCTGGCCAACGCGGGATTCAGCGCCATCATGGGGCCGTCCACCACACGATTTCGCGCGACGCTGAATGACGTCGGCGTTCCTCGCACGGCCGGGGCGGTATACAGTCCCCCCGGCTACACATTTTCCAATTCCGCCAACGGCGGAAAAGAGCCTATGCCGCTTTCGCAATGGGCCGCCCAAGAGGCAAAGCCGTTCTTCGAGGCAGGGTATAAGCCGGCGGACATGGCGTGGTTTGGGCTAGCCGACGAACCGGGCTGGTACTATCCCGCCGTTTTCAAAATGCTGGAAAAACCCGAGGCGCGCGAGCGATTCATCGGCTATTTGAAAAGCCAGGGACTTACGCCGGCCGACCTCGGACAAACCAATTGGGACCACACGACGCCCCTCGGTCGTGGCGGCGTCAAAGATCTTCCCACCCGTCGGCTGTTTTACTGGACCGCGCGTTTTTTTTCCTGGGATTCCTCTCGCTATATGGCCGAATCGACGGCGGCGATGGAGCACGCTTTCTATCCCAACCTCCCGCTGACGACCAACTGGAATTTTTTCTCGGGCCGATTTTATGTCCCCGGTCCCGTCGCCAACAACGCCGACAAAAAAAGCCCCGATGCCGCCATGGGCGGGCATGATTGGTTTGAATTCGCCCGCATGCGCGGCTGCACCATGCTCTGGACCGAAGACTGGTTCGGCGACGGCAGCGCCTACCAGTGGTCCTTCCACTGCGCGAAATTGAGAAGCGCCGCCACGAAAAACAAAATCCGTTTCGGCGGCTACGTCGTCCCCCGCGCCGCCGGCGATCGCGAGGACGGACTTCTGCAAAAAATGCTCTGCGTCGCCGGCAGCGGCGGAAAGGCGATCAACAACTTTGTCTTCGGTCCCGAATACAACTTCCCCGGAAACTGCTACTCGCAGCGCCCTGCGCTCCTGGCCAAACTCGCCGAAGCCAACGCGATGATCGGCGCCGCGGAAAATCTTCTCCTTCCCGGCGCGCGACCGACGCCGCAGGTCGCGATCCTCGCCCCGCGCAGCGCGTGCGCGTGGGACCTGCAAGACCAACCCGTCGCGCACGGCATCAGCGACGCCACCAACACCAATCTGAACGCTCACACCATGGACTACATGGCCGAGACGTTCGATCTCTACGTCGCCCTTCAGCATGCCAATGTTCCCGTCGATTTCGTCGACGAGGATGACCTCTCGCGCGACGGCCTGGCGAATTACAAAGTCCTTTACCTGACCGAACCGAATGTCCCCGCCGAGCGATTGCACGATATCGCCGCCTGGGTGATGAACGGCGGAACGCTGGTGACATCGAGCAACGCCGCGACCGCCGATCGCTATGATCAGCGAATCGATCAGGAAGGAGGCTTGAACGGCCCGCTCGGCGTAGTAGACCCGGCGGGGGAGCGCATGTTCGTGGCGAATTTGAGCGCGCTGCCGGACATCGGCAAAGTGAAAGGCGCCGGCGGCGAAGTGACCGCATACGGCCCGAAACGGCCGCTGAAAAACATCGCCGGCGCCGTTGTGGCGACCTTCGCCGACGGATCGCCGGCATCGATCCGCGTGAACGCCTATCCGTCCGGCGACCCTCACGGAAAACCGGGCGCCTCCTATCGTTTCGGCTGGATGCCCGGCCTCTCCTACATGCGCAGCGCAACGGAAAAAAAGGATGGCCTGCCCGTTGGCTTCTCTCCGCTGCTGAGAGATTGGATCTGTCAGCCGGTGAAGGAAGCCGGCGTGCGATTGCCCGTCATCGCCGATCGCGCGATGGTTGAAACGCCGATGCTGTTGAGTGAGCAGGGCGCGGCCATTACGGTGCTGAATTGGACCGGAGAATCGATCGACAAGCTCACGCTCCATATTCGCGTGCCTTTTTCCGTCGGCGCCGCCGAAGCCGTCCGCGGCGGCCAGCTTGAATTACAGACGCAAGGAGACGAGGTCATCGTAGCCCTCCCCATAAAAAGCGCAGATATCGTCCTACTGCGGCCCAAAGCCGAGCCACACGCGCGAACTGGATCATTACCTAATTAGAGGCATTGTCAGGCCTGTGGACCGAGCGGTGGGCGCGGACATGCCCCGCTTGCGGGGCGTCTTTCGCAATCGTAACGCGCGCCACCAACATGCAAGTTGCTCTAAACTGAACCATATTGCATTCACGAGATCAGACCCGCTTGCGGCGCGCTTTCACGACCCGCGCTCGCGATACCAAAAGGAGCGATGCCCTAGAGAATAAACTTGCTCAGGTCTTCGTCTTTCACAACATCCGCCAGTCGATCGCGAACGAAATCGCCCGTGATCTTCACGCTTTTTTCGACGAGATCCGGGGCCTCGAAGCTGATCAATTCAAACACGCGCTCCATGATCGTATAGAGTCGTCGGGCGCCGATATTCTGATCGCGGCGGTTGATCTCAAACGCGATCTGAGCCATCGCGTCCACCGCGTCGTCGGTAAACTCCACCGCGATCCCCTCCGCGCCGAGTAGCGCCGCCTGCTGCGTCGTCAGCGCGTTTCGCGGCTCCCGCAAAATTCGCGCAAAATCATCCTTCGTCAAATCCTTCAACTCCACCCGAATCGGAAATCGCCCCTGCAACTCCGGCATCAGATCGCTCGGCTTACTGCTATGAAACGCGCCCGCCGCGATAAAGAGAATATGGTCCGTCCGCACCGGCCCGTACTTGGTCATCACCGTGCTCCCCTCCACGATCGGCAGCAAATCCCGCTGCACGCCCTGACGGCTCACGTCCGGCCCATGCTTATTCTCCGGCCCCGCCACCTTGTCGATTTCATCGAGAAATACGATACCGGATTGCTCCACGCGCTCGATGGCCGTTCGATTCACCTTATCGCGATCGAGCAGTTTTTCCGCTTCCTGCCCGAACAACAATTTTCGCGCCTCGGCCATCGACAATCGCCGGGTCTCGCGCTTGGTCGGCAGCATCTTCTCGAACATGCTCTGCATCTCCACGTCCATCTCCATCCCCGCCCGCCCAAGCACGCCGACCACGGTGGCTTGTTCCTCGACGCCGATTTCCACCTGCCGATCTTCCAACTCCCCGGCTCGAAGCTGCTCGCGCAGCTTCTCGCGCGTGCGCTGATGGCGAGCCTGGGTCTCCTCGTCGTCGCTCGACGAACCGTCGGATTTCGGCAACAGATAATCGATCAGCCGTTCTTCGACCCGCTCCTCGGCGGGCGCCTTCACGGCGTCGGTCATCTCGATTCGCACCATGGCGATGGACGAATCGAGCAGATCGCGAATCATCGATTCGACATCGCGGCCATGATATCCGACCTCGGTATATTTGGTCGCTTCGACCTTAATAAACGGCGCCCCCGTGAGATTCGCCAGGCGTCGCGCAATCTCCGTTTTTCCGACGCCCGTGGGGCCGATCATGAGGATATTCTTGGGCGATACATCCTGCCGCATCGGCTCGGGAAGCTGTTGGCGCCGCCAGCGGTTGCGCACGGCCACGGCGACCGCGCGCTTGGCGTCCGCCTGGCCCACGATGTATTTGTCGAGTTCCTGAACGATTTCTTTAGGGGTGAGGTTCTTCATATTTAGTTTTTTGTTTCGAGGTCAATTCGACGGCGACGCACGCTTCACGTCTTCAGCGGCGTTACATAGCGCAACGGCTTTAGACTTTGGGCGCCGGTTCGGCCTTGTCCGATTTAAAACGCTCGTCGACGCGCCCCGCCGGCGGGGCCGCTATTTTAAACGATAGAAGGCGCTTTGCCCGCATGGATGAATCCACTGGAGGATGCTCGGGATCAAACGGCTTTGCGCAAACGATGACTAAACCGTCTCCACCTTGATATTCGTGTTCGTGTAAATGCAGAGCTCTCCCGCGATCTTGAGCGACGCCTCCACGATCGCCTTCGCGTCCATATCGGTATGCAGCAGCAGCGCTCGCGCGGCTGACAGGGCATACGGACCGCCGCTGCCGATGCCGATGATGCCGTCGCTGGGCTCGATGACGTCGCCGGCGCCGCTGACGATCAGGCTCGTTTGACTATCGACCACGGCCAGCATCGCTTCAAGCCTTCGCAAAATGCGATCCGTGCGCCAATCTTTTGCAAGTTCGATCACCGCCCGGCGGGTGTTGTCGGGGAACTCGGCCAACTTTTTTTCGAAACGCTCCAGAAGCGCGAAGGCGTCGGCCGCCGAACCGGCAAATCCGGTCAACACTTTTCCGGCGCCGATCCGGCGGATTTTAACCGCGTCGTGTTTGGCCACCACGTTTCCCAGCGTCACTTGTCCGTCGCCGCCAAGGGCGACCTGGCCGTTGCGGCGGACGCTGACAATCGTGGTGGATCTCGCCGGTTGCATCGCCATGAGTTAACATCCTTCAAAGAGTTGCCCCCACTTCTACACGGATTGCCCGATAGAGTGAAGTGGACGCGCGATCGCAGATCCGAATCCAACCCATGCCCGACGCCTTTCCATTGACCTTTTCATCGCCCCTGTGGATGACGATCGCATTGGTCGCCGGCGCCGGCGCCGCCGTCGTCGTTTTTCTGCGACGCCTTGCACTCCCGCCCGGCGGCCTGTGGCTGTGCGGAGCGGGCATGGCGCTGCTCTGCGCCGCCGCCGGCCGGCCGATGCTTCTCAGGCCGGCGCCGCGCGAGGCGGCGGTCATGGTCGATCTTTCCCCCAGCACCCGAACCGCCGACTATCGCACCCGCGCTCGACTTCATAAACGCATCGAATCCCTGCTCGGAAAGACGCCTTATCGCATCTACTATTTCGCGTCGCGCGTCACATCCGAGGCGCCGGGCGGGGACGTGTTGGGAGACCTGCCGGCGGAAGAAACTATTTTTCGCCCCCCCGCCGGGGCGGCCGGCGTGGTGCTGTTCAGCGACGGCCGATTCGACTTGCCCGCCATCGCCCCGCCGACCTATGTCGTGCTTGACGCCAACCTGGAATCGCCCATCGACGCCGCCGTTACGTCGCTGGAGATACGCGGCAAGGAACTGGCGGCAAGCGTGACCAACACCGGAAATCCGCGCCGACTGGTTTTTGGCGGCACGCTCGATTCGTCGCCGGCCACGGCGCCGAGCGGATCGTATGTGCTGACTCGGCCGATCGACCCGCGCGCGTCGATCGTCTCAACCCGCCTTGGGCCGCAAGACGCGTGGCCGGAGAATGATCAACTCGTCGCGCGGCCTCCGCCGGCCGAGAAGAACGAACGATGGTGGGTCGGACCCTCCGCGCCGCCCGGCGACTGGCGGCAAGTGTCCGCGGGGCAGTTGCCGGCCGACGCGGCGGGTTATCTGGCGCCTTCGGTCATCGTGCTTGAAAACGTCGCCGCCGCCGATCTCACTTCGCTGCAACAGCAACGATTACAACAATACGTGCGCGACCTTGGCGGCGGCCTGGTGATCCTCGGCGGCGACCGGGCTTTTGCCGCGGGCGCGTATCCGGGGAGCGTGCTGGAAACGCTTTCGCCGCTGGCTTCCACGCCTCCGTGGCCGACGACGCATTGGATTCTTCTTGCCGACGGCAGCGGATCGATGGCGGGAATGCAGGATGGGTTTTCGCTGTGGCATCGTGCGGCCGACGCGATCGTGAAGCTGATCGCGCGCCTTCCGCCGGACGATGTGTTGAGCGTGGGGAGTTTTTCCGATTCGCTCGCGTGGTGGTCGACGGGGAAGAGCGTGCGACAAACCGCCGCGATGCAGCTTCCGCCCCCCGGCGTCGGGCCGCACGGGCCGACGAATCTGGAAGAGACGCTGCTGGAGATCGCCCGAACCAGCGACGCCGATCTTCCAAAGCAACTGCTGCTTCTGACGGACGCCGATGCGCGGATCAACGATCCGGTCGGGCTCGAAGCGGCCCTGAAGGCAAAAAAAATTCGGCTGCATCTGCTGGCCATCGCGGACGGCAGCGCCGTGCCGATCCTCCGCCCGATCATCCGCGACACCGGCGGCACGCTCGTCAAGCAATTCGATCCCGCGAAATGGACGCAAGCGGTCCAGACGCTCATGCGGGCCGGCGCCCCCAAGTTGCTGGTCGTCGCGCCGTTGCCGCTCCATTACGCCGCTGATTTATCGACGTTGCCCGCGCGCGACCCGGCGCCATGGAACCGGACCTGGCTGAAACAATCGGCGGCGCTTTTGGCCGCCGGGAACGACGCGGGCAAGCAGGTCGCCGCGGGCGCCGGGTGGAACGTGGGCGAAGGGCGCGTGTTCGCCTTTGGATTCGACCCCGGCGCCGAGGCGGCCGAAGTGATCGCCAGCGCCGCCGCCCGCCCGCCGCGCGATCCGCGTTATCGGGTGACGTGGGACTGCGGTTCCCGCTTGCGCGTCGCGGTCGATGCGACCGACGACGGCGGGTATCTCAACGGGAAAACGGTCCGGCTGGATTTATCCGCCGACGCCGACGCATCGGGCGGGTTGACGTCTGGCTCTATCCCGCAAGTCGGTCCCGGTCGCTATGAATTGACCGCGTCGGCGCCGCGTTCGCCGGTCTTTGCGTCCGTTCAAGTGAATGGCCGCCTGGTCGATCGAATCGCGATCGCCGGCAGGTACGCGCCGGAGTTCGACGCGATCGGAAACGATCATGACGCGATGAACCGACTGGCCCGCCGAACCGGCGGACAAGTCATTCCGCCGCGCCAGACCTGGGCGATCGATTTTCGCTGGCCCCGGCGCGAACTGCCGCTTGGCTCTCCGCTCGCGACGTGCGGCGCGTTGCTCATCATGGCGGGACTGATTTGGTGGAAGCTGGTTTGGGCGATGTAGTGCAAGTGAGACCGTTTTTTGCGGGGTGGCGTGGCCACTTTCGTACTCTAAAATCCCGTTCGCTTAAATTGTTTTTCCAAATCGCGAAGGGAAAGCCGAAGCGTCGTGGGCCTTCCGTGGGGGCAGTTGCTTGAGCGATCGATCAATTCCCGCCGGGCCAGCAGCGCTTCGATTTCCTGGCTGGTCAGCGGATCGCCCGCCTTCACCGCCGCCTTGCAGGCCATCATATCCAGCACGTCATGGAGCACTTCCTCCTCGTGCAAGTCGAGCAATTCCTGCTCGCCGCGCTCAAGTAATTCGCGGACAAAATTTCCCGGCTCCAGCTTCTCGAGAAACGACGGAAACGCGTGAACCGCCACGCTCGTCGGGCCAAACGCCGATACCTCGATTCCGATCTTCACCAACAGCGGCTGAATCTGTTCCAGCAGTTCAAGCTGGGTCGTCGATACATCGACAACCTCCGGAATCAACAGCCGCTGCGCCTCCAACGGCCCCCGGCTCACGCGCGCCAGCAACTCCTCATACATGATCCGCTCATGCAACGCGTGCTGATCGATGATCACCAATCCATCGTCGCTCTGCGCGACCAGGTAACTGTTGTGCAATTGAATCGCCGGATTCGCCGTCGGAGCGATCCGCGCTCTGATCGGCGCCGTGGGCGTTTGCGGAGCGCGCGCGGCTGATTCGCCCGGCGGATGCGGCTCGATGAATTCGGCGGACACATCGGAACTTAAACCGGCATTCGTGCCTCCGTCATCCGGACCCAATTGCGTGTGCTGAAAGGTCGAAAGACGACGCTCGCCGGCCGGCGATGACACATCGCCAAAATTCCGGTCCGGGCCAACCGTCCCGCCGCTTCCCATGGTGGGAAGAATCGACGGCTGGTTGTCCGCGGCGCCGTCGGGCATCGGCAATCGCGGTTGGGCAACGGCGGGGTTCATCTCCTGCGGCGAAAATCCCTCCTTGAAAAAAGCGGCAAGCTTTTCCCGAAGGTCTTCCCGCGGCGCCGGGCCGGCGGCGGCGCCGGTGGGCGTGGCGATCGGCGTCAGGTCGCTGGCCTGAAGTTTTTCGCGCACCGCCGAATGCACAAGGCCATGAATTCTTCCGCTGTCTTTGAATCGCACTTCGATCTTCGTCGGATGCACGTTGACATCCACGTCCTGCGGAGGAACTCGCAGCAGCAAAACGCCCGCCGGGTGACGGCCAGGCTCGCTGAGCCCGCGATACGCCTCGCGCAGTGCGTGTTGAATGAAGCGGTCGCGGATATGACGGCCGTTGAGATAGAAAAACTGGTACTTGGCGCTGGGCCGGCAAAGCTCTGGCATGCCGACGATACCACTCAATCGCAATTCCGCGTCCTGAACGTCGATGCCCAGGGCCGACTCGCGATATTCTTTTGGCCACGCCTCGAGCAGCCGCGACTGCGCCGACGTCATCGGCAGGTCCATCGCCGGGCGGTTATTGTGCGACAGCGTGAACGTCACCTGGGGGTGCGGCAACGCCAGGCGAAGCAGCATTTCGGAGATGTGGCCGAATTCGGCCGGTGATCCTTTGATAAACTTGCGGCGGGCGGGCGTATTAAAAAAAAGATTCCGGACTTCGACGGTGCTCCCGAGATTTCCCGCCGCCGCCTGCGGATCGCCGATTACGCCGCCGCGATTATGAACTTCATAGGCGGCTTCATTGTCGGCGGTGCGGGAAAGAATCCGCGCTTGAGAGACGGCGCCGATGCTGGCCAGCGCCTCGCCGCGGAATCCCATCGTCGCGATTTGAAAAAGATCGTCGTCGCAGGAAAGTTTGCTGGTGGCATGGGAAGCGAAGGCAAGCGGCAACTGCTCCGGCGGGATTCCCGCGCCGTTGTCGATGACGCGAATAAGCGCCCGGCCGCCGTCTTCAATCTCAACCGCGATTCGAGTCGCCCCCGCGTCGATGGCGTTCTCGACCAATTCCTTCACCACCGCCGCCGGCCGCTCGATCACCTCGCCCGCGGCGATACGATTGACGAGCGACGGCGAAAGCTGCTGAATCGGACGAAAGGTGCTCACAAGCGCGATTATAGGGCAAATGAAAGGCACGGCCAGTCACATGTCCTCGAGCCGTTCTCGGTAAATAAATAAACGAATGCCGCTCGACCAAAGAACCGGATCACGGCTTCAACCGCCACCAGTGGCGCCGGTCGCGATAAACTCGACGGGCGGGCACTGAGCAGATTACAAAAATCGCTTCTCGGCTCCGGCAACCACCTCGGCGGAGGCCGAAGTGGATCGAGATCAATCCGCGCATCATCACGTTGGTGTCGATCGCGCGACATTCCAATCAAAATAAGCTTTGCTCCCCGGGACGGCTTGCGGTACAATTTTTTGCTTCCGGAAATTCGCATCGTCTCAACAGGGAAATAGAAATGAAAGCGGCACTGCAAAAAATTGGCGTCGCCATCCTTCTTCCCGCGATCTTCACGAGCGTGGCGTCATCGGCCGTGGCGCCCAAGCCGCCGGACAATCAGGCCGCCGTCGCGCCGGCGGCGCCGCTGGCTCGATTCGTCAAGACGCGCGTTCATCAGATTCTTGCCGACGCCGAGGAGCGGGGCGATTTAGACGTCGCCGCCAAATCCGCCGCCGAGCTGTTTGACCAGGTGACGGCGTACGCCCGGGATTCGGACGTCGATTCGATCCGCGAAGCCGACTATGCCGTTCGACTGATCGGGCTGGTGGGAGCGCTTTCCTCCGACGAGCAAAAGCAGGAGCTGCGCTATTTGCGGACCAACGACGAGCTGGCGAGGGCGGTCGCTTTCCTGATCAAGCCGGGGCAGCAACAACCGGCGGAAGTGTATGCGGTGCTGAAGAAACTACGGGAAAAGAACGCCAAGCAGATCGATAAATATCCGAATCTTGCCGCCGCCATTTCCGTGGTTCATGCCCGGCGCTTCGAGCGGCATATCAACGAAAACAAGGCCAGCGCGCCCGATCCGACGGAGATCTTCGACTATTACGTGAAAAACGAAAGCCGAATGTTTTTCGGCGTGAAGGCGATGCCCGCCGAGCTTCTCGTGTGGGTGGTGGATACCACCGCCAGCGTGGAGGAGATGAACTGGGCCCTGGACAAATACGGCGGCGACAAGCGCGTCGGCGCCCGCTTCTTCGACATCAAATACGACTACGACAATTTCAAAAACGGAACGCCTAAGAAAATCACCTCCGCCGGTTTCACGCTGCAAAACATTTTCAAGTACGGCGGCGTTTGCGCCGATCAGGCGTATTTCGCGATGGAAGTCGGCAAAGCGATCGGGGTTCCGACGGCGTACGACGTCGGCTCTTCCGCCGAGACCGGGCACGCCTGGGTCGGCTTTTTGCAAGCCGACGCCGGCAAGGGATGGTGGAATTTCGACATCGGCCGGTACAGCGCCTATAAGGGCGTGCGCGGCACCGTTCACGACCCGCAATCGCGCGAGGGCATTCCCGACAGCCAGGTTTCGGTTCTGGCCGAGTTGATCGGCACGCGGTCGGCGGATCGTCAGGCTGGCGTGGCGCTGACGGACGCCGCCGTCCGTCTCATTTCGCTGGAGAAAGAAGGCCAGAAGTTTCAAGCCGTTCCATTCCCGCAGGAGACGCGCGTCACGGCGATTCTCGCCACGCCGCGCAAAGGGAGCGCCGCGGATTCTCTATCGCTGATCGAGTTGGCGCTCAAGCAAAACGCCGGTTATCCCCCGGCCTGGTTCGCGGTGCGCGACCTGGCGAAAGACGGAAAGCTGACGATCAAGGACAAACGACACTGGGCTGATTTGCTGCAGCGTCTGGGCGGGCCGAAATATCCGGATTTTACGCTTTCGATCCTGGCGCCGATGATCGAAACCGTCAGCGATTTCAAGGAACAAAACGCGCTGTGGAACGCGACGTTTACCTTGTTTCAAAAGCGATTTGATCTGGCGGCGTCGATCCGCATGTCACAGGCGGCGAATTTTGAAACTCAAAAAGACACCACCAGCGCCGGCGGCTGCTATATGGACGTGATCGATCGGTATTCCAACGCCGGCCCGTTTGTCATCGACGCGCTGAAAAAAGCCGAGGCGCTGCTGAAAGAGACGGGCAAGGGGGACAAGGTCGTCACGTTGTACGAACAAACCTGGTCGAAGATCACCCCTCCGCGCGAGATGAACGCCGCCGCCACCGCTCAGTCGAATTGGTATCGCGTTGGGACGCTGTATGCGAAGAAACTGCAGGAGGCCGGGGACGCCGAGAAATCGAAAAGCGTTTTGGAGGAGCTGAAGAATCCCGGCGCCCAAACGAAGAAGAAACAATCGGCATAGGCTTAGACGTTGGTGATGACCCGGCCGCTGGGGATCGTGAAATCAATCGCATCGGCGCCGATCGGCGTAGACCTCGGGTCTCTGACGGGGGGTCTAGAACTAAATTTAAGTCAACGTCGTCGGACGCGGCGACTAATCTTTAATTCACGGGAGACGCGCCGCATGAAAAATAAAACGCCATGGTTTGTGTTGTTGTTGATGGTTGCCCTTTCCGCGGGTTCGGGCATCGCGGCCGATGAAACGGCCAAATCGGCCGATGCGCCTGCGAAGGCCGATGATCTAAAGAAAGTCGCGGCGTCGCTGGATGGGTATCGCTTTGCTTTCCCATGCAAGGGAACGATGCCGGAAAATCCAAAGCCGGGCGCGGATTGTGATTCGGCGCTGGTAAAGGGCGATCCGAAGAAGACGGATAATTTCACCGCCGAGAAGAAATTCGGCGGCGTTAAAGGAAAGCGTTATCTGGTTACGCTGCGCTTTCGCGGCGTCGTGGAGCCGATGATGTACAAAAACGGAAAGATGGACGGCGACCTCTTTTACATCGGCGGCGAGCCAAACAACGCCACCTACAATATCTATAAAATCGCCGTCTCGTCGCCCGAATCGCACTACTATCTGAACCGACAGGACAAGGTCGGCCACCGCATTTTCAAAATAGACTATACAAAAACGATCGAAATCGAGGGCGAGGCGATCGTCACTTTCTCCGGCGACGGGCAAAACGGGCGGCTGATCTCCAATTTCTCGAAACTCGTCGTGCCCGACGTTTCGCCTGATATTAAGCAGCCTTTCAATGGCCAGTTCGTTCAGGTCGATGTCGTGGACGTGGCCGAGGCAAAATAGTCGATCCATCCGAGCGGCGGCGCCGGCGACGCCCGCAGAGGGCCGCGATCGGGGGAAGAGGTTCTGGTACTTGTTTTGCGTAGAGTTTGCTTCGCGTGACTCAATCCAAAATTGGAACCAGCCGAACCGTATTGGGATCGACAAGCAAAGGCGCGTCGAAGCAAGTCGCCGGCGGCGCTCTTGAGGACTCACACCAAACGGCCAATGCCGTCGGTCTGACGTACGTTACCGCCACGAAGGGCGGCATCACTCGACACAAACGGGGCAAAGGATTCATCTACCGCGACGCCAACGGCAAAGTGGTTCGCGATTGTGAAACATTGAATCGAATCGCCGCGCTCGTTATTCCGCCGGCGTGGCATTCGGTGTGGATTTGCCCATCGCCGCGCGGGCATATCCAGGCGCTGGGGCGCGACGAACGCGGCCGCAAGCAATATCGTTATCATCCAAAGTTCCGGGCGGTACGCGACGAAAATAAATTCGCCCGGATGTTGCAGTTCGCCAAGGCCCTGCCGCGAATCCGGCGGCGGGTTTCGCGAGATCTTGCCGCGCGCGGATTGCAACGGCCAAAGGTGCTCGCGACGATCGTGCGGCTGCTGGAAACCACCCTGATCCGTATCGGCAATGACCAATACGCCAAAACCAATAAGCATTACGGCCTCACGACGATCAAGAACCGCCATGCCGGCGTGGACGGCTCGACCGTCCGCTTTCATTTTGTCGGCAAGAGCGGCGTTCATCGCGATGTGGAGTTGGATGATCCGAAGATCGCCCGCATCATCCGCCGATGCCAGGACCTGCCGGGCGAGGCGCTTTTCGAATATATCGATGACGCCGGGGCGATCCATGGCGTAGGCAGCGGCGACGTGAACGAATATCTTCGGGAAATCTCGGGAGCCGACTTCACCGCCAAGGATTTTCGCACCTGGGCGGGAACCATCCTCGCCGCCCGAACGTTGGCCAAGTGCGAAAAATTCGATTCCCAGTCACAAGCCAGGAAGAACATCATCGAGGCGATCGGGTGTGCGGCGCGCGACCTCGGGAACACGCGGGCGGTTTGCAAAAAATGTTACATTCATCCGGCGATTCTCGATCGCTATCTCGACGGCCAGCTGACGGTGAAGCTTGCGAAGGGCATAAAGCCGCACGGCCGTCCGCGAAGAAATTTTACTTCGGAGGAGGCCGCCGTGCTGGAGCTGTTGCAGGGGGAAAAGAGCCCCGGCAAGGCCACGCGTCATTGAGGCGTCCATCCGCCGCCCAGGGCCTGAATCAGGTGCACGCTGGCGGACATTTGCTGGTTCATCGTCTGCGAGAGGGAAAGTTGATTCGCCAGCAGCGTGCGCTCGGCGTCGATGACGGTGAGATAGCTGACCAGTCCGCGAAAATATTGAACGCGCGCGATCCGGAGGTAGTTCTTCGATGAATCAACGGCGGCGGTGAGCATTCGCGCTTCGTCGGTGAGGGCGTGGAGATCGGTAAGGGCGTTTTCCACGTCGCCGTAAGCGATCAGCAATTGCTTTACGTAAGCCGCCAGCGCTTCGCGGAATCGGGCCTTTGTGTACTCAAGGTTGTTGGCGAGGCGGCCTCCTTCAAAAATCGGAGCCGAGAAGCTTGGGCCGATGCTGGCGATCTTGCTCCGCCAGTCGAAAATGTTTTGCACGCTGGCGCTTTCGAAACCGGCCGACCCGGTGAGCGTGAAGACGGGATAAAAATCCGCCGTGGCGACGCCGATCTGGGCGTTGGCGGCGATGAGATTTTGCTCGGCCTCCGCGACATCTGCACGACGGTTAAGCAGTTGCGCCGGCAAACCGGGCGGCGCCTGGGGCGGGGCGGTAAAAAGCAGCGGATCGGCCGCCACGCTAAACAACGGCGCCGGCCGGCCACACAGTGTGGCAAGGGCATGCTCTTCATCCGCGCGAGCGCGTTCGATGTCTCGCCATTGCGCCAGGGTGGCGTTCAGTTGCGCCTGCGCCTGAGAAACGTCGATCGTGCTGATTAAGCCGTTCTTGAGCTGCGCGGTCACGATACGAACCTGCTCGCGATACGCAGCGACGTTTTGGCCGAGAATTTGGCGCTGGGCGTCAAGCGACCGCAGGGTGAAGTAATAGACGGCGACGTCGGTATCGACGGTAAGCCGAATAACGCTCTGGTCGAACGCTGTCGCGCGGGCTTGGGCGGCGACGGTTTCGAGTTGGCGTCGCACCCGTCCCCAAATATCGACCTCGTACCGGAGATCAAACGGAACCAGCCAATCGTTATACGTAAACGCCGGCGTTTTTTGGCCGGTGATCGGGCTGACGCGGTTTCCCGAGGTTTGCGCGCGGGTGAAGGTTGGATCGAGGGTCACCGTCGGAAACAGATAGCTTCCGGCGATTCGCGCCAGCGCACGGGCCTCATCGACGCGCGCGATCGCCGCGCGCAGATCCTGGTTATACGTATTGGCGATCGCCACTAAATGGTCGAGCGCCGGGTCATGAAAGAGCGTCCACCACTGCGGCGTGATGGCCGCGTTGGCGGCCGGTCGAGTGGCGTCCTGCGATTTGAATCGCGCCGGCCGTTCCATCGCCGGCCGATGATAATCGGGTCCCACTTCGCAGCCGATCAGCGAAAATAAAAGACCGGCGGCCAGCCCCGCCAAGAGGCAACGGTCAACTCCGAACCGATTCGGAGCTCGACGCGAAGATCCAGAACGTTTGGAAATCACGACAGCCATAAAAGCGTTCATCCCGCCGGCGGCATTTTGGATTCGACCGGCGTAACGACCTGTCCCTCCTGTTGCGAAACGGTCGGTTGCTTCACGATTAGTTCGCTTCCGTCGACGCCGGCCTGGAGGTCGATGGCGTTTCCGAAATCGCGGCCTAACACCACTTTTGTCAGATGCAGCTTGTGATCCGGCCGCACGATCATCACCTGGGTTCCGCGCTGATCGAAAATGACGGCCGTATCGGGCACGCGCCAGCGGGTCCCGGCGGGGGCAAGTTGAAAGCTGACGGTGACGAACATGCCCGACAACAGCTTGTGCGTTTTGTTTGGGATGTCCACTTCGGTGAGCAACGTACGCGTGCCGGGATCGAGCGCGCTGGCGGTCCGCGTCACCAGCGCCGGCGCCGGGTCCATCAACTGCCCGCGAACCGACACCTTCACCGGCAAACCGACTTTGATGTTGGACGCATACGCCTGCGGGACGTTGACGAAAACGCGCAACGTGTCGACTTGCGCGACCTCGAACAATCCGTTTGCTCCGCCGTTGACGCTGGTGGGGGCGGCGGTGGTGTTGTTGGTCGGGCTTCCGGAGGTGACCAGCGCGCCGACGTCGGTGCTGCGCTGCGTGACGTCGCCGTCAAACGGGGCGACGATGCGCTCGAAAGACGTCATCGCTTCGAGCCGCCGGACATTGGCCTGATTGGATCCGACGTTCGCCTCGGCGGCGGCGACCGACGCCTGGGCCGTCTGATAAGCGGAGATCCGCTGATCCACGTCTTCCTTGGCGACGGCCAATTCCTTGTCGGCCGCCTTGTATCGCTCGACGGTGACGCGGGCGAATTCCAGGTTGGCTTTCTGCAATTCGACGTTTTTGTACGACTGCCTCAAGTCGGCCCGCGCCTGTTCGAGTTGCTGATCGATCTCCGGCGATTCGATCTCCGCCAGCACCTGCCCGGCTTTTACGTGGTCGCCCAGATCGACGTACCTTTTGCTCAGGTAGCCGCTCGTGCGCGCGTAAAGGACGGCGTCCTGCATCGGCTGCGCGTAAGCGGCCAGGACCAGATCGCCCTCGGGCGGTTGGACGGCATGAATGACGTTCACTTGCGGGGGCGTGTTCACGGCCTTGCTGGCCGCGGCGGCGAGGCGACGGCGATTGTGGACGCGGACAAGCATTCCCAGCGCAAGAATCACAATAAACGCCACGGCGATCCCGGCGACGATCCATGCGATCGTGCGCGTGCGCGCGGGAGGCGGCGCCGGCGGCTCGTCTTTTTTTTCCTCTTTTTGCGGGGGAGCGGGCAGCGCAGGAAGCGGCGAATCGGGATCCAATCCCGGCGGCGAAGGAAGGCGATGGCCCCAATCCACCGTCATTCTTCCTTCTCCTCTTTGTCGGCGACGGCGTCAAAGTCTTTGGGCGGCTCGGTTCGCATGAGACTGTATGTCACCGGAACAAAAAAGAGCGTGTAAAACGTCGCGACCGCCAGCCCACCGATAACCGCCCGGCCCAGCGGCGCGTTTTGCTCGGCGCCTTCGCCCAGGGCGAGGCTCATCGGAAGCATTCCCAGGAGCATCGCCAGCGCCGTCATCATCACCGGGCGCAATCGCGTGCGGCCGGCCAGCATCGCCGCGGTCTTGGCGTCGTGACTTCCGTGGGCTTTGTCGCGCTGATCGTTGGCGAAGACGATCATCAGGATGCTGTTGGACGTCGCCACGCCGATCGACATGATGCAGCCCATCAGCGCCGGCACGCTGATGGTCGTGTGCGTCGCGAACAGCGCCCAAAGAATCCCCGCCAGGGCGCCCGGCAAACCCATCAAAATAATCAGCGGATCGAGCCACGACTGAAAATTCACCGTCATCAGCAAATAGACCAGCAGAACGGCAAAGCAGATTCCGATGCCCATCTGAAAGAAGGATTGGGTCATGCTCTGAACCTGGCCCCGAACGCTGATTTTACTGGCCTTGGAAAGCTGCCCGTTATATTTGCGGAGGATTTTATTCACGGCCGTCGAGACCGAGCCAAGATCGGTCGCCTGCACGCCGGCCAGCACGTCATACACCGGCTGGACATTGTAATGATTCAGCGAGAGGGGCGTGCTGGCGTGATGGAACGTGGAAACGTTGCTGAGAAGCTGCGTCGAGGTCTGGCCGACGACGGAGATCGGAGTGCGGTTAAGCTCGTCGATCGACGCGGCGCGATACTGCGGCGTTTGCACCACCACCTGGTAGCTGACCCCATTCTTGTAGTTCAGCCAGAAGTTGGTCGCCGTGGTTCCGCTGCCGGTCAGCGAGACCGAGAGGCTGTTGGCGATGTCTTGCTCGGCCAGCCCGAACTGCTTGGCCAATACCCGATTCGTGTCGAACATCACGCGCGGCGAAGCGGTGATCTGCTGAACGTGGACGTCGACGGCGCCGGGGACGGCGATCAGATCCGTCTTTATTTTTTCCGCGATGGAATAGTTCTTTTCGGATTCGGCGATCGGCCCGCTAATCTGAATGTCGATCGGCGAGGGAAGGCCGAAATTGAGAATCTGCGTCACAATGTCCGCCGGCTGCGTAAAAAATTCAAGATCGGGAAAATGCTCCGGCAATTCATCGCGAAGCCGCGCAAGATAGCCGGCGACGGGATGATGCTTTGGCTTGAGCGCAATGAGAATTTCCCCGTCGGCGGGACTGGCGGTCACGTTGTCGCTCAAGGCCAGGTTGATGTTGTTGGGGAGTCCGATGTTGTCGTCGACGACGTCTATTTCGGAGGCGGGAATCACCTGCCGCATGTAATCCTCAACGCCCTGGAAATATTGTTCGCTGACTTCGATCCGGGTACCCGCCGGGCATCGCACGTGAAAGCGGATCTGGCCGGCGTCGACAGTCGGAAAAAAATCGCGACCGACAAAAGGATACAAAAATAACGACGCGAAGGCGAAGCCGAGAAAAACCGCCATGACAAGCTTGGCGTGCTCCATCGCCCAAGCCAGGGCGCTGCCGTAGGCGTTGACGAGTCTTTCAAACCCTTTCTCGAAATGATCCGAGACCCAGGTAAAGAACCGTCCCAGGGGACCGGTGACGGGGCGCATCCCGTTTCTGATTCGATCCAGCACGCGGCGAAAAATTGACGGTGGTTTTTTCGGCTTGGCCGCGTTGGGATCCGGTTGGGGAGGGTCGGCGGCGTGGTCTTTGTTCTCGTTGTTCCCCTGTTTCCTTTGGCGATGGGCGTTGGCTTCGGGCGCCAGGAGATACAGGAACATGGTGGGCACCAGCGTGCGCGAAAGGAAATAGCTGGCGAGCATGGCGAAGACCACCGCCATCGCCAGCGGAGAGAAGAGAAAACCGCCGACGCCCTGCAAAAAAAAGATCGGCACGAAAACGATGCAGATGGACAGCGTCGAAACAAACGCCGGCGTCGCCACTTCCTGCGCGCCGTCGAGGATCGCCCGCCGCAACGGCTTGCCCATGTCCATGTGGCGGTGGTTGTTTTCGATTTCGACGGTGGCGTCGTCCACCAGAATTCCGACCGCCAGCGCCATGCCGCCGAGGGTCATGATGTTTAGAGTCTGGCGCAGCGCGTAGAGCATGGCGATCGACGCCAGGATCGACAGCGGGATTGACGTGGCGACGATCAACGTGCTTCGCCACGACCGCAGGAACAGCAGGATCATCAGCCCCGTCAGCACGGCGGCGATCGTCCCTTCCCGCACGACGCCGACGATCGACGCGCGCACGAAAACGCTCTGGTCAAACAGGAAATCGACCTTGAGACTTTTGGGAAGGCCGGCTTGAATCGTCGGCATCAGCTTGCGCACGTCTTTCACGACCGACAACGTGGAAGCCGCCCCGCTCGTGAGAATCGGCAGCAGCGCCGAATGGCGTCCGTCGCGGCGCACGAGATTGGTCTGCGGCTGAAACCCGTCATGCACGAACGCCACGTCGCGCACGTAAACGGTGGCGCCGTTCACGTATCGAATCGGGATGTTGTTAAGGTCGTTGAGGAGTTCGGGGCTGCTGTCGATGGCGATGTCATACTCGCGCGATCCCATCTTGGCCGTGCCGGGCGGCAAAACGATGTTTTGGGTATACATCGCGTTGGTGACGTCCTGGGGAGAAAGGCCGCGGGTGTAGAGCGCGTCGGGATCGAGATCGACGCTCACCACGCGCGTCTTGCCGCCGTACGGCACGGGCACGGCGGCGCCGTTGACCGTCACCAGTTGCGTGCGGATAAAATTGTTGCCCAGATCGCTGATCTCCTGTTCGGACAATTCGTTGCTGCCCAAACTGATCATGATGACCGGCACGTCCGACGCGTTGTATTGCAAAATCAGCGGCGGCGTGATCCCCGGGGGCAGCGGCTTGACCAGCGTCTGGCACAGGGCCGTCACCTGCGCGACCGCCCCCTCCACCTTCGCGTGCGGCTGAAAGTAAATCTTGATGACGCTGATGCCGCGAACCGACGTCGATTCCATGTGCGCGATATCGCTGACGGTGGTCGTCAGCGCCCGCTCGACCACCGTCGTGATGCGCTCCTGCATTTCCGTCGGCGAAAGACCCTGATAACTCCAGATGACGCTGACGACCGGGATGTTGATCTGCGGAAAAATGTCGGTCTGCATGATCCCTATGGAGAGAATGCCGACCACCGCAATCAGCATCGCGACGACGATAAATGTGTATGGCCTTCGAAGGGCTAATCGAACAATCCACATTCGCGATTTCCTGCTATGGCCGGCCAGGCGCCGATCGTGTTCCGGCGGACGCTGGCGGACATCCGAAGACTGTAAATGTAAAACCCGATCCTGCGAACCGGCAAATTTGCGCCAAGAGCCGATTTGCGACCGACACCGGTGTGGCCGTATTTTTTCCCATAACCCCATTTCCGCGTCTAAAGTCATGTTTCGCGGCTTGGAAACAGTGTTTGCCAAAAGAGATGGCCACACCCCCCATCGACCCAATCCATTCTTTATTCGTGAGATCCGTGCAATCCGTGGTTAATACTTCCCACTCATGCTCCACCAGAACGTGACACAAGACACAATCGGCGCCGCGATGAAGGCCCTCCACGCTCAGACGCCGCCTCGCCTTGAGCCACCAATTTCGGAAAGCATTTAACCACGGATTTCACGGATTAACACGGATAAGAAAGGAACAGGGGGACTCGTCATCCATCTGACCGTGACCAATCGACGGGTGTGGCCGTATTTTTTGCAATAACCCCATTCCGTGTTAAAGCCATGTTTCGCGAACTTGGAAACAGCGTTTGCCAAAAAAGATGGCCACACCCACCGACACGATCACGGAATCGGCGCACTGGTAAAGAAAAGACGCCGCGCGTATTCTCTTGCTGTGCGCCTGCGCGGCCCGCTTGATCGTCGGCGTTCCCCTTGCGGCGCCTGAACGGCGATGTGCGTCGCTCGCACTGGCACGGAGTGGTCGTGTCCTTAAGAATCGGCAATCTTCAGCTTTCCAACAATCTCCTGCTCGCGCCCATCGCCGGGTATTGCGACGTGAGCTTTCGCCTGGTCGCGCGCTCGTGCGGTGGAGTCGGGATGGCCTGCACGGACCTGCTTAGCCCCGTGGCCGTGCTTCGCGAAAACAAGCGCACGATGGAATTGGCCGCGACCTGCCCCGAGGATTCGCCGCTGTGCATGCAGCTTTACGGCTCGAACGTCGATTTGCTCTGCGAGGCGGCCATGTGGGCCGAAGATCGCGGCGCCCATGTCGTCGACATCAACATGGGCTGCCCGGTCGATAAAATCACAAAAAAAGACGGCGGCAGCGCCCTGCTCTGCAACCCCGATCGCACGCTCAAACTTGTCGAGCAAGTCGCAAGCGTGCTCCAGCGCATCCCGCTCACCTGCAAACTTCGCCTCGGATGGGACGACACCTGCATCATCGCTCCCAAACTTGCCCCGCGCCTGGAAGACGCCGGCGTTCAGCTTATTACCATCCATGGGCGAACCACCCAGATGCGCTTCAGCGGCGAAGCGCGGCTCGACGGGATCGCCGAGGTGGTGGCGTCGGTGAAGAAGATTCCGGTGATCGGCAACGGCGATATCCGCACGCCGCAGGACGCGAAGCGAATGATCGACGCGACCGGCTGCGCCGGCGTCATGATCGGCCGCGGAGCGCTGTCGATGCCGTGGATCTTCCGCGATACCCACAGCTATCTCACCACCGGCATTATTCCCCCGCCGCCGAGCATCGCGGAAAAGTGCCGGTACATGCGCGATCATTTTTACAACATCGGGCGGTTTCTCACCGAACGCCATGCCGTGATGGAATTCCGCAAGCGGGTGAGTTGGTACGCCCGGCAGATGCACCCATGCCGGATGTTGAAAGATACCATCCGCGTGATCGAATCGCCGGCCGATTTCGAGCAGGCGATGGATCGATTCCTCGACTGGCGTCTGAGGCACGACGAAGACGTGCGAGCCGGGCGGGTAGCGCCGATCTACGAGGGTGAACTGGTCGAAGCGGCGTAACGCCGCGCCTTGCGATACTTATGGAACCTGCCATCCAGCTTCAAGGCGTCGGCGTCTCTCGTTCAAACCGCTGGATACTCCGCGACATCACCTGGCAGGTTCCCGCCGGCGTTTGTGCGGCCGTGCTCGGTCCCAACGGCTCGGGAAAAAGCACCCTTACCAAGGTCATCGCCGGCCACATGTGGCCCACCGTCGGCGACGTTCGCGTTTTGGGCGAGCATTTTGGAGAGGTCGATCTACATCAGCTTCGCCGCGGGCTGCGCCTCGTCAGCTCCACCAGTCCCGTCGAGCTCGACGCCGATCTCACCGCCCACCAGGTCGCCATGACCGGCTTCTTCGGAACGCTCGGCCTTTATGACGACGTGACGCCGGCGATGGGAGAAGATGCCGCCGAGATGCTTGACCGTGTCGGATTGCACGCGGTGGCCGGCCATCGCTACATGACGCTCTCCAGCGGCGAACGCATGCGGTGCCTGATCGCGCGGGCGTTGGTGGTGCGTCCGCAGTTGCTCATGCTGGATGAGCCGACGATGGGGTTGGATTTTCTGGCGCGCGAGCAGGTCTTGGCGGCCGTGCAGAATCTTTTGTCCAGCGCGGCGGTAGATCGGCCGACGGTCTTAATGATTACGCATCATTTGGAGGAGCTTCCGCCGATGACATCCCAGGTGTTGCTATTGAACGAAGGGCAGGCCGTGGCGCGCGGAACGCCGGAGGAAGTCTTGCGGCCGGGAGTTTTGTCGCCGGTTTATCGATGTCCGATGGAAGTTTCGCGCCTCGGTGGCCGATATTACGCTCATGTACATCCCGGATCATGGGCGGGGATTCTTGATCGGCGTGCGGGGCAGGCGTAATCTTATGGGAGCGAATCGCTTGTCCATGCCGATATTCGGGGTGTTTTGAAGGTTTCATGCGCGGATTCTTGAAATGAGGAGCAATTTATGAATCTTGGGAATCGACGAGTTTTTGAGCCGATCAGGAATAACTTTCGGGCCGGGCTTACGGGCCTGACGCTGGCGATGTGCGTGGCGGTGAGCGGGTGCCCCGAGGATCACGCGGTGGTTTATCGCGAGCGGCCCGTTGTGGTTTATCAGCCGCAGCCCTATTACGCACCGGCGCCGCGTCCTTATTATGCACCGGCGCCGTATTACGCGCCGGCCCCGCAGCCCGTGGCCGTCGCCGCGGTGTCTCCCGCGGCGCTTCAGTTGGAGCCGCTGGTCGCGCCCGTCGCCCTTTATCCGGACCCGCTCCTGGCCGCGGTGCTGCCGGCGGCGACGTTTCCGCAGCAGCTTCAGGAAGCGGGGCAATTCCTCGCCGCCAATCCTCAGCCGCCGGAGGGACTGATCGAAGCTCAGAATTGGCCCCCGGCCGTCAAGGCGGTGGTTCATTATCCCACCGTCATCTCGCAGTTAAACGGCGATATGAATTGGACGCAGTCGCTGGGGTCGGCCTTTGTCAACCAACAAGCCGACGTGATGGCCGCCGTGCAGGACCTTCGAGCGCAGGCCATCGCCCAACACAACCTGGTCAGCAATTCGCAGGTCGTCGTCGTCGAGGACGGCGGGGTGATTTCGATCCAGCCCGCCCAGCCGACTCAACTCTATGTGCCGACCTATGACCCCGTGGTCGTCTATACCGGCTACCGCCCGATCTATTACGAACCGACGGCGTATGTCGTCGGTCCATGGTTCGTCACCGGCTTCGATTGGGGCGGCGGAGCGATCTACGTCGGCGATTGGCGCGGCGGATATGCTTACGGCGAGCATGGCTGGTATCGCGATCGCGCCTGGAGGCCCGAGCACTTCCAACACTGGGAACATGACGCGCGGTTCGGCGCCCCGCCCCATATCGAGCGCGATCGATACGCCTACGCCCATAACGTCCGCGGCCATGAGGCCGAGCTGCGACATACGATGGAAGTTCATCACGATTCGGTCGCAAACCGCAATGCGCAGTTCCACAACAACCAAATGAGGAAAGACTCGACCTTACAGCGCAATGAGGCGAGAAAGGACGACAACCTCAATCGCAATGAGGAGCGCAAGACCGATAACTTGCAGCGGAACGAAGTCCGAAAAGACGACAACCTCCAGCGCAACGAGGTTAGAAAAGAGGATGCGGTCAATCGTCAGGACGAACGGCGCGCCGTCGGGCCAAACGCGCAGAAAAAACCGGAGCAGCAGAAAAAGACCAAAAAGGACGACAAGAATTAGTAGTCTGTTTGCACTTCCTTGAGTCCGACGCCAACGACGCTGGCTCCCTCTCGCTTAATCTGAGAGGGAGCCAGTGTCGCAATTGCACCTGCCCGCTACATTGACCGGCGCGCCAGCCGATCGAGGATCGCCGAAGTTGCCGCTCCTGTTACTTGATTACGCGCTGGGTCAGCGCCGGCGATGTGCTGGCGGCGAAGTTGGCGTCGTCGACGTAAACCGCCGTGATCGTGTGCGACGCGATCGATAGCTTTGCCGTGGCGAACGTGGCTTTGGCCGAGCTGTTGAGAAGAACGGTCGCCAGAATTGCCGAGCCATCCATAAAGCGGATATATCCGGTCGGCGTTCCCGATCCCGGGGCGACTGCCGCGACGGTCGCCGTAAACGTCACGCTCTCCTTGGAAACCGCCGAGCTATCCGACGATTTCAGCGACGTCGCCGTGGCGTCGCGGTTGACCGTCTGCGTCAACGCCGCCGACGTGCTGGCGGCGAAGTTCGCGTCATCGACGTAGACGGCGGTGATCGTATGCGACGCCACCGAGAGCCGCGACGTGGCGTAGGTCGCTTTGCCTGAACTGCTTAACGCCACCGTCGCCAGAACGGTCGAGCCGTCCATGAATTTGACGTTTCCGGTCGGCGTTCCCGATCCGGGCGCGACGGCCGAGACGGTCGCCGTGAACGTCACGCTTTGCCCGGCGACCGACGGCTTGGCCGACGAGGTAACCACGGTTTTGGTCGCGTCCCGGGTTACCACCTGCGTGAGCGCCGCCGAGGTGCTGGCGGCGAAATTGGCGTCGTCGGCGTAGACCGCCTTGATCGTGTGCGTTCCCACCGAGTGCATCGACGTGGTAAACGTCGCCTTCCCCGAGCTTAAAGCGACGGTCGCCAGCGTGGTCGAGCCGTCCATAAATTTGACGTTTCCGGTCGGCGTGCCCGATCCGGGCGCGACGGGCGAAACGGTCGCCGTCAGCGTTACGCTCTGCCCCGCCACCGACGGCGTCGCCGATGAAGTGACCGCCGTGGTCGTCGCGTCCCGGTTCACCACCTGCGTGAGCGCCGCGGACGCGCTGGCGGCGAAGTTGGCGTCATCGAGATAGGCTGCGGTGATCGCGTGCGATCCGACCGAATGCATCGATGTCGTGTATGTCGCTTTGCCCGAGACGAGCGCGACGGTCGCCAGCGTCGTCGAACCGTCCATGAATTTGACGTTTCCGGTCGGCGTGCCCGATCCGGGCGCGACGGGCGAAACAGTCGCCGTCAGCGTTACGCTCTGCCCCGCCACCGACGGATTCGCCGACGATGTCAGGCCCGTGGTCGTGGAGTCACGGCCGACCTTTTCGCTCAGCGCGGCGGACGCGCTCGGACCGAAAACGCCCCCGCCCACATAGGCGGCCGTTATACTGTGCGACGAGACCGACAATGCTGACGTGGCATACGTCGCGTTACCCGAGCCGTCGAGACTGACCGTCGCGAGTAGCGTTGTGCCGTCGAGAAAATTGACCTGGCCGGCGGGGATGCTCGTAGTGGACCCGGTGCTCGTCACGCTTGCGGTGAACGTGACGCCCTGGCCGGCGACCGACGGATTGGCCGATGATTTCAGCGCGACCGCCGTCGCGGTCTGACCGACCGACTCGACCACGATCGGCGAAGTGCTGGGGCCGAAATTCGCGTCGTCGGCATAGACAGCCGTGATTGAATGCGCCGCGGTGGCCAGCGTCGATGTCGTCCACACGGCGTTGCCCGAGCCGTCGAGCATGACCGACCCAAGCAAGGAGGCGCCATCCATAAAATTCACGGCGCCGGTCGGAATGCCCGACCCCGGAGCGGCGGCGGAGACCGTCGCGGTGAATGTCACACTTTGTCCCGGCATGGCGGGATTGGTCGACGATTGGAGCGCCGTCTTGCTCGAATCGCGAACGACCGACTGCGCCAGCGCCACCGATGAGCTGGCGGCGAAATTAACGTCGTCGAGATAGGCCGCGGTGATCGAGTGCGATCCGACCGACGGCGCCGGGAGGGTGAGCGTCGCGGCGCCGGAACCGTTCAGCGCGACGGTACCCAGCGTCGAGACGCCGTCGCTGAACTGGACGCTGCCCGTCGGCGTTCCCGAGCCGGGAGCGGCGGGGGCGACGGTCGCGGTGAGGGTTACGCTCTGGCCGGCGACCGATGGATTCGCCGACGATTTAACGAGCGTGGTCGTCGCGTCGCGAGCGACGATTTGAGTCAGCGCCGGCGACGCGCTGGCGGCGAATATCGCGTCATCGCTGTAGACCGCGGTAATCGTGTGCGACGCCACCGCAAGGGCGGTGGTGGTGAAAGTCGCCGTGCCGGAACTATTTAATTTCGCCGTCGCCAGGAGTGTGGAGCCGTCCATGAAATTCACGCTGCCGGTGGGCGTGCCGGTCGCGGGCGCCACGGCGGATACCGCCGCGGTCAAGATCACGGCTTGTCCCGCCACCGAATTAGCCGCCGAGGATTTCAGCGTCGTCGCCGACGCCGACGGCACAACCGTCGGCGCGCCGAGCAGCCCCTGCGAAGTCGTATCGAGATCGGGGGCGGTCGCGGTATTCCCGAGCTTTGGCAGCCCGTACATATCCTCGATGGCGCCGAGAATACTGTAAGGCGTTACGTTCGTGGTATCGACGCCTGGAACAAACAGGTTGGACGATCCGTTGACGATCGTGGCAAAGCCGGCGTTGAAGTTGTTGGCGCGATCGCCCTCGTCGTCGGTGACGATAAGCAGGCTGTTGTTTTGCTTGGCCCACTGCACATAGGCGTCGAGATTTTGCTGGAGCCAGGTGTCGGCGTTTTGCCGGAGGAGGTCATACGCGGACGGGTCGGTGGCGTATGGGTCGGTGTCGTTGGAGCCGTGGGTGTTGTGGAGGGTGTTGGGGATGACGAATGAAACGGTCGGGAGCGCCGCGAAACCGCTCGCCGTCGTCGGGAAAGACGAGAACGGCTGATTGACCTGCGCATTGGTAACGCCCGCGCCGGCGTCGTCGAATTGGGCCATGGGGTTGTAGGCGCGGGTGTAGAGATCGTCGTCGGCTGGGTTGGCCGGATTAGCGGCGTAGTTGTCGTTCATGTCGCCGGCGTAGGGAAGACTTTCGGCATAACCGCCAAAGCTCAAATTCGCGCCCGAAAGCGACGAAGCCAGCGTCGGCGTGTCGAAAATGCCGTTGTTCATGTCGTCGGTGACGCCCTGGGTGGACCCGGAGTAGAGGGCGAGATAATTCATCTGGCCGTCTTGCCCGGTCGTATTCAGTCCGTGCGAATTGTTGTAGACGAGCCCCGTGCTCGCCAACTGGTTGAAGTATGGCATGTCGGAATACGGCGCCTGCGCGACGTTTCCGATCGCGTTGGCGGCGCGGTCTTCCTCGACCACGACGACGATATGCGCCGGCTGCACCAGCGCCGCTTGGGTGGCGGGCATCGCCGCCGAAAGCAGTTGGCGGTCTTCCAGCGTATCCACCCACGCCGCCGCGCGCACGACGGCGCCGCTGCGCTTGGATCTCCTTATCGAAGTCGAGGTATTCAACCGGTTGCGCGGCTTCCGCGCGATAATATTGCATTTCATCCTTCTCTCCCTTTCCTAAGCGTTTTTCTATCCAGCCATCGCGTCGGTCTCAATCGGCGCTTCGCCCTCGGCTTCGGTGGTGGCCGGATAGACGCCGAGCACCGAGGGACATTGCAGTTCCGTCAGAATGTTGTCCACCCACGCGTTGGAGAAATCTCCCTTTTTCACCGACTCAAAATACGCGGCGTTCACCGCGTCGTGGGATTTGAGCCGAACGAGCAGTTCGGCGGCGATTCCCTGCGGAACCACGACAACGCCCATGGCGTCGCCGACGATGAGATCGCCGGGGTTGACCACGATTCCGCCGCAGCAGATCGGGTAATTGATTTCGCCCGGACCGCGATGCAGCGGGCCGATGGGCGTGGCGCCGCGGGCGAAGACGGGAAAATCCAATTCCTTGATGCCGGGCAAGTCGCGAATCAGTCCATCGACGACGAATCCGCTGGCGCCGCGATGTTTGGCTTTGGTGGAGACCAGATCTCCCAGCACGGCGTTGAGAGTCGATCCGCCGGCGTCGACGATGATCACATCGCCCGGCTCGATCACGTCGAGCGATTTGTGCACCATGAGATTGTCGCCGGGAAAAACCTTGACCGTGCAGGCCGGCCCGCACACGCGATGATTTTCGCCGGTCATGCACTGGATCTGGGGATCGACCGCGTACAGCCGATTCAACAGATCGGAAATGTCGGGCGTCGGGAAATTCATGTACTGGCGATAGAGTTCGGGCGCCAGCCGGGAAATATTCATGCGAACGCGGAAGCCGGGGCCGGGGTGCAGGTGAGCGGATCGGGGTTTGCTTGCCATCATTTTCTCCGTTAAATCGAGTTTCCGAGATTTTAGTTTCACGACGCGGTCAATAGTTCGCCGGCATTCGCCGGGTGAACGTCCGTCCGGAAAGCCGCCGTCAAAACAGCGGGCGCCGGTGACGTTCTCCCGGCCTGCCGGTCTTTCAATTTCAGGAACGGCCTTTCGACGATCAGGTAAGACAGGATTCCCGCACCCAGCGCGAATCCGATGCCGATCGGGAATCGGAACAGGCGGAAGCCGGGATGTTCCTGGCTTAGGAATGGTTGTTGCCACAGGTAGATCGAATAAGACAACACGCCCAGCGCCACGGCGGGCCGCCAGGCCAATATTCGCGCGAGTGTTCCGCGGGCATTGGCGCAAAACCAGAGGATGATCGGAATGGCGCAGGCGCTGACAGTCGGTCGAAATACAAGGCCGACGATTCGAGCGTAGGACGACACCGCCACGCAACCGGCCAGAATCGCCAGCGCGATCGCCGCCGCGCGGGCGGTACACCAGCGGTTTAGAAATCGCCGCGAGCCTGGGTGAATGGCAAGCAGCGCGAGCAGACATCCGGCGGCGATCGGCTCCAGCCTTGCCGGGAAACTCGTCGAATACAGCGCGTCGTGCGGATGCAACAGTGGGATTTTCGCGACGAGCACCCGCATCGCCACGCGATAAAACGGCCCGGCGACGATGCACGCCAGCAAAAGCCTGCGGGCGCTCTTGTGCGACAAGAGCATCATGAGCGGCGGCCAGAGGAAGTAGAACTGCTCCTCGGCCGAGAGCGACCAGATATGCCCGATCGCCCAGGCCGGGTCCGAACGCCAATTCATCGTGTAAGTGAGGGCGGCGATCCAATCTTCCCGCGCGACGTGTTCCCAGCCGATTCGCATGGCGACGAACAGCGCCGCGAGGAAAACGAAATACGCCGGCAGAATGCGAAGCGCTCGCCGGTAATAAAAACCCTTGAGGCTGATGTCGCCGGTCCGGCTCTTTTCCCGGCAAAGCAACAGCGTAATCAGAAATCCGCTGATGACGAAAAACACGTCTACGCCGGCAAATCCCAGCGGGCCGGAATGAAGCCAGCGCGGCTCGAAATAGGCCGCGCGGATCGAGTGTGCCGCCAGAACCAGGATGATCGATCCCGCGCGCAGCGCGTCCAACCCCGGAACGCGGCCGCGCGTCAGCCACGCGGGAGCGTCGGCGGTGTGTATGGATTCGGTCGAATAGAGGGTATCGATCACCGGATTCCTACTTCCACGAAAGAGCGCGATCCCATTCAGAACATTTCTTCATGTTGCCGAGGCGGCCGTCGATCCCGAAACACGCCCCGCAAGCGGGGCCGCTAAACGCAGCGGCGCTACGACAAGCTGAAAATGCCGCAAGCCTCGCCTCGGGCGTCAAATAACCTTGCGAGATTACGCCTTCTACTCCCTCGCCCGGTAATCCGGGAGAGGGGTGGGGAGAGGGTTTTTTGGAGAGACGCGAGTCACGAAAAAATCCGGCCCTTCCAAGAAATCCTCACCCTTCCCTCTCCCGGAGTACCGGGCGAGGGTATGTAAAAAAACGCGCGTGATCGGGCAACGCTATTTAGCTTTCATCAGCCTTTTCTCTTGGCCGCTCCTCGGTCAACCACGAATAAGCGGTCGCACAGCATCGTCCGCCAATCGCTCAATCAACGAACGGGCCGATCGTTCCGTCTCCGCTGTCTCACTTAAATTCGCGCCGGCCAGACGTTCGTGCAGTTGCAGGACCGCGGCCATCACGCAGGGTTCGACCGCGGCGGCTTGCATCGTCGCGACGACTTGCGACATCTCCTCCACCCGCCGATTCGCATGCTCGGCATAGGTCGGAAGCATTCGATCGACGATGCCCATAACGCCGGGATAAATTGCGGAGCACGCGCCCAGAAAGTCCGGAAGCATGCCGCGGCTGTCGGCCGTCAGGGCGATTTCGACGAACAGGGCGCACAGTCCTTTCGAGACGCCGCTGAGCAGCATTTTCATGGCGGAAGCCTGCCCGATTTCCGAGCCGAGCGCACTGACGCGCAATGAATCGCCGAGGATCGCCGATATTTCGCCGCAGCGCGGACCGCTAATGAACAGCGTGGCGGTGGTCGCCAGATTTCTTGCCAGCCCGTTGATCGCGCCGTCGACGAATCCCACGCCGTGATGCGCGAATCCGCCGGCCATCGTTTCGACCAGGTCGGGGCCGATCGAGTTGACGTCCAGATAGAGCGCGTTTTTCGGCGCCTGATGAGCGAGTCGGCAATACGAGTCGGCCACGTCTTGCGCCGCGGACGGCGTGACGGCCGAGATCACCAGGTCCGCCGCGCCGACCACGGCTTGCAGCGTCGGTAAAACGGAGATGCCTGCCGCGCGGCATCGTTGCGTTGATTTGGCGCCGCGGCCTTGCAGCGTGGTGACGACGCGCGCGCCGCGGCTGGACAACAGCGACGCCAGCGCCGTTCCCATCTCGCCGGGATACAGCACGGCGATCGTTTTTGGTGACGGCGTCATGGCTCGCTCCATCTTGCGGCGATCGCAGGTAAGGCGGAGGCGATCGTCGCCGGGGTCTTTGTCGAAGGATCGCGCCATCCGTGTGAGATCCAGCGGATGCTTTGCGCGCGGGCGGCTTGAAGATCAGGCGCCGACCGCTCGATCGGCGGGCGCGGCGCGAACGCGGGCGGAGGTTCCTGAATGGGCACTTTTTCCGGAGATCGGCACAGCGCCGGCCAGACCGTCAACCACCCCAATGTCATCCAGATCGGCAATAGCTGTTCATAGCTGGTCGTCAGCGTTACGCCGACGATCCAAACAATGAGGATCGCGGCAAAGGCGACATTTCGGCCAGACGCGTTCCACTGTCTGATCAGATAAATTCCGATCCAAATCGCCACGGCCAGTCCGACCAGTCCCGTTTCATAGATGTACGTCAGCGACACGCTCCAGACGGCTTCCAGCCGGGCGATGCGTTTAAGCTCCGGTCCGGTCAGCCCTGAGCCGAACCCAAACAGGACGGTCGGAACATCGCGATCGACCAGGAGGG
>DASZME010000027.1:0-119483 GCA_035551995.1 Tepidisphaeraceae bacterium
TCATTCCGACTATTTACTTGTCAAAGAACATGGAAAATCTCGCGACTTTCCAAAGCGATCCGCACGGCTTTCGCCGCGTCGGCCGTCTGTTTTTTCCACATCCGTTCCGCAACGGGGAGGCGGATAATAGCGAGTCGATTCAGCCTGTCAACCCCCATCGCACACGATTTTTTTACAATTGCACCGGAGCAATCTAAATCATTCGCACTCATCGGCCAACCGGAGAAACACGTTCACGGGACATCGTCCCGAAAACGCCTCACCATGACCGGCGTTTCCGCCGGTCGGCGTCCGCGTAAGCTCAATTTCAGAAGCGCCGGACGGAGTCTTTTTTGAGCCGCGGCTTATAGCGCCTTGGCGACTCCCGGCGGGGAGTTGAAATTTTCGCCGACTTGGTCAAGACATCACTTCGATGACGTTTCGTTGACCATCAAACGGGAGGATTAATATAACGTGGCCATTACAGATTGCAAGCCTGATATCGATGACTTGCTCTTTTTTTTCTAAGTGCCCCGTAAACCATGGAAAAGCAGGATCAGCCATACGACGATGAATACCGGGGGCAAAAGCAGCGGACCGGCCTGTCCGAATAATTGCGTAAGACGATAGCCTTGCACGGGAGGCAGCAGTCCGCTCGTGGGGCCTGGTCGGTGAATGCTGTAAAAGCGACGCAGATTTCGCATCGCGACGGCGCCAGCAAGTATGGTCAGGTAAATTAGCCCGCTGGCGCCTAACGCGACGATGGGAATCAGGATCACCAGCAGATGTTGCTGTTGCTCGACCCACGGCAACCGATGCGGCTGAAGATTGCTGACGACAATCGCATAGGCGGTAAACAGGAAGGATTGCGAAGCCACGAACCAGCTTAATCGTTGACTGTTGAGATTGTCTTCATGTTCGATCTGCGGGCGAATCAGGCGAAAATATTCGATGTCGGAAGGCGCCGGCGATTGGGACGATAATTGGGTCATCGTTTGTTCCTTGATCGGGCATCATTTGGGCCCATAGACGTTCCGTTGCCGCGCGATCGCGTCGATATGGGCGTTAGCGTCCAGCAGATCGCGGGCGACGTAGTCGGCGAAACTGAAATCCTGCTTGCGCGTGTATTGCGACGGGACGGCGATCGAATAGGCGCCGGCTCGTTTACCGGCAAGCGAGCCGTTGGATGAATCCTCCAAGACGAAGCAATCCTGCGGCCCAACGCCGAGCTTCGACATCGCCAGCAGATAAATTTCCGGATCGGGCTTGCCGCGATGAATATCGTCGGAGGTTTGGATGATATCGAAAAAGCGATGGATTCCCAAGCCGCCGAAAATGATATTCACGAAACTCAAGCGGGCGCTGGTGGCCACGGCCATTTTGAATCTGGGACGCAAATCTTCGACGACCTGCATTAAGCCGGGCATCGGCTCGATTCCCCCCTGAAAGATTTCCAGCACGCGCTGGTCGCGCTCGCGCATCAACTGCTCAGGGGGGCGGTTGAGTCCAAGCTCGCGCGCATAGAGTTCAACGGATTCCAGAGGCGCTCGACCCATCATTCGGCCAAGCGTGTCGTCGCTGACTTCTTTGCCGAACTCGCGGGCCATCTGCCGGGCGACCGCCCAATAGATGCCTTCGCTGTCGATCATCAAACCATCCATGTCGAAAATCACGGCCTGCATTGAGCTCCAATCATCCGGGCGGTTGCTTCCGCGACTCGGCAACAATTTGGTTGGCTGCGTACAAGAATCCATGGCCGATCCTACCCGCGATGCACGCGGCGGAATAGAATTCGGGCATGTATACGCTCACGATATTCGCATTAACGGTTGGCTTGAGCGCATTGTCCACCCTCGCCGCCGATACCCCGTCAGGTTTGGACAACGGATGGGATCGGAAGCTGTTCGATTACCGGCGTCCGGAGAAGCTTATTGTCGAACAAACGACGCCGACCGACGCAGAGGTTAATTTCTGGATTCGCCCGCCGCGGATTTCTCACGATGCGCCCGATCCGAAGGCGAGCGGGCCGGCCGAGCCTCGCGTGATGGGGAACGCGAACGTGATTCATCTGTTGTTCCGAGACGCGACGGGCGATCTTGTTCCGGCGTTGCTTTGCACGCCCAAGGATAAGCCGGGGCCATTCCCATTGGTGATCGCCATCCATGGGTTGATGAGCAACAAGATTCAGGTATGCGGGCAGGTGGCGCCGGCGCTGCTCAAGCATGGATTCGCGGTATTGGCGGCTGATCTGCCATGTCACGGCGAGAGGCCCGGAAACCCGCTTGATCTCATTCCCGGCAGCGATTGGCAAAAAGTCTTTCCCAAGTATCGCAAGGCGGTGGTGGATAATCGGCAGTTGATCGATCTGGCTGAAACCCTTCCCCAGCTCGACGTGAAATCGGGGATCAATTTCGTCGGCTATTCGCTTGGATCGTGGGTAAGCTGCGTGGTGGGACCCTGCGACGATCGAGTAAAGGCGATGGCGCTAATGGTCGGCGGCGCGCACAACATTCCCGAGAGCGCGTTGAAGATTCCGGAGATGCGCGCGGTGGATCCGAGGCTGGCGATCGTGCACTTTGCCGGGCGTCCTTTGCTGCTTTTAAATGGGCGGAACGATAATCTCGTCGTGGCGTCGATGAGTGAGCGGCTTTTTGCCGCGTGCCCGGAACCCAAAAAACAGTTGTGGTATGACAGCGGTCATTTGCTTCCCGCGGAGGCTTACGCGGATGGCGCCGATTGGATCGCCAAGCGGGCGGAAACGCATCGCGACGCGGAGGCCGGGCAAAAGCGGGCGGGGTAAACCGAGCATTCGTCAGCGACGTATTTCGCTGCATAACGGGAGGGTTAGGCGCTCGGCGATTTTACGGCGACCGAATGCAGCTTCGGATCGGCGGCGATCGTGTCGATCAATCGGCGGGTCATGAGATCGTCAATTTCAGCCGCCCTGCTGATTTCCACCGGATATCGCACGACAAATTCCACTTCCTTATTTACAAACCGCAGCCGACCCTGCGGCTCCGGAGGCGGGAGCGGGAAATGAACGGTCGCTTTTAGATTCTTGTATTGCGCGGCGATCACGTCCCGGTAGCCGTCGACGACGCCGTTCACGGTTTCCAGCAGGCGTTTTTCGGCGACGGTATGATCGGTGTCGGGACCGAGCGTCAGGTCCATTTCGTGCCAGGTGTAATCGGCGCCGGGGATCTGCTTGAAGAAGGCGGAGGATTGGAAGAGAACGGAATTGGAGAAGACGACGATTCTTCCGGTGGGTTGAAGATCGCGTCCTGATCCGCCGAGTTCCATCAGGTAGAGTCGGAAAACGCCCATGTCGATGACATCGCCGGTGATGCCGGAAATGGTGACGCGGTCGCCGACGCGTACGCCGTAGCGGCCCATGAAGAAAAAATGAGCCACGCCCGACAGGATGACCGTTTGCAGGGCGACGGCGACGCCGGCGGTAATCAGGCCGGCGAAAGTGGCCAGCGAGCTGAACTCGGTCACCATGCCGCCGACGACGATGAGGAGAACGATCGTGCCGACGACCAGGCGGCGAACGAGAAGGAACTGTCGGCGGCGGCGGATATCCGTGACATACTTGAAGGTGGCCCGGCGCCAGAGGCTCGAAACGGTCAGCAGGATCAAAATCGCCGTCGCGATGGCGCCAAGGCGAATAACCAGGGCCCGGATGGTGCGCGTGTAGTTGCGCTTGAGCAGCGTGTGCCATTCGCCAAGGTCGCCGCGGGCCGCGTCCAGCAAAATCCCCTGCTCGCTTAGCGGGACCACCGCCGACGAAATCAACTTGTACCGCGCCACGAGCGCTTCGATTTTTTGGCGGTCGTCATTGAGGGTTTTGACGTCGGCGTCGTCTTTGGTTTTTGAGAGGACGTCGCCCTGACCGACGGCGTCCTTCAGCTCCGCGCGAATCGGAGCGCGCAGCGCCTCGTTCGACGCTTTTAACTTTTCGGTAAACTTTTCCAGCTCCGTCACATCGGACATTCGGCTGGTGAGCGTGAACATCTCGGTAATTAACCCGAGGATACCCATCGATTCCGGGCGCTCGATTTGAGCCGGAACCACAGCCTCGGCTTTTGCGTTGGGAACGGCTTTGGGTTCCCCTTCGGCGTCGGGCGTCGATTTTTCCAGATCGTCGATCTTCTGGGCCAGACCACCGGCGGCGGCGCCGTTGAAGCCGGCGAAATTTTGCACCACTTCTCGCCGCGTGGTGGCGAGATTTAATTCGGCCAGCAATTTTTCCCGGCGGGCGGTTAACTCATCGGGCGGCTGTGGCTGTGACTTGGCGATCTGCTGCGTCGTCAGCTCCAGCTGGGCTTGTATTCGCGCGACGCGCTCATTTGCGTCGATGACGGCTTGAGCCAGCTTTCCCGCCTGCGAGGTCGCGGGCGCAGCGCTCGGTTTTTTTTCAGTGGCGAGCAGCGCGGCCTGCGATTTACCGAAAACAAAACTCAGGTGCAAAATCCGCGCGGAATTTTGCCGGACGGCATTACGAAAGGTCACCTCCTGCGGGTCGGCCGTGGCCTGATCGATGCCGGTGGCGCGGCTATGCCAGTTAATCGTGTGATCGATGTACGCCATGATGTTTTCGTCTTGCGAAGCCGGGTCGGCGGCGCGAAGCGGCCGCGCGATCAAGACAAACAGCGCCGCCACGACGGCCAAGCGGATGGACCGGCCACGGCGAAAAAACAGCGATGAAAGTTCAGGCATGAGACATTTCCGAATGACGTTCTATCGATTGCACTGTCGCGGGGAATGATATGGGCATCGGCGGGTTCCGCCATCCGGCAATTTTCTCTTTACGGAATTCAGGCTCCGGGGCGAGTCACGGCGGGGGCGGCGGAGGCGGACGTTGCCTGGCCCGGTTGTGTGGCTCCGGGTTGATTGCCGGGCAGGTCGGCGGGGCTGGGTTCGATCTGCCATCCGCCGCCCAGCGCCTTATAGAGCGCGGCCAGATCGGTGGCGATGGTCGTATCGCTGACGGCCAGCGACGTCTCGGCGACGAACAGCGATCGCTCGGAATTTAACACGTTGAGAAAATCGGTCTGGCCTTGCGTGTACAACCTCGTCGCCACGTCAAGACCCTGGCGATTGGCGGCTACGTCTTCGATCAGCGCTTTGCGACGCTGCTGTTCCTTGGAATAGGCGACCAATGCGTATTCGACTTCCTGCAACGCCGTCAGAACCGTCTGGCGGTAGGTGAGGAACGCCTGCTGTTGGAGGGCGTTTTGCACCTGGATGTTGGCGACGATGCGCCCGCCGGCGAAGATCGGCCAGGTGATCGACGGTCCCATGGACCAGATGTTGTTGGACCAATTGCCCAGGCCCCGAAGCTTGGACGCTTCGATGTCGAGGCTGCCGACGAGGTTGAACTGCGGATAAAGCTGTGCGGTGGCGACGCCGATCTGCGCGGTGGCCGCGTGAAGCTGCGCCTCGGCGCGTCGAATATCGGGCCGGCGGCGCAGCAGTTCCGAAGGAAGTCCGATCGGTACGTCGGGCGGAGTCAACGGCAGCGGCGCCGTCGCGGACAACTCGGATAACAGCGCGGCCGGCTCGCGGCCGAGCAAAATACTCAGCGCGTAAATGGTCTGCTGCGCCGAACTCTGAAGCGTCGGAATATCGGCCTCGGTGCTGTAGACCTGGGCGTCGGCGTTGGCGACGTCGAGCCGGCTCACGAAGCCCGCGCCGAACCGCCGACGCGTTACGTCCGCCGTGCGCTTTTGCGCGGCGAGGTTGTTCTCGGCGATGACGATCTGTCTTTGGTAGCCGCGGAGGGTAATGTAATCGACCGCGACCTCGGCGATCACGGTCACCAGCACGTCGCGGCGATCTTCGACGGCCGCGATGAGATTGGCGTCGGCGGCTTCGACGCTTCGGCGAACGCCGCCGAACACGTCCAGCTCCCAGCTCGCGTCCAACCCATATTGATAGAAGTCCTGGCGGACCGAAGCGGGGCGCGTGATGGCCACGCCGTTATTGCCGAACGAGGTCGCCGATCCCCCTCGGCCGGCGCCGCTGCGGGCGTATTGGCCGTTTGCGTCGATTTCAGGTAGCTGGGCCGATCCGATGACGCCGCGCGTGGCCCTGGCCTGGTACAGGCGGGCCTGGGCCTGGCGCAGATCCAAATTGCACGCGGCGGCTCGCACCACAAGTGAGTCCAGGGTCGGGTCGTTAAATTTTTTCCACCATTCGACGGTGTTGATGGGGCGTTGCGTCGTGGTGCTGTTTTGGGTGGTGGGCGGTCCGGAAGGATTAACGAAGCCGACGGGCATCGCGGTGGCGGGCGCATGGTAGTCGGGACCGACCATGCAGCCGGCGGCGAAGAGGGTGATTCCGCAGAAAATCCAACGAAGTTTGATCATGGGTTGCGTTTGTATTGTCGAGTCCGCCTGTTGCGCCGCTTACTCATAGCGCAAGGCGTCGATCGGGTCAAGACTGGAGGCCTTCCATGCCGGGTAAAATCCAAAGACGATCCCCACGCCGGCCGACACGATGAACGCAACGACAATTGCGATTGGAGAAGATACCGTGGGCCATCCCAGCGTCGCGGTGATAAGCCAGGAGGCGCCGACGCCGAGCAGGATGCCGACAATTCCGCCGGCCATGCACAGCAGCACCGCCTCGGTCAGGAATTGGCTGAGAATATCCTGCGCCGTCGCGCCGACGGCCATCCGCAGGCCGATCTCCTTCGTGCGCTCGGTGACCGAGACGAGCATGATGTTCATGATGCCCACGCCGCCCACGATCAGCGAAATGCAGGCGACGGCCAGCAGCAGCGACGTCATGATGCCGCTGGCGGAGGTGAAGGCTCTGACCATCTCGGCCATGTCGCGGGTCTGGAAATCGTTGTCGTCCTCGTTTCGCAGGTGATGCCGCTGGCGAAGCAACGTGTTCACCTCGCGCATCGCGGTGGACGTGGTTTCCGGCGAAACCGCGGAGATTAGAATTTGATCGACGTTGATAAAACGGACCGGCAGCGGCGTGTCGGCCAACTGGGCGGCCGAGGGCGTGTCGAAGAGACTCAGCGACGCGCTTGGATACAGGCTGCTGAGCGTGTTGACGGCGTTGGCCGACGCGGCCGAGGCGGCGCTTTGATTGTTCACCTGCGAGCTTGTGCCCGAGACCCGGAACTTGATCGTCGTCCATGGCGCCAGCAGAATATCGTCCTGATCCTGTCCCATCATGCTGGCGCCCTTGATTCCCAAAACGCCGACGACCTTAAACGTCACGTTCTGGACGCGCACCTCCTGTCCCAGCGGGGACTCGTTGTCGAACAACTCTCGAACCAGGGTTTGGCCGATCAGGCATACCTTGCTCGCGTTGCGAACGTCGGCTTCCGTGAACGGGGCGCCTTCCTGCATGTCGTTCCAGTCGCGCACATTCAAGTATGAGGGCGTCGTTCCGTAGATCCAGTTCGGAACCCAATTGCGATGGCGGTAAACCACCTGCGTCCGCACGCGCACGATCGGCGCCGCGTCATAGACGTCCGGGCATTCGCGCAGCACCGCGTCGCAATCTTGCGGCGTAAGCGTCATTCCCGTACCCGCGCCGAAACTGACGCCCCCCGACGAAGACGATCCGGGAAAAACGATCAGGCTGTTGGCGCCCATGTTCGCGATCGTCCTGGAGATCGACGCGGATGAGCCGTTGCCGATCTCCATCATCGCGATCACCGCGGCGATCCCGATGATGATCCCCAGCGTCGTGAGGATCGCCCGCATGACGTTGCGGCTTAATGCGGTGAAGGCGGTGTTGAAGGTGCGGAAGAATCGCATGGCGAAAACCCGGTCAAAATCCGAAATACCGAAGACCGAAAACTGAACCAACTCCCAAACCGGAGATCCAACGTCGATGGTTGAACGCCCGCGGCGCCATCGTCTGCGTAGTAATTTCGCGGCTCGACGCCGGGCGAACGCCTGTGATGCAAAAAGAAATCCGAACCCTCGTAAAAATCGTGTTCATTTGGCCATCTCGATTTTCTTTGGGTTTCTGATTTCGGCTTTGGGCTTTCGGATTTCCGCCGGCGGTTCATGCTGCGCGACCGACGCCTCGCTGAACGCTTCTCCCTCGATCAACCCGTCGCACATGACGATTCGCCGTTTGGCGTGCCTGGCGACGTTGGCGTCGTGAGTCACGATGATGATCGTGATTCCCTCTTCTTCATTCAGCTGCTCGAACATTCGCAATACGTCCTGGCTGGTGTGCGAATCGAGGTTGCCGGTCGGTTCGTCGGCAAAAAGCAACGGCGGACGGTTGACCAGCGCGCGGGCGATGGCGACGCGCTGCTGCTGACCGCCGGAAAGCTGGGACGGCTCGTGGTCCATTCGATCGGCCAGGCCGACCCGCGTGAGCATTTCCTCGGCTCGCCGGCGCGCTTCGCGCTCGGGCATTTTGCTGGCGGTGTACGTCAGCGGCATCATCACCTGCTGAAGCGCGCTGGTTCTCGGCAGGAGGTTGAAACTTTGAAAGACGAAGCCGATCTTGCGGTTGCGAACCAGGGCGCGCTGGTCGTTGTTGAAGCGGGAGACTTCCTCGCCGTCAAGCCAATATTCGCCGGAGGTGGGCCGGTCAAGGCAGCCGAGGATATTCATCAGCGTGCTCTTGCCGGAGCCCGAGGCGCCGGTGAGGGCGACCAGCTCGCCGCGCCCGATTCTCAGCGTAACGCCCTTCAACACCGGCACGTCCATTTCGCCGACGTGGTAGGTTTTGTAGAGGTCATTGATGGTGATGAGGTCCATGGACTCTTTCGTGGAGGTCAATTTAATTTCTGGCCGATCAATGGCCGCGTCCCTTTCCGAACATCGGCTGCGGGGCGAAGGGATTGGTCGTGGCGGCTTCGGTCGTCTGGGCGCGAATTTCGCCGGTGATCAATTGCGTCCCTTCTTTGATTTCGTCGTTCTTGACCACGATTTCGGTCATGACGCCGTCGGTGGCGCCCGCCTTCACTTTGACGGGTCGCACGTATTTGCCGTCTTCGATCCAGACCGTCGCGTGCGTCAACGGATGCATTGCCGCCGGTCCTGTCGTCGGACGCGTGGTGGCGCGCCGGGCCTTTGGATTTACGACCGTGGGCTGGTCAACTCTTGAAGATTTCCCTGTTTTCTTCTCCGCGGCCAGCGCGTCGCGAACGTCCGGCGCCACCATCGCTAATTCCGGATACCACCGCAGAGCCGAATTGGGGACGAGCAGCGCGTTTTTGTGACGCGATACTTCGAATTGCACGTTCGCCGTCAGGTACGGCAAGAGTCTTCCGTCGGAATTATCGGTGTTCACTTCCACCGTGTAGGTGACCACGTTTTGTGTCATCGACGCGTTAAGGCGAACCTTGCCGACCGATCCGACAAACGATTCGCCGGGGTTCGAATCGACGGTGAAGGTAACCGGCTGGCCGGGATAGATGCTGCCGATGTCCGCTTCGTTGACCGATACCCACACCTGGATTTGCGTTAGGTCTTTGGCGATCAGGAACAGGCTGGGCGCGTTGAGGCTTGAGACGACGGTCTGGCCGACGTTCACCCGCCGATCGATGATGACTCCCTTCACCGGGGAGGTGATGGTGCAGTAATCGACGTTTTGCTGGGCTTTTAGAAGTTGCGCTTGGTCCTGAACGACGGCGGCTTTGGCCTGATCGATGGCCGCTTCATCGACGGCCACGTTGGCGATGGCCGTTCCGTACGCGGCCTTATAGGTATTGTAATCGCTTTGAGAAAGGGCGTCGGATGGCCCTAGTTTCTGGGCGCGGTCCCAATCGCTTTTGGCTTGGTCAAGCTTGGCGTTCATCTGGGCGAGATCGGCGATGGCGCGAGTGACGCCCGCCTTGGCGGCGACCAGCGTGGCCTGGGCGTTGGATAGATCAGCTGTGTAAAGCGACGGGTCGATACGCGCCAGCACCGTCCCGGCTTCGACCGGCGAGCGATAATCGACCATCTTGCCCTGCGTGTCCTGGCCGAAGGTGAGAATGAGGCCGGCCACCTGCGCGCCCACGTCCACCACTTCCTGCGGCTCGACGGTGCCGGTAGCGCTGATGGTCGGAACCATGTCGCCGCGCGATACCTCCGCCAGACGAAAAGTAACGGCCGGCGTGCCGTGCGCATGCCAATACCAGCCCCCCGCCGCCGCGATGATCGTCAAGCCCGTCAAAAACGAAATCACGATTTTCATAGCACAACCACTCCGCGGCATGCGCCGCATAGGCATGCCCCTCGTAACCGCCGCCACACTTTATTGACATCCGCATTGCGCGGACGGCGCCTCAGCGTTCCGATGTCGAAGGGATGCCGCCGATCCCTGAATCAATTTTCTTGGCCAGGACGTCCAGATGGCCGTTGAGCTTGAGGAGCAGGCGCTGAAAATGCGTCTGCTCGTCGCGCGAAAGGCCGCCCATGATATTGTCGATTTGTCCGCCGTGGCCATTCATCATTCGTTCGATCAGCCGCCGGGCCTTTGGCGTCAGGGTCACTTGGCGGGCGCGCAGGTCGTCGGGCATTCCTTCGCGTACCACCATCCCAAGGCGTTGCAGGCGATCGACTACTCCAGTGACGCTCGGCGGGCGGATAATCAAACGCTCGCTCAGGTCGGTCAGCCGCAGCCCGGGCAGTCCCTCGGCCTCGGCGCGATGCAAAACCCGCAAGACGCCCCACTGCGATCCGGTAATCCCGAATTTGGCGAAGTACGGCTGCATCACGCGCTCGACCAGGCCCAGCGTGCAAAGCATCGCCCGAAACGCGACGTCGCCCGCTCGCTCCGACGATAAGGCGCCGGCGGTCTCGATCGCTTTTCCGTTCATCGAGGCCAAGATGCGCCCGTCCTCTCGCTATTAATTAGCATCCTAATAAATATACGGTCCAGCGTCCGGCGTGTTTGCGGAAATCCGCGATGACATGTTCCGCCGATGATTTGAAATAGTCGCCCCGGGCGGTCTTGTTTAGGTGACGAACCGCGTCGTGAAGGAAAAGTCGTTGAAACGATAGTCTAACATTGACTCACCGGCTGTGTCTCCTACAATGTTCGCCTCAACTGGACCCATTAGGATAATTTTCATGAACCGACCGAGACGCCGCAGGTTTGGCGGGGCCGTTACCTTGATGTTTTTGTCGTCCGCCCTCGTAACGGCGGCGGGCTGCGCGACCAATCAGAAAGCGGAAATCGCAACTTATCGCAAAGAACTCGACGGCGCCGACCCACGTCCGTTCGTGTATCACGCCGGCGACCCGCTGACGCTCGAGGGCGCCATTTACCTGGCCAATCGCAACGACGAAGCGCTGGCCTCCGAGGGGGAGAATTACCTGCAGGCGGTGATCGATAAGGAACGGCAATTTTCCACGCTCTTCCCGTCGATCAGCCTTTCCCCCACGTATTCGTGGCTAAGCAGCCGCTCGGGCATCGGAGGCGCGGGGACGATCGCGACCGGCACCGGCGGCGGCGGCGCGGGAACGGGCGGCGCCGGCGGAACGCAGGTCATCGGGATCGGATCCGAAAAAGCGAGCCAGTTCGACGTTCCCCTGGTCGCCAGCTACAACGTGTTCAACGGCTTTGCCGATATTTCCAATATTCGCCGCGCCGGATACACGTCGCAACAGCAGCGGGCATTGCTGCTGGATTTGCAGCAGACTACCTTTCTGAACGTCGCGCAGGCGTACTATACGGTGTTGACCAACGAGCGTTCGGTGGTCGTTTTACTGAACAGCGTGAAAGTGCAAAACGAGACCGTGCGCGATATGCAGGGCCGTCAGCGCGCCGGCCTTGCCCGCCCGCTGGACGTGGCTCAAAGCGAAGCCCAGGACGCGGCCACCCGCGTCCAGCTGATCCAGGCGCAAAACAACGTCCGAACGGCGCGGATCGCATTGGCGTTTCTCACCAACGCCCCGGTTCAGGACGCGAAATTATCCGATCGCCTGATGGTGCCCAGGAATCTTGCCCCCGCCGACGACGCGCTGAAGTTCGCCGTCCGCACCCGCCAGGACGTGCAGGCCGGCGAAGCCGCCGTCGAGGCGGCGCGCCAGAACGTGCAGGCCGCCATCGCCCAGTATTATCCGTCGGTCACGCTCAACGTCGATTATTTTCTGCACAAGGAAAGCATCAGCACCGGCACCGTCTGGGAAAGCCTGCTGACGGTCAATCTCCCGATTTTCACGTTTGGAGAAATCGACGCCAACGTGCGCCAGGCATGGTCGCAGCTTCGCCAGACCTGGCTGACCGATCAGCGCAATCACCGGACGGTCACCGAGCAAATTCGCACGGCCTACGAGAACCTCACCGGCAGCAAACTTCGGATCGCCGAACTCCGGATCGAAACCTCCGCCGCCCGCGAAGCCCTGCAACAGGCGCAATTCTCCTATCAAGCCGGCCTGGCCACCAACCTCGATGTGCTGACGGCGACGCAATCCCTGCTCACTTCGCAATTGGCGCTTGTGACCGAAGAACTCAACTACAAGGTGGATTACGTGCAGGTGCTTCGGTCCGAGGGCCAGATTCCACGTCCGGATTCGGGCACGGTATTGAGCACGGGGCCGACCTCTCAACCGGCCGAGGATGAATTGACGACGCCGGGACCCGGCGAATTGCAAACGACAAATCCGTCCGTGCCGTCGGCGACGAACCCGACGACGGCGCCGGCGACGACGACCAATCCGTCCACAGCGCCGCCCATCGACGCTGGCGCCAATAATCCTGCGCCGCCATCGGCCACGAACCCGGCGACCACGCCGGCGACCGGCGCGACCACGAATCCCGCGGCTGGATCCGCGACAAATCCGGCGACGACGGCGCCGGGAATCGTTCAATGATTCGCCCGTCTCGTTTGGAGGCGCGACTTCCTCGTTCCTCCGCGGCGTTTTCGATGGTTCATCCGCCCTGCTTGCAGGGCGCGTCGGGGGACGTACACTTTTCGTCGGCGATTCTCGATGGACCGGCGCGACTCGACGCGCCCCGCAAGCAGGGCGCTAAGCCATCAGGAGTGTTTCCCGCGGATTTCCAACTATGACCTCCGGATGCCGACGTGATTCCGATGACTGAACTTTCCATTCAAACCATCGATCGGCCGTTTGACGTGAAAATGTCGCCGCCGGGATCGAAGAGCCTGACGAACCGCGCCTTGGTTTTGGCCGCGCTGGCGCAGGGGACGAGCGAGTTGACCAACGTGTTGTTCGCGGACGACACGCTGTTGATGTTGGAGAATCTCGATCGGCTTGGATTTTCGCGGCGGATCGATCGGGCAAACGGCGCCGTCGCCGTCGTGGGGCGGGCCGGGGAAATCCCTGCATTGGGCGCCGAGCTTATGTGCGGGAACAGCGGAACCACGATCCGCTTTCTCGCGGGCCTCTGCGCCTTGGGCCGTGGCTCTTTCCGGCTCGACGGGATTCCCCGCATGCGCCAGCGCCCCATTGGGCCGTTGATCGACCTCCTGAGAAACCTCGGCGTTCGCGCGGGATATGAGATGAGCGAAGGCTATCCCCCCGTCACCATTCATGGCGACCGGTTGCCCGGCGGCCGTTGCCGGTTCGGCGCTTCGGCCTCGTCGCAGTTCCTGTCGGCCGTGCTGCAAGTGGCGCCCTACGCGCGACATGAAGTTCGCGTCGACTTGGAGACGCCCCAAACCAGCTGGCCCTATATCGCCATGACAATGCGGCTGATGGACGAGTTTCACCACACCGCCGAGCTTATTCGCGACGTCAACACAGGCGACCCAAAACAAATCGTCATCCCGCAAGGCGGCTATCGCGCGACGAATTATGCAATTGAACCAGATGCAAGCAACGCCAGCTACTTCCTTGCCGCGGCCGCGATTCATCCCGGCTCGACGATGGTGATCGAAGGATTGGGAAGGCGGAGCCTGCAGGGGGATGTCGGGTTCGCCGAGGTGCTGGGCCGGATGGGCGCGAGCGTGGAATATCGGCCCGACGCGATTTCGGTCACCGGCCCGGCTCGGTTGGAAGCGATCGACGTGGATTTGTCCGCGATGCCGGATACCGCCCAGACCCTTGCCGTCGCCGCCCTCTTTGCCGATGGCGCCACGACGATCCGCGGGCTTCACACGCTGCGCGTCAAGGAGACCGATCGGATCGCCGCTCTGGCGACGGAGCTACAGAAATTGGGGGCTAAGGTGGTCATCGAAGGCGATGATCTGACGATCCATCCGCCGAAGCGGATCGTGCCTACGTCGATCGCCACATATGACGATCATCGGATGGCCATGAGTTTTGCGTTGGCCGGCACGAAATCAGCCGGGATCGTCATTCTCGATCCGATGTGCGTGAACAAGACGTATCCGACCTACTTTGGCGATTTGGCGTTATTGTCGGGAAAGTAGGCGAGAGAAAGCGGACTTGCGTCTTCGTGGCGAGGCGAGCGATGTTGAGGCGCCGAGTGTTACGCTTCGATCGTGATCCGCCGTCGGCGAGTGATCAAAGCAGTTGCCGTCATCATTAGGAATAAGCCGCATGATGCCGGCTCAGGCACGACGTTATATCCAATAATATCAAGGGCGGTGATTTCATTGGTTCCAAGATTGACCTGCGCGCCGGGGCCGCCATAGGCATCCTGTAATTGGGCGGGGGAATTACCGGAAGTGTCGCCGGTGCCCGTTCCGCCGTTTCCCCAATCGGCGAAGTCCGCGCCGTTGGCGCCGTTTTGGTTGAAGTAAACCAGAGGAGTCACGCCGCCATTGATCGAGAAATAGGCGGTTTTGGACGGGTCCATCGTGAAACTGCGCGTGTTAGCGGCACTGTAGCGATAAAGGTCGAGAACCCCGACCGCGCCGCTGGGACTTGCCTGCCCGCTGTAGGCTCCGGTGAGCTGCAAGGCCGATCCGGGACCGCCGATTCCGAGGACTTCGTCGATTTCGTGTCCGGCCACCGCTTGTAGATCGTAGTAGCTGGGATTTTGCGTGCCGGTTCTGGAGAGATTCATGATGGACGTGTTCAGGCTGATGGTGCCGTCGGAGCCACTATAGTTGGCGTAGCCAAGCGTTCGGGCAAGCGCGGTTTGCTCTCGTATGTTGGGGTCGCCGTTGACGGGATTGTTCGGCCCCGGCGATAGCGAGGCGATGGCGGTCGTGTCGTTTGCGGACAGCGTCTGCTTGGTCCCGAGTTCGCTCAGATACGTCGTATATGGAACGGTGTAATATGCCGTGGAGCTTCCGCCCAGACCGGAGGATGTCTCCTGGAACGTGATTGTAACAGAAACATTATTCAGAACGAATGACTCCAGCCTTCCAATGGCCGCATTAATACCCGCCTCGATCGTCGTGGCGTTGGAGTCGTTTATGATCGAGGTATCGAAGGTCGGGGTGATAATCAAATTGGCCCGCGCGGGCGTTGAAATGCCCAGAGCGCCGGCCAGACAAACCGCAGAAGCGAGAGATACGCCGCGAACGGCAGATTTTTTCCACATTCAGCACCCTCAGCCCGAAGTTTCCGCCAGAGCGATGTAGAATCCTTATGGTAAAAACATACCATGTATTGAAGCGTGGTGCAAGGAAACTTGTGTAATTTCTAACCATCTTTTGGACCTTGCGCGGGCTCAACAGACTGAATGCTTCGATTGTTAGTGAAGAACCCGAATCGTCGCAAATATTGTTCAATTCCAAAGACCATGCTGGAGAGGGATCGTCCTTTGACTATGCTGGCTGGCGATGGACCTTAAGAATGTTCAGACCGCTCGGGGGACGATGGAAGGACTCATCGTTTCAACCGGCGCACCGCCGGGAACGTCGCATGATCGCAGCTGGCTTGAACTGTTTCCTCCGCGCGCGATCGAGTGGAATCGGCTCGAGCTTCCGCTGGAGAATCTTCCGGCGGCCCTGTCTGGCCTTCGCATTTTGCACCTGAGTGATCTGCACTTTCGCCGGCGCTGGCCAATTGTCTATGACGCACTGCTCGACCGCATCGCGGCCGATCCCCCGGACCTGCTGCTCTTTACCGGGGATTGGGTGAACAACAAGCGCAACCATCGGCCGGCGATGCCGCTGGTCCGGCGAATGATCGCTGGCTTCAAAGCGCGGATCGGCTGCTTCGCCATCCACGGCAACCACGACAATTACGCCATCGGCCAGGAACTTGCCGACTCGCATGTCACCTTTCTCGATGGGCGCCGCCGGTTGATCGACACCCCGCGCGGACCGATCGAGCTGATCGGATTTCCCGGTAAGGATCGGATCGAACTCACCGCCGAATTTATGGCGTCGCTGCCACCGCGAGCGGCGGATGTTCCGCGGATTGTGCTATCGCATTTTCCCGATCATCTAAAGCGAAGCGGCGGGCTGCAGGCCGATCTTTTTCTCGCCGGCCATACGCACGGCGGGCAAATCTGCCTCCCCGACGGCAAACCGCTGATCTGGCATGACGCGCTGCCCAGGCCCCTGGCAAAAGGGGCGCATCGAATCGGCAAGACTTGGCTGGTGGTGAGTCGGGGGCTTGGATTCACGGGCGTCGCGATCCGGGCGAATTGTCCGCCGGAGGTGGTTGAGATCGTTCTGGTCCCCACGGCCACTACTGGCGGCCTTCCGTGAACGCAATGATCGAGACACGACTTCATTAAGACGTCGCATTGCGATCATCTCTCATCGTGTTGTACGACGGTGTCCGGCGGCGTCGCGTCAGGCCAAAGAGGAAGATCGGCGCCCCGACGAAAATAAATCCCGGCTCCGGCGCCGACGCCGAAACCACCGGCCCCTGACCGGGCGTGGGCGCCGTCGCCGGCGCGGTAAATGTCACGTCTAAGTTAGTGATCACATACGCATGATGCGACCATCCCCCGCCGGACCATTTTATCTTGTCGATCGAGGGCGCCGAGACGGTGATCGGAAGATTATCGCCGATGGAAGAGAGCACGACCCTCTTGACGGCCACGCGATGGCGCTTGTCGAACGCCACAAGCCTGAAGCGGTTCTTGGCGACCGATACCGAGGCGTTTTCGATCGTCATCGTGATCGTGGCGATGGGCTCTTTAAATACGGCGTTTCCCGAGTAATACCTTGCCGCCTGTGATGCCGGAAATAAAGGGGATTCCACGCCGAGGGATTGCAGTAAAGTCGCGGCCAGCGGAGCATACTTCGGACCCGTGGGATTAATTCTTACGCCCATTACCGCGTCGTCGTGGGCACTATCAAACAAGATCACCGCCCCATGACAGTGCGAAACGCCAAAAAGGATGGCGATCAATCCAAAGACCTTGTTGTACTTGCCCATACTTCTCCCATGCCCGCGCGAACGTTGAAATCCGCAAGTTTGACATCGGCCAAAAGAACGGCAGAGTTTGCTACTTGGTGGAAAACAGCGCGGGCCTGGAGAAATCAGAAAAAACCGGCGCCGAAGACTGGAGCCGGCGGGTCGTTGACATACAATTTTATCGGCGAACCTGAAACGACTCCAGCCGGGAAGGAATCAAGTCCGATCATTCTTTAACCGGTTAAAGCGCTACCACCCGACGCCAAGAGCGCGTACAATGCGTTGACTGCCCGGAATGGACAGTGCGGGCGCCGATGGCGGGAAATTGGATTTGCCCCACGGGTTCGCTTAACGGAGATCGATCGCATGAAGCACTTATCGCTTATCCCATTTTTGCTCTTGGCCGCGTTGTTTTCCGTCGGCTGCACCTATGACGCCGCCACCATCAGCGCCGAAGCGCCCGGCGGAACCCATGGCCAATGCAAGGCCATCGACGCGCCGGGTACTTATGCGCTGTTTCACGTCACTCAATTTGATATGTGGGGCGCCCCCGTCACGACCGAAAAATTGATCACCCTGAACCTAAAGGATAAAGACCACCTCGGATTCGAGTACATCATTCCAAAGGACCAGCAATACAACGGCGACGCCAAATCGGAAGTGGTGGCGTATGCCGGTTCATTCAAACGCAATTTAGGTCCGATTACGTCGATCAATGAGAAATACTATTGGGCTGATCCCAACGATTGGGACGGCTACTGGAAGAGCCGTCCCGAACGCGTGCTCGCCAAACGCGCGACGATGTATTGATACATCGCTTAGCGGACCAACTGGATCGCCAACAAAAAACGCTTCGCTGCCGGTGGTCGCTTTGGCCACCACCGACAGCGAAGCGTTTTCGCTCCCGTCCGGGCTACATTACCGAAACACCCACCCTGTGATCATCCGCTTGCAAAACTACGTGTGTGGTTGATGCTCTGGATCCAACGCCAGGTCATCCAGGTCGATCATCTCATCCTCGTCGGCATGCGGCGATGGCGTGTGCTCGTCGTCGGCGAGCAATTCCAGCCCGCCATCTTCTTCGGCCGCCTCGGGCGAAACCGGCTCGGCGACCTCTTCATCATGCAGCGCATGACTCTCGGCATGACCGTGGTGCTCGCCCTCGGGAATCGGATCGAGGCCTTCGATCAGGTCTTCGACTTCGCTTTGCGCAGTCGGCGAAAGCGGGCCATTTTCGCCTTCGGAATAACTATGGCCGGTGGCTTCCTCAAGATTGGCGGCGACTGGATGCAGATCTTCGTCGGCGGGAGAGCCGTCCACCTGCAAAACGAAAATCACCGGTCCGATCTGCACGCTGTCGCCGGGATTCAACGTCGCTTCCTGAACGCGCTGGCCGTTGAGGTAGGTGCCGTTGGAACTGCCGAGGTCTTCCACGCGAAGCGTATCGCCGTCGCGGACCAATCGACAATGTTTGCGGGAAACTTCGCCGAGCGGAATGCGCAGATCGCAATCCTCCCGACGGCCCACCACCGTCATGTCACGCGCAATGGAAAAACTCCGGCGGTCTCCATCGGATCGGAACATTACCAATATTGCCTGCATGTCCCTAAACTTATCTTAGGACATCGCGTCGGGCAAGAGCAAAGTTGTTGCGACTGTTGCCGATCGGAAAAAGCGGAGGCCGATGAGTGAAATTCGCGCCCGGCCTTTGTTCGTCATGAGAATTTTTTGAACGTAAACGGAATCGAAATTCCCGCCGCGCCCCTGAAGTCGCTCACCGTCGTTTCTTCCGCGGCGCCTGGTCAATCGGCGCCGAGCGTTGCCGTCGAATCCGTGCGACCCGGCGCCCTTCCTTCGGCCGATATCGAGGCCCTCTACGTTCATATCCCCTTCTGCTTTCACAAGTGCCACTATTGCGATTTCTACAGCATTACCCGCCAGACGCCCGAGCGCATGACCCGTTTCGTGGATTTGATTCTCCGGGAAGCCGATCTCTGGCGCGTCGTCGGCGCCCCGCACGCCAGGATTCGCACCGTCTTTTTCGGCGGCGGCACGCCAAGTTTATTGCCCCTGGATCCGATGCGGCGATTGATCGCCGGCCTTAAAGAGCGGTTTGATCTGTCGCAGGCCGACGAGTGGACGGTCGAAGTTAACCCAGCCACCGCCCAGCCGGACTATTGCCAGATGCTTCGCGAAAATGGCGTGGATCGGCTCAGTTTGGGCGCGCAGAGTTTTAACCGCGACGAGTTGGCGGCGCTGGAGCGCCATCACGATCCCGAAGATGTTTATCGCAGCCTCGAAATGGCCCGTGCCGCCCGGTTCAGTCGATTGAATGTCGATCTGATCTACGCGATCCCCGGGCAGAATCTTGCGTCATGGGCCCGTTCGCTCGACCAGGCGATCGCGCTCCGCACGCCGCACATATCGTGTTACAACCTGACCTATGAGCCGAACACGCCGATGGCGGTTCGAAAACGCCTCGGGCATTTTACCGCCGTCGAGGAAGACGCCGAGCTTGAGATGTTTCATCACGCCCGGCAGCGCCTGATTTGTTCCGGGCACGGCGCCTATGAGATCAGCAATTACGCCATGCCCGGCGAAGCGTGCCGCCACAATTTGATTTATTGGACCGGCGGAAACTACATCGGCCTCGGTCCGTCGGCGGCTTCGCATGTGGAGGGCCACCGCTGGCGAAATCGTCCGCACCTGGGGGAATGGGAACGGGCGGTGGCGGCGGGCGATGTTCCGTCGATTGACGTCGAGCGTTTATCCCCCGCACGCCGGGCCGGCGAGTTGGCGATGTTGATGCTTCGGCTGGCGTCGGGAATCGATTATGCCGGCTTTGCGGCCCGCACCGGTTTGGACGCGCGTGCAGTTTTTGCCGATCAGGTCGGCCGCCTTGTCCCCATCGGACTCGTGAATGTCGGGCAAACCGCGATAACGCTCACGGAAAAAGGGTTGAGCCTCGCCGACGCGATCGCCGGGGAATTTCTTTCGGACGTTTGAGCGATGCCGCGAGCATTGCCCCGCATGCTTTTATCACCACCGTCGAATTAAACCGATCCGCTTCACGGTCGATAGATCAGTGGAGATATGGAGACATGCTTTCATTCGTACAAAGCTGGTTTGTTCCCGGCGCCAATCCCGTCGGCATCGATATTGGCGCCGAATGCCTTCGTCTGGCGCAGGTCGAGAAAATCAACGGCGATCACCGCCTGATCGCCGCGGCCAGCGCCGAGATTCCGCTGAAGGTTCGCGGCAACCCCGCCGAGCGAATGGCCTACTTCGCCAGAACGCTGAAGGAACTGTGGGCCAGGGGAAATTTTCGCGGCCGCCGGGCGGTCCTCGCGATACCCGCCGGCGAAACGGCGCTGCAACATCTCCGCCTTCCAAGGATGAGCGACGAGACGCTGCAAAAGGCGCTTCCGTGGGAATCGCGCGGGAAATTGCCGTTCGATCCGGCCGAAGCGTCGCTGCGTCATATCATCGCCGGCGAGGTCTACCAGGATCATGAGCCGCGCAACGAAGTGATCCTGATGGCCGCCAAAAACGCCGTCATCGAGCAACTGCTGTCCGCGGCCGCCTCGGCTCGGCTGGAAGTCGTCGGGATGAACGTTCAGCCCAAGGCACTGGTTGATTGCTTTCTCAATATTTACCGCAGAAAGGCGGACGCGGACATTACGAATTGCATCGTTGACATCGGAAGTTCCGCGACGCGGGCCATCGTCGCGCGCGGCGGAAAAATCCTCTTCGCCCGTTCGATCCCGATCGGCGGCGAGGATTTCAGCCGCGCCGTCGCCGCTGAGTTGCAGATCCGATTGGACGAAGCGCGCCAACTGCGAATCGTGCTATCGAACGCTCCCGACGAGGAAGGCGATCGCGACGGCATTCCCGTGATGTCGTCGGCGCCAATCGGCCCCACCCTGCAATCCCGCGCCATCGAGACTGATGGCGGCGGCGGCGTCGCGACCATCGCGGCGCCGCACGTCGCCCCCGCGCAACGGCGTCATCGCCGGTCCATGGTCGAGCAGGTCGTGCGCGAGCCTTTGGAACGGCTCGCCGAAGAACTAACCCTCTGCCGCCGCTATCACGAGGCGGCGTTCCCCGAGCGGCCCATCCAGCGCCTGATCTTCGTCGGCGGCGAAGCCCGCAACCGCAGGCTGTGCCAATCGCTGGCGAAGGAACTGGACCTGGCCGCCCAGATCGGCGACCCGATGGCGCGAATGAGCCGAACCACCGAGATCGGCATCGAAAGCGGCATCGACCGGCGCTGCCCGCAGCCGGCATGGGCGGTGGCGATCGGATCGAGCATGGGATCGCTCGTTCCTGGATCGGAGCCCTAGCGCCGGCGTGCCGACCGTGCGCCGCTCTTTGCGCCTACTAAAAAAAAAGCCGCTAAAACCAATGGATCGACTCAACATGACGACAGAATCCGAACAGTTCAGTTTCCTCCCCGACGACTACTGCGATCGCAGCGTGCGAAATCGCCTTAACGCCGCCGCCACGTCGATACTGGCGATCTTGGCGATCGCCACCATGACGGCCCTCTACGTCGCCGAGCAATCGTTGCGGCACGTCAAGCGCCACAATGCCGAGATCACGCGATGTTTCGATCAAGCTGTCCTTCGCGGCGGGCAAGTCATCGCCGTCAAGGATGAAAGCGAACGATACATCGAGCGCGCCCATCGAATCGCCGCCCTCACCGCCGGCATTCCGTCGAGCGCAATCCTGGCGGAACTGACGCGCGCGCTGCCGCCGGATATTTCGTTGACGTCACTGAGCGTTCAGCCGATTCCGCGCCCGCAGGCGCCGAGCCTGGCGCCGACGGCGTTTGACCTGAAGAAGGCGGCGTTGGAATCCCGGCGCCGCGTTGGACCCGAGCCGCTTCCCGACGCGGCGCCGACGGACATTGTGCTGAAGCTATCGGGTTTTGCCGACAGCAACGCCGCCGTCTCGCGGCTTTGCGATACATTGTCGCGATCCGGCGCCTTTGAGGAGGTGCGGCTGATCGCCAGCGAGATCGACGCCGGCGCCGGCAAAGAGCCGGCGACGACTCGGCGATTCCAAATCGAAGCGACCTTGAATCCCGCCGCCGATCCGCGTCAAGCGCCCAATGAGCCCCCGGCCACGTCTCCCGAAAACGCCGGCGACCGCTCGAAGGAGAATCCATGAAATCATCCCAGCGACTCTTTTTTTTCGGCGCCCTGTCGATCGCGCTGTTCGCGTGCGTATTTTTTCTGGCGATTCTACCGGCCACCCGCCGGCGCGACGCCCTGCTGGCCGATTCCGAGCAAAAGCGCGCCGCCCTGGCGCGCCTGAACGAAGTCGCCGCCGGATCGGCCCGGGCGCAAGCGAAAATCGCGGAGGTGCGCCGGCGCATCGCGCGCTTCGAATCCACCCTTCCCGCCGCGCGGCACATGAATGATGTCGGCGAAGATATCTGGCGCGTGGCCCAGGCCAACGCTTTGCAAGCCCACACGCTCAAGACGTCGGCCGGGAAACGGATCGGAACATACTGGGAACAGGGGATGGACTTGTCGCTGGCCGGTCGTTTGGCGTCCCTCTATCCATTCATGGTCCAGCTTGAGCGAATGCCTTGGCCGGTGCGCGTCGACAGAATAAACCTGAGCCGCATCGGCGCCGGCGAAGACATGCAGGTGGACATCAGCTTCGACGTGTTCCTTCAGCCCGATCCGATCGTCCCCGCGAATTCAGTGGCGAACGTCTCGATCGAACCGCGATGAGCGAATGTTCATGTCGATTCGGGCGGCGAATGCGTCGATAAGTGAACAGTCGCAGCATGTTCGCACGCAAAACGACAACATCGGCCGGTCCCGGCGCCATCGCGCCGCATGAGCGGCTGGATGAGCCGTTGCCCGAGTTGGACATGCTTTGGCAGCCGGTGTCGGCGGCGCCGTCCCATAATATCGAAGGGCTGTTGCTTCAATCGGGCCATGTCACCGAAGCACAACTCACTCAGGCGCGAATGATGGCGGCGCAGACGCCGGGCAAAAGCCTGGCTCACGTGCTGCTTTCGATGCGCGTGGCCGACGAGGCGGTGATTTTGTCGGCGGTCGCGCGATCGCTCGACCTTCCGTTCGAGCAGCCCGACCCGCAGCAAATCGATCCCGAGGCGTTCGCGCTTCTTCCGCCGCATTATATACAGAAGCATCTCGTCGCCCCTTTCCGGTTTGACGCGGGTCGGCTGGTCATCGGCATCGTCGATCCCAACAATGTTTTTCTTCTCGATGAAGTTCGCCGCAAAACCGGCAAGCCGCTGAAGACCACCGTTACCACCCCGGCCCATATTCTTCGCCTGATCGCGCACGCCACGGCCCACGCCAACGGTTCGCAGGTCAATCAGATCATCAAGGACGCCACGACCGGCGAATCGCTCGCCGGCGACGATGCGACCGGCGACGGCGCCGACCTGGAAAAACTGGGCAGCGAGTCGCCGATCATCCGTTTCGTCAACCACTTGATCTCCGAGGGGATCCGCCAGGGCGCCAGCGACATCCACATCGAGCCGAAGGAGACGGCACTGCGCATCCGGTATCGAATCGACGGGCTGCTCTTCGACGCGTTAAGCCCCCCCGCCGTCATGCAGGCCGCCGTCACGTCGCGATTGAAGATCATGGCCAACCTGGACATTTCCGAGCGCCGCCTGCCGCAGGACGGCCGCATCCGCACGGTGATTCAGGGCCGTGCGGTCGATCTGCGCCTTAGCACCCTGCCGACGCATTGCGGCGAAAAATGCGTGATGCGCATTCTCGACAACCGCTCGGTCAACGTCTCGCTTGACGACCTGGGCTTCAGCGAAAACGCGTTGACCATCTGGAAAAACCAGATCGCCCAGCCGCACGGGATTCTCCTGGTCACCGGGCCGACCGGCTCCGGGAAAACGACCACGCTCTATTCATCGCTGCGGAGCATGGACGCCAATCGCCTGAATATCAGTACGGTCGAAGATCCGATCGAACACGACCTTCCGTCGACCACGCAGGTTCAGGTGCACGAAAAGATCGGCATGACTTTTTCCGCCGCCCTCCGCGCGATGCTTCGCCAGGACCCCGACGTGGTGATGATCGGCGAAATACGTGACCAGGACACCGCGGCCATCGCCGTCCAGGCGGCCCTCACCGGACATCTGGTTCTCAGCACCCTGCACACCAACGACGCGCCGTCGTCGGTCACGCGATTGATCAACGTCGGCGTAGAGCCTTATCTCATCAGCTCCGCGGTGAACGCCATCATGGCCCAGCGATTGGTCCGCAAGATCTGTATGGAGTGCAGGGAGGAATACGCGCCGACGCCGGACATGCAGGAGTTCCTGACGATGCAGGGTTTTACCGCGCAGGCGTGTTACCGCGGCCGGGGCTGCGACCGCTGCCGCAGGACCGGATACAGCGGACGGCTTGGGATTTACGAATTGCTGGTGATGGACGACGCCCTGCGCGATCTGGTGACGAGAAACCCCGACGTCAATCATCTGCGCCGTCTTTGTCGCGAACGCGGCTTGGTGACATTGCGGGACGATGGATTTCAGAAAGTCATGGCGGGTTTGACGACGGTGGACGAGATTATACGGGTGACGGAGAGCGCGTCGTAAAATCCGAAAACCGATCGATTTTTGAATTCCGGATCTCGAATTTCTGGTCTTTGATCATGGCTACCTTCCGCTATCAAACGATCGACTCCGGCAAGCCTTCCGCCGGCGTACTCCAGGCGGCCACGCTCGACGCGGCGGCCGAGGCGCTGCACGCGCGCGGACGAGTCATCGTCGATCTGGTCCCCGCCGAAACGTCGATCGTGCGGCGACCGCTCCATGCGCCGACGTTCAGCCCCGGCACGCGCGACGTCGCCAACTTCACCGCGCAGCTGGCGGTCATGATCCGCGCGGGAATCAGCGTTCGCGCCGCCATCGAAGGAATCGGCGAGCAGGTCACCCATCCGCGCTTTAAGTCGATGCTGGTGCAGATGCGCAAAGACATCGAAAACGGCCTCTCGTTTTCCGATGCCCTCGCCCGTTACCCCAAAACATTCTCTCCGCTGTATATCAACATGGTGAAAGCGTCGGAAATGTCCGGCGGATTTCCCGCCATGCTCGCCCGCATCGCTGGATATCTCAACCAACAGCTTGAAACGCGCGGCTTGATCGTCGGCGCCATGACCTACCCCGCGATTATCGCGATGATGGCCGTTACCACCACGATTTTCCTGCTGATGTTCGTACTGCCGCGCTTTCTGGTCCTGTTCGCCGGCAAGGAGTCGGCGCTCCCGGCTTCCACGAAAATGCTGATGGCCCTTTCGGCATTTCTGGTCAGCTATTGGTATGCGCTGGCCATCGTCCTCTCGGCGGGAATATGGGCTTTGGCGTTGATTCTTCGCACCGAAACCGGGCGCGCGCATTTCGATCGCCTAAAGTTGACGTTGCCGCTGGTTTGCAAGATGTTTCGCGCCCTGTACATCAGCCGTGGCCTGCACACCATGGGGCAGCTGGTCAACGCCGGCGTCCCCATACTCGACACGATCGCGATTACCGCCGAGGTGAGCGGGAATGTCTTATATCGTCAGATGTGGCGAACCGTGTATGGCGCCGTCAAGGAAGGCAAGCGCATCGCCATTCCACTGCAAAAGAGCACGCTTCTTCCGCGCGCCGTGGTGCAAATGATCAACGCCGGCGAAGAGGCCGGGCGTCTGGGCCAGGTGCTCGACGAAGTGAGCGAATATTATTCGCGCGAGCTAAAAACCGTCATCAAAACAGTCACGTCCCTGATCGAGCCGGCCATGATCCTTATTATGGGCGGCATCGTCGGCTTCATCGCCGCAAGCATCATCCTTCCGATCTTCAAGCTGAGTCAGATCATGGCCAGGTGAGCGCGCGAACCGAATTTCCGCCCCGGCTGTCCAAATAGCGAGCACAACGATTTAATTCTTTTCACGTCGGTATTGCGCGCGGGGTCGCGGAACACGCCCCGCAAGCGGGGCCGCTAAACACGGAAACGCTAAGCCACTTGAAAAATACTCTAAATGAGCCACGGGCGGAGAGCCCGCGATCGCAGCGGCGCTTTGCTCACCGATCCGGTTTGCCTTGCGCGCAGATGAATTGAATATTTTGGGTGATGAGAATTCATATATCACCCCAATCGCGCCGGCGCGCACGCCGGTCCGGATTCACCTTGATCGAGGCGGCGATGGCGCAGGTCATCGTGGCGTTTGCCGTTACCGCGATGTGCGAATTATTGGCCGGCGGAACCGCCGCCAACGCCGGCGCGGGAGAACTGACGGCCGCCGTTCATCTGGCCGATAACATCCACGAAATCGCCGTGGGATTGCCTTTTTTCGACGGCGGCGACGCCGTCGTCGGCGCCTGGCATGATGTTTGGGATCTGGACGGATTAAAGTTCTCTCCGCCGATCGATGTGGATCGGACGCCGATACCTGCCGATGAGAATTGGACGCAGGAGGTGTCCGTCACGGCGGTTGACGAGAAGAAAATCGGCGCCCCCGTCGAACGTCATTCATCGACGCCGATGGCGCGCCTTCAAGTGAAGATCTATCACGACGGACGATACATCTGCTGCGGTGATTGGCTGATCGTCGCCCCGGCGCGTTGAGAATCGCTCGAGCCGTTTTCAGATCGCTTAAGCGTTTCTCTTTAGTTGTTCATGAGGCTGCGCCTCGCGCGAAGTCGATGAAAACGGCAAGCGGTTCTTGTAAATTATTTTTGGGACGGCGGTCCCGCTGGCGCGGCGTTTTTCGCGCTCGAGGTTCGATTCAGCGCCACGAAAAGAAATGTTCCAGCGCATCACTTTCCGACTTCTTATCATGCGTGCGAAGCACTCCTCATTCATTAGCCGCCCCGCTTGCGGGGCGCGTCGCGGCGCGTTGAATCGCCGGCGCCGCGCCCTCGCGCGCATCGCTCCCGGACCCGACTCCAACGCGCGACGACCACACCACCAGAAGCGTTTCGCGTCCCCGCGAACCGCGAGCGTAATCCCCGTCGATCGCGCGCCGGTTATCGCCCCGGCCGGGCGCGGCCAGCGCCGATCGCGTCGCGCTTTCGCCGCCGTGCTGGCGATGCTCTATCTCATGCTGTTCACCGTGCTGGCGATCGGGTTTTACGCGGCCACGACAATATCGCTGCAAATCGCCGGCAACGACCGGACCACGAGCGAGGCCCAGGCGGCGGCCGAATCGGGGATGCAGTTCGTGAAGTATCAGTTGAGTCGAATCGAAATCCCCGCCGTCTCCGGCCCAGCCGCTCGCGATGGCGATGAACTGACGACGATCGCCCGCCTTCTGGGCAATCAACTTGACGGGACGGCCAACATGCGTGACCACGCCGTCGCCGTGATCGATCATGCCATCATCCTTCCCGCCGCCGACGATTTTATCGCGCTGGACGCCACGGGCCACGCCCGGTTCCGCGCGTTGATAACGCCAATCGGCTCGTCGCTCATGGTTAAGGTGATCGGCTTCGGCCGCAGCGTCTCGATCGGCCGAGCCGTTCGCATGGAGTTTCAGAGAACACCGTCGCGGGATTCGGGCGACCGGCTGGTCGCCGCGCCGGGAACATACGAGGAGGCGCCGCCATGAAGCGTCGGCGCCCTACGCATCGCGGCATGACCCTCACCGAGGTGCTGCTGGCCACCGCCATTTCCACGGCGCTGCTGGTGGCGGTGTCGGCGGCGTTCAAGGCGTCGGCCGACGCGGTGGCGATCAACGATTCATACTTCCGCTGCACGCAAATGACCCGCCTCGCCATGGGACAGGTCGTCGGCGAACTGCGCCGCGCCGACGCCGTGCAAGTCGATCCGGCCGGTGCGTTCGTGGATGTCATTCGCCCGCCCGACCAACTTACCGCCAATGAAATCTCACGCCGATATTATTACGACGCCAAGAGCAAACGACTGACGCTGCGCATCCTCTATGCCGGGAATTATCTGGGTCCGGAATACGAGCTGGGCGCCCATCTGACCTCATGTAAATTCGGCCCCGCGGAGATCGGGCTCGACGCGGCCAAGGCGGCGGTCGTGCTTCATGTTCCCATTACGATGACCTGCTCGATCGGCGCCAGCGCCTTCACCCTCAACGGCTCGGCCGCGCCGCGACGGGCACAACGATATTGATCTTATTTCGGACCCGCGCTCCACCGCCGCCGCGCCTACAATCCGGGGCGATGAAATACTTCTACGGCGAATACGACGGGGAAGAATTCCCCACCCAGGATAAACTTTTCGGCTTCGATCAACTGATGCAGTTCATCCTGCAATACGGCGATCAAGCGCTGAAGGCCATCGAGCAGATGCTCAAGGACCCCAAGGACGACGCCCAGTCGGAACTGCTCGAGCAGCTTCTCAAGGAAGGAATGCTCGACAAGGACGGCAACGGCAAGCTTCGCCTCACGCCCAAAGCCACCACGCGCATGCAGCAAAAGGCGCTCAACGAAGTTTTCGCCAATCTCCGCACCGGACAGCGCGAAGGCCACGAAAAAATCACGCCCGGCCTCGGCGGCGAACGGATCGACGGAACCAAGCCCTACGAATTCGGCGACCCGGTCAGCGAACTCGATCTTCATCAGACATTACACAACGCCCTCTCGCGCCACGGCCTTCCAACCCCGTCCGGCGCCCGCGCGGGCGATCCAGGCAAGTCGGCTTCTAAAATCCGGTTCGACGAGAAAGATTTTGAGCTTCACCTTCATGAAGGGATGACCAGTTGCTCCACCGTCGTTTTGCTGGACATGAGCGGCTCGATGATGCGCTACGGCCGTTATTTGTCGGCTAAAAAGGTGGCCCTTGCCATGCAGGCCTTGGTGCGCGGGCGCTTCCCACAGGATACGATCGACTTCGTCGGCTTTTATTCCGGCGCGGCCAGAATCCCCGAGGCGATGGTCCCGTTGTCGATGCCCAAGCCGGTCACGGTCCACGATTACCAGGTTCGGCTCAAGGTTCCCATCGACCAGCTTGACCGGGCGCCGCAACATTTTACGAATCTGCATATGGGCCTGCAGCTTGCCCGGCGAATCCTGCGGAATCGAGCCAGCGAAAATAAACAGTTGTTCATCATCACCGACGGCCAGCCGACCGCTCACGTTGAAGGGGATTTTGTTCACCTGCTTTATCCGCCGGATTCGCGCAGCACGATCGCGACGCTCAAGGAGGCGGTGCTGGCGGTGCGCGAAGGATGCCGAATCAGCACCTTTGCGCTGATCGAGGATTACTGGGGAATGGATTGGGTTGGATTTGTCGATCAGCTTTCAAAGCTCACCAAAGGCATCGCTTTCTACACCAGCAGCGGCGAATTGGCGTCATGCGTCATGGAAAGCTACTTGAGCGGACGAAAGAAAAAAGCGTACATCGCGTGAGGCGTCACTTGGACTTGGGAAAATCGATTTGCGCCGTCTGAGCTTCCTGAGTTTGCGGCGCGGTGCGGGGGCGAAGCTGATCGATGAGCCTCACGTCTTTTGCTCCGCCGATGAGTTGCCCAAAAATGGCGGCGATGGGACCGCTGATGACCGGCATCAGCGTGGGCGCGGCGACGGTCGGATGAGTCGCCGGGCCGGTGATATGGACATCGTAAAGCAAGGCGCGCTGGGCGCCGTCAAATAGCTTCTGGATCGAACCCGCTATGCCGGCGGCGTTGGCCAATATCGGCACGTTGGTCTGTTTTAGCGCCATCCGCCAGTCGCCCAACGGGGCGGCGACGACGTGCAAATCGACCATTTCGTTAAAGCCGATGTCGCCTGATCCCTGCAGGCCATAAAGCGGATTGCCCACGGCACAATTGCTGAGCGTCACCGTTTCGTCGCGCACCGAAAAGACCCCCGCGGCTTGCCCGTCGAGCGTTTGCTGGGGCTTGGACACCGATCTGGCGGCGGCGCGCAGGGCGGTGATATCGCCGAAGTTTCCATCGACCACTTCAAATTCGCCGTTGGCGGCGATCGACCGCAGCGGCGAAATATCGGCTCCCGCTCCGACGCCCGAGATGCGAATCTTAAAATAAGCCGTGCCTAGCAACGGCGCTTTGGTGGGCATACCCAATGCATTCCATGCTTTTTCGAGATTCACGTTATAAAAAGTCGCGTTTCCCTGGTAATGAACCGGGCGGACAGGCGCGATCTGGCTCGACGCGATCAGTTCGCCGCCCAGTGTTTTTCCGCGGAGTCGCGTAATGTCGATGAGCATGGGCGAAACCGTCGCATCCGCCCGAATGTCCGTCAGCGGCGCCTTGTGATCGGTCAGCGCGAACGCGCCGCCCGCGGTCGAGACGCGAAAGAAGTAATCCGCCTTCGGGCGTTTTGCCTCGCCCGGCAGTTTGCGGTTGATCCCATACCAGCCCGAAATGGCGAATGAACCCGTCGGCCTTAGCTGCGCGATTACTTTTCCCAGCCCCGCGGGATAAACCGGTCCCGGTTGGCGGCAGAGCAGCGTGCCGATGATCCCATCGACGCGGATCTGCCGGCGCAGGTCGGCCAGCGCAAGATTTTGGCGCGGATCGTCAAGCGTGATGTGAGCGTCGTCGAGAATCACTTTGTCGCCGCCGTAATTCGCGTTCAAGTTTTCGAATCGGACGACGCCGCCGTGAAACCGAATCGGCCCGCCGTTGATGTGATCCACCGGTCGCGGATATTTCGGCGGCTGGATCGATACGTCAACCGGATACGCCACGAGTTCATGACTGGCGACGATGAGCGGATCGGGCGCCCTCGGCAGTCGCATCGGCCCGCCGGCGGCGCCGGTGAAATTCACCCGGCCATGCAGTTTGACGCGATCGAGCGCCGCGACGCCGCCGCCAATATCCAATCGGCCAAGAAGCTCGGTGAGCCGCCAGTCGGCGCTGTCTTTGGAGGTATCCAGTTTCCCCCCGTCCAGCACCAGCATCGTCGAGCCTTCCATGGCTTGGAATTTATGGATGTCTACGTGAAGCCCCTTCTGCGGCTCCCCGCCGATTGCGACTTCCGCTTCGATTCGATCGGCGTTGATCCTTCCGCCGCGCGAAGCGAATTTCCCCGACGAGAGTTGCACATCGGCCTTGTATCGGGCGGCCCGCCAGTTACCCGCCGGCATCGAGACGGAGCCTCGAATGTCGAATGTGCCGCCCACTTCGCATTGGTCCAGTTTTCGCCGCACCGAGTCGGACAAAGGGAAATGCGACAGCGCCACGTCCACCTTTATCCGCAGCGATAAATCGGCGACGGAGATTTGACGTTGATCCACGTCGATCGACCCGGCGCCCCGAACCGGACTGATATTTTTCGCCTCGGCGTCAACGAAAAAGTGATAAAGTTTTTGCGTATCGCCGAACGGCGATATCTCAACGTTGATGGGCTCGAGCACCACCGCTTCCTGCCCGGGCGCCGCGTAGCGGAATCGGCCACCCCACACTTTCGCATAGCGAATCCGGTATTTTTCGGAGCCCGACTGGCCCTTCACGCGCTCAAGCTTTAGATCAAGCCGCGACGCTCGAAATATTTCGGCAGGCCCCGAAACGGCCGTGGTCTTGAGAAGGCGAACGCCTCGAAGACTCACGCCGCCCGGCGGCAAATACCACGCGCCGCTGGTTTTCAATTCCGCGCCGAATCCCTGTCGAACGGCGGCGGCGATCCGCGATCGATACATCGATCCGACGACCGCGTCGGCTATCACGCACACGAACAATATCGCCGCGGCGACGACCACTATCGTCCGCCAGCGGCGTCGCAAGAAGGGGAATGATGAGGTGGAAGGCGCCACTGCCATAAAAAGCCAATGCCGAGAGAAGTGAAGCAAAATCGCGGCCAACTCATGCATAGCGTGCGGATTAAGTTGTTTCTTCTACACCGCCGGCTGAAAGCTGCCGATGAACGATACCATGCGGAAGAAGCTGCTCCTGGCGATCGCCTTTGCGATGGGAATCTGGGCTTATGTGCTGCTGCTGGCGGCCACGCCGAAAGCCGGCGCCGACGCGCCCGCGCCGATCGTCAAAGCCATCGACCTCGATGAAGGCATCACCCCCTTTTTCAGCCCCAGCGGCGGATGCACGGACGCGATCGTGGCCGAGATCGGCAAAGCGAAAAAGTCACTGGATATCCAGGCGTTCTCGTTTACGTCGCCGTCCATCGCGCAGGCCGTCGCCGACGCACAGAGCCGCGGCGTATCGGTGCGCGTGGTGCTCGACAAATCCCAACGAACCGATCACTACTCAGCCGCCACGTTTTTACTCAATCACGGCATTCCGGTTTACATCGACGAGGAGCACGCGATCGCGCACAACAAAATCATCCTTATCGACGGCAAGACGCTGATTACCGGATCGTTTAACTTCACCACGGCGTCGGAAGAGCGAAACGCCGAGAACCTGCTCATCATTCGCAATCGGCCAAAACTCATGATCGCCTACAAGGGTAACTTCGAAAGACACCTGAGTCATAGCAATCCGCTGACGCCGGCGCCCGTTGTTCATCACGATTGATCGCCGGAGCAAAATGCGCGAATCGGATGCGCGCTATTCTAGGACCGACTGCATCAGTTCCTGAACCGGCCGATCTCCCGCGATCCACTTCACGTTTGGAAATCGACGGAACCATTTCATCTGCCTTCGCGCCAATTGCCGGGTGGCGATTTTGATTTGTTCAACGGCCTCTTCCAGCGATGTTTTCCCGCCGATGTGATCGATGAGGTCGCGGTATCCTGTCGCCTCGGCGGCGGTGGGAGAAAGCGAACCGTGCGATTGAAGAAGCAGGCGCGTTTCTTCCAGCCACCCTGCCGCCATCATTGATTTGACTCTGGCGTTGATGCGCCGATTTAAAGCGTCTCGGTCCCATTGCAACCCGATCCACCGGGCGGCATGCCGGGCTCGGCCCGCGCCCCATTCCGTCTGCAGCGACGTGATCGGCTTACCGGTCAGCTCATACACCTCCAGCGCCCGGACGAGGCGCTTTGTATCATTGAGGTGAATCCGTCCCGCCGCCGGGGGATCGACCTCGGCAAGTCGGCGGTGAAGTTCTTCGCCATCCAGCAGATTCAGGCGTTGGCGAATGGCCGCGTCGGCGCCGGGCCCTTCAAAAAGACCTTCGAACAGCGCCTTGTAATAGAGCGGCGTTCCTCCCGTCGCTACCAGCGGCACTCCGCGTCGAGCGGCGTCAGCGATGACCGCGTCGGCGGCCTCGACGAATCCGGCGACCGTAAACGATTCGCTCGCGTCAACCAGGTCGATCAGATGATGACGGACCGCGCCCCGCTCCGCCGGCGACGGCTTGGCGGTGCCGATATCCATCTGGCGGTAAACCTGCATCGAATCGACGCTCAGAATCTCCCCCGACACAGAACGCGCCAGCGCCATGGCCAGGTCCGATTTGCCGGAGGCCGTCGGACCGACGATGACCCAGAAATTACAAGAATCTGCCATCACGGCAATCTACTGCCAATTGTGCAGGAAACGAGCAAATCGCCCGCGGAACAAGACGAAAGCAAACGCTTGGCACAGCGCTATTTGCGCGCGCAGCGCGCCCGGCGCCGCCCTGGCACGACATTTGATTATATGAAGTTCGCAGCCACGGCAAGGGTCGCGAGCGCAACCAATAAGGTCTTTATGGGAGAAACAATCATGGCACTGCCTATTCTTGTCCGGCGCGGTTTTGTCGATCCGATCGACTATACCCAGCGCGATTTCAACACCATGCTGAACCGGTTTTTTGGAAGCCAACAGGACGGCGGCCAAATGGCGCCGTTCGGCGTCGATGTCCGCGAAGACGGCGATCATATTTATGTTGAAGCGGATCTTCCCGGCTTTAAGAAAGAGGATATCGAAATCACCCTCGAAAACCAGACGCTGACCATCTCGGCGGAACATAAGGAAGAGCACGAGGAAAAGGGCGCCATGCTCTTGCATGAGCGCCGTTACAGCCAGTTCCTCCGGAGCTTCACGCTCCCGCCGACGGTCGACGAAAAAGCCGTCGATGCGAAACTACAGGACGGCGTGTTGAAGGTCACACTCAACAAGCGAGAGGAAACTAAGCCGCGTAAGGTTCAGGTCAATTAACGAGCTGTTGCATCTTTAGAGCAAGCTTGAACAAGCACCGAGTTGGCTAACGATGCATCAGACTGTGTAATGTGATTACCGATACGGCGCGGCGTCAAGTTTTGATTTTCCAAAGCCTGACGCCGGCCGTGTTTTTTAACGGCTCATGTCATTTAACGCCTGCGTTGATTGCGTCAGTCGCGACGGAAGGCTTGGTCGTGGCGGAGGCGGAGGCGTATCGGAGAATATCGCTCATGAGCCGAGTGGCGGAAGCCGGGGCGTAGCCATAGACGCCGTCGACGGGCTCGCCGACAAGGCCCGCGGTTAGATCTTCCCGGCTAAAAAAAACGGCGTTTCTGCCGTTGATTTCCACGGTTTTAAGGCGCGGCAATTTCGTATCCGCCGGGAGGACGCGCTTGGCGAACGCCCTGTATTCGACCGTGGCGGTCTTCTTCGTTTGCGGATCGCCGAAGACCGCGCTTTCCGGGGCGAGGGCTTTGAGTTGGCCCGGAAATAGCGACGCGAGTTCGGCTTCCGCCGAGTCGGCGAATTCGGCGCTGCCGCCGGCGGCGTCGATCACCAGCGTCCCGCCGCCCTGCACAAACGCCTTCAGCGCGGCGCGCTGCGTGTCGTCGAGTTCGAATCGGGTGGTACCGGTGAAATGAGCCAGCTGAAACCCTTTTAGCGCGTCGCCGTCACATTTGGTCTGGCTGACGACGACGGCCAACTGGCGGTTGTGCATGATAGCGGCCAATCGGCGCCATCCCGCGGGTTCCGGGTCAGGATTCTCGCCGACGATCAGTCGGGCGACGGCTATCGATTTTTGGGTTTGGATCTTCGGATCTTCCTTAACGAGGTACGTCTCGCCGCGCTTGAGAAGATTCTTCTTGTCTACTGAATAAAGGAAGATATTGGCGCCAAGTTGATACGATTCTTCCCTGATCTTCTCGTTGCGTCCCTGCCAGGCGCGCGACGGATCGGCGTCGGGAATGAGGACCATCAGTTCGCGCACGCCATTGCTCAGGCCGCGAACCTTTGGCTTGGTGTGCCATTTGGCGGCGGAATATTGCTCGTTGGCGAAGATGGGATGGTCGCCGGGCAGATCGCGAAATTCGTATTTGGGGAAAAGGGCATTGCCGAGTTTTTCAAAGCTCCTGGGAAACGCGGATTTTGCGCAGTCGGCGTTGCCAAGAATCAGGCCCCCTTCTTCGGCGAAGTTTCGCAGCGTTTGCAATTGAGCGGCGGTAAACGAAAGCGCCTTGCTTCCGCTGATGTAAAGAACGGGCGCTTCGTGCAGGTCGGCGGAAGAAACGGAAAGATTGACGATCTGCCACTTCAACCCGTGTTCGATATTCCGGCCGGTCCATCGAGCGAGATTGGCCGCGTCGCGCGGACGTTCGTTCCACGGTCCCTGCGTCTGATTTCCTTTTGCGTCGGCCAGGTCGTACTGCAGCTTGTTCATCATGACCGGCGCCTGCCCGCGGGCAAGAAAAAGCAGCGCAAAAGCGGTGTCGGAAACGGATTGATCCCACGATCCGTCCGGCTGCTGTGACGCCAGAAGCGCGGCGGCGCCGTCCGCATACCAATCCTTGTCGCCGAGATATTTCAAACCGCTGGCCAGACCAATGCGCGAGATGCCAAAGAGCGTGTAATAGTAGTGACGGTCGGAGGCAAGATTGCTGTAGTGATCGACAATCCATTTAAGCCCGGCATCGATGTTTGGATTGCGAAAGTTGCCTTTGCAATCCGCCCCGGCGTCGCCGTGGAGATAGTCCTGGGTGATGAAGAGGGTAGCGACGCCGGCGGCGGTCATCGACAGCGACACGCCAAAGTTCGGCCCTCCGCCGCGCCGGCCGCCCGGTCCTGGACGGGGCGGCCCACCGGGGCCGGCGCCGGGAGGCGCGCCATTGGGCCCGGCGCCCGGCGGACCCATTCCGGCGCCGAACGGGTTGGGGCCGTAGGTCCACCCGCCGCTTTTGTCCTGATGGCGAATCCAGGCGTCTTCGACGTCCTTCCAATATTTATTCGGAACTTCATACCCAAGTTGGCTGCACGCCCACATGCCAAGCACGCCGAACTGCGAGCAGCTATTGTCCCAACCGGCATCGTCCGGCGTGTAATGATAAAGCCCCCTGGCCTCGCCGGTCTGACGCAATCCCTTGAGAAGGATCCCGGCATCCTTCACCACGCTGGCGTGAAATTCTTTCTGAGCGATGACCGGCATCGAATTCCAAACCTGCGCGTGCAGGCCCAGGGCATAGGTGCCGGTGATATTGCCGGCTTGAAGAAAGGAGGTGGCCTTTGCGATGCGCGGGTCTTTGGTCTCTTCGCCCGCCTCGAGCAGGGCAAACGTCGCGATCGACGTCAATCCGCCCCACTGCGAACTTTGCTCGGGGCGCTCGCCCCGCGCCCCCATCATTCCGCCGGGCCCACGACGATCCTCGCCCAGCGGTTGTCTGGTTTGTGCCTCTTCCCAATTGCCGTCGCGTTGCCGGGAGTAGAGAAATTCCTCGGCTTTGGCGATAGCCGAATCGATGTTGGCGGTTGTGGCCGGCGGCGCGGTGATTACGTCCGAATTGGGGCGCATCGGCCGCCGTTCCTGTGCCGATACGTTCGCGGGCAAATCGAATGCGATCGTCGCGAGCGCCGACACGAGCACGATCCACCCGCACGGCATACCGGTTCTGCGCATACGATTTCTCGGTAAAACCAGCGGACCGCCAATCCACGAAAGTCCGACGCCCTCGAACGCTTAGTGCCTCGTCCGAGCAATACGGTTTCAAATAAGCCACCGGCATGGAGCGGCCGCGTCTGACGACGGCGCGTCAATGCCCTTCTACTGGTTCCCCGAGGTACTTCTTTAATTCCGTCAATTTCTCGTCGCGCAACGCCGGCGAATTGGCTTCCAGGTTCAACCGAAGCATCGGCTCGGTATTGCTCTTGCGGACGTTGAACCACCAATCGTCGAGATCGATCGTTACCCCATCCAAATAATCGCTGTGCGCCTTTTTGTAGGCGTCGGCCAATTCGCGGATTTTGGCGTCTTTGTCTTCAACCTGAAAGTTAATTTCGCCGGTCTGGCTGTAGCGCTGAAGCGGCGAGATCAGTTCGCTCATCGGCTTGGATTGAGCCGAGAGTACCGACAACAGCCGGGCGAAGGCGATGGCGCCGCTGTCGGCATAGAAATTGTCGCGGAAATAGAAGTGGCCGGACAGTTCCCCGCCGAAAACGGCTTTGGTCTCGGCCATGGTTTTCTTAATGAACGCATGCCCGACGCGCTCGCGCCGCGGCTCGCCGCCGGCGGCTTTTACTTCGTCGGCCACTACATGACTCGATCGCAGATCGTAGACGATCGTGGCGCCCTTGTTTTCCTTTTTCGCGAGAAAATCGCGCGCGAGAAGGGCCGTTACAAGATCGCACCCAAGCGTTTTTCCGTTTTCGTCGACGAAGAAGCAGCGGTCGGCGTCGCCGTCGAAGCAAACGCCAAGATCGGGCTTTTCCTCGGCGATTTTCCGCTTGAGCAGATCGAGGTTGGAATCCACCAGCGGATTGGGTTCGTGAACGAAGCTGCCGGTGATTTCAAACAGCAGCGGCACGATCGTCAGGTTCGGCACGTTGTCGAACAACGCCGGGACCATCTTTCCCGCCATGCCGTTGCTGGCGTCGATCACGACCTTCAGCGGCCGTTTCAGATCGAGAAATTGCGACACATGCTTTCGATAGTCGGCCCATAGATCCATCTCCTGAATCTCTCCCTTCAATCCGGTGTTTCCGAATCGGAGAATACTGGCGATGCGCTTGATGTCATCCAGCCCGCTGGCCGCCCCGATCGGCTTGGCCTTGGGGCCGGAGATTTTGAAGCCGTTGTAGTGAATCGGATTGTGGGAAGCCGTCACCATAACGCCGCCGACGGCGTCAAAATGATTGATCGCGAAATAGATGAACGACGTATCCACCATGCCGACGTCGATGACGTTTAGCCCGACGGAGCGAATGCCGTCGGTGAGGGCTTTGGCGAGGCTGGGAGAATGGGGCCGCATGTCATGGCCGACCACGAGGGCGTCTTCCATGCGCACCCGCTGGTCGGCGGGAACATTCTGGCGGTTGCGCTTGAGAAATTGGGCCGTCGCATGGCCCACCTTCCACGCGGCTTCCTCGTTGAGCGGATTGGGATAGGTGGCGCGGACGTCGTAGGCTTTAAAAATTTTCTCGATCATACGGTCACTCCAATGTTGTGCCGCTCAGTGTATCGGTATCGAGCGTCACGCTCAATCAGCCGGAAAACGGGCGGGCGACGATTGAAAAAAAGCCGGCGATTTTTCCGAGGAAATATCTCGTTTGCCTGCGATGTGCCGGTTATCATGCCACGGCGATTTTCCCAGGCGCATTGTCAGGAGTTGAATCATGTCAGACATGCAAAGCGGGCCGGCCCTGTCCGTCGTGCCGATGGAGCTTTCCTACGCCTCGCTGGCCGGGGACATCGTGCCGCCGGCCACGCGCGAGAACGTGCATCTGCTTCAACACGCCGCGGATTATCAGGTCTGCGTGCGCAATCTCCGCCGATCGGGCATCGGCGATATCATCTGGGGCCTGGTTTGCTGCTGGATGGGATACATGGCGTTGCGGTTCATGTCGATCAGCCTGGGCCTTTTCGGCCTGGGCGCGATCCTGGCGTCAGTGGGCATGTGGCTCCTGATTAATCCTTCTCCGATCGGTGTCGTGATCGATGGAATTGTTCTTTTGCTGCTTGCCGCGTGGAACCTCCTGATCAGCGCATTCATCATCTATCGCAGCGGCCGTCCAAATGGGCTTTGGATCGTCATTGCGATTTCTCAGGTGACCTGGGGCATCCGTCATATCAAGACGTATCCCCGCTTCGCGACGGCGGCGGCGATGCAACCCTCCGTGGCCGCCATCAGTTGGCTGCGCGATCTCGCCAAAGCCACCCTCAAGGCCAAAGCCGCCAAGAATACGGCGATCGTCCAATTCACGCGGCGCGGCTGGCTCGCCTATGAAAGATGGAAAGGACAACTGCTTCCCGAAGTCGGCGTGTTCGTCATGACCAGCGGCTCCTTCGGCGGCAAGCGCGACGTGCTCCTGGCAAGCCAGGATGAAGCGGAAATTCTTGGTCAGAAAAAGAAGATGATGTCCACGCGGTACAAAGTAACGGTGCGCATACGTGAGAGAACATTAAAAGTGCAAATGCCGCTGGATTCACTTCAAAAACTGCGGGAATGGCTCGCGATGGCCGAGCCTGCGATGGCCAGCGTGGCCTCCGCGCAAGGATAAAGCGGGCCACCCAATTATATCGATTGGGGAGAACGAACTTGCCGCGGGGGAAAGAAATCGCCGACCTTGCAGCGGAAGCCGGGGAGAACGGCTTCGGCCGTCAATTCGTCGTCGGCGGTGTGGATCACCGGACGGCCGTTGCGCGGATAGACCGTCACGGTTCTTGCTTTGGGATCGGCAAGCCAAACCAGCGGAAAACCGGCGTCGAGGTATTCGCGGATCTTTTCGTCAACGTCATACACCACGTCGTTCGGCGAAATGACCTCGACCGCCAAATCGGGCACGATCGGCATGTATCCGGGGTTGGGATCGCGAAGCTTATTTAACCGATCGAGCCGGATCACCGTTGTGTCAGGCTTGCGAATCTTCGTTGGGTTGCCGTCGAAACATTGGTAGCCAAGGCTGGCTGGGTATACTTCGGCCACGGGATTATTGAGAAGAAATGTTTCGAAGCAAAAGTAGAATCGTCCCTCGATCTTGCTCGATTCGGCGCTCACCGGTTTCTCCACGATTTGACCGTCAACAAGCTCCATCGTGCTATTGTCCGGCATGCGAAGCAAATCTTCGGGCGTATATGTCGGGATGATCTCAGCAACCGCCATGTACTTCTCCGTTTACGGATGAACCCAAGCCATTATACGCCCACTTCCGCATCAAAGAAGTCGGGGGAAACGAATTCGTTCCTCGATTCCCTCTCAATGGCGTAACCTTGTGCCTGCGACGCCGCTGGCTTCACTTCACCGACTCCACCTTCGGAAACAACGGCTGCCCCGGCGCGATCGGATGGCCGACCGGTAAACCCGCGCTCAGCAACTGCGTTATCGTTTTGCCTTCGCGTGAAACGCCAAGTTGCTTTAATCCCGCGGCGCCTTTCTCCGGAATCACCGGCAGCAACCCGACCAGCGCCGCGTAGATCGCCTGCGAGGAAACGTGCAAAACAGTGTCCAATCTCGACACCTGCGCGGGGTCTTTGGCCAGCTTAAATGGAGCGGTGGCGTCAATATAGCCGTTGGTCGTGCGGGCCAATTCCATCGGCAGCATGGCGCACTGCTGAAGCTCGCATTGACTATACGCGGCGGCCAATTCGCTCCCGAGTCGTTTGGTTTGATCGATCAGGTTGCGATCGATGGCTTCCAACTCGCCCAGCGGCGGAAGCACGCCGCGATATTTGCCGGCCATGTTCAGCGTGCGATTCAGGCAGTTGCCGACGACGTTGGCCAGCTCATTGAACGACTTGTGAAAATCGGCGTCGGTCCAATCCAGATCAGACCCGAACGGCGCCGCCCGCAGAAGATAATAACGCAGGGCGTCGTAGCCATAGATTTTTCCAAGCTCGCGCAGTTTTTCCAGGCCGATGAAGTTGCCGAGCGATTTTCCCATTTTCTTGCCGTCGGCTGTCCACCACCCATGCGCGAAAATATGGCGAGGAGCCGGCAAATCCAGCGCGAATAACATCGCCGGCCAGTAGACCGCATGAAACCATAGGATTTCCTTCCCGATCAGGTGCAGATCGGCCGGCCAGTATTTGTCGAAGAGAGCGGCGTTATCCGAGCCATAACCAAGGGCGGTGATGTAGTTGCTCAGGGCGTCGATCCAGACGTAAACGACGTGCTGCGGGTCGTTGGGCATCGGAATGCCCCATTTCAATGTCGCCCGGCTGATGGACAAGTCCTCCACGCCAGCGGTTAGTTTGCTCAGCACTTCATTCCGCCGCGACGGGGGCAGCACAAACTCAGGGTGCGACTTGATGTATTCCAACACGCGCGGAGCGTATTTGGTAAGGCGAAAGAAATAGCTCGCCTGCTCATAGCGCACCAATGGGCGGCCACTGATGGCGGATTTGAAATCCTGATCCTTGGCCGTTGTTTCGGTAATGAATTCTTCCTGGCCCTCGTCGTACCATCCGGCATACTTGCCTAAATAGATGTCGTCCTGATCCAAAAGGCGCTGGACGATTTTCTGCACCGCCAGCTTGTGTCGAGGCTCGGTCGTTCTTATGAAATCGTCATACGTCACGTCAAGTTCCTTCCAGATCGACTGGAAGACGTCGACGACGCGATCGGCCAGCGCCCCCGGCTCGACATTCCGCTCGGCGGCGGTCTTTACCATCTTGATGCCGTGCTCGTCGGTCCCGGTGAGAAGCCAGGTGTCGTCGCCCAATAAGCGGTGATAGCGCGCGATCGTGTCGGCGGCGAGGGTGGTGTAGGCGTGGCCGATATGGGGCTCGGCGTTGGGATAGTAGATCGGCGTGGTGAGATAAAAACGGGCCATTATTTCTAATTTCCTACAGAAGGTGGAATCCTGGTCAATTCTTGCAAAGTCACGGGTCGTCAACACGCCACCGGTCTGGCGGCGCGGCTCTAAAGTCTATCGCGATTCGTCACGGTATTTCGAGAGCACGAACCGCGCACCGGAGAAATTGTAACGTCAACCCTGAGTTCCGCGCCATCGCCGTTGTGGCGGCCGACGACGAAATCGCGTACAAAACGCCGGTCGTTATTTCACTTTCTCCCTGGAGGATACGCATGAATCCGGACAATACGAACTTATCGCGTCGCTCTTTGCTCGTGGCCGGCGCCGGCGCGCTGGCGGGATTAGCCCTGGCGCAGTCGCGTTTATTCGCCGCCGAGCCTGTCGCCGCCGACGATTACGCCGGCCTTCCGATGGGCATTCAAAGCTACACGTTCCGCGACCGCAGCTTCGAGAACGCGCTCAAAACCATACGCAAGACTTTGAACCTCTCCCGCGTGGAAATCTACCCCGGCCACCTCTCGGGCATCTCGCCCACGAAGGCCAAGGAGCTGCTCAAGGAATACGACATGACCGTCACCGCCTACGGCGTCGTTCACTTCAGCAAGGACATGGAATCCAACCGCAAAACCTTCGAGTTCGCCAAAGGCCTCGGCATCCCCCATCTCTCCTGCGATCCCGACCCCGATTCGTTCGACAGCCTCGATAAGCTAACCGAGGAATACAAGATTACCGCCGACATTCACGATCATGGTCCCGGCCATCGCTGGGGAAAAATCCAGACGATCCTCGATGCGCTCAAGGATCACAGCAAGATGATCGGCCTGTGCGACGACACCGGCCACTTCATCCGCGCCGGCGAAGACCCGCTAAAAGCCGCCGAGGATTTTGTCGGGCGGTTGCACGCCGTTCACTTGAAGGACTTCAAGAAAAACGAAAAGGGCAAGTTCGAAGATTGCGCCCTCGGCGACGGCGGGTTGCAACTGAAACCCTTCCTCGACTACCTGATCGGCATCAAATATGAGGGCGATCTGTCGATCGAATACGAAGGCGGCAAGCCGGACGAGGTCGTCGCCGGTGACCTTGTTCGCATCAAAGGCGACCTCGCCGGGCAGAAGCCGAAGTAGTTTAATCGAGCGACGCCGATTCATTCGGCAAGATTCTTTACAACGGATTGCGCGGATGGGCGCGCGGATAATACGAAAGACCACGAATTCGATTTTGTATTATCCGCGACCATCCGCGAAATCCGTGGTCCTTCATCCGAATGCGGAAGCCTGTACATTCTCCGAGAGCCGGATTCGGGAGGTCCGCACGTCCGGTTCGATGAGCGGGAGGTGGAAACGGAGGATGGCAGGGACACCGAAGGCGCCGACAACCGCTACGCCCAGCCTAGACCACCGCGCCACCTTTCGACGCTACCTCAAGAAGGGCGCGGCGGGCGCCTTGGTTGAATTTAGTCGATCGGCGCTGAGCCCGCGCCGCCCATGGCCTCGCGCAAGTTTCCGTCGGCGTCGGCAAGAATCTCTTTGGCGCGCTCGCCGTTTGCGTCGCGCCGATACATCACGATCGCCACTTTGACGTGCCCATCCGCTTTTTCAAGAAGCTCGGCGCATCGCTCCAACGGCAACCCCGTCACCGTCGCGATAATTCGCCTTGCGCGATCCTTTAGCTTGTCGTTGGACGCACGCAAATCGACCATCAGGTTTTCGTAAACTTTGCCCAGCTGCACCATCGCCAGCGTGCTGAGCGTATTGAGGACCAGCTTGGTCGCCGTGCCGGCTTTCAGGCGGGTGGAGCCGGTGAGCACCTCTGCGCCGGTCAGTGGTCGAATCACCACATCGACCGGCGGCTCATCCTCCACGCGCTGCACGCACGAAAGGAAAATCGTTTTGGCTTTGCGCTCGGCGGCTCTTCGCAGGGCGCCATGCACGAAGGGCGTTGTGCCGCCGGCGGCGATTCCCATGACGACGTCAGCGGCGCCGACGTTTTTTTCATCGACCAATTCAGCGCCGGCGGCGGCGTTGTCTTCGACGCCCTCCTGGGAACGAAACATCGCCTGCTCGCCGCCGGCGATGATGCCTTGAATCGTCGAAGGATCGGCGCGAAACGTCGGCACGCACTCGGCGGCGTCCAACACGCCAAGCCGGCCGCTGGTGCCGGCGCCGACGTAGAACAGCCGCCCCCCCGCCCGCAGCGACGCGACGATCAGCTCGATCGCCTGCGCGATCGGCTCGCGCTCGGCGGCGACGGCCGCCGCCGCGACGGCATCCTCGGTGCTCATTAGCGCGACGGCGTCCCTCACGCTCATGGCGTCGAGATTCATCGATGCCGGCAGTCGTTGTTCGCTCAGAAGGTGAGATCGGTCCATTGGGTTTGACGCCACGGCCGCGCCGGACGGATGCGCTTAAAACTGCGAGTAATATTCCGATGGAACCGAAACCTTTTCCAATAGCAGATAATTGCGGCCGCGAAATTCCGTCAACATTCCGGTAACGCGAAACAGCACGTCGCGGTTGGTCGCTTTGACGATATCTTCCATCGCCATCAGCTTGGTGTTGGGAAGGATAATCACCGGCGGATCGGCCAGCGTTTTTGCATCGGCCTGAAAGGTGAACTCGGCTTGCGATCCGTCGGCGTTGTGCGTAAGGCGGCCGACGCGATCAAAAATAAACGTTCCCTCGCGGCGCAATGCGATCACTGGCGTTTTGACCACGCCTCCGACGCCGGTGGTGCGATTAAACGCGGGGGTATCGATCTTCGGCTGGAGCGGCTTGGGCGCCGGCGGCGGCGCCTTGAGCATTTGATTCATCAACTGCTCGGCCGACGGCGGCGCCGACGCGGTGGTCGTGCTTGGCTGAGTCGTGGGAGGAGCGGCCGGCGCCGATCGCATCGTCACGGCCACAAAAAAAGCCAATATGAATGAGAGCACAAATTTATTTCTCATATCATTCCTTGTGCCGCTGGCGCGGCTTTCGGGGTTCGATCTAAAAACATACCCTCGACCGACGCGGATTGAAATACGACCCGTTTCTTTATTATCGGCATATCCGGCGGGGTACGCGCCGAACGCCATGACGCACGTTTTGGGGCCGTTGCGAAGGTTGCGGCGTTATCCAACGACGTGTATCGTTTCGCCTCCCGCTTTCGCGGGAAAGATGAGTCCACGGAGAAGCAATGAAAATCCACGAATATCAGGCGCGTCAGATTTTGTCCGAGTGCGGCATTCCGGTTCCTCCCGCCGAGGTGGTGCGAAGCCCCGAAGAGGCGGCGGACGCGTTCAAAAAATGTGGGGGCGGGATGTGCGTGGTCAAGGCGCAGGTCTATGCCGGGGGTCGGGGCAAGGCGGGGTTCGTGAAACTGGTTCATTCCGCCGACGAAGCGCGCGACGCGGCCAAGTTTATGTTGACGCATCGCATGACCAGTTATCAGACGGGTCCGGAAGGCGTTCCGGTTTCGGTGTTGCTGGTGGCGCCGGGCGTGGAGATCGCCAAGGAATTTTACCTGGGTATCACCGTCGATCGCACGCGCAATACCGCCACGATGATCGCGTCGGCCGAGGGTGGCGTGGAGATTGAGGAAGTGGCGAAGAAGACGCCGGAGAAGGTATTGAAGGAACCGCTGCATCCGCTGATGGGATTGCAGACGTACCAGGCCCGCGACCTGGCGTACAAGCTTGGGTTTGAAGGCAAAATGGCGGGAGAAGCCGCCAAGCTCATGATGAACCTGGCCAAGGCGTTCATGAAAACCGACGCCTCGCTGGCGGAAATCAATCCGCTGGTCATTACCAAGGACGGAAAATTGCTGGCCATCGACGCGAAATTTAACTTTGACGACAACGCCTTGTTTCGCCACAACGACTTGGTGGCGATGGAAGACGAAAGCCAGGAACGGCCGCTGGACGTGCGAGCCAAAAAAGCGAATCTCAACTACATCGCCCTCGACGGCACGATCGGTTGCCTGGTGAATGGCGCCGGGTTGGCGATGGCCACGATGGATATCATCAAGTTGTATGGCGCGGAACCGGCGAATTTTCTGGACGTGGGCGGGTCGGTGACGGCCGACGGGGCGATCGAAGCGTTTCGCATCATTCTGTCGGACCCGAACGTGAAGGGAATTCTCGTCAACATTTTCGGCGGGATCGCCAAGTGCGACGTGATCGCCGAGGCATTGGTAAAGGCCGGGCGCGAGGTGGGATTCAAGCTGCCGGTGGTGGTGAGGCTGGAAGGAACCAACGTGGAAAAGGCGCGGGAGATTCTCAAGGCGGCCAAGGCCGAATTGCCGACGATTATCCCGGCGACGGATTTGACGGATGCGGCGAAAAAGATGACAGCGGCGGTGGCCGCGTAAACCGTTCTCCCCGTGTGGCGTGGAGTATTTCAGCATGACGGGATTCTTCGGAATGCCGACCCGAGGCGGTAAGCTCACCATCGTGAATTGCCTCCTTTGGGCAATCATCACCCTGGGGGTGCGGGAGGATATGCCGGTTTTGATGTTACCGCTGTACGTCGCGGCGTGGCCGCTGGGGTTGCTCATTTTTGTAGCCCCAGTGGGTACACCTGACCTGGTATTGGTCGCGGTGTTGGTCGGAATCAATAGCTTGCTTTGGGGCTACGGCATTTCATGGCTGCAGTCTCTCACGATAGGACGCGGATCCAGGCCGGAAAGTGCGCGGCGAGGTTTCGAGGTCATTTCGTCAGTCGCTATCCATTCGCCCGCCGCCAGTGGAGGGAAGGTCGATCGGGAACCTTGATTCTTAGCGGCAGGAGATCCGGAGACTACGAAAGGCCGTTCCCGTCTCGGCCCGCATGCGGTATGACTAAAGTTTCCCATGGCAGAAGCAATCGAATCGCAACCTCTTGACTGCCCCTTCACCGGCCACGCGGTGATCGCCGGTTTCGGCGTTCCGGGGCGGGTGGTGGGTGAATTGCTCATCGCCCGCGAGATCAGCTACTGCGTCATCGAGTTAAACCCGCGCACCGTGGATCGATGCACCAACGTCGGGGTTCACATCATGGCCGGCGACGTGCGCGACGAGCAGACGCTCCGCCGGGCGGGGATCGCGCGGGCAACTCTTTTTGTTGTCGCGATTCCGAACGACGCCGCGGTGATCGAAGCCGTGGGACTGGCCCGGGCGATCAATCCGAAGGTGCGTATCATGGCGCGCTGCCACTACACGTCGGCGGGAATCGAAGCGCGCCGGCGCGGGGCGAACGAGGTGGTGGTGGAAGAGCAGGCCGTCGGCGAAGAATTCGTGCGGATGCTGGAACAGGGATCGATGTCGCCGCTGGCGTCGAGCGCGGGCTAGAGCACTTCTGATGTTGGTGAAGCGGCCTTCGGGTCGCGAAACACGCCCCGCAAGCGGGGCCGCTAAACGCAGAAAGGCGTCAGCAATCTGAAACTGTTCGAAGTGCAATGTTCAGTTGATTATCATAGCGACATCTTTTACATCCCGGAGGGATGACATCCATTAGCCGGGGGGTTGAGCGCGGCGATAACCCCGGATGTTGATCGGTCTTGCATCGACCCTGAAGGGGTCGCAGCGGTCGTCGTACGCGAGAACGCAGCAATCGTCCGCTTGCTGCGACCCCTCCAGGGTCGGCGGATATCCGCTAAAATACAGGTGGCGTCGCTGCGCTCTGCCCCGGCTAATCGCTGAAACCCCTTCGGGGTTTATGCAAAATGATTCGACCATTTCAATCTTCGTTCAACGCGCTAGTGTTATGCGTGCGGCTCATGCGGATCGAGAGCCGGTGCCAAATAACCTTCAGGAACGGTTCGCGCGACACTTTGGATCAAAACTCAAATCGAAACTCGACCCGGCCGCCGTATCCAAGGCCTTCGCCCTCATTGAGGGCGACGAAAGAATCAAACTGTAAAACCGTGTGCTGGCCGAAGGCGTGTTGATAGCGCGCGCCCACGGCGGCGGCGCCGGGGGAATGCGGCGCCGTGCCTTCGCGGGCGCCAAGTTCGAGAACCAGTTGCTGCCTGCGGTCGGGATCGAGAAACTTCTGATAGCCCAGGGCGAAACCGACCGAGCGTTCGGGATCGCTGCTGAGGGCTGATCCGTAGCGGCCGATCGGTTGCTCGGCGAAGAGGATGCCAACCCGGCCGAGCGGTCCGCCGCGATCGGGTCCGCGGGCGGCGGAGGTGAAACGGTCGATGCCCCAGTAGGTGTCCAGATAAATTAAATTGTTGGAGCTCATCGGGGTGTAGGACATCTCGCTGAAAAGCAGCACGCCATTCCCGACGGCGGATGAGCCGTTGCCGAACTCGGAGAATCGGCTGTTCGGACCGCCCGAATCGTGGCCAATGGCTTTTGAGCCGAGCACGCGAAACGTGGTGTTAACCAAACCAAACCGCTGCACGGCACTGAGCCCCGCGTAAACGCCGTCGGGGCTTTGGCCGTGGCCGTCAACGTAAAACAGATCGAAATCCCATGTGCTGGGGCGAAAATCAGCGTTGATCAGGAGGCCAAGAAGAAGACGATCGCCGTGGTTGATGCCGTCGCCGCGGTTGATTTGGTCCCAGCCGTAGATGGCGGTAATCTGCGCGTTGGATCCGCCGCGGGGGAGGATGGTGTTGCGGGTGACGCCGATGGCGTCGATATCGTCGTCGAGGAGCAGGCCGTCCTGATAGAGCAACGGCTGACGGCCGACGCTGAAGCCGATGTCCCACGGTTTTGTGCCGTTGGGATCGAGCGCGGGGAAAATCTGGCCGAGGTCGCCCTCGAAGAAAAAGGTGGTGGGTTGGGCGACGAATTTATAGTTCCACCCGTCGGTTTCGTCCGGGGTGAATTGGTAGCCGGTGTATTTGGCCAGGGCCGGACGGGCGAAGGTGGCGTCATCGAAGGGACGAAAGCCGATCAGGATTCGCTCGGTGCCGGAGAGTTGGAGATTGCCGAGGATGTCGAGACGGTTGGCCCATTCGCTTCGAGGCCGGTCGGCGGAAGGGGCGGGTTCGGCCGGCGGAGTGTTGAAGGCTTGTATCGCGGTGTGATAGGTTCCAAAGACCGTGAAGTTAGGCATCCAGACGGCGCCGGTGGGGAGTTGGATGCCGCGTTGCAGCGGGCCTGCGCCGAAAAATTTATCGCCGATTTCGATCAGCGGGGCCGGGCGAGACGGGACCAGCGACGGATTCAATCCGAAATTCGAATCGTCCGGCTGATCCTGCGGCGAACGGTCGGTCGAAGGCTGCGCCGCCCGCGAGGCGGCGGCGGCGAATAGCGTGATCGCCAGGCCCGATGCCACTCTCACCGCGCCTGCGACTCGCTTGTGCATACCTCATGCCCGCAAGATTCAATACCCATTTGCGCAACGACCCGCCGCTTAGGCAAGACGCCTGCGCAACAAAAACGTTCAGGCCCGGTGCGCACCCTAACAATAAACTTGCGCGACTACGCGCTCTACTCCCTCGCCCGGTAATCAGTTAGAGGGATGGGGAGAGGGTTTTGAAACGATGCAAGTCGCAAAAAATCAAACCGTCAAAAAAACCCTCGCCCCGCCCTCACCCGGAATTCCGGGCGAAGGTATGGAAAGAAAAGCGCGTGATCGCGCAAGGTACGTTAATCTTTCAAATTCACGCGCTTTTCCCAAACCACCCGATGCCCGGCCCGAAGACTTTCGACAATTTGCTTCTCGCTCAATTCAAAATCGAAACCGACCTTGCGCACCTCATGAACCAGATTCACCGGGACCATCGCGGTTTTCAACTGCACGATTGCCGTGTATGGACCGTTGCCGGTCAGTTCCAATGCAGTGACGTGATACGTCGCCCAGCGCTCGCCCAGCGGTTCGATGTTTTCCTTTTGCTTGCGGGCGCCGCTCGGGCGGCCTTGCAGGATCGACGACATGCGCTCCGGACGCAAAAACGGCAATGGGCTTGGCGAATAGTTCGTGCTCAATACCTGCTCGCGTTCCGAGCCGCGTTGCAGATGAACGAGGAAATGCCCCTGCAGCGAAAGAAGTTCATCATCCAGGGGCTCCTGGCCGCTGCGAACCAGCATGGCCTGATGATCGCGAACGTCGCCGTCCGGATCGAGATCGCCCGATTCCTTGATGATCTTGCCGGTGGCGTCCTGGACGGAAACATGAACCCATACCAGCCGTTCGACGTCAAAACCCGTCGGCACGCCGTGGCCGTCGGTCCCGTTTTTTACTTGCACGGCGAACGTGATGCCGTCGCGGTCGGCTTTCTTGACGACAATGTCGCCGAGCTTGTAGCCGTTGCGCTGAAGGATCATGCGGTTGCGCGACATTTCATCGAGCAGCTTTTGGTTTTCGTCGATGATTTTGCGCGCCTGGATTCGATCCACGGCCGCCGCCCAGCGCGGCGGAAACATGGTTTGACCCGCCAGATTTTTTTCAAACGCCGGCGTTCCCCACCCCTGCTTCCAGCCGAATTTCATCCACTCGGGAATGGTCGCCAGCCCGTGAGACGCCGGGCCGTTGAGGGCGTGTTCGTCCTTGATTGCGCCGGGACGATGCGGGAAAAGCCACGGCGGAACGACCGAATAATCCGGCCCGACGAACATATGATTGGCGAGCTTTCGGGGCGCGGTCTCGAAATCGCCCACCTTCGCCGCCGGGCCAAAGGCATAGTTGATCCGGTCGAAGTTCGGATTGTCTTTCTCGGCGAGCCTGCGTCCGGGCTCCTTTCCCATGTGGCAATCCTGGCATTGCACGCCGGCCCTGGCCGCCGGAGAATGCTTGTATTCGCTGAACGCTTCCTCCAGGCGAAACCCGTTAAACAGCGTCACGTCATGGCACGATCCGCAAAACGCCGACGTGGTGATGCGAAAAAACTTGCGCGTCTGGCCATGCACCTTTTTTCCGGGCGTCGCCGGTTCCGTAACGAGGTCTTCCGACGCGATCGCTTTTTTTAATTCGCCGTTCCTCCCGGTGGGGCCATAGACCGGCTCGGTCAGTTCGCCTTCGGCCAACGGGAAACGCCCGCTGATTTTCCCCAGCGGCTCATTCAGGCGATGACAAACGACGCACGTAACCCCCTCTCGCGAAACCGGATTCCGATCGACGTTGGACATGAACTCTTTTTCGCCGAGCGTCATGCCGACCTGCGTATGGCAGCGGATGCAGAAATCGCCGTTGGTGCCGTTGGTCCCTTTGTCGATGGTCGCCTGCATGGCGTTAAAAATCGGGCTGAGCTGGGCGTAAGAATGCTGCGAGACCGACCACTGGCGAAACTGGGTGGGATGGCATTTGCCGCACTGCATGGCCGAGGGAAATCGCGTTTCAACGAAAAGATTGGCATGGGCGTCATACGGATTGGACGCCGGTTGCACGGAGAGCGTGATCGGAGCAATGGGCGCGGCGGAAGAAGAGGAGGGACTTGATCGAGCGGACTCGGCGCTATTTCCATTTCCGCACCCGGCCAGCCACCCGGCACACGCCGGCGCCATCGCGGCGAGAAAGACCGCGGCGATGCGCGGGAGCGTTCGGCGAGTGAATTTCAGCGATCTCAAGCCGCGCCTCCGATTACTGACATCATCCGCCGGTCCCGCACCGCCGCATTTTCTCCGTTGCTCCTGCGTGGCGCCAACGACATGAAGAGGCGAAATATACCACCGAATTACACGAAAACACAACGTATTTCCGTGTTTTTGCCATCGCGCCGTTTGGGACGATCCACGGGCCTGAGGCTTTTTCGGGCCGTCAACCCTGCGATCTCATCGGGCCGTTTGAGGAAAGAGATAAGATGTGCGTTTTGTAGCGACATGTTCGTGTTGCCGTCTTGAATACGCCCCATAACTCGTGGATGATGCCGCCAACATGATTCAACCAGCCAACACATTCGTCGCCCCAACCCGCGTTCTGCTTGGTCCGGGCCCCAGCGATGTTCCGCCGCGCGTTTTGGCGGCGCTGGCGATGCCGACCATCGGTCATCTCGATCCTGAATATCTTCGCGTGATGGACGAAACGCGCCGGATGCTCCGCGACGTTTTCCGAACCGCCAATGAGATGACCCTCGCCGCCTCCGGCACCGGCAGCGCCGGCATGGAAGCGGCCGTCGTCAATCTAATCGAACCCGGCGACGAAATGATCGTCTGCGTCAACGGCGTTTTCGGAACCCGCATGCGCGACGTCGCCCAGCGCTGCGGCGCCACGGTGCATAGCGTCGAAGCGGAATGGGGACAGACGATCGACCCGGCGGCGGTATCCGCGGCGCTCAAGGCACATCCGAAAACCAAGGTGCTTGGCATCGTACACGCCGAGACATCAACCGGCGCCCACCAGCCTTTGCAAGAAATCTCGCAGCTCGTTCATGGCGCCGGGGCGCTGTTCCTGGTCGATACCGTCACGTCGCTGGGCGGGGTCGATCTTCGCGTGGACGACTGGAAGATCGACGCCTGTTACAGCGGCACGCAAAAATGTTTGTCGTGCCCGCCCGGCTTGTCGCCGATGACCTTTTCCTCAGACGCCATCGCGGCCATGGACAAGCGCAAGACCAAGGTGCAATCGTGGTATCTCGACGTGTCGATGCTTCGGCAATATTGGGGCGAGCAGCGCGTGTATCATCACACGGCGCCGATCAACATGAATTATGCCTTGCACGAAGCCCTGCGCGCGGTGCTCGAGGAAGGGCTGGACAAGCGCATCGCCCGCCACACGCTCAATCACCGCGCCCTGCGGGCCGGGCTGGACACGTTCGGGATGAAGTACGTGCCGAAAAATTCGCTGACGTCATTAAACGCGGTGCACATTCCCGCCGGCGTAGAAGACGCGAAAGTCCGCCGGCGCCTGCTGAACGAATTCGGAATCGAGATCGGCGCCGGCCTGGGCCCGTTCAAAGGAAAAGCGTGGCGCATCGGATTGATGGGACATTCCAGCAGTGAGCGCAACGTGGTGCTGGTCCTGGCGGCATTGGAAACGATTCTGGCGGACGAGGCCGTTTCCTTCACCCCCGGCGCCGCCCTGACCGCCGCGGCCAAGGTCTATCAGACCTTGTAAGGCGAAGGGTTCTCGTGAATATATCGAAATGAGTTATGTAATTCGGTCTCGGCGGCAGGCGTCATCGAGATGGCGTATTTCATCACTCAAACTCGACGCCAACGCTGGCGGCAAGTTTCTTGAGAACATCGCGCGCCGGCTTCCCCTTCCCCTGTTTTGCTTCCGCCAGGCTTTTTTGCAAAACAGGCAACGTCTCGGACAATTCGGCCGCCTCCAGTAGTCTCTGATAAGCATCCGCGCTCTGAACCACGATTTCCGCATGGCCATTCACGGTCAGCACCTCCGGGTTTCCCGTTTCCTTTATCCGCTGAATATATTCTTTTGGCTTACGCGTGAAATCGGTGACGGGATGAATTTCGCACAGATGAATCATTGAAGTACCTCGCCGAACTTTTTTGTCGATTGTGATAGGTTGGCCGCGGGCAGCGATCAAATCACCGCCGCTGCTCGAGCGCGTCATCCAGAACTTTTCCGTCCACGTCTTTCATCGTGAACCCGAGCAGCGCCGCGACCGTCGGCGCCACGTCGGCGTTGCTGATGACGCCGAGCTTCGCGCCTGCTTTCACTCCCGCGCCCCACGCGACGAATGTGGCGTGCATGCCGGGCTGGTTGGGATCGTGGCCATGCGTGCCGCGAACTTCCGCCGACTTGGTCGTCACTGCAAGCTGGCCGGCCGACGTATCGCCAAACGAATAGCCGCTCCTGGCGAATAAAATGACGTCCGGCATATGTGGATCCTGCTTCGGCGTCGCCACCCCGTATCTGGCGAAATCCGCCGGCTTCAGGACGACGTCCACCCCTTCCACGTCCTTGAACAGCCCCGCCGCGCGATCGATCAGCGCGTCACGGTGGGCATCGTCCAGAACGTATATAAACGCGCAGCCGCCCTGGCTGACCGCCCAAATTTGGGCGCTGACGATTCGCGGGCCTTTGACATCCAGCAGGCCCGCCTGATGCAGAATCACGTTCGGCAAAATCGCCTGGCGGATCGGAAAAAAACCGTGGTCGGAAACGATGACGATCGACGCCTTGCCCGGATAAACCTTTCGCGCCTCATCCCAGACTTCGCGCACGCGCTGGTCGGCCTCCTTCACCGCGGCATACGCCTCGGGAGTTTGAGGGCCTTTGAGATGTTCGATGTGATCGACGTTGATCAGATGCAACAGCGCCAGGTTGGGCCGATGGGTTTCGAGGATGAGATTGAAGATGCGGGTGTTGAGCTGATCGCGGAGATCGTAACGGCCGGCTTTATTCCACTCGCCGTAACGGGAGTAATCGATTCCCGCCGCCTTGCACTCGGCAAGCAACGCCGGCGTTCCGTATTTCTGAAACAATTCATCCGTCGCCACGTCCGGCACGGTCCAATCGAGCGTCCTGGCGTTGCGCGTGGCCGGCCAGATCACCGCCGCCGTGGAAAGGCCGTTGGCCTTGGCGAGGTCGTAGATGGTCGGTGATTTGACGATTTGTTCTTTGTCGTAAATGGGATCGGTAATCAGCGTGACGACTTTGCCGGTGACCCTGTCGAAGTAATTGTTTCCGACGACGCCATGCCGTGCCGGCTGCACGCCGGTGACAAGCGTGGTGTGGTTGGGCCAGGTGACGGTGGGGACTGACGCCTTCATCATCCGCGCCCGCGCGCCCTCGGCGGCGAGTTGGCGAATGGTCGGCATCTGGGCGTTGGGATCGTCAAGATAATATTGAGCCAGCCCGTCGACGCTGATCATAATCACGGCGCGATCCGGCATTCGATCGGCGGCTTGAACGCCGCCAACCGCTAAAATCAAAAACGCCGACAGTAAAAGCGCATGGAGCTTGTGCATGAATCGGTCCCTCAAAAGAAATCAAAACAGCTTCCAATAGGCCTGCGTGAACACGAGCAATCCCACCAAAACGGCCAGGGCGATGCTGTGGAAGAAAACAAAGCGGAGGATTTGCCCTTCGCCGCCGCGTTGTCCGGTGGCGACGCCGGCGACGACGATGCTTTGGGCGTCGATCATTTTTCCCATGACGCCGCCGGCGCTGTTGGCGCTTGCCGCAAGGACGGGGTTCAGGCCCAGTTGATGGGCGGTGATCTGCTGGAGGTTTCCGAACAAGACGTTGGAGGCGGTATCGCTTCCGGTGAGGGCGACGCCAAGCCAGCCGAGCAGGGGAGAGAAGAAGGGAAAGAGCTTGCCGGTGCTGGCGAACGCCAGGCCAAGCGTGGCGTCGAGGCCGGCGTATCGCGTGGTGTAACCAATCGCCATCATGGCCGATATCGTCAGCAGCGACCAGCGCACGCGATGCAAGGTTTTCCCAAACAACTGTATGAAACGGGCCGGTCGTATGCCCAGCAGCAGAGCCGATAGAATCGCCGCGAGCATCAGGCTGGTGCCGGTGGCGGAGAGCCAGTTGAATTTGAAGATCGCTTCTTCGGCCTTGATCTTCGCCACCACCGGCGGAGCGCGGAAGATCGCCTTATGCAACATCGGAACGACTACCTCCGGCGACGAAACGCGATTGAGAAAAATTTTCACCTGCGGAATTCCCCAGGTGAACACGATGACCGAAACAATCGCCCACGGCATCCACGCCAGTACCATCTCGCGCCTGCTATGCCGGCGCGACGATCGCGACGGATCATCGAGAATCGCCGCCCCGTGCGACGCAACCGCCGACACACCGCCGGTTGACGTGAACACTTCGGCCGGCGGCTTTTGGTGGTCGCCTTCCCGGCGATCCAGCGGCTCCGGATACGGTCCGTCGTCCGTTTCATGGTCGAACCGCCAACGCGTTTTGGGCTGCCAGAATCGCAGCAGGATCAGCATCGAAACGATCGACGTCAGTGAAGCGGCAATATCCACCACCCACGGCCCGTACGTATTGCTCACGACAAGCTGCACAAGGCCAAAACTAAGTCCGGCGGTTAGACATGCCGGCCACACCTCGAGCATGCGCCGCCATCCCGCCATCGCCCAGATCAGCCAGAACGGAATGATGATGGCGAACGGCGTCAGTTGCCGTCCGATCATCGCGCTCAGCGCATTGGCCGGAAGCCCGGTCACCTGGGCCAGCGCCAGGATCGGCGTGCCAAGGCCGCCAAAGGCGACGGGCGCGGTGTTTCCGATCAACGCCAACCCCGCGGCGATCAGCGGCCTGAACCCAAGCCCGATCAACATCGCCGCCGAGATCGCGACCGGCGTGCCGAACCCGGCGGCCCCTTCGATAAACGAGCCAAAACAAAACGCGATGAGAATCGCCTGGATTCTTCGATCGTCGGCCAAACCCGCGATCGACTCTTTCACGATCTCAAACTGCCCCGTATGAACGGTGATGTCGTAAACGAAAATCGCGCACAAAACGATCCACCCGATCGGAAACAATCCATAAGCGGCGCCATCGATCGTCGCCAGCCCCGCGAGCTTCCACGGCATCTTATAAACCACGATCGCGACGGCCAGCGAAGCGGCCAATCCAATCAGCGCCGCAAAATGTGCATGTACCTTGGAGAACGCCAATAGTCCCAGAAGAACGCAAACCGGCACTGCCGCCACAAGCGCGGAGACCAGGAGATTTCCGAGCGGCGTATAAGACTGAATCCAGGTCATCGCGCGTTTCCTTTTTGGGCGAGAAGAGACTAACCGGATTGCCTGGTTTTAAGAACGCGTTGCGCACCGAGTTGATGTTGGAGAATTTCTCGTTGCGTTGAAGCGCCTCCTCGTCTTAACCGAACCGTATTGCGTTTAGCCGCCCGGCTTGCGGGGTACGTCTCGCGATCGAATCGCGCTCCACATGAAACATGCCCACCTGAACGCGGCTGCGCCGTCGTCATTTCGTGTGTCCGTAATTGCGGACGTATTCGATGCATTTTTCGATTTCGGGCATCGGGTTTTCCTGGTGATATTCGTATTCGATCGAAATATTCCCATTGAAATTCTGGCGTTTCAGCTCATCGAGAATGCCTTTGACGTCCGAGACCCCTTGGCCGTAGGGAACGTCGTGGCCGTGGGGCTCGCCGAACTGGTTCAGGTCTTTCAGGTGGCTGCTGATGATTCGGCCTTCGAGAATTTTCATCGCATCGACCGGCTTAATGCCGCTTCGAACCCAGTGGCCGGTGTCGGCACAAGAGCCCATCCGCTTATCCCGACCCTTCACCAGCGACAAAACGTAATTCGGGTCCCAGAACTTGTAGTTGGGGTCCTTGTCGCGCTTGGGATGATCGTGAATGCCCAAACAAATGTCGTATTCCTTTACAAGCGATTCGATGTAATCCATGTCCTCGGCGTGGGGCTCGCTGGTGATCGAACGGAGGCCGAGCTTTTTGCCGAACTCGAAGATTTGCTTCCATTCGGCTTTGCGGTCTTCGAGGGTTTTTCCGCCGGGTCCGACGACGCCGTACGCGACGGCGCGGATGTTGTACTTCTTCAACTGCTCCTGCACCTGCTCGATGACCGCGTCGGGCGAATGATGACTGAACGTGACGGCCGGCTGATCCTTCCGCAGGCGCTGGCCGGGATAAAATTCGATGATTTTCCCGCCGACTTCGTTGGTTTTTTCGATGGCTTCGAGCACGGTGAAATGGTTAAAGCTCCAGGCCTGGCAGCCGATGGCAAAACCATTGGTCTTGCAATCATCGGGAATAACGACCTCGGCCCGTGCCGGCAGGACTGAAAGGCACAGCGCGAGGGCGCCGCCGGCCAAAGCAAGTTTACGCAAGAATAACATGGATGGCTCCTGAAAAATCGATGAGGAAAGCGATGGCCGTCGGCGCATGCCGGGCGGCAGAGGTGGTATCGACGGCACGCTCATTTGTTGACAGAATGAATACCAGCCATCGTTATTGAAAAGGAACCTTTCAAATGCGACATGATTCGTCGATCAGCTTTCGAGGTTGCGGCGTTCTCGCCTCGCTTTTCGCCCTTGCGTGCTGCGGCATCATGATGGCGGATTCGGCCCGCGCGATCGGCGACGAGACGCGCGCGACAACGCCAAAAAAGTCCGCCTCCGCCCCCGGCCGCGGCGAGGAAATGAACTATGGACCGTTTCTTTCCTTTACCGTTCTGCGCCCCGAACCCGCCGGCCAGAAAGTCGTTCATGGCGGCGCGTCCAACGGCGATCCGCGCGGATGGCGGCCGGTGCAGATCGTCGACGGGATTCCCGAGCCCGCGCGAACCGACGCCGGTGAACTTGCCGCTGTGCGCGGAATCGCGGTGAAGGTCGCCGACGACGCGGCCATCTGTTTCGACGCCGATTTGCTCAGCTACTCCGCAGGTTGGACCGGCGGGTTTCTTGATCTCTCGCACACGGACATCGCCCAATACAAAGGCGATCAACCCGCCCGCATTCGCGGCGACCTTCAATTCGGCACGATCCGACCCGGCTGGGGAAAAGCCGGCGATTTCACGGACCATCGCCTTGACGGACAGGGACCGATGCCGATGGAACTTGGACGATATCGTGGACTCTATCGCAACGGGCAAAAAGTCGTGTTCGCATATTCGTTCGCCAAGGCGGAGATACTCGATCTACCCGGCGGCGAGAGCGGCGACGGACAGGTTGGCTTTACGCGGACGATTCGTATCGGAAAGTCAGAAACGCCGATATCGTTGAATATTTTCGAGGCTGATCGCGTTAGAACCGCACGGCTTGCCTCATGGAGTGAAGGCACTGAAAAAAAACCGGTTCCCGCCGCGGAGGAGAAAATGGTGGGCGACGCGGCGAACAGCGTGATGAGCGTATTGCGCGATGGAATCGTGACGAAAATATCGATCGTCAACGCTCCCGCCGGGGCGACGCTGGAACTGGCGGACGAACAGCACGCCGCTCCCCTTGGCGCGTTGCATCCGGCAACCCATCATCGACGCGTCCAACTGAATCTGCCGGCGCTGGCGGCGCCGGTCACGTTTAAGGTTTTGATCGTTACGCTGCCGCCCGGCGTCATGGCGGAATCTGCGATCATTCAGAAAGCCGCCGCGAAAATCGAGGATGTCAAGGCGCTCTGTCATGGCGGCCCTGCGCTATGGGGGAACGCCATCACAACACAAGGATCGCGCGGCACTGACACGGGGGCATATGCAGTCGATGCCGTGCGCCTGCCGGAAGACAACCCGTTCAAGGCCTGGATGCGCACGACGGCGGTCGATTTTTTCTCGGACGGTCGAGCGGCCGTCGCCACGTTTGGCGGCGATGTTTGGATCGTCTCGGGGCTGGATGATTCCTTGAATCGTGTCGCGTGGAAGCGGTTCGCCACGGGGCTGTATGAGCCGCTGGGATTGAAGATCGTCGATGACCAAATCTATGTTCTTGGGCGCGATCAGATCACGCGGCTCTACGATTTGAATAACGACGGCGAGGCGGATTTTTACGAGAATTTTTGCAACGCGTGGGTCGTGTCGCCGGCGCCGCACGGATTTAACCTTGATCTTCAGGCGGACTCGGCGGGCAACTTTTATTTCGGCGATTGCGGGAACTCGGCGCCGCTTAATGTGCGAATGCAGCAATCGCTACTAAAGGTATCGAAATATGGCCGCACGTGCGACGTTTTTGCCACGGGGCTGCGGGCGCCGAACGGGTTTGGGATGGGGCCGCACGATGAGGTGGTTTTCAGCGACAACCAGGGGCATTGGACGCCGGTGTGTCGGATCAACCTTGCAAAACAGGGCGGCTTTTACGGGTTTGTCGCCGATCCGGCGCGGTCGAAGCTCGAGCCGAACTTGAAGATCCCGCGGACATACGATCCGCCGCTCTGTTGGATCCCGATGAATATCGACAATTCGACCGGCGGGCAGGTTTGGGCAGGCGATAAATGGGGCGCGATGTCGGGGCAGATGCTCAGCACGTCGTATGGAATGAGCGCGTTGTACGAAGTGATCTGGGAGAAAATCGACGGCATCGCGCAGGGCGGCGTCGTCAAGCTGCCGTTGAAGTTTGAGTCGGGAATTATGCGGGCACGGGTGAATCCGAAGGACGGCCAGGTATGGGTCACGGGCATGAAAGGCTGGCAGACCAACGCGCGGCGCGACGGCTGCCTGCAGCGCGTGCGGGCGACGGGGAAACCGGCTCACATGCCGGTCGCGCTGCATATAGGCAAGAGAGCCATTTCAATTACGTTCAGCGATCCGCTTGATGCGAAGATCGCCGTTGACGAGCAATCGTACGGGATCGAGCAGTGGAATTATCGCTGGACGGGAAACTATGGCTCGCCGGATTTGAAGCCGAGCGATCCGAAGGCGAATGGGCATGACGAAGTGGCTATAAAATCCGTCAGTATTTCGGCCGACCACAAGACGATCACGCTCCAAATTCCCGACAGCAAACCCGTGATGCAGATGATGATTCAGATGCACGTCGCCGCCGCGGATGGAACGGCGATTGAATCGGAAATTTACAATACGATCAACAAAACGCCTTAGCTGGCCTCCCGTTTGCATTTCATTCCATCGGCGTAGTTCTCGATAGATCGCGTTCGACGAGCGACCTGCGGGGCGTAGTATTTTTCGTCGTTCTTTTGAGGAGTTTACTTATGTTCCGTAACATCACATTCGCTTGCATTACGGGCGCGACGCTTATGGTCGGGGCGATCGGTTGTCAGCCGGAGCAGCGTCCGGATGTCATTCCCAGCAGCGCGCAACTTATGGATTCCGGCAACGGGAAAATGCATTTTACGGCTTCGGATAACGGAACCGTATTCGTCTACGATCAGCCGGCCAACAAGCTAGTCTGGGCTGGGAAAGTCATGAAGGGTCAGGCAGTCGATCTCGATCCGATGAAAAATGAGGTCATGGCCAATGGCAACGTCGTATCAATGAAGACGCTCAACAACGGCGATCGCAACGACGTTTATTTTATGCCGGCCCCAATGATGACGCCTCCGCCGACGGCGATGCCGAATAATCCGCCGCAGAACTATAATTCCAATACCGGGAACAACTACAACGGCGGATTGACGGTGACGCCATCGGTGACGGTGCAGCCGACAAATGGCAACCGGCCTAATGGCTCGCTTACGGTTCAGCCCGGGTTAAACGTGGCGCCGAGCACGCAACCGTCTCAGGCGGCGCCGACTCCGGCGCCGGCCCCAGCCGCGCAGTGATCCTTTGACGTCACTCGCCTTCCCAAGCAGGCGTCTGCAACCCGGTTGCAGGCGCCTGCATTGTTATGCGCCCTTCCCGGCGGCCATTTCCAATAGCCTTTCGCGCCGCATCGAGCGGTGTCGTAGAACCTGACCGGTATAAATAATTTTCCAGGTTCGCGGTTGGAACATGCTGACCACCGCACGCGGAGACGCGAACAGGCAGCCGATCGCCCGCCCCAACGAAATTATGGCTTTGATCGGCCGCCCGCGCACCGCCGACCCCAATGATTCGCGGAGGTGAAGATTGACGCGCTCGAGTCGATTGAAGGCGGGAATGTCGAGCCCATGCTTGGCCAGAATTTTTTGTATCTCATCCAGCCGCTCGAACCCGCCCGTCGCGGTCTTGTTGTCCTTCAGCCATCGGAAATGAGCCAGCGGCTTTGGCAGATAGGCGATCTTAAAATCCTTTGCGGCGATGCGAAGCCATAAATCATAGTCCATTGCCCAATGTATTGACTCGTCGATTCCTCCGGCCGCTTCGAACGCGGACCTGCGAAAGAAGGTGGCCGGCTGAACGATGAAGTCGCTGTAATGGAAAAGCCGGTGCTTGTTGTAGGGTTCGATGTGGGTGCAGGCGGCGAGGGGGTTCCCGGCGGGGGTAATGTAATCGGCGTCGCCGTAGACCATGTCGATATCGGGGCGCGCGAGGAAAAGCTCCATTACGGCACGAAAGGCCCCGGGGGCGTACATGTCGTCGGAGTTCAGCCAGCCGAGGATATCGCCGCTGGTTTTGGCGAAGCCCATGTTGATGGCGTGGGATTGCCCGCGGTCCTTTTCGGAAATCCACCGCACGCGCGGGCCAAAGGCGCGGAGCACGTCGATTGAGTTGTCGGTCGAACCGCCGTCCATGACGATGTAATCGACCGTGGGCCAATCCTGATCGAGGACGCTTTGTATGGCGGCGCCCAAATATCGGCCGGTGTTGTAGGAAGGGGTGACAATGGAAAGCGTCAGCGGTTCGCCCATGGGTTGAGGCGATTGTAAGGCAACGTCGGGAAAACTGAAATCCAACCGATGCGTCGGGCGATCGAGCGTAACAAATCACTGTCCGACAAAGTGTCGGCGAGCCGGGTCATGCGTGCGGTTGAGGAGCGGCGGCGACAGCGGCAGGATTCGTCTCGGGCGGCGGCGTCGGCTCAATCACCTCGACGGCGATATCTTCCGGAAGCACCGCTTCCAGTCGCCGCTGAAAATTTCCCTTGATGATCTGATAAACCGTCCCACGCCGGCTCGTGCCCAGGAGGATTTTTTCAGACCCGGTTATCGCCGCCGCCTCGGCCATCAGTTCGGCGGCGTCGTCGCCGCTGTCGTACACGGGAAGGACCGGCACGCCCATCGTGTGTCCCAGATCGAGAAAACGCGCGAATGTCCGCAGCGCGGCGATGTCGGTGTCCATCGATAAGGTGGGCCCCCAATTGGGCGAGATGCGCACCGAGCGGATGAAGCACACCACCAGCGTCGCCCCCATTTCCGCCGCCTTGCTCAGCGCGGGAAGCGCCAGGGCGTCGGAGCCGTAGGTGCCGACGAGAATCCGCCGGCGGTTGAGGGCTCCTTCTCCGAGTTGCTGCATGATCGCCTGCCGAAGCAGGCTTGGCCGGGGGCCTTTTCGATTGGCGAACCATTTATTGGCTTGCCGCGCCGTAAGGCCCACGATCATCACGATCGTGACAAACAGGAGCGCCTCGAGTTTCACGAAGGCCAGCGTCACCCACATGACCAGGAGAACGAGGCCGATGATCGCCATCGGAATCTTGCGGTAATATTTTCGCAGTCGCGGATGAATGGCGCATAGCGAGATGTTGATGGCGACCGCGCCGATCACGCCGATCGCGTATAACGCGGCAAGCTGGTCGATGTTGTGGCTGATAAGCAGAACGATAATCGGCACCCCCGCCGCGATCAGCGCGGCGATCCACGGAACGCCGAAACGATTGAGTTTCACCAGCGGCGGCGGAAGTTCGCCGTCGCGCGCCATCAAGTATTGGATGGAGATCATTCCGGAGATGGCGGTATTGCCCGCGGAAATAAGGAGCAAGCCGCCAATGACGCGGACCGCGTATTCGCCCCAGACGCCGACGTAGTGTCCCGTCAGAAAAGCGGCCATGTCTTCCAAATGCGCGTCGCGGTTGATCGGAAAGATCGCGAGCATACATAGCGCAAGAACGACGTTGAAAACGGCTACTTCGGTGGCGACGATCCAGATCGCTTTGCTGGCCGTGGCCGACACGGGGCGTCGCATGACGCCGGTCAAATTAGCGATCGCTTCGACGCCGCTAAGGGCAAGAACGATGGATACGAATGCGACCCAGACCTCGCCCGGATGCGAAAGATCGGGCCGCCCGATTCGCTGGGGAAGCAAGTGCCATTGTATTTTCGGCAATGCGAACGCGAGAATCAGCAGCGTGATGAAAACCATGCCGACCGCCGCGACGATCGCGAAGCCGCCCGTGTGCTTTGGGCCCAGCATGTTGACCAGCCCGATGAGCGCGATGGTGACGACGGCCCAGAGCCCTGGAGAATCCCATGCCAAAAGCCCCTCCTTGACCGACGTGGGGCTTTTCCGTTTGGCGTCGAGCATGTTGCCGGCGTCGATTCCAGGCCGGGCGTCGTAGGTCAGCGTCGCCGTGCGAACCCCTCCCGCCCCGATCGGCTCGGGCTCCGATGAACCGTTGGTCGGCCCCTCGACCACCTTATGCAACGGCAACCCAAAATAGTGATAGGCATCAAGAACGCTCAAACTCGCCGTGACGGTGTAGTCGGCGAATAACAGCAGCGCGCCCACCACCGCCAGCGTGCGGCTGGTTTGTTTGGCGGCGGTATAAACACCCCCGCCGTCGGGATAAATCCGGCAGATCTGCGAATACGCCCACCCTACCGCGAAGATCAACAGGCTCATCATCACGATGAGCCAAAAGCTCGTGCGGCCGGCAAAGAACAGAGCCAGGCCCAGAACATAAAGCCGGCTGGTCCCCCAATCGCCGAATAAAAACCCGGCCGCCGAGAGCCATCCCACGTTTCGAGGTCGTTCGCTAGCTAATAACGTGAGGGCGGCGGGTCTGTTCGATTGCGCTGTCGTTTCCATAGGATATTGGTTCCGCTGACTATCTCTCTCAGGTGCAAGGACGCGGCCAGAGCCTGGTACGTCGCTACGCATCAGGCTCTGGCCGCGGTTCGACTGCGTTTAAGCGCAGGCGTTGAATTCGCACTATTCGTTTGCGTCAGGCGTTTCACGGCCCGATCGCAATCCCCCCTTCTTCACCAGTGCGAATGCGGTAGCATTCTTCGAGCGGGAGGACAAATATCTTCCCGTCTCCGATTTTTCCTTCTCCTTCGGATTTGCCGGCCTGCAAAATCGCGTCGACGGCCGGCTTCACGAAGTCGTCGTTGACCGCGATTTCGAGCTTCACCTTGGACAGCAAACGGATAAACCCTTTGCTTCCGCGGTAGTTCTCAGTATACCCGCGTTGTCGGCCGCATCCACGCACGTCGGATGCGGTCATCAGGTAAACTTCCTTCGAGTCCAGGGCCGCCTGCACGGCCTCAAAGCGTTCTGGACGAATAATGGCGATTATCATCTTCATGTCACATCACTCCCAAAGGTCTTCGGACTTGATCGAGCGGGCCGGTTTCGAGCACCGGCCCGCCGATCGCGCCCGTCGACAAATAAGTTAAATGCCGCATTCATTTCTTTGAACCGACGAATTCCGATTCTCGCATTTCGGAGGGCGAGGGGTAATATCCCACGGTATCCCGCGGCATTCCCTTCGGAGCGGCCAACGACGAGATGACATATTCGGGGTAAGCCGAGATGCCATGCTCGTGCAGATCCATGCCTTCTTCTTCGCCGGCCTTGGAGATGCGGAGGTGACCCATCGCCGTGAGGATTAGAAAAATGGCCATGGCGACGGAGAATGTGGCGGCGCAAACCACGAAACTGCCAATGCACTGGGCGATCAGCACCTGCGTTCCGCCGCCGTAGAACAAGCCGGTGAGGATGGTGCTGGGGTCGGTGGTGGTGGGAGCAAGCTGGCCGCTTCCCGCGGCGGAATACTGGCCGGTGGCGAACAGGCCCAGGGAAATGGTTCCCCAGATGCCGCACAAGCCGTGCACCGGCCAAGCGCCGATTGGATCGTCGATCCTCAGGAACTCAAGGAGATCGACGCCGAGGATGACGATGATCCCCGCGATAAAGCCGAGGATGCACGCGCCGGTCGGGCTGACCCAGTAGCAGGGGCAGGTGATGGCGACCAGTCCGGCCAGGAACCCGTTGGTGATGGCGCCGGCGTCCCATTTGCCAAGGCGGAAGTACATTAGGAAGACCGCGCCGAGGCCGCCGGTGCAGGCGGCGAGGGTGGTGTTGGCGGAGATGCGGCCGATGCCGGCGAAGTCCATGGCCGACAGGGTCGAGCCGGGGTTAAAGCCGTACCAGCCGAACCACAGGAGCAGACCGCCGCAGACCGCGACCGTCAGATCGTGGGGAAGCATCGGGCCGCCGCCGTCGCGCTTGAACTTGCGGCCGATTCGAGGCCCAAGGACGATGCCGCCGGCAAGGGCGATCCAGCCGCCGATCGAGTGAACGACCGTCGAGCCGGCGAAGTCGTGGAAGTTCATTCCGATGACGGGGAGGAAGTGGGTGAAGCTATCCGTCGAGGCGTTTTGGCCGCCCATGGTCGCCAGGAAACCGTCCGGACCCCATGCCCAGTGTCCGATGATCGGATAGATGAACCCGGAGACGCAGACCGAGTAGATGATATCGCCGATGAAAGCGGTACGGCCGATCATGGTGCCTGAGCAAATCGTCGAAGCGCAGTCGGCGAACGCGAACTGGAAGACCCAGTGAGCCAAAAGCGCCACGCCGGTCGAGCCATAAGTGGTCGCGGCGGTGACGTTCCTCAGGAAGAACCAGTTCTTCGTGGCGTCGTTCGGATCATGCCAGCCGATGATTCCATTGCCGGCGCCAAACATAAAGGCGTAGCCAAAGGCATAGTACAAGAGTCCGCACAAGCAGGTGTCGAATACGCACTCGACCAACACGTTCACCGTTTCGCGGGATCGGCAGAATCCCGCTTCGAGCATCGTGAATCCGACCTGCATCGCGAAGACGAGGAACGCGGCGATCAGCGTCCAAACCGTGTTCAGCGGATTGACGATGTCGCCGCCTTTGATCAGCGTAAGAGGATCAACCGGGGCGGTCGCCGCCGGCGCCGCCACGGCCTGCGCATGAACGGCCGTGCTAAGCATGCCCGGTACGACTTCGACCAGCAGCATGAGTAGGAGTACCAAGCCCAAGCCGATGAATTTTCCGGCTAACAACAGTTTCGCATATCGACGCCATTCTGGGTCCCGCATTCGGACCGCCAGTCGGGAAAGCTTCTCAGGTAACGAGAGCTTTTCCAGGCCAGGGACAACACGACGCATAGCACGCTCCTTTGGGGTAGGTTAACGACCGGCGAGGCCGGATCTCCGGCCGCCGCACAAACGAATCGAAGGAAACGCTGCGCGCACTTCGCCTGGATGCATCCTGTGACTCTCACCATCAGGTAGGCGTGTGTTGTGCCGCGTTCCCCTCAGCCGAGTGGCCCAAAACAAAGGTCATACCACGACCTTTCGATGGCTCGCCTCGGTGATTCGTAGAATTGTGCATATAAACTAGGCATGCAAGCGACGCCGCCTCAGTCGCAAAAGAGCATTGGCTTCAAGGGCGGCAGCTAATCATCATCGTTTTGGCTTGATTTACGGACATCGGCTGGGTCGATCGGCAGGAAAACCAAGGGCGAGAAGGCAAAAGTTCTGCAATATGTGTGGCAGCGCGCTCATTTGGTTACAGTCGGAGCGCGCGAAGATTCGTCAAAGATAACATACGAGTTATTGCACTTTGCAATGATCCGCGGTCCTGGTTTCAAAATCAGCTCTCGGCGCGTCTGCTCATTTTTAATGCAAAAATTTTGGGATCGCGCATTCGCTGCCTGTACTGCGCGCACCTTCAGCAGCACTTGATACATGTTCCGACTGATCAGGACGGTGACGTGAAAGGATGCCGCCAAGCCACCGTCATCGGTCGCGGAGCGGAATTCGTCAGGCAACGATGTCTGTCGCGGCGTATATTTGATCACGACGTCACTGACGTAACTCATTTGGCACGCCAATCGCATTGCCAAAAGCACAAGGGCGCGTGCCGTACGAATAGACGTTGTGGAACTGTTGGCTGAAGCCCTCGCGTGGCGGCGCCGCTCAACTTTGCGATCCCGTCTTATGCCGATGGAGACGAATCTCCCCTATCCGAGTCACTTGCCAGATCCAACCACCATCTCGCCTCATCCGCCGCGGCCCCGCCCATTGCGCGTTTTGGTCGTTGACGATGAAGCCAATATTCGCATGACGCTGGGCCTTTGCCTTGAAGCCAGCGGCCACGAAATCACTTCATGCGCCAACGCCCATCAAGCCATCCAAACCGTCACGGCACATGCGTTCGATCTGATCTTCCTTGACGTGCGCCTGGGCGTGAGCAATGGGCTGGACCTCATCCCCGCAATGCTGGCCCACTGCCCCTGGGCGAAGGTCATCGTGATCACCGCCTACGCGTCGGCTGAAACCGCGATGATCGCCATGGACCGCGGGGCGGCTGATTATCTTCCCAAACCGTTCACCCCCGCCCAGGTTCAACTGGTCGTGCGCAAAGTCGATCAACAACGAAAGCTGGAGCTAAAACTTGGCGCCCTTCAGGTGGGCGAACGTTCGGATTGGGCCGACTTTCAGCCGCTCACCACCAGCAGCGAAATGCGCCAAGCCGTCGATCTGGCCCGACGGCTTGCGACGGGAGACACCACGCTGCTGATTCGCGGCGAACCCGGCTCGGGAAAAGAACGCCTCGCCCGCGCGATCCACGCCTGGAGCCATCGCGACGGCGGCGCCTGCACGGCTGTCTCCTGTCAGACGACATCCGCCGACTCGCTAAACGCCATTCTCTTCGGCACTGCTCCGATCGGCGCGCCTTCGATCGCGACGATCAATCGCGGGGCGGCGGGCCTGTGCGACGGCGGAACGCTGATCCTCAAAGAGATCGGCGCCATCCCCATGACGATCCAGCCCCGGTTGGTCCGCTTGCTGCGCGACAAGGAATACGAACGCCACGATGATTTCGTTTTGCGGAAATCGGACGTGCGGGTCATCGCCACGACCAGCGAAGACCTCGATCGCTCCGCCGCCCGCGATCGGCTCCGCAGCGATTTGCTCCTGGCGGTGAACATCGTGCAGATCGAGCTTCCGCCCCTGCGACAGCGGCTGGAGGACATTCGTCTTCTTGCCGACCACTTCCGCGACGCCGCCGCGCGGGCAAGCCATCGAACGATCGGCGGATTTACCGACGACGCGATGGACGTGCTGCTGACCCACCCATGGCCCGGCAACGTGCGCGAACTGCGCGGCGTGGTGGAAAGAGCGGTTTCACTGTGCGGATCGAGCCGGATCGATCTGGAACACTTGCCGCCCACTATGCTTTGCCGCGGGGAGTCGGCTCTGGAAAATTTAATGCCGCTCGACGCGCTTGAAGAAATGCATATTCGCCGGGTCCTGGCGACGGCCAAATCCCTCGAAGCCGCCGCCGCCATTCTCGGCATCGATCCCGCAACCCTCTGGCGAAGGCGAAAACAATATGGGCTCGATTAATCGCGAATTCCAAAGGCCGGGTTAGATCCGAAATTTCCTGGACTAAACCCCGGGTGTTCGCGTATGGCGGCCAATCATGTCGCGCGTTTCGGATTTCGAGTCGCGGCTATTTGCGTCCTCTTCAAGATACAATGGAATCGAATGATCCATCTTTCGACATGGAGTTTGCGCACCAAGCTTTACCTCTATCTCGGCGGACTGCTTTTCATTCTGGTCGTGGTCAGCGCCGTCAGCGCCGTAGTCCTCACCCATTTCAGCCAGGAGCTTCAACGCCTTCTGCGGGAAAACTATGACAGCGAAGTCTATTGCGATCAGATGATCGACGCGCTCGATCGGCTTGACGCCTCGGCCCGACAGTTGGCATGGAAGGAAGCCGGCGACCCGATCGACAGCCATGCCCAGCAGAAGCGATTCGGCGAAAACCTTGACCATCAGCTTCACAACGTCTCGCTGCCGGGCGAGTTGGAAGAAACCCGCCGACTCGTGACCGACTGGCAAAACTACGGGCGCTCGTACGCGGTGATGACGCTCGCAAAGCCAGCCGAGCGACAGCGGCTTTATGTGCGCGGACTGCTTCCGATGTACCGCGACGCGCGCGTCCACGCCCAGCGGATCGCGACGCTGAACATGCAAAACATGATTTCCGCCGACGGGCGCGTCCGCCGGCGGATGCTCGACGTGCGCAATGTATTATTGCTTCTCGTGGGAATCGGCGCGCTGTTGGCTTTTGTCGTGCTGGGCGCGGCCGGCGCGACGGTTTTGCAGCCGTTACGCGAGTTGACCCGCTCGGCAAAGCAAATCGGCGCCGGCGATCTCGATCTCACGGTTCCCGTCCGCGCTCAAGACGAACTGGGCGAGTTAGCCGACGCGTTTAACGCGATGGCCGAGCGCCTGCGCGACTACCGCAAGATCGATCACGAACGCCTGCTGCGCGCGCAGGGTACGACGCAACTGGCCATCGACAGTTTGCCCGACGCGGTGTTGGTGACGCGCACGCAGGGGAACATCGAGATCGCCAACCGCACCGCCGCCGCCCATTTTCACGCTGAGCCGGGCAGAAACGTGGCGGACCTCGGGTTCGACTGGCTCATCGCACTGCATCGGCAGGCGTCGCGCGGCGAAAACGACGAGCCGCGCGGGTACGGATCGGCGGTTCAGTTGTTCGACGACGGCCACGAGCGGTTTTTCCTTCCCCGCGGCATGCCGATGCTCGACGGGGCCCGCGTCGTGGGCGTCGTGATCATTCTCGTCGACGTAACCCGTCTGCGCCAGGCGGATGAATTGAAGAGCAGCCTGGTTTCGACGGTAAGCCATGAGCTTCGCACGCCGTTGACGTCGATCCGCATGTCGACGCTGATGCTTGCCGAGGAAACGCTGGGGCCCTTGCTTCCCCGCCAGCGAAAGCTGGTCGAAGCGGCTCGCGACGAAACCGAGCGCCTCTACCGCATTATCGAAAACCTCCTCGACTTCAGCCGCGCCCAGATCGGATCGGCCAAGCTGAGTTTTCAAAAGGTCGCGGTCGCGTCGCTGATCGCCGACGCGTTGGCGCCGCTGGCGATGGGGTTTGAGGAAAAAGAAATCACCGTCGACGTTCAAATCGGCGCGGACGTATCGGCGTGGGCCGACCGCATCCTGGCGGCCAGCGTTTTGACCAATCTCCTTTCAAACGCCTTGAAATTCACCCCTGGCCAAGGCAAGGTGCGCATCGACGCCGAGCCGTGCGGCGGCAGGATCGCGATCAGCGTGAGCGATACTGGGCCGGGAATTCCGCTTGAGCACGCAGACCAACTTTTCAAGCGCTTTTTCCGAGTCCCCGGCGTCGATCGCACGCCGGGCACGGGCCTGGGCCTCGCCATCGCCCGGCAAATCGTCGAAGCCCACGAAGGAACCCTCACCTATGCCCCCCGGCCCGGCGGAGGTAGCATCTTTCGATTGACGCTTCCCTCACATGACTCGGATTGAGGGGCTTCACGCGACGATCGCGGATCATAAAAAAATGCAACCGCCGATCTCGTCAAAATCCTTTCCTGTCGTCCGCCTCTCGGTGCCTGATGATCGTGATACGATCCTGGCGTTCATCGAGCGCATGGGCTTTAATCCGCGCGATCCGATCACATGGGATGGCCTGCAAATGTTGGCGATGACCGCATGGGACGGATGCCGGCTGGTCGGCGCCATCCCGCTTGAGCCGCGCGTTTTGTGCGTCGGGCCGGGGCGGGCGATAACGTCGATTCATGAGACCGTGGTGGCCGTCGATCCCGCGTATCGCAACGGCGGGCTGGGTTCGGCGATGCAGCGCTCCATCGCCGAGCGACCCCCCGCCGGCGCCCGCATCGTCACCGTTTTTCGAGAAGAGCCGGCAAGCCCCGCGTATCGCTGGTATCTTAAGAATGGCTTCTCAAAGGCGATTGAGATCAACGCCTGGTTTTGCGAAGAGCCAAACACGATCGCCGCCGGCGCCCTGCCTCAAACGTGGGGCGTCGATGATCCGTCCCTTCCGTGGGATCAAGTGGATCGCGTGTGGCGGCGCACATCCGCCGGGCGCGTCGATCGCGCCACGCGGGGCTTACAGGCATGGCTGGCGGTCCATCCCTATCGACGCCGATATTCGTTTCACATACTCGGCGATTCGCCGAACGGTTTCGCGCTGTTGGGCGCCGGAGCGATGCACAGCGCTACGATCCGCGCCGATGTGCTGGAGCTGATGCCGACCGAGATCAATCCCACGGCGGTTGAATCGCTCCTTCGAGCGATCGCCTCTCGCGCCGCTCATGAAGGGTGGCATCCTGTGCGACTTCCTCTTGCCGGTTCAGACTCCATTATTCCCGTCGCCCAATCCCTTCACTTTCAACCCGGCCGATCCTTTGACCTGCTGATTCGCCCATTGGGCGATTTCGCGATATCGAATGAAAAGACCGCCGCCTGGCGTTATTCCGGCGTCGATTACATTTAGCTGGCGGATTTGAACGGAGACGGGAAGCCGAACAAAAACAGCCGGCATCGGGAAGATGCCGGCTGCGGGCTATGGGTTCCGACCCGTGGGGTTCAGGGTGTGGGTGGGCCGGAATATGCGGGTAAAATAAATCGCGGGTCGAATCGATTTTCCTCTTTCAAGGCCTCGTTCGGCCCGCGTCTCGTACGGTGTGGAGATAACAAACACCATGCCCCGGCGTTCGAAAAAATCAAAAAGCGTGCTCCCTTCCTAAACGGGCGATCAAATCGCTCGTCGCTTGCCGGGTAAACGACAGGTCGGCGGGTTTGTCGCGACAAGGCCGACAGGATGTGACAACGATCACATTGGCAACCGGCGGGCAGCGGCCAAGAACGCGGCATAGTTCGCTGTGATCTCGGTAACCGAGTCTCCGCCAAACTTTTCCACAAATGCGCGTGCGATCTCAAAAGCGACCACGTTTTCCATCACCACCGACGCGGCGCTAATCGCTGAAATATCGGATCGCTCCCATCCGGCGTCGCTCGGTTCCTTGGTATTCAGGTCGATACTTCGCAACGGCTTACCCAACGTGCTAATGGGCTTCATGGCGCCGCGAACGACGACCGGCATGCCATTGGTCATGCCCCCTTCGAGCCCGCCGGCGTTGTTGCTCCCGCGCCGAAAGCCCAGGGCAGGCGTTTCCCTCGCGGCCGGGTCGTAGAAAATCTCGTCGTGAACGCGCGAGCCCGGCCGGCGGGCCGTTTCAAAACCTAAGCCGATTTCGACCCCCTTGAACGCCTGAATACCGACCACCGCCGCCGCGATTCGGCTGTCAAGGCGGCCGTCCCACGTCATGCACGATCCCAGGCCGACCGGACAGCCAAAAATGTGCGCCTCCACGATTCCACCGGCGGTATCGTGCGCCATCTTCTGCTGATTGATAAATTCCCGCATCTGCTGCCCCGCGACCGGATCGGGGCAGTAGACATCGGATTCTTCGCGCGCGATGAGCAACTGCCGCCAATTATCGGAGGTCACGTCAATCTGAGCCGTCGCTTCGCCCACTGACCGCACAAAGCCAAAAACGTCGATGTCGAAATGGCGGAGAAAACATCGCGCCAGCGCCCCCGCCGCCACGCGGGCCGCGGTTTCGCGCGCGCTGGCTCGTTCGAGGGTTTCGCGGCAATCGGTCGTCAGCCATTTAATACTCCCGGCGAGGTCGGCGTGGCCTGGCCTGGGCCGATGCAGTGGCGGAGTCTTGGATAAATCATCCAGCCGGGAGTCCTTGTTGGGAATCAGCATTGTCACCGGCGAACCGATCGTGCGATCGAGGCGCACGCCGGTAAGAAACTCGGCATGATCCGTCTCGATTTTCTGGCGCCCACCGCGTCCGTAGCCGCCCTGCCGGCGGCGCAGCTCACCGTCGATAAACTTTTGATCGACGTTTACGCCGGCCGGAAGACCTTCAACCAGAGCGATGAGTCCCTTGCCGTGCGATTCGCCGGCGGTGCGGTAGGTCAGCGATGCCATAGTCGAGCGATCTTAGCAGAAACGTCGGTCGATTTCCGCAGTGCGTGGCGTATCATCGCCCACCGTCCATGATGTTCTCGAAGTGGTTTCTGATCTTTCTATTTGTCCCGGCGGGATTCGTCGCCGGGCTGGCGGCCTTTCTCCGACGCGTGCGTCCCCCCGCCATTCGCCGGCGCGGATTTCCCGTCCTCCCGCCGCGGCGTCCGCCATGAACGGCATGTGGCGAGAACGTCGTGCCGCACATCAAAAATCCCGAACATTCCGTTTGCCGCGGTCGCGATTATTTCTTGCTTTCCGGATGTTGCTTCAAGTATGAGGCAAGGATCTCCGCCGCCATGGCATCGTCGGAGGCTTCGATCACCACCGTCGTATGGTTGGGCGTAAAATCCGGCTTCTCGATCACGACCGGCTGACTCTTGCCCGCATGCTGGAACGCCAGCAGGTGATCGACAAAACCAAAGACGTAGATTTTCCCATCCTGATTCAGCTCGAAAATGGCCGCGCTGGCGACAGGCGGCGGAACCGGAGCGCCCGGGCCGGCCTGTTCGGCCGGCGCCGTCGCGGTATGGCTTGTGATTCCTGCCGGACCGCCCGGATTCGACGGCGACGGATCAGGGGCCGCCGCCGGCATCGTGGTCGGCGGCCGACTTGTTGCCGTCACTGCCGTATGTTTCGCGCAACCGGCGAGCAGAACGCCGACGATAACTACGCACGTTCGATTCATGACGCTTTCCTCTTCCTGTGGAAATGAGACTCTAACCGATCCCGTCAGTATGCAGATAAAGGTGGCGTCTTGGCAAGTACTCCACCCACTTCTTCCATGCAAAGGCCCTTATAGCGAAGTCCCCGTGTTGCGTTTTTCCCATTTAGCCGCAAACGGCTCGCTGAAGAGCAATACGGTTCACTTAAGATGAATCGGTATGAACGCCCAGACGCCGAGATTCAGAGAAGAAAGGAAGAACGAGAAAATCTGAAATTGGTGTCATCAAGAACGAGTGAGTTTTTGCTCTTCTTCTCTTTTATTCTCTTTTATCTCGGCGACTCGGCGTCTCGGCGTTCAACTCAATCTTCTAAGTGAACCGTATTGCGCTTAAGAGATTGAGTTGAACGCCAGGCAGAGATAGGAGGAGAGGAGAGGAAGAGAGGAAGAGAGGAGAATATCGAAATCTGCCGGGTTCTTGACGATGTCTAATTAGATAACCTTGCGCGATCACGCGCGTTTTTTTTCATACCCTCGCCCGGTACTCCGGCAGAGGAAAGGGTGAGGGTTTCTTGGAAGGGCCGTTATGGAAGGTCCGATAAGATTTTTTTTCTGAAGCTGGCATCGACAAATGGGCCGTGTCAGGATTTCAATTTTCCGTTGCGCTCCGCGTTAGATCGTCGTCTCTCACTCGTCTGACTCGAACATCGCGCTTGCGGTTCGCTGGACAGTGCGTAGAATGCCCCGCCCCGGCAAAAACCGGGGCGCAAACCGTTTGTACTGAACAGCTTGAATCCCAGGCGCGCGGCCCAAAAAAAGATCAACGTTTTTATAGCCGTGGCGTATGGGGAAATTAAGAGTGGGTCGCAGGCGATTGTTGCGGCCGGGAATGGCGACGGATCAAGCGCCGAGGCGCTCTGCCACGCCAATGCCGGTGATTTGCACGCGGAGGAGTTTGGCGTGATTTCGGTTTCCAACCTCACTAAAGCCTACGGCAACGTGCTTGCCGTGGACAATGTAAGCTTTGAGGTGGGCAAGGGACAGGTGGTCGGGTTTCTCGGGCCCAACGGCGCGGGAAAATCCACTACCATCCGCATGCTCGCCTGTTACCTGCCGCCAACCAGCGGCGGGGCCAACATCAACGGCTTTGACATCTTTCATCAATCGGAGCAGGTCCGCTCGAGCCTGGGGTATCTTCCCGAAAATTGCCCGCTCTATACCGAGATGCGGGTGGAAGAATACCTCGACTTTCGCGGCCAGCTCCGCAAACTCGACCGCGCGACCCGCAAACAGCGGATCGAATACGTCGTCGAACGCTGCTGGCTACGGGGCGTGCGCCGCCGCCTGATCGGACATCTATCCAAAGGGTATCGCCAGCGCGTCGGCCTGGCCGATTCGCTCTTGCATAACCCGGCGGTTCTTATTCTTGACGAACCGACCGTCGGGCTCGATCCCACCCAGATCATCGAAACGCGAAAGCTGATTAAAGAGCTTGGCGGGCAGCATACCGTGTTGCTTTGCACGCATATCCTGCCGGAGGTCGAAGCGGTTTGCGATCGCGCGATCATCATCGCCGGCGGGCGAATCGCCGCCCAGGGCTCTCCCAATGAATTGCTCGCCAGCCGTCGGGCGACCGCCCGCGTGCTGGTCGAATGCAAGGGACCGGCCGACGCGGTGCGGTCGGCGCTGCAACGCATCAACGGCGTCAATACCGTCGAGATTCTCCCCGGCGGCGATTCGTCCTATGTCACCGCCGCCGTTCGGCCGCAGAAATCTCAGGATGTTCGCGAAGACGTCGCCAGAACGGTGATTCAATCCGGCTGGGCCCTTCGCGAAATCCGGCTTGAACACGCCACGCTCGAAGAATTCTTCGTGCAAGTGACGGCCAACCAGGCGTTGGCCCGGACCCCCGAAGCTGATGCGTCAACCGACGAAATGGGCGGAAAAAACAACGGCAGCCGCGAGGCGGTCAGCGCGAAAGGGGGCATGGTATGAGTCGCACGATCGTCATCGCCCGCCGGGAACTCAGCAGTTATTTCTTCTCGCCGATCGCCTATGTGGCGATGGTGGTTTTCCTGCTGATCTGCGGCGGAATGTTCTGGAACGATTTCAGCCCGGGCGAACCGGCCGCCATGCGGACCATGTTCGACAAGATGATCAACGTCCTGGTCTTCGTCATCCCGCTGCTTTGCATGGGTTTGCTGGCCCAGGAATGGGCCACCGGCACCATCGAAACGATGATGACGGCGCCGATCAGCGAAACCAATATCGTACTCGGAAAATTCTTCGGGTCGTTCGGGTTCCTCGTGATCCTGCTCATCCCGACGCTTTTGTATGTCGTGTTGCTTCGCATCTACGGCCGGCCGGACATCGGGCCGATCGTCTGCGGATATCTCGGCATTCTGCTGGTGGGGGCGATGTTCATCTCCGTCGCGCTTTTTTGCTCGTCGCTGACGCGCAGCCAGATCGTGGCGGCGGTGGCGGCGGCGGCGATCCTTACCGCCATCACCATCGTCCCCTGGCTTTTGGGCGGATTGGCCGATCTTTCGGACTTCGCCCGCAAGGCGCTCGATCAGATGGTTTACCGCCGATACACCGATTTCAGCCGCGGCGTCATCGATACCGGCAACGTCGTCTTCTTCGTCGTTTCCACGGCGGTGTTCCTGTTCTTCACAGTCAAGGTTCTTGAATCGAGGCGGTGGAAATGAGTTCCAAAAACAAAAACAGAATCGCCGATCTCGAGCCGGCCCGGCCCGAATCGCAAAAAGACCGCTGGATCAAGTACGGCAGCAACGTCGTGTTATCCGCCGTCCTGATCGTGGCGCTGGCCGTGATGTTGACGTGGTTTTCGCAGCGCGCCAACGCCCGCGTGGACATGACGGCCGGCGGAAGCCTGAGCCTCAAGCCGCAGACCCTCAACGTGATCAAGGACCTCAAGCAAAAGATCACGCTGGTGAGCCTGTATTCCAAGCCGGACAACATGCCCGAACAGGCGGCATTGGCGCAGCGCGTCTCGGACCTGCTCGACGAGTACAAAAATAAGAGCGGCAAGATCGACGTGCAGGTCATCGATCCAATCAAGGAAAAAGACAAACTTGAAGAACTGCATCAGCAGTTCATCAGCCGATATGGATCGCAGATCAAGGTCTATAAAGACTATCTGGACGACTGGCGGAAACAATACGACCAGATCAAGAAACTGACGGACGCCGAGGCGGACGCCATCAAGAAGTTTTCCGCCAGCGATGAGCCGGGCGCGGACAGCCAGCAGTCTTCGATCGCCGATTTCGTGCGAACGATTCATGACGTTCTTCCCGAGCGGTTGAACGACGCCCGCACGGCGGTCGATCGCGAATTGAAGAAAAAACATCCGGACTACAAAGGCGCGACGACGGTGGCCAAGGAACAGATGGAAAACGTCTCCACGCTGGCCGGCGCCGTGGTCGATCAGTTGCCCTTGATTCAGCAATCGAAAGAGGTCCCGGCGGAATTTAAGAAGTATCTGGCCGACAGCGTTCCGAATTACGAGAAGATCAAGAAACTCGCCGACGACGCCATCGAAAAAGCGGGCAAGCTCGGAGAACTGAAAGTCGATCAGCTCGAGCAAGCGCTGAACGTCGAGAACCCAATCCTGGTGCTCGGCGAAAACGACTGGCGAATTTTATCGCAACGGCAGGTCTGGCAGGACGACACCGACGCCCGGGCGCTGAACGCCGGCGCCAAGGTAACGCCGCGCTTTGCCGGCGAGCAGCAGGTGACGACGGCGATTTACGGATTGGAACACCCCATCAAGCAGAAGATCTGCTTCGTGCGCGGCGGCGGTCCGCCGGTGACGGCGGCGGGTTTTCCGCCGTTCATTCCCAGCGGCGCCATGTCCACGATCGCCGAGCAATTCCGCGAGTATAATTTTGACGTCACCGAAAAGGATCTGTCGGGGCAGTGGGCGATGCAGCAGCAAATGCAACGTCAGCAGATGCCGTCCGCGCCCGAGCCGTCGGATGATCAGATCAGGGACGCGATTTGGGTGGTGCTCGATCTCCCGCAGGAGCAACAGCAGGGAATGCCGCCGCAACCGTCGGCGATCGGGCCTCGCCTGAAAGAACATCTGGGCCACGGCGGATCGGCGCTGCTGCTGGTGAACGTTCGTGGGGATAATCTCGCCGATACGCTGAAGGACTGGGGCGTTGACGTACATTCCGACGCGATAGCGATGCACGAAACCATCACGGTGACCGACGCCGCCGCCGCCGATCCGGTGGAGGAAGCCAAGGCCCGGCCATTCATTTGGGACATCCGCCGTTACGGCGATCATCCGCTGGTGGCGCCGATCAACAATCTTGATTCGGTTTACGTCGCTCCGATCGTCGTCAACACGCACGACGTTAAGGGTTGCACGGTTACGCCGATCCTTCCGTTCTCGGCGAACATGCCGGGATTGAAGACCTGGGGCGACGTGAACCTCGATCAGATCGATCAGGGAAAGCCGCCGGAATTTCATCCGGAAAAAGGGGATCTTGCTCCGCCGGTCTGGGGCGGCGCCGTGGTCGAGAAGCAGGGCGCCGGGCGACTGGTCGTGATCGGTTCCGTGCAATCGTTCACGAACGGATTTTTGCGTATTCTCGATCCACGGCTTGCCCGTCGCGATCCGCCGTTGCGCGTCAACCGTTTTCCGGGGAACCAGGAACTGGCCACGAACAGCATTTTCTGGCTCGCCCATTTGGAGACGATGATCGCCATCAGCCCCGCGGCGATGGACGTGAGCCGAATCGGCGACATGAGCAACGGTGTGTTGAATTTCTGGCGTATCGGCGTGCTGCTGATCATCCTGCCGGGCGCGGTGCTGGTCGCCGGCGCCGGCGTATATTTCAAACGGCGCGACTAGAACTTTTTTTCAAATTGGCGAAGCGTGCCTGCGCTTAGCGGCCCCGCTTGCGGGGCGTGATTCGCGAGGTCACTTCACCCAGATGAGAAATTGCTCGGTCGCGATTCCGCGTGATACAGAAGACGGCACGCGTGCTCTCTCCCCTGAAGGGAGCACAAGCCGGAATTGCCGCTTTCATTCGTTTTGCTTTTTTTCGATGAGATTGTCCGGTTTGCCTTAAGCTTGAAAACTTTTTGTGGCGCAGGCGTCTCGCCTGTCGGTCGAAAAACACAGGCCAGACGCCTGTGCTTCCAAAAGTACACGGGCTCGTCGCGGACCCTGGATTTACCACTATGAACTTCCGAACCACCCTTTTTCTTCTCGTGCTGGTTGTCGCGGTCGGCCTGGTCGTCTATTTCACGTCGAGCCGCCCGGAGAAACCCAAGGATGCCGATAGCACGGCCGAACATAAGCTGCTGGCCGTCGATCAGGCCGATGTGACCCACGTGTCGGTCACCAACTCCGACGGCAAACAATTCGCGCTGGAAAAAAAGGGAGCTGAGTGGAAAGTGGTCGAACCCGTCAAGGCGCCGGCCAAGACTTTTGAAGCCGACGAACTAGTTCGCAGTCTTGTCGGCCTTCAATCGCGCGGGGAGGTCGATTCCTCCCGCAAGGCCGCCGGCGGATTGGACCATCCCTCCTTCGTGGTGGAGCTGACGGGCAAGGGCGGAAAAGTCACCAAGCTCGCCTTTGGCGATAAATCCACCGTGGGCGACAGCCTCTACGTCCAGGTGGACGCCAACGACAAAGCGAATGTGGTCGGCAACGACATCTACGCGAAACTGGATAAACCCGTCAGCAACTATCGCGATACCAAGCTGGTCACCACGTCCAGCGATCAGATCAAGCAACTGGCGATTACCAACGCCGGCAAGACCATCAAGCTGGAAAAAAAGGGAGAAGCATGGCAGTTGACCGAGCCGTCGCAGATGCCCGCCGAGGCGTCGGCGGTGTCTGACCTGCTCGCGGGCGTGACGGGTCTCAATGCCGCCGAATTCGTCGATTCGCCGGAAAAACCGGGAAAATATGGATTGAATCATCCCCGCATGACGGTTTGGTTCAGCACGGCCGCTCCGACCGCGACGCCCGCCACGACACAACCCGTCACCGCCGGCCAGATACCCGGCGGGGAAACAATCCGCTTCGGCGGTTATCAGGACATCCTGAAAACCAACGTCTTCGCTTCGCTAAACGGATCGGAAGTGGCGATCGTGGCGGCGACCGCGGAAAAAACCTTCGACAAAACGCCGCTCGAACTCCGCAACAAGGAAGTCCTGAATATCGATCCGGAAAAGGTAAGCGGATTCACGCTGGCGATCGACCGCCCCGCCACCACGCAGCCGACGACCCGCCCGGCGGATTTGCGCGAGTTCACCATCGAACGGCGAAAGGTCCAAGCGCCGGTCCTCGGCCCCACCTTGCCCGTCGGCGCCTCGGCTTCGACCACACAACCCAGCGCCGCGGCCACCACGCAGCCGTCAGTCGCCACGACGCAACCTTCCGTCGCGACGACGCAGCCTTCCGTGGCGACGACGCAGCCCGCCGTGGCGACGACGCAGCCTTCCGTGGCGACGACGCAGCCTTCCGCCGTGGCGACGACGCAGCCTTCCGTCGCCGCTCTCCCGGCGCCTGCGACAAAGCAGGCCGCTCCGACCGCTCCGTGGTTCTTCGCCTCCGGCGGCGAGGGCGACGCCGAGGAAGGACAGGTCAAGGCGCTTCTCGACTCGTTCCATCCGCTCCGCGTCGATAAGTACATTGAAAGCGCAGCGACAACTCAACCCGCCGGGACGTTCACGCTGACGCTTCACACGATCGCCGCCAGCGCGGGCGTGAGCGGAGAGGATTATGTGATTCGGTTTACCGATCGCAGCGGCGACGCTCACCTGATTGGAACGTACAAGGATCTTTCGTTCGAGGTCGATCGCGGCTTGATCGATAAGTTGACGGGCGATTTCAAGACCAAGAAACCCGCCGCCGCCGCGACCCCGCCCCCTTCGTTCCCGCATGGCGCCGGCGGAGCGCCGTTCGGCGGAGAATGATGCGATGTTCCGTTCCCCTCCGCTGTCGTTTAGGAGCACGAGCGCGAGCCAAAACAAATTTCACATCGGGACGGCGAGCGAGGGCGGTGGAATACGCGCCGCACGCTGGGATCGCGGAAAACGGGTCCTCGCGCGGGTTGGGGAAAACGAAGCCTCGCGCGGGTTGGGGAAAACGCCCCGCAAGCGGGGCCGCTAAACTCAATAGGGTTCGCCCAAGATAGCTGGTTAAACGCCGAGTCGTCCGCGATAAGAGGAGAAGAGGAGAAGACCAACATCCCAACGGTTTTTGATGATAGCTATTTCCGATTCTCGCGTTCTTTTCTTTCTTCTCACCGTCTCGGCGTGTCGGCGTTCATACCAATTTGCCTCGTCAAAGCATTTTTCAAATCGTTGCAGCGTTCCTGCGTTTAGCGGCCCCGCTTGCGGGGCGTGCTTCGCGACCGAAACTCGCGTCACAAAGATGAAAAAATAGGATAAGTGAACCGTATTGCCGCTAAACGCGCTGCGATTCGCGTAGAGGAAATTGAAGGCTAAAGAACCGAGTCAACAGTTCGCCGCGGGAATCGGTACAATGCACATTCGATCGTTTCACCAACACAGGAGCCCAAATATGCGCACGATGATCGGTAGTTTGTTTCTTGCCGCGTTGAGTTTTTGCATGGCCGTTCCGGTCATTGCGGCGGAAAATCCACCGCAACGTCCGGGATTGGCCGAAGGAGCCAGCGTCGAAGGACGCAAAAAAATCGTCTTCCTCTCCGGTCATCCCAGCCACGGCTACGCGCAGCATGAAGGTTTTGCCGGATGTATGCTCCTGGCCAAGTGCCTCAATGAAAATGTGCCGCAGGTTTATTGCGAAGTCTACAAGCACGAATGGCCGACCGACCCCAAGGCGTTCGACAACGCGGCGGCGATCGTCATTTACTGCGACGGCGGCACTGGCCATATGGCCATCAAGCACCTGAAGGGGCTTGGCGAATTGATGGACAAGGGCGTGGGCCTGGGCTGCATCCACTATGCCGTTGAAGTCCCCAAGGGCGAAGTGGGCGACGATTTTCTGAAGTGGATCGGCGGATATTTCGAAACCTTCCACTCAATCAACCCGAATTGGACCGCTGATTACAAAGACATTCCCAAACATGACGTGACCCGCGGCGTCGCCCCCTTCACCACGCATGATGAGTGGTACTACCACATGCGGTTTCGCCCGGAGATGAAGGACGTAACGGAAATTTTGCGCGCCGTTCCGCCGGACAGTACGCGTTCCGGCAAGGACGGCGCTTATAGCGGCAACCCCGAAATCCGCGCCGGCCTCGGCAAGAATATTCCCGAGACCACGGTCTGGGTTTCCACCCGCGCAAATGATGGGCGCGGCTTCGGCTGCACCGGCGGGCACTATCACTTCAACTGGGGCAGCGACAACTTCCGCAAGACGATCCTGAACTCAATCGTCTGGATCGCCCACGTTCCGGTCCCCGATAATGGCGTTTCCTCCAAGCCGCTCACCGTTGACGACCTGCTGGCCAACCTCGACGCAAAGAAAATCGATGAAAAAATGAAGGACCAGCTTCCCGAGCGGCTGAAGGAAATGAATCCCGGTCCCAAGACCGCCGCGGGCGAAGCGAAGTAGCGGCGATTGCAACGCTGTCTCGCGTCGAATCCGTTCGCCGGATTGTTCGCCCCGCGAACACGTTCTGAAGGGCGACCGAACCGCGTCAAATCCACAAATAAGAAGACCCGAAGCGGAGATAACTCCGCTTCGGGTCTTCTTATTTGGTGAATGATTCCCCGGAAAAAGATCCCTCTAATGGGGGACTTGCGTTAGCTGAACATGAACCACTGAAGGTTGGAAATCACGGCGCCCCCGCTAAAGACCAGATAAAGATTGTGGACGCCTGTTATTTTGCTGACGGCCGCCGATTGGAGAGTGAAGATGTTCGTGGCGCCGGTCGGGGTTTCCTTCAGGGCGCCGATCGTCGTTCCCGTCGGGCTGTCAATGTGCATCGTAATGGTTCCGGTGTGTCCGGACACCGCCGCGACGGCCGCGTAAAATTCGCTGACGCCCGACGAAAAATTCAAAGAACTATATTCGGCCCAGGCGCCGCTGGACGAGTTGGAACTGAGATTGCCGAGCGTGCTATTGTACGACAACGCCTGCGTGAGCTGGGAAGCCGATCGAGTCGGCGCGGACGGAACGGTTGGAAGGGTCGGCGTCGTCGGCTTCGTCACCGGCGGCGTCGTTACCGGGGGCGTTGTTACGGGGGGTGTCGTTACCGGCGGCGTTGTCACCGGCGGTGTCGTCACCGTAACGGGCGGCAGCGACTGATTGGAAAAACCGGCATAAATGTAAGACAAAATCGACGAGGCGTCATACATTGGATTCCACGTCTGCTGCGACTGCGTGGCGACCTGAGTGAGCAGACCCGCCGCGGTGGAGATTCCAAGGGAATTCGCATACGAAGCGATCGAACGGTTCGGCGCCCCGAATTGCAGTGGTTGGCTTGCGATGTTTCCGACCGCCTTCACCGATTTGCCGGACTGCATGAACGTGTTGGCGTTGTAGAAGGTGTTGGAGGAGATCGATTCGGCGGCGGAATAGGCGCTGTTATGATTTTCGATCGCGGTGGTGCTTAGATTTTCAAATTGATTGCCGCTGATGGTAACGCGATTTAACGCGTTGATGCCCGAGCCGCCGACAACCTGGCCGCTTTCGACGTCGATCCCGATCGTCCAGTTGTAAATGGTGTTGTTGACGATTTGCAGGTCGTTGATGCCGACCGAGCCGGTATTGGACTGGTTTTGGCCGAAGGTGAGATCGATGGCGGCGGCGGCGCCGGTCATGCTTTGGGTGAAGATATTGCCGCTGATGACGGCGCCTGCGCCCGCCCTGATATTGCCGATGATCATCCCTTCGCCTTCGACCTGGCCGCCGACTTTTCCGCCGCCGATGAAGACGTTATTGGTGACCTGCCCGGTGACGCCGCCGACCGTGGTGGCCGCTCCGTTCACCACGCCAAACGACATCCCGATCGGGTCATTGATGAAAACGTTTCCTTCGATGGTTCCGCCCGAGCGGGCTTGCAGTCCGTAGGCGGCGGCATTTGCGAAGATATTATCCAATATCACGCAGCCGCTGTTGTTGGCCGACAGGTAGCAGTCGTGGTTGTACCAGTTGGACGTGGCGCCGGAGACTTGTTCGTTCCAGCCGTTGTGATCGAAATCATTTCCCTGGACCAGCAGACCGTTCACGCCGGTTACATAAAGTCCCTGGGCGTGCGCGTCGGTCGACCATGCGTCGAGAACGACATTTCGCCGAATGGATACATTGCTGATCGGGCCGTTGTAATCCTGAACGTTGATGTTGACTTGGTAGTTCTCGACCTCGCAGTTTTCGATGAGGATGCTCGTGCCCGCCGAGAGAATGTTAATGCCGGTGGGATCGGCGTGCGAGGGGTTGGCGGTGCGGGAGGGATCGCGTCCGTCGGCGTCGAACTGGATTCCCATGATCGAGAGGTAGCTGACGTTGGGCGAGCCGGAAGAGCCGGCGACCAGGCCCGATTGGGTGCCGGTCAGGATGAGGGGCCGCGGGCCGGCGCCGTAGGAACCGAGGACCATCGGGTCCTGGGAAGAGGCTCCGCTCAGGCGCCAGTAGACAAAATTGCCCTGCCAGACGTCGCCGGCTTTGAGGAGCATTTCGTCGCCGTACCCGTTTCGCAGCATCGACTCGGCTTTCGCCAAGGTCTTGACGGGTGCGTTGGAGGAAAGGCCGGTATTGGAATCGTTACCGGTTGAACTGCTGCAATAGATGACGCGATCGTTGCTGTTGGGGGTTACCACCGTCCAACCGGCGGAGTTGGTCGCAACGGACATCAAGGTGCGCGTTTCGAGTTGTTCAACGGCCGTTGACGCAGCCAGTAATGTACAGAAGGGATGCTTAGCCGAGGGGAGACGCTTCGACATCATCAGGTACTCCAAATCCGCTGGTAAAACGTCCGCTGTGTTGAGGATGCGCCAGGAAGGTGCTCACGCACGCCCGACGCGACTGAAAAACCCGCACTGGGATGCAAAACCGGTAACGCGATCGACGGGCCGGCCCCGGCCCGCGCCTCTTTTTCCGCCTTGGAAGCGGAGGTCCGCAAATTAGCGAGTGCCGTCGGCGGTTTCCATTCAAATTAGTCGAAAAAAAAGAATTTTTTCCGGACCCGCTTGAATAAAGCAGGATTTTGTTAAGAAAAACCGGCGCCGATTGAATCTTCATTCACTTTGCCGCATCGGTCGCGGCGCAATCACGCGGAAGATCTTCGCGACTCGCGACGGAACGCGACGAAGTCGGGCCCACTCAAAGTCGTGGTTTTAGCCGCGACGATTTTCCTGCGTGGTCAAACTTACAGACCAGAGAAGAAAATCACGATTCCTCTCTAACGTCCGTAGTTTCATGGTGCGTGATCTTCACCGCTCGAAGAGCGAGAAACATCGGAATTTCCTTGCGCGCCGCGTTCTCGGCGGCCGAACGGGGACCTGGTTCGCTGACCTTATGGCTCGGCCATTCCTCCAGCGCGTCCACCAGCAAACCGGCATTCCTCAGCGACCGAACGTAAAGCTCCAGCGGCTTATGAAACGACCAGGTGTACGCGTCCGGATTTTTTCCCGGATGCGTCACGATCGGCGACTTCCGCGGCAAAAGATACCGATCCACCCGGCGATATTGAACCTTTTCCTTCTCGTCCCATCCCCAGCTTGTCTCCTTGGGTCCGCGGAAACAAGGATGCATCATGACGATGATCAGCCGACCGGTCGGCCGAAGCACGCGCGCCACGCTGTTCAGCAGCGGCTGAATCGGATGGATATTCTGAATCGCCAGCACGCACGCGGCGGCGGCGAACGACGAAGCGGGCAGAAATTTCAGATCGCGCGCGTCGCCGACGACATAGCGGATCGATTCGGGGCCGCGTTCGCGCGCCGCCTGGATCAACTCCCCCGCCGCGTCCACGCCGGTCATCTGCACGCCGCGGTCTTGCATCAATCGGCACAGAACGCCCTGCCCGCAGGCGATGTCCAGGGCGCTGTCGCCGCGTTGCGCCGCCATGAGGCGCAATACGCCGGGCAAGACGACTTCGCGATGATATTCGCTTCCGCAATCGCCGACGAGTTGGTCATACCAATCGGCGGCCTTTCCCCAGTCGGTGGGCGGGGTCCTGGGTTTTTCGGTTGCGTCGTTCCGCTTCATCAATTGGAATTCTCTCGGTTGCCAGACAAGAAAACACAGCCGCTTGGCTGTGTTCCTTGTTGTACAGCGGATCCACCTGTTCCGTGTGAAAGCGTTTAGTCAAACCCTCGTAAAAAAGTGGTGACGCGCCGAGCGGGAATAAATCCCCGCGTATCCAGCCGTCTGGATCCCGCGATCCAAGTTCCGATTTCGCGGAGCTTCACGGGCCTGCATCGAGCCGGCGACGGTCCCAAAGGGTTGATTATAGGTAAGACCAAATAGTGCTTTCGAATCACGAGGACCGTAGAACAACCGTACGCCTGAATCCTATCGGCAGGCGCAACCGGCTGCAATCAGGAAATGGTACGCGACAAAGAAAGCAACAGTTCGGAAAACAATTTTTTTATTGGCGCCGTCGGACCTGATTCAGGTCAGCCATTTCTTGTTCGCGCTTGATAGTAAATATCCTGATGGCCCGGGGCCGGGTTGTTACGCGAATTTCGGTGGTGGCGACGATCCATCCATGCGCCACGATCCACTCCAGAAATAAGTCGCCGGTCTGACGTCCCGGCTCTCCCAAAAGCACCTGCCCGCCTTCAGCCAGATGAACCCGCCAGAAGGCTTCGAGGAACGGCCACTGGGCGCGCTCGTAGAGGATGTCGGCGCCGATGATCAGATCGAAGCGTCGATCGAGTCGATCGCGCTGCCAGTTCAGTTGGCGGGTGCGAACGCGCTTGCGCCACGGAAGTGAATTGAGCCGGGCGAACAGCAACGCCGGCGGTTCGAGATCGGCAAAAACCACGTCGGCCCCCAGCGCCGCCGCCACCGTCCCGGCCATGCCCATTCCGCAGCCGAGATCCAGCGCCTGGAGTCGAGATCCCTTTCCGAAAGATATCGCTGTATAGACCGCGGCGAGATGAATGCCGATTCCCCGCGCGCTGTCCCACAACTCCGCCCAATAGGGAAGATGAAGCTGTTCCCCGTCGCTGCGTCTGCCGTTCAGGCGATCGCGAAGATCGGCCTCGGCGGCCATCTCGTCCAGCACGCGATCCGGGTCGGCGATGCGGGTAAAAACAAAACGTACGCCGCCAAACTCCACATTTTCGCTGGCCACCTGGTATCGGCGTCCGATGCGCGAGAGCAGGCGCCGGCGAAGTTGAAAAGCGCGGTCGGCGCTGGGTCTTGGCGTCAACACGCGTTAGGGGGTTGGCGGCGGAGGCGCAAACAATGGCTTCACCTTCGGAGGCGGAACCAACGTCAGCCCGTTCATTTCCAAATAGCTGCCCCACATGAATTTGACGACAAAATAGGCGATCGTCGCGAGAATCAACGCGGTGATCAAGATCAATAACGGGTTGATGATGGCACTGGAATTTTTCAGATATAACCGCCGTTTGCCTCCGGCGATCAGGTCGGCAAAAATCCAGATGGGCGCCACGATCCATCCGAAAATCGGAATAATCGCCAGGATGCTTGGCCCCAGCGTGTAGGAAAAGACGTTGACGATGAGCGTCGGCGAAACGTGTTTCATCTCCATCGCGCCCAGCGACAGGTACATTCGCGACCCGAACCGGACCCACAGATAAACACACCCCGCGACCGCCGCGCCCTGCAACACGGCCGAAAGCCAGTAATGCATCGGGTCGCCAAGATCATGCTCATAGACCTTGCTCCCCGGCAACACAAAGTACAACCAATACGCGTTCCAGACGATGATCCCGATGAACCACATCGCCGCCGATATCCACATGAATCCCGCGGAATCGTCGCTGGTCTCGGGTCGGCGGATATGATCCAGCAGGAGAGCCGGTTCGGTCAGGCTCTTAGACACCGTCTGAAAATACGCCTTGACGGGGCCGATCGATCCGCGGTCCTCCCATGGCGTGCCATTGCCCGGCTTCATTAAATCCATCACCTCGACGACGCGTTTTCTGATGGCGGCGATCTCAATGCTTGGCGGATTGTTCGACATAAATGATTTGCCTCGTTTTACGGCCAAGTGATTTTTGGCGCGATTTTGGCTATTGTCTTATCCCAGGAGCAAACTTGCAATGACTCGACATCTTCCGCCTCAAATCATCAGGGCAATCGCTTTTGGCCCTCTGACCCGCTCTTCCGGTATACCGGAGGAGGGATGGGGTGGGGGCGTTTGCCAAAACCATCGAGAAAGCCACCACCCTAACCCTCCCCCGGCGTACCGCGAGATGGAACCGCAGGGGCGAACACTCAAACGCGACCGCCCTGCTCAAATTATCTCCCGCCGATCCCCCGCCGCGCGCACGGCCCTGGCGCTGGTCGCATTGGCAAGTTTTATCGGCGGGTGCGGCGTGACCATGGAAGACGGATACAAACCCCATTCCCTCGACGCCTCGGCCGACATGCGAAGATCCTATTACGCCAGCCCCTTTACCGACAACGCCAACGCCGCCGGCGGCGATCATGACAGCGGCTTGCGCCTGGGCCATTGACGATTCGTTGCAACCTTGGGTGGAACTCGTGCGTATTGCCGGCCTACAGTGCTCAGGTGATTACGCCACATTTAGTCGAGCCTTCGGAATTCATCGCGGCCGTCCAGCCGCTGCTGGAGCGCAAAGACGCGACCGGCCTGCAGGCCCTGCTTCGCGCGCGATGGACCCACGAGCAAATCAAAGCCATTCTCGATTCCGACGATATCGATGCCCGCAAAGTCGCCTGCCTCGCCCTGGCCCTGGTCGGCGGCAAGTGCGCGATCCCGTGTCTTTCCAGGCAACTTCAACATTCCGATCCGGTCATCAACCAGATGGCCGAGCACGCTCTATGGGCGATCTGGCTGCGTTGCGGCGCCGACGAAGCCAATCAAGCGCTTTGTCACGGCATGCGGGCCATGAATTGCAAAGACATGGACGGCGCCGTCGCCAGCTTTACCCAGGCCATCGAGCTCGATCCGACTTTTGCCGAGGCGTATAACCAGCGGGCGATCGTGTGGTTTTTAACCGAGCGATATGAGGAGTCCATTTCGGATTGCCGTCACGCGGTTCGGCAGATGCCTTGCCATTTTGGCGCCTGGGCGGGGATGGGCCATTGCCACGCCCAGCAAGGCCGCATGCCCGAGGCCGTGGAGTGTTATGAGAAAGCGATATCGATCAATCCGCATTTGGACGGGGTCCGCGAAGCGCTCCTCGAATTGACGCGACCGCAGGGGCGTTAATAACGCGGTCAACGGCTACGCCCATTTCTACACGGTACATCTTACTACAGGTCATGAAGGAACCGGCCATATCCGCTCGCCCGCGCCGCGCGCTGGCGCGCGTCCTTCTCGTCCGTTGCCCCCCGCCGGGGCGCTATTTTGCCGACGGCACGATAAACGACCATTTTTGCGGCCTCTTCCCCTCGCGGATCGGATTCCGCTCGACGTAACCGATCGCGTTTCGGGCATGATCGATGTCGTAACAAAAAACTTTCCACAATCCTTCCGCCCACACGGATGGAAGCGATCCGTCCGGTCGTTCGCATGTGGAAAATGGATGTAATTTTTCGGACCGCAGTTCCTGCGACGCCCCAGCTTTTAGATGAGCGGTGATCTGCTGGAATGGCCGTTCGTGATCTGCGATCACCAAATGCACATGATCGGGCAAGATGGAGCAGGCATGAATGAGATAGCTTCCCTCATGAGCCGCCCGGCCAAACCCGCTCGCCACGGCTCGCGCCTGAATCCCGTTAAAGAGCACCGGCGTATATTTGAGCGCCCCTTTCGCCGCTCGCCGCAAATTTGCGTCATGTTTCACGTGCGCGACGGATCTACCGTGGTCCACCTTGGTAGCTTTGCCGAATTTGAGCAGTTCCCACGACGCGACCCATTCGCTCCATGAGCCGCGCGGATCGTTGGGCAGCCAGAAACCATATGCGGTGAAGATGATGTGGGGGGCGAGCAGTCGCATTATTTCTTTGCGGGACCCGTCAAGGGTGCGCCACCGGACGGGCCCCGCAAGCGAGGCGGCTAAAGAATCCGGAGTGCTGCGCACGCTGGAAGGATGTCGTACGCGCGTTGCAAAGTCATCTTAACCCACTGCCCGCGCACACACACACACACACACACACACACACACGCACGCACAAGCCCACACGCGTACACGCGCGTCCAGGGCCTTTTTCAGAGTCGTTCGATCGAGATACCCATCTAAAACACTCGCGTGCGCAGCACTCCGGATTCGTTAGCCGCCCCGCTTGCGGGGCGCGTCCGGTGGCGCTACTCACCGACGGCGCAACCCTTTCCCACTATTTCGCGGCCGGATGCGCTTCATGAATCAGCGCGGCCATTTCATCCTTGGTCGGTGTTGACGACGGAACGCCGTTTTCGGAAATCTCCAGCCCCGACACCCAGGCGACCCCATTGAGAAGCGTCGTGCGGAAACTGTCGTTGGCGAGGTTGTTGAAAACGTGATAGCCGGTGAATCCGAATCCGCGCCCGCCGTCTTTGCGGGTGTACGCCCAAGCCATTACCTGCGGCTCTTTATTTTGGACCGACTTGAGCACGTCGGGATTGCCGCCACGTTCGCTGGGTTTGTCGCCTTCCTTGAAATGCACGGTGTTGAGCGGAGCGATCGCCGACAGGATGGGCGTGACGCCGACCATCCCGTCCACAAAGTGCATGTGGTAATACCACTCATCGACGATCGCGAACGGCTTAACGCCGTTGGTGGTCGGATGGGTCCCAATGATCATCTCCGGCTTCCAGAACGGGTTAACCGACAAAAAGGTCTCGCAGTATCCGCCCATCCAGGCGAGATAATTCGCCCCCTGCGCCCCCTTGTTCACTTCCGTCCCCCAGTGGATCGCCATGAACCCCGCGCCCCGGTCGCAGGCGGCTTTGACCTGGGGATTTTGCGCCGCTTTACCGCCGTGGTTGAGGAGAATGATGATCGAGTCGGCCTTGGAAAGATCTGTCGGCCATTTATCTTCCGTGTAAACGACGGCATAGGCGTTGGGGTAAACCTCGTTGATCCGCCGGGCGAGATAAATGCTGCCCGCGAGAAACTCGTGGCTGCCGATGCCGCCATGGGTGCCGTGCGTGGCGATGAAGACAATCCGCTTGGTTCCCGCCGGCGCGGCGGCCTGGGCGTCATAATTATAAATATCTTTGTCCGCCGCCAACACGCTTCCTCCGAACGTCAACAATAATCCGGCGATCATTCCCGCAATGCAAACTTTCATCATGTCTCCTGATTCAAAATTCAAATTTCGCGCCGACGATGCGACGGCGTATCTTACATACACGCCATCACGCGTAAGGTTTGATTGCCGATATGTTTGACTCTTCGGCGGAAGATCGGCGATATGATCCCGGTTGCCCCGGTCAAACGCGAATACCCGCGGCGGCCGGATGGGAGTCCCGCCGCCATGACCGCAACCTATCTGATGCTTTCCATGTTGTTCGGAACATTCGGTTTCGGCTTTGTCATGTATGCGAAGAACGCCGGGAAATTATTGCCGGCGATCGCCGGCGCGGCGCTGATGGTCCTGCCGTACTGTATCTCGAACATCGCCGCGATGACGATCGTGTGCGTCGGCCTGACGGCAATTCCCTTCATATTCCGCGAGGTTTGAGAATTCGCGAGCGCGGTTTATTTCTTCGGCTCAAACAAACCCAGGTCCTTCGCCCATTCCACAAACCGCACGTTCCACGTCCCGAACGGAATTCCCTTGCGCGGGCTGATTGAGCCGCCGTGCCCGCCGTGGCCGTAGATGTGCAGTTCGACGGGAATTTTCGCCTCGAAAAGCGCACTATAAAATTCCACCGTCTGGCGGGCATGGAACGCATCGTCGATGCCGGCGCTCGTCAAAAACGTCGGCGGCGCGTTCTTCGGTACATTGCTCAGATCCATTTTCAGCCACCCCGCGTACACCAGCACCGAAAAGTCCGGCCGGCAACTCTCGCGCTCCACCGGGTCGCTCGCCTGCGGGTTTCCTTCGTCGAAGCGAAGGGTCGCCCAGGCCGCCTGCTCTCCGCCGGCCGAGAAGCCCATGATTCCGACGCGCTTGGGATCGACCCCCCACTCTTTTGCGTGCGCTCGAACCATGCGGATCGACCGTTGCGTGTCGGCCAGGGCATCGATCGTCGAGTCGTAGGGCCTGAGCCGATTGCGCTCGATGAAAGCGTCAATCCCCAGTCCGTTGAGCCAATCGGCGATGTCGACGCCCTCATTGCCGACGTTGCATGTTTTATTTCCGCCGCCCGCCGCCACGATGATCGCCATGCCGTTGGCCTTGTCGGCAGGCGCCAGGTGCACCTCGATCGACGGATTGTGAATATTCACCACCGATTGCACGCGGGACGGCGTGCTTCTTGACAGGTTGAATTTCTCAGGCTGATCATATCCTTCCACGGGGCGCAGCGCCGGCGAACCCTTGGGCCACAGCGTCACCACCTTGGCGCCGGGAACCAAAGGCTGCGGCTCCTGTAGCGCCAACGGCGCCGCCGACGGGGTCGGCGTTTGCGCCATCAGCGGCGCCCCTAGAGAAAAAATCCCGATTGCCCACGCCAGGCAGATGCCGATCGAACTCCGCGAATTTACCGTCATCGCTCGCTCCTTTTGATCGCCGCTGAACACCCGCGGCCTCCGCTTATAGAGATGAAGAGGGCCAGCCTCGACCGCAGAGACGAATCGGGGAACTGGGTATACGTTCCTTCCGTCGTCTTGCGCTTCTCGTGTAACCGCTGTCGCAGCGGATTGCACGCCTACCGCTTTGCTATGAAAGTTTCCTCAGACAGGTCGCTTTTCAGCGTCAAGAATGCTCTTTGCAGCGGCATTTACGCCCTGGTGAAACACCAGATCCCATGGAATCTCTTTGTCCCGCAGAAAGTTCACGTACTTTTGAATCGCCGAATCCGGATCAGTCAAATTCCAATCGGCCAGTTGCTTACGAACATTTCGCCAGAACTCGTAACTCACGCGCTCATGTTGACTTTGGATGATCATGGTTTTCACTCCTGAATCACACGGCCCATCGGTAAATTATGCCACCGTTTCAATCAAAGTCGAGTTCGTCTTTTTCTTTTCCGCGTCGATGTAATTTTTCAACACGGCAACCGCTTTATCGGTGTGAAAACTAATCTGATCGCTGTCGGCGGCGAGTTGCCGCTGCTCCCATGCCGACGCCACCGGACCAGCGACAATATCGTACCACGGCGTCAGCGCGGTTCTTCGGTGCACGTTCGGCGGCGTGGCGGAATAAGGCGGCGGTCCGGTTGGAGCCGGGTTTTGGCGGCAATGTTGCACGAAGCTCCAATAGTCCTCGTCGTCGTATGACCCACGAACGAAAAACTGTAGCGCGTCGAGCTTAGCGAGAGCCTGTCGAGAAAGCACGAATTTCATCACCACGGGTCCGTTGGGACCCGTACCCCCAGGCAGCGCGCCGCGACGCGGATAGTAGCGCAACCATGCCCAGTGCCGAGCCTGCCGTTTCAATGAAGTCAAATAAAAGCCGGGCCCAAAATCCGTATTGGGGCGGCAGTACGCGGTATCGATTCCGTGCAGCATGATCTCGATCGCGACCTTCCGTGTTGTCCCGTGATATAGAACGATATCGTCCCACTTGTCCGGATCCCAGCGCGGAGCTGGATTTAGTATCGTGACGGGATATGACGACATGGCGCGGTGATACCCGAGCCGGCGACGAGTGTCAAAAAGCCGATATCCGACCGCTCGGATGCGGCCCAAGCGCGCGATCGAAAGGAACGCGCTCCGCCGCCGTAATAAGCGGCAATCGCCGCGATCGCCCTCATCGAATTGTCTTTCCTTCGTCGATCCTTTAACTTATAGCTTCCATGCGGAATACTTACGATCAGGCGGACGTTGGCCGGATGCTCGACCAGATGGTCGCGGCGATCGCGGCCGAATTCGAGCCTGGCGAGCCGCTCAATATTGTCGGCATTCTCACGCGCGGGGAAACCATCGCCGCCCGCGTCGCGCAAGGGCTGGGGCAACGCGGCTACGTGAACATCCGGCGCGGCGTTCTGGACATCACCCTGTACCGCGATGATCTGTCGGAAATCGGCCCGCTTCCGCTGGTCAGGCCCACCACGCTCGATGTGCCGCTTGACGCCAATCCGTGCGTGCTGGTCGACGACGTGGTCTTTACCGGGCGCTCGGTGCGGGCGGCGTTGAATCTTCTCAATGACTTCGGACGGCCAAGAGTCATTCGACTGGCCGTCCTGGTTGACCGCGTCGGGCGGGAATTGCCGATTCAGCCGGACTATGTCGGCCTGACGCTCAAGGTCGTTCCGCCGGACTACCGGGTGAAAGTTCGGCTGAAGGAAAACGACGGCTTTGATGAAATCGTCGTCGAGCCGCGAAATGGCCGGTGAGATTCGCGTAAGTCGCGGCATGCGGAGTATCGTCGCGACGAGGAAGGAACGGAATGACCGCCGAGACAGCCGAGCCACGCTGGACGCGTAAGCACCTTCTGGGCCTGCAAGATTTGTCGGCCGACGAGATCCGTTTCGTTCTCGACACCGCCAAGACATTCGAGGAAGTGTCCACGCGAAGCATCAAGAAAACGCCGGCCCTGCGCGGGCGCGTCATGGTCAATGCCTTTTTCGAGGACAGCACGCGGACGCGAACCAGCTTTTCTTTGGCGGCTTCCCGTCTCTCCGCGGACGTTCTGGACTTTTCGGAAAAGGGAAGCAGCGTCAGCAAGGGCGAAACGCTCATCGACACCGCCCGCAATATCGCGGCGATGGGGATTGACATCATCGTCATCCGCCATCCCGCGCCCGGCGCCGCCGCCCTGCTGGCGCGAAATCTGCAATGCAGCATCGTTAACGCCGGCGACGGCGCCAACGAGCATCCAACCCAGGGGCTGCTCGATTTATATACCATCCGCCAGCGGTTCGGACGGATCGAGGGGTTGCGGGTGGCGATCGTGGGCGATATCGTCAACAGCCGGGTGGCGCGGTCCAATTTGTGGGGGCTGACCAAGCTCGGCGCCGAGGTGATCCTGGTCGGCCCGGCGACGCTGGTTCCCAGGGGTTTTGAAAAGCTTGGCGCCACTGTGGTTCACGATTTTGATTCCGTCGTCGGAACGGTCGACGTGGTGAATATGCTCCGCGTGCAATTCGAGCGCATTAAGAGCAGCCAGTTTCCCAGCGTCCGCGAGTTTACCCGCTTTTTCGGGTTGACTCACGAGCGATTTGAGCGATGCAAGAAGGACGTGTTCGTCATGCACCCCGGCCCGATGAACCGCGGCATCGAAATCAGCTCAAGCATCGCAGACGGCCCGCAGAGCGGCATCCTGCAACAAGTGACCAACGGACTGGCCGTGCGGATGGCGGTGCTGTATCTGGTGTCGCAGAGCCGATCCTGATCGGCGCCCGCGAGTGCATGATCGAACCGCCATGATTATATTTAAGTATCCATGATGGGCTTGCGTTTTTGCCTGGCGCCGACGACCGGCAATGAGAAACCACTATGAATTTGTGCAAACTGCTTTTGTCGCTGCTTCTTGGCGGGCTGCTTTTCGGCGCGGGTGGTTGTCAAGTTCTTGCCGCCGCCGCGGACAAACTCGGACCCGAGCCGACCGACCCGGCCGCCTATGTGCCCGAGAAAGACAACCTGCTGGTTCTCGTCGAGAGCTATCACAATCCCTCGTCGGTGGAAGTCATCGCCGAGCACATCGATCGGCTGATCGCGGCGGAACTCATTTACTACAAGGTCGCCCCGATCATCAATCCGGACCGGCTAACGGTTGTACGTCACGCCAACGAGACGACGTATCGGCAGATGAAGCTATACGACATCGGCCGCCAGGTCTCGGCAAGACAGGTGCTTTATGTCGATATTACAGCCTTCGATATCGAATCGGCTGTCGGGACCGAAGCGCTAAAGGGTCATGCCGAGGCGCACGTCAAGATCGTCGATTGCATCACCGGCCAGACCCGCTGGCCGCGCGACGCGACGCAGGAGGGATATCCGGTCGTCGTGGAAATCCCGTTCGCCGCCGACGCTCAAAACAATTCGGAAGTCGTCGTGCGCGAGGCGTTGGCGCGCGAACTGTCCGGCCATATCGCAAAGTTATTGTACGCCCATGCGTCGGGACAGGCGTCCGACGCGCCAAGCTACCCCGAAACCGACACGCAATGACTCGCCGTCCAAACGGATCGGCCGAACGATTCTTATTGATTTGCCTCCCAATGACCCGATATAGTGTTATGATGGATGGGGCGGCCGAGGATGGATACGGAGGCTTCAGTGAGTCAGGTTTATAATCCAGAGGCGGAGATTATCGCCCAAATTGAGCGGTTGGAGCTTGATGCGCGCGACGGACGACGGCGGATCGAGCACGCCAGAACCGTGCAGGACAAACGAGCGCTCAATCGCCAGCTTGAGGAAATCAAGCGAGAGATCGCCTATTTACGCACACGCTTGCCGTAAACGTCGCGGCGACCAACTCAGTCCGATGAAAAAGACCCGTCGATCGGGTCTTTTTTTGTCTCAGGCACGCCAATGAAACTTCCGCTGGCGATTCTCGCGGTGACGGCCTTCAGTTTCACGATTTCCTTTTTGGCGACCCTCGTGGTTCGCGACGTGGCGCGCATAATCGGATTCGTAGACAAGCCGGGCGGACGAAAAATCCATGCCAACCCCAAGCCGCTCGGTGGCGGCGTGGCGATTTTCCTCGGGTTTGCGCTGCCGGTGCTGATCGGCCTGATCGTCATCCATTTCGCCCGTCCTCCCGCCGGTTTTATTTCATCGTCGCCGGGGCATCCTTCGCCGATTCCGGCATATTGGTCGGGTGTGCGCGAGCGCACGCCGGTCGCTCTGGAACTGGTGGGCGCCGCCCTGGCCATGCATCTGCTGGGCCTTTGGGACGACCGCAAGGCCCTTGGCCCTTATTCCAAGTTGCTGATGCAATTGTCGATCATTACCGCACTGGTGCTGCTCAATAACGAGATCCGGGCCCTTACCTTTCTTGGAACGGCGCCATCGATCGTTCTCACCGTTCTATGGATCGGCGCCGTAACCAACGCCTTCAATTTCCTGGATAACATGGATGGGCTCTCCGCCGGCGTGGCGGCGGTCTGCACGACGGCGTTTCTGATCGCCACCCTCTCGATTCAACAATGGTTTGTCGCCGCGTCGTTGGCGCTTCTGCTTGGATCGCTCCTCGGATTTTTATGCTTTAATTTCGCGCCCGCCAGCATTTTCATGGGAGACAGCGGGAGCCTGGTCATCGGCCTGCTGTTGGGCGCGCTCACCGTGCGCACCACGTTCCTTCCGCCGGGCGTTCGTTTTGGCGCGGGGTGGTATGCGGTCTTTGCGCCGATCATCGTTCTGGCCGTTCCGTTATACGACCTGGTCGTCGTCAGCGCGCTGCGACTCATGCGCGGCAAAAGCCCGTTCGTCGGCGATACCAACCACTTCAGCCATCGCCTCGTCGCCCGCGGCATGTCGCGCCGAACGGCGGTCCTCTGCCTCTACCTGCTCAGCGCGGCCACCGCACTGGCCGCGATCATTCTGGCTCATGCCCCCACGACGTTTATCGCAGTTCTGGTTTTTATCCAGACATTGCTAATTCTTGGCGTGGTGATGCTGCTCGAGCAGCATCCCCTGCCTTTACCGGCGAATTCCGATACAATCCCCCCAATCCAACTTACGCCACTGACGCGGACGGTTTGATGTGGTTGCGTCCGGTGACGAGCGATGAAACAAAAAACGCGATAAACCAGCGCCCGGCGTCGCGCTTCATCGATCGCTTATCCAGATGCCGATGAACGAGACCGCTGATTGACTCGTAAAGCTCAAACGGGAACCTTAATAACCCGTAGCGCCGCCTTCTCGGTTGTGCCTTCAAAGGCAAGTATGCTATCAGTCATTCAAAGCCGCTGAACGCCGTGGTCGGGGTGTGTTGAAAAGAATTTCTCTCATGCAGTACGTTGCCTCGCCGCCACAATCCCGCGCTCAGCTCAACGTCGTCTATACATCTCCATGGCGGAGGTTAACGCAAATCGCGTTTATTCTGTCGTTGGCGCTGACGGCGGCGCGGATGCTGATGGACGAATCCATTCGCACGCTGACCGATCCGCTGGCCGGCGGAGTTGCGCCGCCCAATTCGCCCGGGCCGGCCGCGGGGCTGGTTCTCGACCTGCTCTTTTGCATCCCGACGCTGCTGGTCCTCGGCCGCCGGGCGTTTGACGATCATTACTCGCTGCTGTTTTCGTGGACCTATGTGCCGATGGGATTGCTGGCCGCGCTGGCCGCGCTCAGCCCGCTGTGGGCCGCGGATAAATTCGCCTCGGTCGTCTCGGCGTCACATTTGGTCTGCGGTCTTGTTTTTCTGTGGTCGACGTCTCAGCTCATGCGCTCGTGGCTTGGATTGAAACTGACCGCCGGCGCGTGTATCGGGATATTGCTGGCGCTTTCGCTCGCGGGCTACTATTACCGCGTGGTGGAAGTGGCCGACTTAAAGCAGATGTGGGCGCGGCACAAGACCGAAATTCTCGCCGAGCGCGGCTGGCCCGAGGGAACGTACGAAGCCCGCATGTTTGAAAATCGCGTGCTCAAGGGTCAGCCGATGGGCTTTAGCGATTCCACCAATACCTATGCGGCACTGCTGGTATTGCTTGGCGTGGTGTCGGCGGGCGTGGCGATCCAACGCGCCGCCGATCGAGATCACTGGGGCTGGATCATCGTCCCCGCGACGGCGTCGGCCGGCGCCCTGCCGCTGATCGCGTGGACCGGATGCAGGGCCGCTTATGTCACTCCCGCCATCGCGGTGTTGATCCTCGGCGCGGTTTGGTTATTACGAGAGCGATTGGCTCGTTTCGCGACCGCCGGCTATGCGATCGGCGTCGCGTGCGCGGCGGCGGCGGTCGCCGTCGTCGTTCAGCACGGCCGCGATTCCCAAACGCTCTGGCAGGACAGCCTCACGTTTCGCTGGCGCTACTGGCTCGGTTCGTACCGCCTGCTGACGTCGGGTCTTCGCCATGCGCCGCGCGATTATTCGCATCTTTTTTTTGGCGTGGGGTGGGAAAATTTCGGGCCTTTTTACCTGGCTCACCGCCTGGCGGTCGCCTCGGAGGAAATCCGCGACCCGCACAATTTCATCGTCCGGACATTCGTCGAATTGGGGCTGGTCGGAGGGGTCTTGCTGCTGATCTGGATGCTTCGCCTGGCGTGGGAGTTGACGCGGCGGCCGGTTCCGTTCGACGTCGGCGGGGCAAAGATCGATCCGCGAAATCGCGGCGCCTTCAGTCCGACGCGCCCCTCGCGCACGACGGCGATGCTTGCCGTCGCGATCATCGCATCGACGACGATCGCCATCAACGTCGCCTGCTCGGTCGATTTCGCCGCCGACGGATGGTATGCGTTTTTAGAGCTCGCCCGGCGTACGATTTTCTTCTGCGTAATGCTGATTGGCCTGAGCGTGGCGGCGCTGGAATCGCCGGCCGGACCAAAAGCCTCCGGCGACGCCGATCAAGTCGATTTTAAACTCGACAATCGGCCGGCGCCATGGGTGCTGTACGCGGTGCTGGCGGCGCTGGCGACATTTCTGATTCACAACCTGATCGAGTTTTCCCTGTTCGAGCCGGGTCCGTGGTTCCTGTTCGCGTTGCTGACCGGCGGCGCGCTGGGATTGCGTAGCGAAGGCCGCCGTCGCACATTTCCCGCCGACGATTCCGCTTGCCTGTTTCGCCGTCCCGCGGCGACGGTGGCGACGGCGGTCGCGGGCGCGGGATGGCTGGCGGCGGCGATCTTGCTGGCGACGCCCGTCGCCGCCGCCGAGTCGCTCGCGCGCGACGCCGACGCCGACGCCTATCGCGCCGCCGCCATTCGTCCACGCGATCCGGCCTACGCCCAGCAACTGATCGTCCGCGCCGCCGCCGTCATGACCGACGCGTGGCGGCGCCTGTCCTGGAACGCCGACTACGCCAGCCGAGCCGCCCGAATGCTCATCGCGTCCGGCGGGTCACGCGGCGATTCGCGCCAGATCAAAAAATTGCTCGACGCCGCCGTCGCGGCCGATCCTTCGTCAGTGGGAAACCTGACGCTGCGCGCGCGTTTTGAACTGGCCGAGCTGGCCGCCCCAGACGCCGCCCGCCGCGATTTTGAATCCGCCCTCGCTCTCGATCCCAACAACGTCCGCCTTCGACTTGACTTTGCCCGCGAGTTGAAAGCGATGTCGGTATCGCGGCCGAAATTGGTGCAGTCGGCATTGCTTGAATACGACCGCGCGCTGGATATGAACAATCTTTTGGAGCCGGCCGAAATCAAGCGACTGACGCCAACCGAATTGGCCCGCGCCCAGGCGGAAATCGCCGACCTGGAGCGGCACGCCGCCGCCGCGTCGCAATGATCCGCGCGGCGTGATCTTGGCCGGTTCATCGCCAATTGGTTAGCCGCGACACCAAGCCGAAGCGGAGCGTTTTAATTCGCGCGCGAACGTACTCGCGGCGGCGAATCGCTGAATTTCGCGTCGCGCCTTACCCCGTGCGAGAAATGCGGAAGGTTTTTCGACGCATTCCTTCCAAACATTCGCCGCCATCGCTTATTGACCCCGCGGGGCGTCCATTTACAATTCTCGCCCCATGAACGACTCATACATTCAGAATCTTTTTGCGGAACGCATCGGCGGCAAGTCCTACGGCAAAGGGACCGAAATCTATAAATTCGAGAAAATCAAACGCGCCAAGAAGGCGGCCCTTTCCGCAAACCCCGGCGGCGAATTGATCGACATGGGCGTCGGGGAGCCCGATGAGATGGCGTTTTCGCGATCCGTCGAGGCGCTCGTTGACGCCGTTCGAAATCCCGAAAATCGGGGCTATGCCGACAATGGCAATATCCACTTCAAGGAAGCCGCCGCCCGCTGGATGAAAACGGTCTGCGGCGTTGACGGCATCAACCCCGAGACTCAGGTCGTTCATTCGATCGGATCCAAAGCCGCACTCTCATTGCTCCCCGCGTGCTTTATCAACCCCGGCGACGTCGCGCTGATGACCACGCCCGGCTATCCTGTCTTCGGGACCCATTCCCGCTACTACGGCGGCGAAGTTCATAACATTCCGTTGCTTGAAACAAACAATTTTCTGCCCGACCTAAACAGCGTTCCCGACGACAAACTCAAGCGGGCCAAAACGCTGGTGATCAATTACCCCAACAATCCGACCGGCGCAAGCGCGACGCCCGAGTTCTTCGCGAATGTGGTGGCGTTCGCGAAGAAGCATAATCTCATCGTCATTCACGACGCCGCTTATGCGGCGCTGCGTTTCGATGGCTCTCCCCTGTCTTTCCTGGCGACGCCGGGAGCGATGGACGCCGGCGTCGAACTGCATTCGATGTCCAAGGGCTTCAACATGACCGGCTGGCGTTTGGGCTTTGTCGTCGGCAATCCGCTTATCGTAAAAGCCTACGCCGACGTGAAGGACAACAGCGATTCGGGCCAGTTTCTGGCCATTCAGGAGGCGTGCGCGCATTCGTTGGATCATCCGGAAATCACCGCCGATATTTCGCGAAAATATTCCCGCCGAATGGACGGCCTGGTGGCGGTGCTGAACAAGCACGGCCTAAACGCCAGAAAGCCCAAGGCGTCGTTTTTCCTTTATGTGAAGGCGCCGAAGTCGGGCGTCGGCAAAGATGGGCGGCGCGCGTCGTTCGAGAAAGCCGAGCATTTCAGCCAGTGGATGATCACGGAAAAATTGATCAGCACCGTGCCATGGGACGACGCCGGGGCGTATGTGAGGTTCAGCGTGACGTTCATCGCCAAAGATCAGGCGGAAGAGCGCCGCGTGCTGGGGGAGATCGATTCGCGCCTGGCCGGTAGTGGATTTGAGTTTTAAGTGATCCTTGTGCGCTGTTATATTCGCGGGATGCCGACGCTTTTGCGCCCAGGTTGGATGGCGGCGATAAGCCTGCTGATCTTCATGGTCGGGTGTGCGGCCCAGCCCACCAATCCGTCGTTTCCGATCACCGCCCGGCAGGCCGACCGTGATCTGGATCGCATCGCGGCCGCCCCAAGGCCGCTGGACCGCCCGCTGGTCGTCATCGGCGGGTTCACTGATCCGGGCCTGGCGCCCACGGCGGTGCGCATGCGTTTCGATGAGCTGACCGCCGACAAGCGGATCATCAACGTGCAGCTTGGGACGTGCTTTAGCTTTGACGAGTGCCGAACGAAAGTGGTCAACGCAGTCGAGCACGCGTTTCCAAGCCGCGATCCATCGCAAACGGTTGCCGTGGACGTGATCGGATTATCCATGGGCGGATTGGCGGCGCGCTACGCGGCCATGCCGGCCGGTCCCGCCCACCGGAAGCGATTGCGGATCGCGCGGCTTTTCACCATCAGCAGCCCCTTGAACGGCGCGAGGATGGCGGCGGAGGCGCCGCTGGTGCATCCGCTGATCGAGCCGATGCGGCCGGGGTCAAAAATGCTGCGCGACATCAACGCCGCCGCACCGGCATATCCGATTTTTTCGTATGTTCGCCTGGGAGACAATCCAGTCGGCGCGTTCTACGCGGCGCCGCCGGGCCGCGTCGCATGGTGGCTTTCCACCCCTCCGCTGAGCATCGCGCATACCGGCGCCATGTGGGACCCGCGCATCCTCGCGGACATCGCCCGGCGCCTTCGCGGGGAAGCCCCGTTCGCCACCGACCCGCCGGCGCCGCTGCCGACGTAACCTTCCGACTGTTAGAATTCCTTTCCTGCGTCCGTCTGTCCATTGGAAACGTACTATATAGGGAAGCCCGCTTCGGATCGTCGGGCTAAACGGCGGAGGCCGATGGCACAAACGATGGAACAGATCGTTCCTACTACCGCGGATTTGGTGGAGCACGCGCGAGGGCGCGACGCCGAAGCGTTCGCCGCGCTGATCCGCAGGTATGAGCGGGTCGCATTGTCCGTCGCGTTTTCCGTCACGGGAAACGCCGACGCCGCCGGCGACGTGGTTCAGGACGCTTTTTTGCGGGCTTGGCAGCGGTTGGGCGATTTGAAGGAGCCGGGCAGTTTTGCGACCTGGCTCTGCGGGATCGCCCGCAATCTGGCGATCGATATGCGTCGCCGCGACCGTCATGTTCGAACATCTTTCGACACGGCCGGCGGGGACGCGCTCGCGATCGTCGACAACCGCGAAAGCGCCGATCCGCTTGATGAGCTTGATCGCCGGGAACGCCGTCAACTGGTCGCGCAGGCGTTGCGTTCGCTGGACGACGTGACGCGCCCGGCGGTGATTCTTCGATATTACGACGGGCTTTCCAGCAAAGAGATCGGCGAAGCGCTCGGCATGTCATCGGCGGCGGTAGACATGCGGCTGAGCCGGGCACGGCAGCAATTGAAGAAGATGCTTTCGCCCGAGGAGATGTCACATGGCTGATTTGAAATTCACTCAACTGCACGACGAGCCGCATGAATCGCTGATGCGGGATTATCTGTCCGATCGCCTCGACCGACAAGTGGGCCTCTCCGAGGCGCGGTTCCGCGAGTTCCTCGCCGAAGAAAAGTCGGCGCCGATGTCGCGGAATCCCCTGCATCTTTCCAATCGACTGCGCGGTTGGACGTTCGGGATTGTCGGCGCGGCGCTGGCGGCTTCTCTGGCGGCGTTGTGGGCGGGTCCGTACTTGCAGCCGATATCGCCGGCCCAACCGGGCGCGGTGGCGCCCGCGCATGAGCCGACGCTGGTGAATAATCCGATCGTCGTCGAGCAGGACGTGCAATCGCAGATGTTTGACGACGGGGCGGTCATGATCGACGGCAATACGCCGGTTCGCGTGATTCGCCGGCACGACCTTCAGCGCACGCGGTGGATCGATCAGGACCAGAAACTTCAGGGCGAGCAGGTGGTGCCGCAGGATCATCTGGTCTATGTGCGGATGAAGACGTATTGAATCGCCGAATCATTTCACTGTCACCAGGCGCCCGGGAGCGTTAAAGGAGTTTCGTCATGCAATGGGTGAGATGGACGATGATGGCCGTTGCCGGTGTCTTGCCGTCGTTGGCGCTTGCCGAAGCGGCGCCGGTCGAAGACGCCGCGCCCCTTCGCGTGACGTTCAGCGTTCGGCAGGCGGAGGAGGGAAACCGCAACGTCATCGTGGTGGGGGACGAGGATTCACGCGACCAAAAAGCGCAAATGGACACCGCCAGGGGGACGCTCCAGGCACTGGTCAAGAAAGTAAAACAGGAGAAGGGATCTTACCTCGGCGTCAGCGCCTCGGCGCCGTCGGCGGTATTGCGGAAGCAACTCGGGTTGCCGGTGGGAATGGGATTGGTCGTAGAGTTTGTCGTTCCGGACAGCCCGGCCGCGAAGGCCGGCGTTCAACAGTATGACGTCTTGCAAAAGCTCGACGATCAACTACTGGTCAATCAGGAACAATTCGCGATTTTGGTCCGCATGCGCAAGCCCGGCGAAGAAGTGAAACTGACGGTGTTTCGCGAGGGTAAGCCGCAAGCGCTAACGGCAAAATTGGCCGAGCATGACCTTGAGCCGCTGGCCGAGAGCGGCGATGGGGATCGCGAGTGGATGGAATTTCACCGCGCGTTGCCGGGGCCAAACCCGCGGTCAATGCCGCCCGGCGTCTCTAAATTCTCCAAGGAATGGCGCGCCAACATCTTCCCGAACCCCGGCGAAGCCAGTTCGTCGGTGACGTGGCTGGAGGGGGATCGTTCCTACAGCGTCTCGACCGACAGCGACGGCCACAAGACATATGTCGTGAAAGATAAGGACGGCAAGTCTCTTTTCACCGGCCCGATCGATACTCCCGACCAGCGGGAAAAACTCACGCCCGACCTGAAAGAAAAACTGGAGCAATTGGAACATCGCGCCCAGGCGACGTTCAATGGCGGAAGCGTCAAGGCAGGCGCCGGCGCCAACGCCGACAAGGAAAAAACCGGCGACGCAAAGTGAAGTCCCCGGTTTCGTTTGAAATTTCGTTTCAAAACATCCGATGAAACAGATAGGCGGCGCGAAGTCTCGGGAGGCGACCTACAATCCGACCCTGGAGCGGTTTGAATAAGGCCTCACGGAAGGTTGGCGGAAATGAAGCAGGTCGGCGGACTTAACAGAAACAGCATCGAACAATCCCAGGAAACGGCACAACCCATCCATGTGGTCTCGCGCGCGGAGCTAAGCCACGCGAATGCCCTTGTCGAACAACTCGTTGACGCCTTGCAGGAAGTGGAAGACGGCGATCTGATCGCAGAGATTCTGAACACGTCCATGAAACTGCTCCGCGACCGGACCAACCGCGGCGATATCAAGTTGATCGCCAAGTCATTGGCCGAGTTGCGCTATGCGCTGAAGATTTTTGCACCCTACCGCGACACGCATAAAGTCAGTATTTTCGGATCGGCGCGCACGCCCGAATCGCACAGCGACTACATACAGGCCGCCGATTTCGGCAAGAAGATGGCGGCTTCGGGGTGGATGGTCATCACCGGCGCGGGGGGCGGAATTATGGCCGCGGGGCACGGCGGCGCGGGCGCCGAGCCTTCCTTCGGGTTGGCCATTCGGCTTCCCTTCGAGCAGGCGACCAACGCCTTCATCGCCAACGATCCCAAGTTGATCAGCTTCCGTTATTTCTTCACCCGCAAGTTGATGTTCGTCCGCTCGAGCCACGCCATCGCACTTTTCCCCGGCGGGTTCGGAACCATGGATGAAGGGTTCGAAGTGCTTACCCTCATCCAAACCGGCAAGTCTGTTCCGACCCCGCTCGTCTTCATCGATTCCCCCGGCGGCAATTACTGGCGATGTTGGCAAGACTACATCGAACAACAGCTCCTCAGCCGCGGACTGATCAGCCCAAACGACCTGCGGCTCTACAAGATTACCGACGACATCGACGAGGCTGTCCGTGAGATCACTCATTTTTACCGCAACTATCAGAGCATCCGCTATGTGCGCGACGAACTGGTGATGCGCCTGAAACGAAGGCCGACCGAAAGCCAGCTCGCTGAAATCGAGCGGGAATTCTCGGACATCAAAGTGCGCGGCGCCTTTCGCGCGACCGCCGCCCTGCCGGCCGAATCGGATGAGCCGAGCTTGGCCGATCTTCCGAGGTTGGTCTTCACGTTCAATCGCCGCGAGCATGGACGGCTGCGGATGTTGATCGACCATTTGAATAACCTCCCGGCCGATCGCTGAAAACTCCTCGCCGGAAATACGCCCTGTCGGATCGGCGGAATCCCTTTTCAAACAAAAGCGATCAAGCAATTTTTATTGCGACGTATCGACGGCGGTTTCGTCAGGAATAAACGAGATGTGGGCGCATGACGGGCGATCGAGGTGCGGCCATGCGCCAAGGGGCTACGATGCAACGGTCCACACCGGCAAAGCTACATTGTAATAAGAGAGAGCCTAAAATCCCGGAGAACCATGAAATCCAATTTCATCGCGATGATGGTCGTTGTCGCTTTGGCCGCCGTTGCCGGCGTCACCGCCACGCCTGGCGCCCGCGCCGCCGACGAAGGCCCGGCGCCTGCGCGCGCCGCCGATTTCACCGGCGCCGACGGGTGGCTCAATACCGAAAAACCGATCTCCATCAAGCAACTCAAGGGGCAGGTGGTGATTCTCGATTTCTGGACATATTGCTGTATCAACTGCATCCACATTATGCCGGATCTGAAGTTCATCGAGGAAAAGTACAAGAACGATCCGGTCGTGGTGATCGGCGTGCATTCCGGAAAGTTCGACGAGGAAAAGGACGCCGACCACATTCGCCAAGCCGTGCTTCGGCATAACCTCCTGCATCCGATCGCCATCGACAGCGAAATGAAAATCTGGGAGTCGTACGGCGTGCGCTCGTGGCCGAGCGTCGTACTGATCGCGCCGGACGGAACGGTCGTCGCGACGCTTCGCGGCGAAAATCATCGCGAGCAACTCGATCATGCCGTGGCCGCCCTGCTTGACATGTACGGCAAGAAAGGGGAACTGGCCAAGCATCTGACTTTCAAGACCGAGCGATCGAAATTCAAATCCGGCACGCTCGAGTTCCCGGGCAAGGTATTGGCCGACGCCGCCGGGAAAAGAATCTTCGTCAGCGATACAAACCACCACCGCATCGTCGTCGCCGACCTGGACGGCAAGATCGAACAGACGGTCGGATCGGGCGCCATCGGATTGAAGGACGGGTCATTTAAGCAAGCCGAGTTCTATCAGCCGCAGGGATTGGCGTTGTCGCCGGACGGCAAGACCCTTTACGTCGCGGATACCGAAAACCACGCCGTTCGGGCGATCGACCTGGAAAAGAAAACGGTCGTGACGATCGCCGGTAACGGCCAGCAATTTCGCGCGCATGAAATCGAAGGATCGGCCCGGGATTCGGAGCTGAGCTCTCCCTGGGATTTGGCGCTCGTCGGCCGCCGGTTGTACATCGCGATGGCCGGGACGCACCAGATCTGGGCATTGGACATCGACGCGAATCGTTTGGCGTTCTTCGCCGGCAATCGCAGGGAATCGGCTCTGGACGGGCCGAATCTTCGCGCCAGTTTCGCGCAGCCGTCCGGCCTGGCGACCGACGGCACAACGCTCTATGTGGCCGATTCCGAGGCGTCGAGCATCCGGGCCGTCGAGTTGTCGCAAACGGGATCGGCCACCACGCTGGCCGGGAGCGCCGATCTTTTCGGATTCGGCACGAAAGACGGCGCCGGCGACGTGGCCCGATTCCAACATCCGCTTGGCGTCGCGCTGTCGGGCGATACGCTGTACGTGGCCGACACGTTCAATAGCCTCATCCGGGCCGTCAACGTCAGGAATGGTCAGGTGAGCACGTTTCTTGGCGGCGCGAGCAAGGGCTCGGAAACGGCAAGCGCCGGCGCATTTTACGAACCGGGCGGGCTGTCGGTGGCGGGCGATATTCTTTATGTCGCCGATACGAATCATCACCGGATCGTGGCCGTCGATTTGAAAAACAAGCAAGCGAAAATTCTGATCGGCGGCTGATTCGCGACGAAGAATCCGGGATTTTGTCTAAACGTCGCCTGCGTTGTTTGTCCCGCGCTTATGTTCCCGCAGCATATATCGCGCGAACGACCACAGACCCGCAAAGCGATAGCCAGGATCGACGTAACGCTCAATGACATAAAAGGCAAAGTAATAAAATCGCGAGAAACACCAACCGGTCATGGCAACGAGAAAGACGTTCTTGATCGTCGGGTTCTCCAGGATGAGCAGCGCCGCCGATAGCGCGCCGGCGAAGAGGAACAAAAATCCTTTCAGGTATATCCAGCGCGGATTGGTCAGATCTGCCATGCCGGATAACATACCGTGAAATTCCGGAGCGGGAAAATCGTCGGCGGCTGATTTCCGCGGACTTCTCCGCTCTCCACAAATTCTGGACTTGGATAGAGCGATCATTCCTTGTGGTCTGACCGCCCTCGCAACACCAAAGCGGAGAGTTTTGCCGGCGTTGGCGCCGCGTCGGTCTTCAGGAACTGACGAGCAGCGTCGCAATGACGCCGGCCTCGGCGAGCATCGCGGCGGTTTCGTCCATCGGCAAACCGACGATGTTGGTGAATGATCCGGTGATGCGGGTGACGAACGGATCGTTGTCCTGAATGCCGTAGCCGCCGGCTTTTCCTTGCCAGTCGAGGGTCGCGACGTAACGTTCGATTTCCTCGTCGGTCAGCTCTCGCATCTTGACGGCGGACATCACCCTTGCGCTGCGTTTGAAGTCGTCACGTCGGCGCCTGACGGCGATTCCGGTCACCACCAGGTGGGTCGATCCGCCGAGCAGACGCAGCATCTGGCGGGCGTGGTCCGCGTCGTGGGGTTTGCCGAGAATCGCATCGCCGAAGGCGACGATCGTATCGGCGCCGAGGACGGCCGAGGCCGGGAAACGAGCGGAGATCACCTCGGCCTTTTGCGTGGCAAGCCATTCCGCCAAGTCGCCCGGCAACAACTTCTGCGGGTGATCGTCCTCGTCGATGTCGGCCGGATGCAGGTGAAAATCATACCCGGCCTGGTGCAGCAACTCGCGCCGGCGCGGCGAGGCGCTGGCCAGCACAAACCTTGGCGCCTCGGCGGTTTCGCCGCCGGCGCCGGAACTATGATTGTCAGGCGAACGGCGGCTCATTTGCTTTCTTTGTCGGGCTGCTTGGGCGCTTCCGTCGCGGCGCCGTCCGCGGGCTTTGGCGCCGGCGCCTCGGTGGCGGCGGGCGCGGGGGCCGGGGTCTCCTTGGGGGCATCCGAAGGCGCCGGGGTCGAGGGAGTCGAGGCGCCGGGGCCGGGCTTGTTCTGGAAAGGATTGTCCGTGGGAGCCGGAGCGGGAGCAGGGGCCGGGTCAGACGGGCCGGGCGCAGGGGTTGTCGGGGCGGGCGCCGGCGCCGGAGCGTCTTTGGGAGCGGGCGTTGGCGGCGGCGTCGGAGCGGGCGTTGCCGCGGGGGTTTCGGGCGCTGGTGTCGCCGGCGTGGGCGCGGGAGCCGGAGCCGGGGTTGGCGCGGGAGTTTCAGGAGTTGGCGTGGCCGATGGCGGCGTCGGCGCCGGGGCGGGCGTGGGTGTCGGCGTCGGAGTGGGCGCGGGCGTTTCGGGAGTCGGTGTCGTTGGAGGCGTTGGCGCCGGGCTGGGTGTCGGCGCGGGCGTTGGGGCCGGCGCGGGCGCGGGCGTTTCGGGGGTCGGTGTCGTTGGAGGCGTTGGAGTCGGCGCTGCTGGCGTCGGAGTCGCGGCGGGCGCCGGAGTCGGGGCGGGCGCCGGAGTCGGGGCGGGCGTTTCAGTGGGTGGGGTCGGCGTGGCGGGAGCGGGCGACGTCGCCGGCGGGGTTGGCGCGGGGGTTTCGGGGGCAGGCGCCGGGGCGGGCGTCACGGCCGCCGGGGGGTTGGGGTTTACCGAGCCGGGATTGATGCCGTGTGGAACCTCGGGCAGGCGAACGACGAAATCCCCGCGCGTCGGAGTGCCCGAACCGGTGTAATGAACCATGACGAAGCCGTCCTGGAATCGCGAGACCACGCCGTTGGCGACGAACGTGAAATCGGTATTGGGTTGGACGATCGAGACGGGATCGTCGATGGCCAGCGATTGGTCGGGTATTTCGCCGACGGCGATCAGGTTGTGATCCGCCTTGACGCCGCGAATGACGCCGACGACGGACTGCGAATTTGCCGATTTGAATCGATCGCGCGCCTGATCGAGAGAAATCATCGGCGCCGGGGCGGCCGGTGGCGGCGGCGGGGCCTTTTTCGTGTTTTCCGCGCAGCCGACCATCAAACCAGCCGCGACAATTGCTCCCGCCAGGCGAATCGTTGACATGACCTTCTCCGTAAGAAAATATCCGCTCCGACGGCGCCTCGCCTGTGGTCGCGGGTTGCAACGGCCTATAGTAAAACCGCAACCGCCCCACTCTGGCAAGGGGATCGCCAAAATCGGCGCGTTATTCCAAATCGAAATCGACCGCTCGAGCATGAAAATGGGAAGAAAAATTCGCCGACGCCGCCTCAACTCTTTTCCCCGCGATAAAGATAATCGTGGTAAGCGTTGCTGATATCGCGACGGCTGAGAATGCCGATGACGGTGAGTGAATCCTCGGATTTCACGACCGGAAGCGCCTCCAATTGCGTATTGCGGACCTTGCGAAGCGCGACCGCGAGACTTTCGTCGGGCGTGATCGTCTGAAATTTCTCCAGGCACAGATCCTGCGCGATCACCAGGCCCGACGCCATGGTCGCCGCGCCCATGATGAAACGGATGTCGTCCAAGTCAATCACCCCGTACAGCGACGTGTCGGCATTCAGCACCGGAAACACCGGCTGTTGCGAATCGGACACGATGTCAAGCACGTCGGCCAGCGCGGTGTCGCGATGAAAAACCAGGACTTTCACGTCGGTTTTAACGCACTCGGCGACCAATATCCGATCCAGCACGTCGAAGAAATATTCGCCGGCGTGCGCGCCGGAATCGACGCGCGAATTCACCTGGTTTTCGTACATCGAAATGGATCGCGGCGTCAGCAGAAAGGCGATCGCGTTGGTCAGCATCGACGGCACCAGCAAGCCGTAGCCGGTGGTCATTTCCGAAACCATGACCAGCGACGAAACCGGCACCTTGGCGACACCCGCGAAGAAACCGGCCATTCCGACCAGGACGAAAGCCGCGGGCTGCGCGATGACGGTGGGCGCAAGATGATGAAAGAACGTACCCGAAGCCCAGCCGAGCAGTCCGCCGATCACCATGGACGGCGCGAAGACGCCGCCCGACCCGCCCGATCCGATCGTCAGGGCGGTGGCGAACATCTTCGTGACGAGCAGGAGGATCGCCACGCGCATGGCGAGATGGCCGTTGATGGCCAGCTGCACCCATCCATAGCCCATGCCAAGCACTTCGGGGATGAACAGTCCCATGAGTCCGAGCAGCAGCCCGCCGATCGCGGGCTTGACGTGATTGGGAATTCGTATTTTGCGAAATAGATCGCGCGTCGCGTAAAACACCTTCACGTAGATCGAGCCGACGACGACCGACGCGAGGCCGAGGATCGCGTAGAACGGGAGTTCGAGCGGATGAACGAACTGGAGGGAGGGCACGTCGAAGATCGGCCCCCAGACGCCGGTGATGCCCGAGTAAACGGAATAACCGATAATTGCCGCGACGAATGCAGGCACCAGCGCCGCCGACTCAAACTCGGCGTCGCGATAAAGAACCTCGACGGCGAACAACGCACCCCCCAGCGGCGCCCGGAAGATCGCGCCGATCCCGGCGCCGGCCCCGGCGAGAACCAGGATTCGGCGATCGCGATCGCTGGTCTTAAGCCATCCCGCCAGGCTCGATCCGAATCCCGCTCCGATCTGCGCGATCGGTCCTTCGCGCCCCGCGGACCCGCCCGTGCCGATGGTCAGCACCGACGCGATCGTCTTGATGAACGGGACCCGGCCGCGAATGATTCCCCGATTGCGATGAAAGGAATTAATGACCGCGTCGGTTCCGTGGCCTTCGGCCTCCGGGGCCAGCGAATATATCAGCAACCCCGATAACAGGCCGCCTATCGCCGGCGCCAGCAAGAGAAACCACCGTCGTCCCGGCGGATGGGCGATCGCCGCCCCGCCTTCGGATCCGGGGCTGGGCATCACGTAGTCGGCGCCATGGACGAGCACGACTTTGTTCACTTCGTCGAGAAGCAACGAAAACGCCACCGCGCCGAGCCCCGCCACAATCCCGACCAAAATGCTCAACGTCACGACGTGACCCGTATGCACCTTGAGCCATCGAAGAAGTTTTGTGCCGGGTTTGTTGATCGACTCAGTTAAAGAAGCGGGCGGCTTGTCCTCCTGGAGGGTTGGTTCTTTCATCGCCACCGATTCTAACGCCATAGAATGTATTCGGTACATCCCTGAGGGGGAAAATCGCGGAGGCCGACATGAAGCGCATCATGGCGTTGATTGATTTCTCGGACGTAACGCCCGCCGTGGTCAGCATCGCCCGAAACATGTCCCGCGCGTTGATGAGCGAATTGGTGCTGGTGCACGTGGTCGAATCGGAAACCCCGCTCGGCGACGGCGAAATTCAGGAAGATCTTTCCCCGGAGTCGAACGCAAGACGCTCTCGCCGTCGCGAGATGGAGATTGTAAAACTGGCTCTCAAAAAAGAAGGCATCGACGCAAAAACGCGGATCGTCGAGGCCGATTCGTTGCGAGACAACGTGGTGCGGAGGATTTTTGCGGAGGTGGCCGAATTTTCCCCCGATTTGATCGTGATCGGCTCGCACGGCCACGGCCGGCTCTATCATTTTCTTGTCGGCGGCGTGGCCGACACGGTGGTGCGTAAAGCCGCTTGCCCGGTGCTGATCGTCCCAAGCCGCAAGGCGGAAAAAAGGGCGCCGTGACGATCGACCCGCGTCAGTGCGCGTCGGGCGCCAGCGGCCCGCCAAGCTGTTTCAGGAAAAATAAACGGCCCGGCAGCGTCGGCATCCAGCTTGACGGAATCCATTCGGTTGGGCCGTATTGCAGCGTGACGCACAGGCTCATTCCCTGCCACATCGCCCCGCGATCCGGATAAGCGCCGTCCGCCCCGCCGATGCAAAAGTCGCTTGAAAGAAAGAGGCCGGGCCCGATCGAATTGGCGAAGCACGGAATCAGCGTGAATCGGCTGTTGAAACTGTGCAATGCGTTTTGCTCTATCGTCAACGGGTGCAGCGGGATGCCCAGGCGATGTGTCTGCTTTGCCCATTCCCGCGGCGAATATTCGGCGGCGAGTTGCGGCTCCCAGAATGCGATATGACACGCCCGCCCAATGCCGTACACCGTCACCAATTTGGCGCCGTTTTCACGCAACCGGGCGATCTTGCCGGGATAGGCAGGCAGATTTTTTTTCGTCGCGAAATTGCGCTGGCCCGCGGGAACCGTCAGACGGCCCAGGGGGCCAAACAGAGCCTCGGTCATGGCGTGCTCGAAACCGCCGGGCTGATCGCCAGGCATGGTGTTGCCGGATTTGTCGGACCATTCGTCCATGTTGAACGTGTGGACATGATCGGTGCGGGTCTTGCTCGCCTTGAGACGGGCGACGACGGTTTTGTACATTCCCATCGGTCCGACCGGCAGAATGATCGCCAGCCCCCGGCCATCGCGCCGTGTCCGCTCGATTTCGTCGGCGATCGCATTGCCCATGCGGTAGTCCATTTCGTCGACGCTGGAGACGGGGATTGGTTTGAAACCATCGTTCCAATGCCGGGCGGGAGAAATGACTTTTTTTATTCCCATGTCGCAACAGCGATCGATTCGGGCCAGGTTCCACCCGCGCGGATAGAAATTTTCGATCAGCGAGCCGCGGATGGTATTGAGCATCGTGAGGGATTTAGGCATGAAAGCTCCTGTTTCCGCGGACTTGGCGGTCCATGCGCCGCGCGTTGCGCTGATGCGACTCGCAAGCCGCCGCAGAAAAAGCCATTGAAAAATCCGACCAGCGCGATCGGCGAATTCTCTTGTTTTGTTTCGATTTTTCCGGGGCGACTCTTCCGGCATTACCGCTTAAACGAACCGGTTCTTGCGCCAAGAATTTCCGCCAGCAGATCATTGCGCGGATACGCGTGTCCGCGATGTTGCACAAACGCCTCGGCGGCTTCGACGCCGATCAGATTTCCCCGGGCGCAAGACCAGTGCCGCATGGAGTCGAGATATTCATCGGTCCCATGATGCGCCCGCAGCCATTCGCGCTGGCTGGAGTGGCACGCGAGCATCTCCGTTTTTTTCGGCATCTGCGCCGAAATGTCCACCACCGTCGTCGGAGTGATTGGATTACCAAGCGGATCGATTCCTTCGACGGGATCGCAGTAGTAGAGGTGCGGAACGGCCGATTCGGGATCGCGCGGGATGGCCGTGACGTTGGGTGAGCCGTAGGCGAAGCTCGCGGCTCGGGCCAGCATCGAGACGATCTCATGATCCATCATGTAATCCTTCTGGGCGTGGGCAAACACCAGCGATGGCGTCACCCGCCGAAACAATTCGACGGCTTTGAGAATGGTCGGCTTGTCGTACGTAATGAAAATGTCCCCTTCGCCCAGGCAGTGATAGGTGGCGCCGATCAGGGCGGCGGCGCGGGCGCCCTCGGCGGTGCGGATGGCGCTGATCTGCCAGCGATCGTGAACGGTCGTCCCGCAGTCGCCGGTGGTGGCCGATGCGATGTGAACCGACCAGCCCAGTTCGCGCAGGCGAATGAGCGTGCCGGCGCAGATAAATTCCGCGTCGTCGGGGTGGGCGAGAAAACTCAGGACCGTTTTGTTCAAGCCAGCCTCCTTTGATTTTGCGAACGATCGGCTCATGATAACCACGACGCCGAAAAAATCCGATGTCGATGGGTGAACGAGCCTCTATCCGCCGCCGCTTGCGAATCGAGACCGAAGGCTTTGAATAACGCCCAACACATGGGCGCCCGGGCTGGATCGTGCCCGTGAAAACGCAGCCGAGACAGGGATCAATCCAAGATCCCGACCTAAATTTAGATCATCTCTCATGTCGATGGAGCGACTTTCGGTCGCGAATCACGCCCCGCAAGGCGGGGCCGCTTTAATAAACGCGGAAACCCGCCGGCAAACCGAAAGATGATTCAGGGATATACGAATGGTAAACCACCGTTCGCCAGCTCCTGCGTTTCGCGCTTACCCCGGCCCGCTTCCGTGAAGCGGAGAGGAGCCGGCGTCGGCGGGAAAATGGCCGAGAATGACCTCCGAATGACGAACCGTCGCGCCTTGATTCGCCCGTACAAAATCCTGCGCTTTGCGTCCCAAGTCCTCCGCGACGGCTGGCCCGGAAAGAAGTCGATCGACCGCCGCCTGAAGGCTCGTTTGATCGCGCACTTCCACGATCGCCCCGCCGGCACGGAAACCGTTCATCACGTCCGCGAAATTCCCGGTGTACGGTCCGACGATAATCGGCTTGGCCAGGGCCGCGGGCTCGATCATGTCGCTGCCGTGCTGCTTGGGACCCAGATCGACAAGCGTACGGCCAACAAAAACCACGTCGGCGAGACTATAAAATTTTCGCAGCTCTCCCATCGTGTCGCCGAGAATGACAGCGGGACCGGCCTGCGAAGTTTTAGAACCCACGGCCGCCTGCGACCGCCGGAGGATCGAATGACCCTGGCCGCGAATAAACTCGGCGACTTCATCAAACCTTTGCGGATGTCGCGGAACGATCACCAGTCGCAGCGCCGGAAATTTCGCCAGTGACTTCGCATACGCTTGCAGCACGATTTGTTCTTCGCCGGGCCCCGTCGATCCGCAGACCCATATCTTATCCTCGCCCGGCCGAAGGCCGACGGCGCGCGCGATCATATCCGCCCCAGCGATTTCATCGGCGATCTCGGCGGTGTCGAATTTCATCGTCCCGGTCACGCGAATGCGATCGATAGGCACGCCGACTTTGTCAAATCGCCCGGCATACACCTCGTCCTGCACACAAGCCATCGCAAGGCGTTTGAACATTTTTCGCGTGAAAAGGCCGGCAAGTCGATAGCCGCGGAAGCTGTGCGCCGAAAGCCGGCCGTTGACGAGGATAACCGGAATTCCCCGGCGTTCGCATTCGCGCATGAAGTTGGGCCAGACTTCCAGTTCCATCAGAACCGCCACGCTCGGCCGCTGCGCGTCAAGCAGGCGAGCGACGGATCGGCTGAAGTCAAACGGGAAACGAACGCGGGTCACGCGCGGGTTGGACTCATACAATTGCCGGGCCCGCTCTTGGCCGGTGCGGGAGGTGGTGCTTATGATAAATCGCAGATCAGGCCGGGCGGCCGCCAGTGTCTTCACGAGGGAGGTGGTCGCGTTAATTTCGCCCATGCTGACGGCGTGAATGAGAATCGCCGGGGCGTTTGAAGCGGCCGCGGGAACATCCCCGTTTCGGCGTCGAATTGCGTCGAGAATTCTGGGTCGAAGTTTCGCCGAAAGGAGCCAAAACGGCGAAGCGACAGCGATCGCCAAACCGTAGGCCAGGTCATACGCGGTCATTTCAAGGAGGGTAAGCGGGCGGCTGTAAAACGCAAAGCAACCGCGAAGAACGCGAATCCGATCGCCCCGCCACCGGGGCCGCTAGACACAGGAAACTACAGCAGCCTCGAAAATGCTCGAATTCATCCAATATTCAGATTCTGTACAAAATCCTCCAACTCTTTACGTTGCTGATCCTCTTCGCTTTTCAGGTCTTTTACATCCGCTTTTAGCTTTTGAATCTGTGTCTCCTGCGCGTCCAGTTCCTTCAACAGGCGTTGGTAGTAATCGCCGCTGGCGCTGACGGCTTTCATATTTTCGCGGATGCGATTTTGTTCCTGCGTGATGTCATTGATCGACGTCTGACGTTCCTGAAGCTGGCGCTGCGTATCGCTCAACGCCGATTTGAGCTTTGCGGCCGATTGCAGCGACTTTTTCACTTCGTCGGGAATTTCAGACGCTCGCAGATAAGTGAGCGTATCCGCCGCATCCATCGGCAAAATTGAAATTCCCTGGCTGTAAACCAGTTCTTCCTGCACGAGAAGGGTCTTAGACGTTTGGGCGGGAAGATCCTCCTCGAATCGAAAAAGCGTATCGGTGGTCTCGAGCGCGTGCTCGGGCGCCACGAGCTTGGCGCCGGTTTTCCAGCCTGTCCGCTTTGGATGTTCGATCAAGAGCGTGCGGGCGGTTTTTCCCCTGTTCTGCGCGACGTATTTCTGAACGAAAATCCGCTTGTGAGTCAGCTCAAGCACGCCTTTGGCGATCTTGCCGGTCACAAGCGACGCGGTGCTGGTGGCGTCGTTGTCATGCACCAGGACGTTTTGATCGATGCCATAACTCAAGAGTCGGTTCTGTCCGCTCGGCAGGTCGCCGACGGTGGCGTCGCCGGCGTAGGCGCCTCCGTCGAGCACGGTGATCGGCCCTTGCGGCAGCAGCTTGCCGGTGGTGTTGACAAGACGCGCCCCCAGCAGCGGATGATCAGGGAGAACCGCCGCGTTGTAGATGCTTAATCGCGTTGCCTTGACCGTGTCGGCGACGATCGGAATCATCGCCGACTTTTGCCGCGGCAGGCTGACGTCGCCGACCGTGTATTGAAAGAACTCGCCCACGCCGGCGCCCGACGCCGCCGCCGAGACTGAACGTGTGGGATCGATCGCTCGTTTCAGTTGCTCCGCTTCGCCTTTGGCCGAGAATTTCCGCAACATTGGCGCCGCGGGCGCGCCGAAGCCGCCGGGCCTTGGCGCGGCGGCGGCCAGCGGCGCGGCGTCGCGATCACTCCCGGCCTTTTCCTGTCTTTCCAAAGCGTCGCCCGATTGTTCGTCCCGCAAATTCATCCCCTGCGCATAATTCCGCGGGCGCAGGCTCGCATAAAGCTCCGGCTCGACCACGGGCCGCGACACATATATCGGCTGATACAAGTCTTCGATGAAACTGATCGGCCGCCCGCTGACCAACGAAAGCTGCACGTTTTCCCAATCGCCGTCGGTCTGGTTCTCGACGATCGCCCACCCCTGCAGCGCGCCTCCTTTTTTTACGGCCGCGTCGTCGTCGCCGGCTGGCTTGTCTCCGTTTTTTTCGACTTTTTCATTTTTGACGTCTTCGCCGAGAACCAGCCGATAACTCGCCTTCCAAACCGGCACCTCCACGACATATCCAATCCTCACCCGCCGTTCGCCGTTGCCGGTAAATCGGATCGCCACCGGCTTGCTGTCCTGATCGCGCGCCGCGGCGACCGCGCCCAGCGCCTTGACCAATTCCTGCTGAAGCTTGGCGTCGTCCAGCCGTACTTCACTGACCTGATCCAGCTCGACCGGCTTGATCGACCCGCCCGCCAGCAGCAAGTTCAGCACGGTCGTTTGAATATTCTTCTCCCCCACCGGCTTGCGCTTCTTCTCCACCGAAAGAATCGTTCCCGTCACTTGCCCCTGCGGCAATGTGGCCGTCACGCTCGCCCCTCGAAGCTGCGACAACAAATCGCTGAGCGGCGGCGCCGCGCTTAAATCCACTTCAAAACTCTTGAGCGTGTGCGCGAGCGGTTCCTGGCTGCCATAAACGACGGAAGAGACCTTGCCGCCGTCGAGGTCTTCAAGGAGCAGGCTTTTAAGAATATCATTGATCTGCGCGGTCTTGAAGTGCAGTTCGGTGAATCCATCGCCCTTCACGGAACCGAAATGCTCGAAATAGCCGACGCCGCTCGAATAGAGCACCACTTCCTTGATCGGCACCGCCTGCTGATCCGGCGCCGGCTTTGTCGCGACGGCCGGAGGATGAATTTGCGCCAACGCGGGAATCGCCGGCAGACCGACTACGACGATCGCGGCGGCAAGGCAAGCCGTTGTCCAGTGTTTGCGCATGGTCTGATTCCTTGTCGTGAAGTCAGGCACGATATTGCCGTTACCGAGCTTTGACGCATGCGGCCGCAAAAGGTTTCCGAAAGGGGATGGCGCCTATTTCCACAACTCATGTGTCAGTCGGTTTATTACTCCATGCCCGCTGGAAAACCTTAGGCATTGCGGCGCACGAGGAGCTATTGCGAAAGTGATTTGTGATCGTCACAATTTAACGAATAAAGCGACGGGCGAATAGAGCGGTACCGGTCCGACTTATGGGGCGAATAAATCGGGAGTCTCGCAAACGGCTGATGCCGGAGCTCCCGACGCCCTACCTTATCCTCTTGATGTCCTTATTCCCTTTTTCCACGTTTTCGTTCCCCGGTCAAAGGAGCGAGTCGACGGATTTCGGCTTCCATAAGGTCCAAATTTTCCAAAACATCCCACCGGATGGCTACTTTGACCGCGCGAAGCGTGATAGCGCATCAGCATCGTGAGGCTGACCTCCACCTCGCCGACGAAGTGACGGCAACCGGCGGGCGACATAATAAATCGCGGCAACGGATTGGCGCCGCGTCGAGCTTTCTGGTAAACATCGGTCGGCGCGGCGCCCGCCATTGAACGTCGGTCCGTTCTCTTGCTGACGGCGCTCACCGGGGGAAGCCATGGCCGTTCCAAATCGAATCACCATTGCGCGCGAAGCGGGGTACCACACCGATAAGATCGGCAAGTGCGAAGATGATCGCCAGTTCATGGCGTTCGTTGTGGCGTCTATGCCGCTCGATAAGCTTCGCGCGCCTGGCGGACGCCGATGCTCCACCATCAAGAGCCGCGCGTTCTCCTTGCGCAGGCGCTGCAACTCGGCCGCCACGGCGCCGTCCCCGCTGGGCGCTATCCCCGGCTCGTTGGAATATCGCTGGACCCAGCCACGCACGCAGTTGGGATCGACGCCCAGGCTCTTGGCGGCGGCCGCTATCGTGTATCCTTGCTGATTGACCAACCGGACCGCGGACATCTTGAACTCGCGCGTGAACTTT
>DASZME010000028.1:0-15003 GCA_035551995.1 Tepidisphaeraceae bacterium
GCAGCTTTGCCGTCGGCGATTCAAGAGGGTAGGTCTCCACCACACTGGTTTGCGTGACTCGATCCGCGCTGGCGAGCGAGGATCGCCGAAAAGCGGTCGAAAAATTCCTGGCGGTTGCCGAAAATGCGAAAGTCAGGTTAGCGAATCGGTAGACGCCTTCGTGCTCGGAGATCAGCATCCAGCATATGGCTTGGCACTTCTTGAATTCTTTCATGGGGCGAGAGAGGACGCGGGTTGCGGTGACGGTGCCTTGAAAAAGGCTTACCGGCTTGGGGGTTTTCGGTGCCTTGCGTTGCTTCGGGGTCGAGTTCTTCCGAGTCCGTTTGGTGGGGGTCTTCGCGGCCATCGGCCTGTCTCCTATATTGCGTGAAACCCCATTAAAAAAGCCCCGCCGGACGCCCGGCAGGGCTGAGTTGTTGGTTTCACTACGAACGCATTAGAACACAAGAATTATTATTATGTCAATTACGTGCTTAAATACTGGTTTGGTTCGTGCAGTCGGAAAATGGTGAGAAACTGAGGAACGCGGATCTCGCCGGCGACGATCCAGCCACTACTCCAATCGCAACCCTCGCCGGGAGCATAGAGTGGGCGTGAGAGCAGATTGCACTTGACGACCCCCGAGGGGTTTAAGCTATATGAACGTGGATGTGGAATCTAAGGCCTTTTACGGGAAAAAAGTGTCAAATTCGAGGGCTTCGCAATATTCCGGGGGCGACCAATGTTGAGGAGGTAAGGATCGAAGGGAAACTATTTGACAATCAAGCTCACATTCCGAATGCCGAGGCGCTATTCGTGGTCTATTGTTTGGTCCAGTACCCAGCAACAGCCAAAGCGCCGGACGGAGAGTTTTCTATTCAAAAACTCGACGATTTCCCAATCATGACTGATGGAAACGGGTGGTCGGTCGGTAAGGCTGAATGGTCGAAGGGGGATGGCTGGAAGGGTCGCATGTTAGACGACATTCCGGAAGGGTTAGACCTATCCGTGCTGGACCAACAATTTCTCAACGATGCCATCCAGAAGTATTTGGGAGAAAATCCGTAAGTTTTGCGGCTCCCGTACCCTGTCTTGATCGTGGTTGGTACGGGATCTCTATGGTTTGGCGGGTGGCATGTCGGGCCTAGGCGGCTGCTCTTGCCCTCTCGTACGCTTCGGATAGCATGGCCCCAATCGCGTTGCGGATGTGCGTGGTTTCAGAACAGGCCCCCGCTATGTTACTGTTCACAACGCCTTCGGCTCCCGCCGAAGGCGTTGTGCTTTCCAGACGGAACGGTCGCACCAAGCCTTATCTCACGCGGACATGGGGCCAACGTAAGCCTCCACGAACCGGCTCAAATAGGCCAGTTGGCGATCTTTGTCACGCTTTCGCCGGCTTCCCTGTAAGCGGCCCACCGCACGAGCCAGTTTATCGTCGCTTTCCAATGATGATTCAGTGACCTGCCGCAATCGGGCTTCAATCTTTTCCCGCTGTTCCTCATTTTCACCCGTCTGCGTGAGATCGTTCTCTTCTCGCCACGGAATCAATCTCCGCGTCGAGCAAAACGCGAGTCAGGCGTTTGTTGCGGTCATCCAACTCTCTGATCTCTGAGTTCAGAAGAGCCGTTTCCGCTTTTCCAGTGGCCATGCGCTGGACGCCGATTTTGGTGGCGGCGGTTATCGCCTTGTCGCTGTCGCCGAGAATGTCGTGACAAATGCTGTTCACCATGTTGATAAGTTTGTCTTCTCGAATCGAGCTGCCATGTGGACATGCCTGCGGCCCCACGGTCTCGGCCACGCGCAAACAGGCATAGCCGATCCTGAACCCGCCGCTCTTTCCTGCGCTGCGATGCGGCACGAAACGGACTTTGCGCAATCCGCCCGTTCCCGATATCACCGACCCAGCTTGCGGGTTCTCCAGAAGCATCGCTATCCAACGCCGCGCAAATCGTCATCGCTCAGCAGCCAGTGCTTTCATTGATTGCCAAAACCGGGGAACTGAACGAAAGTCAGTTGCATACGGAGTATCTCGCCATACGCGGTATGGAATTCAAATGAGCACGAGTAAATCGCCGAAACCGAAGCTACCCGGCCCTCTGCAACACCATCGGCTTGGCCGACTTGACGTCAACGCCGTCGAATACCGTCGGCGTCAACGTGAGTTGGCCGGGGGTGACGGAAACCTTGTATTCGTTGTGCTTTTTTTCCGCCGCCGTTTTTTCGGTCCACATTTGCATCAGTCCATCGCCGACCAAACGGTATTGGCCGGTGACGGTCTGGTTGCCGAAGAGGAAGTTTTGCTTGTAGGTGGAATCGGGGGCGAAGTCGATGGTGTAGCTGTCGCCGGCGGCGATGTCGCCGCCGCGCCAGCGGCCGAGCAGCAGCTTCCGCATCGCGTCGTCTATGCCACCCGACGGGCGGGTGGTCGGCCCGGGCCCGTTGTCGGAGACTCGGGCCAGCGCGGCTTTCAGCGTCGTCACTTCCTCCTGCAAGTCCATGATCCGCTCGCGAAGACGCAGGTTGTCTTCCCGCAGCCGCTCAAGCTCGGTGCTCGGCTGCGTGGTCGATGGGCGCGTCGATAGCCTCGCCTTGAGGCGATGTTGCGCCTCCTCCAACGATACCTGTCCGCTTGCGGCGCCGGTGAAAATCACGATCGCAACGAGTAAAAGAATCGGCTTCATCCACATACTATATGGCGGCGCAGGCAAAGTATTAACCATGAATCGCCTGCGCATAACGCCGGCGTTCGTCGGCCGGACTGGTCGCCGTGGATGGGGCGTGCCTCAGGTCTTTGACGATGGCAAAAACGGGCGCCCGTTCATCGACCGCGTCACGCCGGGGTGAAAGGCGGCGGTGCGTAATATTTCCATTGCGCCATCGCATAGCCGCCCCTCAACATGCTTGCCCCTCGCGCGTAAGCAGTTTAGACTCTTACTCTAATTGACCGGCCGGTCGATCAAATCGGCCATTCCGTTTTTCACCGCATTCCCAAGGAGCTTTCGATGAAGCGACGTATGACCAAAGACGGAATTGTCCGTCCCGCGATGCAAAATCTTTCGGCCGGCGTGGATCGCCGCGATTTTATCAAGGCGTCGGCGCTTGTGGCCGGCATGGGAGTCTGGGTGGCGACAAGCCGACGCGCCCTGGGTGAAGATTCGACCTCGCCCAATGAACAGATGAACGCCGCCAGCATCGGCGTCGGCGGTAAGGGCGACAGCGACAGCGAACAACTCGCCAAGCACGCCAATCTCGTGGCGATCTGCGACACCGACGAAAAGACGCTTGGCAAAAAAGCCGAGCGGCATCCCAAGGCCAAGAAATACACCGATTTCCGCAAGATGCTCGATGAAATGGGCAAGGAAATCCAAGCCGTCACCATCTCCACGCCCGATCACACGCATGCCGTCGCCACCATGATGGCGATCAAGATGGGTAAAGCGGTTTATACGCAAAAGCCGCTGGCCCATGACGTGTGGGAGGCCCGCCAGCTTCGGCTTGCCGCCAATGAGCACAAGGTGGCGTCGCAGATGGGCAATCAAGGCACGGCCGGTTCTAAGTTCCGCGAGGGCGTCGAAGCGATTCGCGCCGGCGTCATCGGACCCGTGAAAGAAGTACACGTCTGGACCAATCGTCCGATCTGGCCGCAGGCGCCAAAGGTGATGGCTCGACTCCCGGAAATGCCGGTCCCGGAAAACCTGCATTGGGACCTGTGGCTCGGCACCGCTCCGGAGCGCGCCTACAACCACGGATACCAACCGTTCAACTGGCGCGGCTGGTGGGATTTTGGCACCGGCGCGCTCGGCGACATGGGTTGTCATACCGCAAACTTGCCTTTCATGGCTCTGAAGCTCGCTCATCCGATTTCGATCGAGGGCAATTGCGGCGATCTCAATCCCGAAACGTATCCGTCGTGGGCGAAAGTGAATTTCGAGTTTGCCGCCCGCGGCGATATGCCGGCGGTGACGTTCCACTGGTATGAAGGCGGCGTCGAAAAAGAAGACGACAACGGCAAAAAGAAACGGGAACTCGTCCATCCGCCCAAGGAACTAACCGACAAGGTCATGGAAGAATACAACAAGGTTCTCGTCGCGCGCGATGACAAGCGCGTCAAGAACGGGAAGAAGGTCGAACTCAGCAACAGCGGATCGATCATCGTGGGCGAAAAAGGAATGCTCTATTCCCCCGACGACTACGGCGGCAGCTGGGAACTGGTTCCCGCCGAGGCGTATCGCGATTACAAGGCGCCGGAGCAATCGCTTCCGCGCAATAAGGATGGCGGCGACGAAGGCCAGAAGATCGAATGGCTCGCGGCCGCCAAGGGCGAACATCCGGCTCTCTCCAACTTCAACTATGCCGGCTTGCTTGCCGAGTTCATCCTGCTTGGCAACGTCGCCATCAAGAACCCCGGCAAGAAGCTGGAGTTCGACGCGGAAAACCTGACGTTCACCAACGAAAAATCAGCCGACAAGTTCCTCAAGCGCGAATACCGCGCTCCCTGGTCGCTGTAAACTTCGACGAAATTTCATCGAAAGGGCGGAAGCTTTTGACAAGGCTTCCGCCCTTTTTTCATGCGCGAACAGCATGAGATTGGCGTATGATGAGAAACGGTCACGATCCGTTTTCCACGTTGTATGAGGAATTGACGATGTTGACTCTCCCCCGCCGTCGTTCTTGCGTCAAGCGGTCTATTCTCATTGGCATGAGCGGCGCGATGCTGTTCACCGTCGGCGCCGCGCTCCCCCCGGCCGTCAACGCTCCCGCCGCCGACGCGCCGGAGCCGACGTTGATGGAATTGGCCGTCGCCCGATATCAGGCGGCCGATCAGGGATACAAGATCGCCATGTCCGGCCACAAACCCAGCGAGGCGCCCGGCTACGACGCTTTGGATTGGATGCGCCGCCGGTTAAAGGCGCGTCTTGATATTTCCGAACCGAAGGCGGATCGTGTCGCGTTCCTGAAAGAATTCGTCGATCAGCTTAAATTGCAGGAGACGGTGGAGGAGCGAATGGTCAAGAGCCGCCTGAGCTCCACCGAAACACTGCTTCGCATTCGATATGATCGGATCGATGGCGAAATATTGCTCAGGCAGGCCGAGGCGAAGTGAATCCGCGGGCACTTGGATCTGAGACGGAGCGGGGAGATTAGGATCTGCAAGTGCGCCGGGCGTCACGCTTCGCGCAAATGGTAACTCTTGATCGTGTTTTGCTGGAAATCGGGATAGGCGCCGATATCGTGTTCGGCCAGGTCCAGGCCGTCGAATTCGTCGGCTTCGCGCGATCGGATGCCGACGGTCTTTTTCAGCGTGATGAATAGCGTCGCCGAGAGAAGCCCGGACATGGCGGCGATGATGACGATGCCGATGATTTGCCAGCTGAGAAGTCGCATTCTGGCGCCGATGGGGTAAGCACTGGAAAAGAGCGCGATAGCGATCGTCCCCCACGCGCCGCCGACGCCGTGGACAGCAATGACGCCCGCCGGATCGTCGACACGAAGGCGCAGATCAATCGCGATCGCGGCCCATGGAACGAGAAACCCGGCGATGATTCCGGTGGCGACGGCGGCCACGGAGGACATCAAGTTGCCTGCCGCTGAACTGGCGACCACCCCGCCGAGAAATCCCATCAAGACGACGCCGATATCGATTTTGCGGTAGCGGAAGTGGCTGAGAATCATGCCCCCCACGCCCGCGGCGGCGGCGCTAAGCAATACGTTGAGCGCGCCGTGGCCGGGAAGGGAAGGATCACCGAGCTGCGGCCGCATCATGAGTACGCCGGCCACGTAGGGGATGAAGCCGACGAGGATCAGCATGGCGCCGAAGGAGGCGAAGGGCACGTTATGGCCGGGGATCATGGTGGATGAGCCGTCGCGGTTAAATTTTCCGCCGCGCGGTCCGACGACAATGGCGCCGACGGTCGCGCAAACCGCCGCGGACACATGCAGCACCGTCGCGCCGCCCAAATCGCGAAAGCCGTGCGCGGACAACCATCCGCCCCACGCCCAGTGCCCGGCGACGGGAAAGATCAAGCCGGCCAGAAGGATCGACGCGCCGCACAACGGCAGGAATTTGAATCGCTCGGCGACGGCGCCGCACACGATGCCGCTGGCGGTCAGAATCATGGCGAAATGAAAGAAGACGGCGTCAGTGGGAAGATCGGTGATGCCGACGAGCAATTTCCGTTCGATCCAGAAGAAAGAATTGTGGGGTTGGAATAGGATGGCGATTCCCACCGCCCAAAACGCCAGGGTCGCGACGCAGACATCGCACAGGATGCGCAGCACCGTGCCGGCCGAGTTTTTCGCTCGGACCAATCCCGCGACGTAGAGTGCGAACCCGACGCGCGCGAGCAAAGCGGCCACGCCGAGTGCGGTAAGCGAATTCATCTCGGTCTCCATAAAGAGTTCGCCTGGCGAACTGGCCGGTACAGCGTAGCGATGGCGCGCGGACAGACAAGGCGCGCCGCCGATCGTCTGCTCTTATCTCGGCGAACCGGCGTCCGGACGTTTAGCGAGACCATTTCCCGTTGGTGCAGCGAACCCTGGTCGCGAAACACGCCCCGCAAGCGGGGCCGCTAAACGGAGGAACCCTACAGCGTTCTGACGGATGCTCCAAAACTCGTAACGGTATTGTGGTTAGCCGCGACGCGAAGCGGGGCGATTTGCTTCCCGCAATGAGATATATTCGAGCGCCGCAAAACGTTCCGCTCGCTTCGCGGCTTCCAATCGCTTTCCATAACGAATGATAGATGGCGCCTTTCCCGTCTGGATCGATCAGACGGACGAAGCTTGCGGCGGCGAGGTACAAAATGCATTTGGGCGATGTGTCGCGGAACGGGGCGGCGCAACGGCCGAAATATCCCATCCATCCCCGTGGGAGCGGGTATTGAAACTCAAGCCGTTTCGACGACGATATTCTCCGGCCATTGTCGCGCCTTTGTCGCAAATTACATCTTTGGATGGGAAATGAGGAACCGCTATGCTTTCGATCCGCCACCGCTTGATCTGTTTTTTTACCGCGGCGATCTGCGTCACGTCCGTCGGCGTCAAGGCCGACGAATCGCCGTCCGGCAAGGAGCGATCGGACTCGATCGTCGTCTATATCGGCACCTACACGGGTAAAAAGAGCCAGGGGATCTACGTCTGCCGGCTCGATCCCGCGACCGGCGCCTTGACCAAGCCAGAACTGGCCGGGGAAATGATTAATCCGTCGTGGGTCACCATTCATCCGAATCACAAATTTCTTTACGCCTGCGGAGAATATGGACCCTTCAAAGGGGGCAGCGCGATCGGCGCATTCGCCATCAAATCCGACGGCACGCTGACCTCTCTCAACCAGCAGCCCGCCGCCGGCGGAGGACCGTGCTATGCGATCGTAGACAATGCAGGGAAAAACGTTCTCGTCGCCAACTACGGCACCGGCAGCGTCGCCGACCTCCCGATCGCCACCGACGGCTCTCTATCTCCCGCCGGCAGCGTCGATCAGCATCCGAATACCGACGCGAAGCAAAAACCCCATGCGCACTGCGTCGATCTCGACCCGGACAACCGTTTCGCGGTCTCCTGCGACGCGGGCCTTGATAAGCTTTTCGTCTACCGTTTCGACTCGGACAAGGGAACACTGACCGCCAATGATCCCCCCACCGTCGAGCTTGCGCCCAAGACCGCCCCGCGGCATCTGGTCTTTAGCCACGACGGGCGCTTCGCTTATGTCATCACCGAAGCCGCGTTGACCGTGGTGGTCTTTACCTATGACGCCGAGCATGGTGTCTTTCATGAAATTCAATCCATCTCCACCGTTCCCGCCGGTCTTACCGGTCAAGGGCTTTCGACCGCGGAACTGGTGCTCCATCCCTCCGGCAAATTCCTCTACGGGTCCAATCGCGGCCACGACAGCATTGTCGGCTACGCGATCGACCAATCCACCGGTAAGCTCACGCTTATCGGCAACACGCCAACTCAAGGCAAATCCCCCCGCGGCTTTGGCATCGATCCAACCGGCCGATGGCTGATCGCCGGCAATCAAAATTCGGATTCACTGGTGGAATTCAAGATCGATCAGAAGACCGGAGAACTGTTGGCCACGGGGACGAAGTATGAACTGGGGACGCCGGTCTGCGTGAAGTTCATGGAGGCGAAGTGACAGGCGATCTTCCCACCCCGTTTATCTTGATCGACGCCGCGGTGGTGCGGCGAAATCTCGCGTTCATGGCGGCCTATACCGCGGAGCGCGGCCTCAAGCTGCGCCCGCATACCAAGACCCATAAGTCTGCGTTTCTTGGCCGAGTGCAGCTTGAATATGGCGCGGTCGGCTTGACGGTCGCCAAGCCGGGCGAGGCGCAGGTGATGGCGGAGGTTTGCGACGATATTTTGATGGCGTATCCGGCGATCGACCCACGGCGATGTGCCGAGCTGGCGGAGCTTGCAAAAAATAAAACGATCCGCGTCGGAATCGATTCGGCATATGCCGCCGACCAAATCGCGGCGGCGGCGCGGTCGGCCGGAAGCACGATCGGCATCCTGATCGACCTGGACGTGGGTCATCACCGCACGGGAGTGCAAAGCGCCGCCGATGCCCTGGCGCTGGCACAATATGTCTCGAACGCCAAGGGACTGAGACTGGATGGGGTCATGTTCTTTCCCGGCCATCTCGCCGTCTCACCGGCCGCACAGGCGCCTGGGCTGGCCGGCGTGAGCGATCGGCTCGCGGAAGTGATCTCGCTTTGGAGAAAGCACGGGCTGGAAGCCAAGATCATCTCCGGCGGATCGACCCCCAGCGCGTCTCAGTCACACCTTCTTTCTCAATTAACCGAAATCCGCCCCGGCACCTATATCTACAATGATATGAACTGCGTCTATGGCGGAAGCGCCACGCTGGATGATTGCGCCGCTCGAATTATCGCGACGGTAATTTCGACAGCCGTGCCGGGGCAGATTGTGCTGGACGCCGGAAGCAAGACGCTCACGAGCGACCGTAACGGCTCGCGCCCCGACAGCGGCCACGGATTGATCGTCGAATATCCAGGAGCAAAAATCGCCAAGCTAAGCGAGGAGCACGCGCAGGTCGACGTGACGGCCAGCGATCGAGCTCCGAAAATCGGCCAGCGCGTGAGCGTCATTCCCAACCATATTTGCCCCTGCGTTAATCTACAGGACAACGTGTGGTGGCAAGAAGAGGGTGCCGTGCCGCGGGCGCTGCGGGTCGATGCGAGGGGAAAGGTGTTTTGAGCGTTCTCGCCGGGGAATCGCGGGTAAAATCCGAAACCCGAAATCGAATCAATGCCTAAATCCGATAGCCGAACACCTTTCCCGGGTTGTCGGCCATTCGGACATTGGGCTTTGATTCGGATTTCGGGTTTCGGGTTTCCGCTCGATTTTCTTAAGTATGCTCGGCGGTCGCGGCGGTGGTTTTGGAGGCGCCGCTGTTTTCGCCGGGAACGGCGATGGGGTCGACGGGCCGCGGGCCCCAGGCGTATTCCTTTGGCGTAAAGCTCTCGGTGCTGTCCATCATCTGCTGCCAGGTGGCTTCGCGGCCGGTGTAGGCGGAGGTGCGGGCCATGATGGCGCACATCGTGCTCTTGCACATGTAGTCGCCGTTGTTGATCGGCTCATTGCCGCGGATGCTCTTGAAGAGCGCGACGTGCTCGGAGTCGTACATGTTCTGCTTGGACTTCTTCAGCTTCATCGGATTCTTGCCGGTGATGAACGGCCGCTCGGCGCCGACCGCCGCCGAGCCTTCGGTCCCATAGGCCCAGTCGGAAACGTCGGTGCCGCACTCGACGAACTGGCGGCAATTGGTGAAGGCCTTCACGCCGTTTTCCCACTCGAAGATCGTGTTGAAATGGTCGTAGACGTTGCCGTACTGCGGCGCCACGCGCTGGATTCGGCCACCGGTGGCCATGACTTTCACGGGGGGAACGTCCTGCATGAGCCACATCATTTTATCGATGCTGTGGATGTGCTGTTCGACGATGTGATCGCCGCTAAGCCAGTAGAAGTAAAGCCAGTTGCGAACCTGCCATTCCATGTCGGTCCATTCGGGCTTGCGGGGCCGGCTCCAGAGTCCGCCGGTGAGATAGTTGTGCTGGAGAATTCGGATATCGCCGATGGCGCCCGCGTGAATTTTTTCGACGATGGCGCGCTTGGCTTCGTCGTAGCGATAACAGAGTCCCGAGACGAGTGAAAGATTCTTTTCCTTGGCGAGCTTGGAGACTTCCATCACCTTCTTGACGCCGACCGGATCGACGCCGACCGGCTTCTCGCAGAAACAGTGCTTACCCGCCTTGATGACCGCTTCAAGATGCATCGGCCGAAAGTGCGGCGGGGTCGCGAGCAACACCACGTCGACGTTTTCGATCACGCCTTTGTACGCGTCCCACCCGGTAAATCGCCGTTCCTTGGGGACATCGACCTGGCTGCCAAGTTCGGTCTGCAACGGCTTGATGTGCTCTTCGATCTGGTCGGGGAACATGTCGCCGACGGCCCAAAGCACGACATTTTCATCGGCCCGGCAGGCATTGGCGGCGGCGCCGCTGCCACGACCGCCGACGCCGACCAGTCCGATCTTGATCTTGTTGTCGGTGGCGGCAAACACGCCCTTGGGCACGATGAGCGTCGCGGCGGCGGCCGCGGCGACGGCGGTGGATGTCTTCACAAAGTCGCGGCGGGAAGACGTGTGATCGGTTGCGGTCGTTGGCTGCATTTCGTGGGTCTCCATTAATAAATTCAGGACAAGGCGTGAAGTTGAAGTCGTTCGATGCCTTCCATTTATTACGGCTGGGTTTCCGCGATCGGCGCCGCGAAATCTTTGAAGCGCCGCGATTCCCAAACCTTGATACTTCCGCCTTCGATCTTCGTTATACGCGCCGCAGCCCCCGGCGTTCGTTCAATTAATGCAAGACCTTTCTCGGGGCCGAGGATGCAAACCGCCGCCGCAAGCCAGTCGGCGACCGTATCGTCGGGGGCGATGGCGCTGACGTTGGTTCGATTCGTCAGCCCATAGCCGGTTCGAGGATCGATGATGTGGGAGTAGCGAACGCCGTCGATAATCACGAAACGCTCGGTGTCGCCCGACGTGGAAACGCCATAATTGTGGAGCTGAACGTAGGCGCCACGTGATTTTTCGCCCGCGTCGAGTTGATCGAGGGCGACGATCCAATTTTTCTTCCCCGGCGGCGGATCGCCCACGGCGATGTCCCCGGCGGCGCCGCACAGGGCGCGCGTGATGCCGAACTGGTCCCGAAGCAATTTCAGGATCGTCTCGGACGTGTACCCCTTGGCGATACCGCCGACGTCGAGCCGCATTTTGGGGGCTAATAATTGGACGGCGTGCCGTTGCGGATCGAGCTTGAGATACTGATACCCGACTGATTTTTTCGCGTCGGCGACGCGCTGCGGCGTCGGCAGCGTTTCAAGACGTCGCGAACGTCGAAACAGCTGCGTCAGCGGGCCGACGGTAATATCGAACGCGCCATCCGATTGCTTGGCCGCTTCAATCGATAATTCCACCATTCGATAAACGTCATCGCTGACCGGCACAGGTTCGGGCATAGGCCCGTCGAGCGTGCGCTGACCGAGTCGGCTTAACTCGCTCTTGGGGTCATAGTCGCTCAGCGTGGCGTTGAGCTGATCGACACGCGCCCAGGCGGCGCTTGCCGCTCGATCGGCGGTGGCTTTATCGGACGCATAGAGCACGATCCGGAATACCGTCCCCATTTTCGGCTGGACGAATTCATATCGCTGAAGATCGGGGGCGGCGGAGGCCGTCGTTTGCGTGGGCCGAGCGTCGGAACCGATCGCGTGATTCGATTTGCAGCCAAGCGCCATCACCACGGCACAACCGACGACGAAAAATCTGGCGACGATCAATTTGTTCACCACGTTTCTCCGCTGCACGAAAGCGCGGCAAAATTCACCCTCTATGACATAGCGATCCGTTGGATGATGCGCGTCCGGCGCCCTTCCCGCAAGCTGGACGGGCTTGGACGGTCGATGACTCGGTAACCGCCATCGGCGGTTCGCCCTTCTCTTCCGTTATCCGTCGAATTCCTGTATTGAAGCGCGTCCCACTGTGAATGCGGAGAAAAATTACAATCTCGAAGTTTCCCCGACGATCGATGATCGTTTGGCCAAGCAGAAACTGTTTGAACTCCGCTGGCCAGCGCGAAAGCCGCTGCCCGGCGACCTGCGACGGCGGATCTGCTGCATCATTCCGTGCTACGACGTGGGGCGTTTGTGCGAGCCGGTCTTACGCGATTGTGTGCCGCATGTCGCGCGCATCATCGCCGTGGACGACGGCTCGAGCGACGACACGGCCGCTTATCTCAAGGCGGCGCAGGAACGATGGCCGCGGATCGTGCATGTGCTCACCCTTGGACAAAACCGCGGAAAAGGGGTCGCGCTGCTGCGCGGGTTTAGACAGGCGCTTCACCAGACCGATTGCGACGTCATCGTAACCCTGGACGGCGACGGCCAACATCGGGCGGGCGATATTCCGAGGGTGGCCGAGCCGTGTCTGAAAAACGAGGCCGACTTAACGATCGCCCAGCGGCAATTTCCGCCCGAGGCGCCGGCGCGGAGCCGGATCGGGAATCTCGCGTCGCATGGCATTTTGAAAATGGTTTATCGGAAATGTCCGCCGGACACGCAGTGCGGCCTTCGCGGGCATCGCCGCGAGCTTGTGGCTCGGATGGTCCAGACGCTGGAAGGAAATCGCTACGATACCGAAGCCAGAATTCTCATGCTGGCCATGCGCTGGCGACGGCGCGTCGCGCAGGCGCAAGTGCCGGCGATTTATCTTGGAAAAAATGAATCGTCGCACTATCGGCCGTGGATGGATTCGTTTCGAATCTTCGGCGCCTTTCTAACGGTGGTCGCACTGCCGGAGATGGGGATTCCAGTGAACCCCAACGGCTTGTTTCCCGGCAGAATTCGCCGCCGAAATCGATCGCACGAAGACGGCATGCCGTAAACGCGGAATCTCCACCGGCGTACTTTGATTGATCGGCCGCTTCCGTTAGCATGATTGCAGGGCGGGGAGTGTTCTCGTGATGATTCGTCACGCGGTGGAAAGGATTGTGCTAGTGATCTTTCAGATGCTTGAGTCTTCGAGTCTTCGTGGTGTTCAATGCGTCCGGTTGATGGTCGCGATTGGTTTGCTGCTCGGCGCCGCCGCGCGTGGCGAAGCGCCCCCCGCCGCTCCGGCCGGCGCGATGAAGAACTTCACGCAGAAAATCACCGGTTCGGATGTCACGTTTGATCTGGTCGCGATTCCGCCGGGCAAATTTCTCATGGGAAGTCCCGCGATCGAAAAGGGACATAAAAAAGACGAAGCCCCGCAGATCGAGGTGCAGGTCGACGCGTTTTACATGCAGTCGACATCGGTGACGTGGGACGAGTACAACCTGTTCCTGTCGAACTACGATCGCATGGCCAAGTCGGGCCAGCCACGAATTCCAAAGGATAAGTGGGCCGACGCCGTGACATACCCCACGCCGATGTACGAGCTGGAAGCGGGTCCGAAGCTTGACCGGATGGGCCGGCCCGGACGGTTTCCGGCCGTGATCATGTCGCAATTCGCCGCCCGCCAATACACCAAGTGGCTCAGCAAAAAGACGGGCCGATTTTATCGGCTTCCAACCGAAGCCGAGTGGGAATACGCCTGCCGGGCCGGCACCACGACGGCCTATAGCTTTGGCGACGACATCGGACCCGACGGCAAAATTCTCGCGCAGTATTCCTGGTACGTGGACGACTCCAACATCAAGGACGGCGATCCCGCCTACCGCAAGGTCGGCACGCTCAAGCCCAATCCCTGGGGTCTCTACGACATGCACGGCAACGTTGCCAATTGGGTGATCGACGGCTACGACGCCACCTGGTACTCGAAATTCGCGGGTAAAACGTCCAATTGGCACGACATCATCAATTGGCCGTCCAAGCAATATCCGCGCTGCTTTCGTGGCGGCGGATATGATTTTGAGGCCGAGGATTGCCGATCGGCCGCTCGTCATCACTCCAGCAAGGACATGAACATCAAAGACCCGCAGCTTCCGCAAAGCCCGCATTGGCTTACCGAAGGTTTTTCATTGGGCATTCGCGTGGTGGCGCCAGTGCAGGAGCCCAGCGAGGCGGAGAAAATCCGATTCTGGGATGTGGATGACGACTACACCGCCAGAATCCTGGAACGCGATCGCGAGATCCGCGAGATTCTGCCGACGCCTGCGAAATAAGATATTGAACGATTCGGAAACGAATCCTGCGCGGGCGGCACTCCCGATGTGACTGAGCCGGCCCGCTTGCAAGGCGCGTCGGGGAGCGATTCGACTCGCCGAGGCATCCTGATCGACAGCGCCGCCGTGGCGCCCCGCAATCGGCGTTTAACCCTCAGTAGCGCTGCGCACACGGATGAATTTGAACCGCGTAACTTCACCGATTTTAGAGTAACGGCTATATAACCCTTCACGAGGACTTTGCCATGAACGAACCGACTCCGTCCACCCGTCGCAATTTTTTAAAGACCACCGCGGCCACCGCGGCGGCGGTAACCGCCGCCAACAGTTTCATCGCGCGGTCGGCCCATGCCGCCAGCGACGACACGATCAAAATCGCCCTCATCGGATGCGGCGGTCGCGGAAGCGGAGCGGCTTCGCAGGCGCTCAGCACCACGCAGGGGCCGGTCAAGCTGATCGCCATGGCCGATGCGTTTGAAGACCGTCTGAAAGGTTCGCACGACAATCTCAAGCGGGAACACGCCGACAAGGTGGACGTGAAAGATGACCATAAGTTCGTCGGGTTTGACGCGTATCAGAAGGCGATCGACTCCGGCGCCGACCTGATCGTCATCGCCACGCCGCCGGGTTTTCGGCCGATTCACTTCGAGTATGCCGTCAAGCAGGGAAAGAATATCTTCGCGGAAAAGCCGGTGGCGACCGACGCCCAGGGCATTCGCAAGTTCCTCGCCGCCGTGAAGGAAGCCAAGGAGAAGAATCTGAAGGTCGGCATCGGTCTCCAGCGCCATCACCAGGCCAA
>DASZME010000029.1:0-26248 GCA_035551995.1 Tepidisphaeraceae bacterium
ACGAACTCCGAAGAGCCGGATGCCGGGGCGCTTCGATCCGGCTCTTCGGAGTACCTCAGAACCGGCGTCGGGTCATGAAACTGATTCGACGCCCGTTGAACGAGCCAGCAATCTGAGAAACGCTCTAGCTTCCGGGAGTGGCGGAATTCGGATCATGGGCGGTACCGCCGCCGAGGACGCCGGAGTCGGACTGATTGCCGACGTGCTGCATCGAACCCGGCGGGTTGTAGATCGATGTGCCGGCCGAATTATCCGGAAGGCCCGGGGCGTTATTATACGTTCCGGCTCCTGTTGTCGTGTCGGCGCCATGGTTTTGATCCTGACATCCGGCGAACGTCAGGAAGCCGATACCCATCAATACGGCGCTCGCGATGCTGAAAAAACGCTTCATAGAAGTCTCCGAAAGCTTGACTCAGTTCTTATTTCCCGCCGCCACCGGCCCCGCCGCCAGCGCCACCTCCGGCCGCTCCACCGCCGCCAGCGCCTCCTGCGCCAGTACCACCGGCGCCCGTCCCTGTTCCGCCGGCGCCTGTCCCGGCGCCCGTTCCCGTGCCGGCGCCATTGGTACCGGTCCCGGCGCCGGCGCCATTGCTATTCGTCCCCGTTCCGTTGTTTCCGGTCACGACGCCGCCGGTGTTGCCGTTGTAGGCGCCGCTTCCGGTACCTGCGCCGGTGGAGCCATTGGCGTTCGCGCCGTTAACCGTCGCGCCGCCGGTATTTGGCGTCGTTACGCCTGATCCCGGCGTTCCCGACGGAGCGGCGCTGGGCGCCGGCCCGTTGCCGCTTCCTGGCTGCGCGGGGCCGTTGGTCCCATTGATGCTTCCGCTACCCGCTACGCCGTTATCCACCCCGGCCGCTGTTCCGCTGCCTCCTCCCGTAACGGGGTCCGACGCGTTAACCGATCTGCCCGTGCCGTTGCCATTCGGCTCAGTGCAGCCGCCCATAAATACAACGGAGCCAATCCCGAACGAGGCGGCTAATAATGCTTTTGAGAATTTCATAATAATCCTCCGACGTGGTCCATCGAACCATGGTGGCGACACAGCCACAACCGGTTCTGCTATCTGGCAAAGCAAAGAAGAGGCCGCGGAGAGTTGATTTCAGATTTTCTTGCTTAGACATCCCATCCCTGATTCGTGAATCGCCGGTCACGCAGCCGCACGGGCGATCTTGACGAGGCGGGGACGTGAGGGCGTGCCGCTACGGGCTCGTCCACGGTTATAGATTGGCGGTGCGTCAGGTTTTCTGATGGGTGTGCGGCACAGGCTGCTGCTGGCGCGCCTCGTTCATGAAAATCTGCTGGCAGCCGGGCTGGTTGGCGTCGTCGGGAACGCGCTGCACGTAGCTTCCGTCGCCCAGCATGTCCCACGCCTGACGGCGGTCGTTGAGAAGCACTTGAAGAATATGCCAGACCCGCTCCTTAAGCGGACGCTGTTGGATGGGACAGGTCGCTTCGACGCGGGCCAGAAGATTGCGGTACATCCAATCCCCTGAGCCGATATAAAATTCGCCGTCGATTTCGGCGGCGGCCGCATTGCGAAAATAGAAGATACGGGAGTGTTCAAGAAATCGGCCGATGATCGAGCTGACGCGAATGTTTTCGCTGAGGGCCGCCACGCCCGGCCGCAACGTGCAAAACCCCCGGACGATCAGATCGATCCGAACCCCGGCCTGCGATGCCCGATACAACGCCCGGCAGACCTTTCGCTCCTCCAGCGCGTTCATCTTGGCTACGATGCGGGCGGGCTTTCCCGCTGTTTGGTGATCGATTTCGCGCTCGATCATTTCCAGGAACCGCGACTGCATATTCACCGGCGCCACCAGCAGCTTATGATAATCGCGCTTCAGTGACCGGCCGGTGAGATAGTGAAAAAGCTCGACGACATCGTGGGTAATCTGCGGATCGCAGGTTAGCAACCCTAAATCGGTATAAACGCGGGCGGTCCCGGCGTTATAGTTGCCGGTGCCGATATGGGCGTAGCTGCGAATGCCGTCGGAATCCTGGCGGACGACCAGGCAGGCTTTCGTGTGCGTTTTAAGTCCGACGATTCCGTAGACGACGTGAACGCCCGCTTTTTCCAGCTTATTGGCCATCAGGATGTTGCGCTCTTCGTCGAATCGAGCCTTGAGCTCAACGAGGCAAACCACCTGTTTCCGCGCCTCGGCGGCATGAATGAGCATCGGGATGAACGAACTGTCGTCGCCCGTCCGATAGAGCGTCATCTTGATCGCCAGCACTTTCGGATCGGCGCACGCCGACTTGACGAACCGCTCCACGCTGGCGGTAAAACTTTCGTACGGGAGGTGAAACAACACGTCGCCGTTGCGGATGACGTTGAATATGTCCGCCTCGTCGTCGGCCAGCGCCGGCGAAACGACCGGAGTCCACGGCTCATATCGAAGCGCGGGAATATTCAAATCGCAGACGATCTTCAGGTCGTCGTAATCCAGATCGGCCCGCATGTGATAGACATCGTCGGCGGTCAGTTGCAGCTCGCGCGTCAAGAAATCCAGAATCCACGTGTTGCCGTTGGGGCCATATTCCAGGCGAACCACCTGGGCGAAACGGCGCTGGCGCAATTCTTCCTCCATCAACTCCAGCAGGTCCTCGGCTTCTTCCTCGTCGCGCTCGAGATCGGCGTTTCGCGTCACCCGGAACGGCATCACGTCCACCACCGCCATGTCCGGAAACAGATCGTCCAGGTTGAATCGAATCACCTCCAGCAAGCTGACAAATCGCGCCGGCCGGGCGTGCGGGCCGCCCAGCGCCACCCATCGCGGCAACACCTCCGGCACCTTCACCCGGGCGAATAAATTCTCGTGCCGTTCCGGATGATGCAAAATCACGCCCAGCGACGTGCTGAGATTCGACATGAACGGGAACGGATTTCCAGGATCGACCGCCAACGGAGTCAGCACGGGAAAAACGCTGGCGCGAAAATGAATGTTGGCTTCTTCTCGCTCGGCGTCGGTCAATTGGTCCCAGCTTAGAAGATGTACGCCATTTTGCGCCAACAACGGGCGAAGGATCCGCGAATAGCAATCCGACTGCATATCCAGCAGCGGCAGAACCGTCTGGCGGATCGCGGCGATGGTTTGCAACGGCGTCCACCCGTCCGGCGACCGCACAACCGCGCCGCTCGCCGCCTGGCGCTTAAGCCCGCCGACGCGCTTCATGAAAAATTCATCGAGGTTCGACGTGAAAATCCCCAGGAACCGAAGGCGCTCCAACGGAGGCGTGCGGTCATCCAGCGCTTCGTGCAGTACGCGCCGATTAAATTCGATCCAACTAAGGTCCCGGCTCAAGAATTCCGCCGGCTCGCCGATGGCGTCCGGCGCCGTGGCGGAAAGCAGGGAAGAATTGTCCAAAAGCGCCTCCGGTTTGATCTGTAAATCGACACTGAATACGGGATCGATCCGGAGCATACGCCTGCGATATTAAGATTGTATTAGGCGAATGTCGAGCCGAAGCGAAGTGGCCGGTCGCACGCTCTGGCCGAAACGATCGCACGCTTGGAAAGAAAGCGGGCGGCTTTATCGCGCGGCCGGCACGAGAAGTTCGTTGCGATCCAGTATCTCGACGATCGGCTTGCCGTCCAGATTCTTCGAGTCGGTTGGAATGCCCATGAGCCAGCAAACGGTGGCAAACGTGTCCTCGGTGTTGATTTCCAATTTCGGATATGTGGTGAGGTCGATGTTCTTGCGAATGCCGGGCCCGACGGCGATCCATGGAATGTGGCGGCTGCGGGCGTCGTCGGGACCGTGTGTTCGACCGGCGCCGCCGTGGTCGGCCGAGAGCAGGATGAACGTCGAGTCGAGTATTTTTTCCTCTTGCAGCGCGGCCAACACCCGCCCGATCGCCGCGTCGATCCCTTCGATCGCCTTGATCTGCTCAGGCGTGCCCCAGCCGACCTTATGGCCCACGCTGTCGGCGCCGGGGAAGTGAATGAACATGACCTCCGGCTTATGCTCGTGGATGATCCGTATTGCCTCCACGGCGACACGGGCGTCATCGATCTTCACGACCGCGGGGATAAAAAACCAGTCCACGGCGCCCGGCTTATTCACGACCGTAAACTTCGATTTTCCGACGGCCATCGCCGTCGTGTATCCGGCTCGATGGGCATACTCGAAGAGCGTCGGGACTTTCGGATAGACAGGCCTGGAGAACGGCAGCTCCGAGTTCCACATGATCTCGTGACGATTCGGCGTGGCGCCGGTCAACATGCTCACATGAGAGGGAAGGGTGATCGAAATGGCGGTTGTTCTCGCCCAGAAGCTGTAGCATCCGGATTCAAAAAGCTTGTGCATCACCGGCGTGTCGGCTCGCAAAAGCAAATCGGGACGTAGGCCGTCAACGCTGATGACCAGGGCTCTTTCGATTCCCGGCGCCGGGCGGGTGGTTGGGCGTGACGCAGGTTCAGTGGCGGGGGGGATTAGAATCGGTTCGATTACTCGATTCGCGGAATTTTCTTCGGCCGGCGCCGTCGTCGCTTTGCGCGCGCCAAGGGATACGATCAGGATGAGTAGGGAAGATATAATGCGGTTCATCACTCACCTCGGAGGATTCGCTGCGATGTTTAGGTTATCCGGCTTCGGCCGCCATTGTGAACACTTTAATTAGCCAAGGTTACGGCAGACGCATAAACGTCCTGTGGGCACCGTTTTAACATGCGGCTAACCAATTGCCATGAAACACGGAAGTTATTTCGGCCGCATTCCTAAGCCAGATCGCGAAGCTGCGACGCCTTGAGCAGCCAAAGCAACTTCGCACGGCCGGCCTTGATCTCCCCGTCCAACTCCAACAAACAGGCGCCACCCTTCTTGAACGTCACGAACGATTCCTGCAAACCCGTCAACATCCAACTGACAAATACGCCCAGGTGCGGCTCATGTCCGACGAGCGCGATCGTGGCGTGCGGCGCTTGCTTCGCGATCCAGCTCAGCAGCGCCGTCGGCGTTTTTCCGGGCGCCAACTGCCCGATTTGAACCAATTCCAATCCGTCATAAATGCCCGTTACGATCTCCGCGGTTTGTATCGCTCGCGTCAACGGGCTGCTTACCAGTACATCGATATTGGGGATTAGTCGATGAAGTCCCCTGGCGCCGCGACGCATGCGCTTTTGCCCTTGTTTGGTGAGGGGGCGCTGGGCGTCGTCGTGGCCCAGGCGCGCAAACTCGCCTCGATCTTCGGCGACGGCATGTCGAATCAGCAGGAGTTTCATCGTGCTATGTCGTCGGGTTTACTTCGCGGCCGGCGCCGCGTCGATCTTTAGGCGCCGGCCCTGCTGAGCGGCTTCCATCGCCGTCAGGATCACGTTGAGGCATGCGTAGCCCTCATGCGCGTCGATGGCCGGCGGGGTGTTGGTTTCGATGGAGGCGGTGAATGCGTCGATAATCCCGCTGGCGACTTGTTTCAGATTGGTCGATAACTCGCCGACTTTGTACATTTCACGATCGCCGTTGTGGCAGTTGACGATGCAGGTATAGGTCGGATCGACGCCGAGCGAAATGACGCCTTTTTGGCAGTAAAGGATGGTGTAGTTTTCCTCGGCGCCGTAGTTGGTCCAGCTCAGGATCATGCTCCCGATCACGCCGCCGGTGGTCTTGAGGGTGAGATAGGCGTTATCGTCGAGGTCGACGAAATTACCTTGGGCGTCGCGTTTATCGAGTGTCGCGACAAACCCGCCGACTTCGGTAAACTCTTCGCCCAAAAGCCATCGCATCAGGTCGGCTTTGTGAACGCCCAGATCACCGGCGACGCCCATGAACGCCTGCGATTTTTTGAAGAACCAGGTTTTCCCGGCGTCGATTGCCCACCCCTCGGGGCCAGGATGATTGAACGCAGTGCGGAACGACAGAACTTTTCCGAGTCGTCCGGTTTGAAGAATTTCCTTGGCCTTGACGTGGTTGGGCATCAGCCGTTGATTCAGGCCGATCATCAGAAATTTCTTGTTCTTCTCCGCCGCCGCCATCATCGCCCGGGCGTCTTCGCGGGTGGTGGCCATCGGCTTTTCGCATAGCACATGCTTGCCGGCGTTGAGCGCGTCGATCGTCTGCGAGGCATGAAGCGTATTGGGCCCGGCCACCACGACGGCGTCGATCTCCGGATTGGCCAGCAATTGTTTATAGTCGGTGTAACCAGTCGCCCCGTATTTCTTGGCCAACTCGGCGACGCGATCGGCCACCGGATCGGCCAGGCCGATGAGCTTTGAGTGTGAATTGGCGACGCACTCAGGAATATGTCGTCGTTGCGAGATGGCGCCGCAACCGATAACGCCGTATTTCACTGGCATGGAGACTCCTCTGCTTCCTCTGTCGGCGGCGCCCTTCGCCGCCGGATCATTTGGGCGTGTGATGGTAACGAGACGTGATGCAAATGCAATTCGACCTGAAAAACAGAACGTGGCCGGACGAGTGACGGAGGGGGAAGTCGCCCACCACGCGCGGGTTCAGTAACTACACCGCCGCGCCGAACGACGACCGAATTCATTTTGAATAGACACCGGACGGGTTTGAGCGATGAGCCGGTGGCCGAGCGCAGCGGCGCCACCACTATCATTCCGGAGAAGCGCCGATCTTGGAGGGGTCGCAGGCAGAAGCACGATGGCAATGGTTGCCGAATGTGCGACTTCTACCTTTTCGGTTCCGCCACCGCCTTCACCAGATCCTTCACGATTCTCACCGAATCGATACCGTCGGCCTCCGCCGCGAAGTTGGGCAGGATGCGATGCCGCAATACGCTCAGGGCGACGGCGCGAATGTCATCGGTCGAAACGTGAAACTGTCCCCGAAGGATCGCGCGGGCCTTGCCGCCAAGGATCAAGTTCTGAACCGCTCGCGGGCCGGCGCCCCATTGAATCCACTGCTTTGCGATATCCGAGCCGCTCTCTTCGCCAGGCCGGGTCGCCCGCACCAGCCGGGTGGCGTACGTCGTTACATGTCGGGCCACCGGCACCTTCCGCACCAGCGACTGGAATTTCAAAATATCCTCCCCATGCAACACCACTTTCAAATCGGGCCTGGCGTCCACCGTCGTCCGCTCGCCGATTTCGATTTCGTCGCTTTCGTCGGGGTAGCCGAGATAAATGTTGAACATAAACCGATCCTGCTGCGCCTCCGGCAGCGGATAGGTTCCCTCCTGCTCGATCGGATTCTGCGTGGCCAGCACAAGAAACGGCTCTTCCAGTTTATACGTCTTGTTCCCGACCGTGACTTCCTTTTCCTGCATCGCCTGAAGTAGCGCCGCCTGCGTTTTGGGCGGCGTGCGGTTGATCTCGTCCGCCAGCACCATGTTCGCGAAAATCGGGCCGGGGAAGAAGCTCACCTGCCGCCGGCCCGTCGCCGGATCTTCCTCGATCACGTCCGTGCCCGTGATGTCCGACGGCATCAAGTCCGGCGTAAACTGAATGCGCTTGAACTTCAAATCCAATACCTTCGATATCGTCGAGATCAAAAGCGTCTTGGCCAGACCCGGCACGCCAACGAGCAGCGCATGCCCGCGCGCGAACAAACACGTCAGCACATCGTCGATCACGTCGTTTTGCCCGACGATCACCTTCCGCACCTGCTCCAGAATGTCTTTTCTGGCTTGCCCCATGCTTTCGACCAACCGAATGGTCTCGGCGGGGTTGGGATCGGAAGATTGAACCGACGGTTCTACGGTTTGGGTTGTCATCGCGCCTCAAGTGGAAACACATGAACGATTTCACCCGCGCCGCCCGCGGGGCAATGATGATACCGGTCCGATCAGAGGACGTTTAGCAGCGGTGGCGAGCACTGGGGACGGCGCGTGCGATGATCCTCCGGCCAACAGAAAACAGGAACAGGCACGACAGCACTTGCCGATGTTTTCCGCGCGGTCTTCACTTTGGCGGCAATTCTCTTGGCCGTATGTTCGTGAGGACGCTTGAGCCTGCGAACTGTCGCCCGTAGAATTGCGTTCCTGGATTCAATTCGCGTCCGCTGTCACCGTTTGGCCGCGCTCCCCGCGATACCCCGTGCGAGGATCTTCCATTGAGCGATAAGACAGAACATCCGCAGGCGCCCGAAGCGTTCGCGGCGCTGGGCGTGCGGCTTTCAATTCTTCGCGCGCTGGCCGAACTTAAATTTACGCAGCCGTCGGAAATACAATCGCTCCTGATCCCCCGCGCGCTGGCGGGCGTCGATCTTCTCGGACAGGCCCGCACCGGCACCGGCAAAACCGCCGCGTTCGGCATTCCGCTTCTTAGCAAGTGCCTCAAGGGCGTGGCGACTCAGGCGATTATCCTCGTCCCGACCCGCGAGCTTTGCGTGCAGGTTGACGCCGAGATTCAAAGGCTTGGGCAGTTCACCCCCATCCGCAGCGTCGCCGTTTATGGCGGACAGAAGATCGCCGCTCAGATGAAATATCTCAAGCACAATCCCGAGATCATCATCGGCACCCCTGGCCGCGTGATCGACCTGCTCGATCGCGGGATCATCCGCTTCGACAACATCCGCTTCGTCGTGCTCGACGAAGTCGATCGCATGCTCGACATCGGTTTCCGGGATGACATTCGCAATATTCTGTCACGCATTCGCAGCGTCCGCAAACAGATGCACCAGCGCGACGAACGCGAACGCGGGAACGGCCCGGCGTCAGAATCGCAGCAACCACGCGATCGCGAAAACAACGGCCCGCATCGGGCGCCAGAGGAAGGATCGCATCAATCGGCGGAATTTTCGCGCGCCGCGGACAATCAGGCTGGACAAGGTTCAAACGACGACCGGCCTCATCAGACGATCTTTGTTTCGGCGACCATTTCCGACGAGATCGAGAAATTGAGCCGACAGTACATGCGCGAGCCGATCGAGAAACTCATCGCGCCTGGGGCGGACGACAAGCCGACGGTGGAGCTGGTCGAGCAGTATTATTTTCCGGTTCAGCCGTGGGATAAATATCGGCTGCTGCGCACGCTGCTTCAGCATGAGAATCCGGACCTGGCGATCGTCTTCTGCCGAACCAAGCGCGGGGCGGAGAAGATCGCCAAACGGCTTCATTCCGACGGGATCGAATGCCGTGAAATCCACGGAAATCTAGCGCAAAACGCCCGCGAGAAGGTGATGAAAAACTTTCGGCACGGGAAGTTCGACGTGCTCGTCGCGACGGACCTGGCCAGCCGGGGAATCGACGTGGCGGATATCACCCACATCATCAATTACGACATCCCCGAAGACCCCGAAGCCTACGTTCACCGCATCGGCCGCACGGCTCGGATGGGGGCGTCGGGTAAGGCATTTACGTTCGTCTCCAGGGATCAGGGCGGGGAACTGACGAAGGTCGAGGCGCTGATCAACATGGTCATTCCGCCGGCGACGCTGGAGGGTTGGGAGCCGTCGCCGACGCCGGCCGATTGGACGGACGAAAAGCCAGGATTCGGCGCCGGCCAGCCGAGCAAGCCGATCGTGAATCGTTATGAGCGGGCGTATAGTCCGTCCGGTATGACCACGCCCGATGCGCCGGCGGCGGAAGGGACCGACCAAACCCCGACGGCGCCGCCGATGGTGCTGCCGACGCGCACGATCGGGAGCAAAATTCCGATCAACCGCCGGCATAAGCGGCGGCGGTAGGGCGGCGGCGCGGAAGCATACGATTGATGTTCGATGTCCGATGGAACCATAAATCGGCCAACGCGTGCCGTGGAGTTACCATGACCACCTCAGTGCTGACGCCTCCTCCTGTGGCCCAATCTCCGCTTCGGAGGCTAACCGTTGACGAGTACGATCGGATGATCGACGCCGGGATTCTGATGTCCGGCGAGCCATACGAATTAATTGATGGCCTGATCATTCATAAGGATCGAAGCGCGCGAGGAGAGAACCCGATGACGATCGGCGCCGGACATATGTGGGGAGTGAGCAATCTCGCTCGAGTGGGACGCGATCTGGATCGGTTCGGGTGCTATATGCAGACTCAGGGGCCGATCATCGCCTCGACCTATAATGAGCCGGAACCCGATGGCGCGATTTTGTCAGGGAGTGCGGATGATTATAAATCGCGCAAGCCAAGGGCGGCGGATATTAGCTGCGTGATCGAGGTCGCGGATAGTTCTCTCGCCGACGATCGGCGGGTAAAGCTGGCCATCTACGCGGACTCGGGCATTGAGCAATATCTCATCATCAATCTCGTTGAGATGGTCGTCGAAGCTTACACGCAGCCGGAGGTTGGCGCCCGTCGATACGGGCAGGCGCAGACGCTGAAGCCGGGTGAGACGGTTAAATTATCGCTTCCCAAAGGCCAAAGTTTGCCGCTTCCTGTCGAACGACTCTTGCCGTAGTTGATTCTTCGCTGCTTGCAAACGTCGGGTCAATCGTCATAATTTTTGCTCTCCGGACTTTACCCGGATATGTCGATGTTATCGCAGCCACGGATTCTCCCATGACCACGAAAACCACGAGGAAAACGCCGGCCGGGAAATGAAGAGCGATCTTCCTGTTTCCAGCATGCGTAATTCTTGTCGGCTTGTCGTGATGAATGGGATTGAATGCCGTGGCTGATTCTTTTTGGAGCCAAGCGATGTCCGTGAATGTTGCGATCGTCGGCGCCACCGGCGCGGTGGGGCAGGAGTTTCTGACGGTGTTGGCCGAGCGGAATTTCCCCATGAAAAGCCTGCGCCTATTGGCGTCGGCGCGCAGCGCGGGCAAGACAGCCGAGTTCGGGGGCAAAAGCATTGTCGTTGAAGAATTGACGAAAGAGGCTTTCAAAGGCGTGCAAATCGCCTTCTTCTCGGCCGGCGGATCGATCAGCAAGGAGTTTGCGCCGGCGGCCGTCGCGGCGGGCGCCGTGGTGATCGACAACACCAGCGCGTTCCGCATGAAAGACGGCATTCCGCTGGTGGTTCCCGAAGTAAATCCCGAGCAAATTCACAGGCACGTCGGTATCATCGCCAATCCCAATTGCAGCACGATCATCATGAACGTTCCGGTCTGGCCGCTGCATAAGGCGAATCGCGTGAAACGGCTTGTCGTATCCACCTATCAGGCCGTCAGCGGCGCCGGGGCGTGGGGGCTGTACGAACTTGACGCGCAGGTGAAATCCTACGCGGCGGGGGAGTCGATCACGAAGGAAAAATTCCCGCATCAGATCCTGAACAACGTGTTCAGCCACAACTCAAGCGTGTCGGCAAACGGGTACAACGAGGAAGAGATGAAGATGGTGCTGGAGACCCGCAAAATATTCGGCGATCCGAAGATCATGGTGACGGCGACCTGCGTTCGCGTGCCGGTTCCGCGGGCGCATAGCGAGTCGATCAATATCGAATTCGAGCGGCCGATCACGCCGGACGAAGTCCGCAGGATTCTGGCAAAGGCGCCGGGCGTGCGGATCGTGGACAATCCGGCCGAAAATTATTTTCCGATGCCGTTGGAAGCCAGCGGGCAGGACCTTGTATTGGTCGGCCGCATTCGCCAGGACATCAGCCGGGAGGATGGGCGCGGGATCGAGATGTTCGTCAGCGGCGATCAGATTCGCAAAGGGGCGGCGACAAACGCGGTGCAGATCGCGGAGAAACTGAATATCTGACTCAGATCAAACGAGATCGCCGAAGCGAAAGGTCGGCACGGGCGCGAATGGCCACATAAGAGATCCATAGTTCTTCATGGCCCGTCGCGTTCTCCGTGGATGTTTTTTTGATCGTTGGACGTAGTCGCCGCAACCGATGCCGACGCAGCGTTACAAATTGACCGTCGCCTACCGCGGCACCGCATATCACGGCTGGCAATTTCAGACCGCCGCCGCGACATGGAAAGGAAAAAGACCGGCGACGGGCGAGGGAATTCCCACGATCCAGCAAGAATTGGTTAAAGCGATCAAGTACGTCGTTCGACATCCGGTGGAAGTATGCGGCTCGTCGCGAACCGATTCGGGGGTTCATGCCAAGGGCCAACTCGCCCATTTCGATTCCAACCTTTGGATACCGGCGGAAGGACTGCGGCGGGGAATTAACAGCGCGCTTCCGGGGGACATTCTGATTCGTCGCGTCGAGGCGGTTCCGGAAACTTTCAACGCCATCACGTCGACCACGCGCAAGCGCTATCAGTATTTGGTTTGGAACGCCGACGACCGGCCGGTCTTTATTCACGACATGGCATGGCATCGGTTCCAGAACCTGGACAGGGGCGCGATGAAAGCCGCCGCCGCTCACTTGGTCGGCGAGCATGATTTCGCAAGTTTTTCGCGGCCGGGGCATCGGCGGGAAAATACCATTCGCACCATTTTCGCCTGCGACGTAAGCTTTCGGGCGCCGCGGCTGGTGATCGCCGTCGAAGGGAACGGGTTTCTTTGGAACATGGTGCGGATCATCGTGGGGACGTTGATTCAGGTGGGAGTCGGCACGTTTACGCCCGATGATATACCGAAGATGCTGGCCGCGAAGGACCGGCGCGCGGGCGGCGCGACGGCGCCGGCGCACGGGCTTTATCTTCAGTGGATTAAGACTAGGTCGGCCGAGGAGAATTGCGCCGAGAGCGCGCCCGGCGAATTTGCAAGTGACCCTTGCGGCGAGTGAAACTATTTCAAAAGTTGAGGGCGGCCAAGTCCGTGCAGCGTGATATGCACGATTTCAGCCGGAGCGTTGACGCGCAGCGGGAACCAGTTGCCGATGCCGTTGTTGACGATCAGGCTCGAGGCGTTGCGCTGATAGAGGCCGGAGATGTACCGGAAGCGCAGGCTCCCGGCGCCGAAATGGTCGTTGAGCATGATCTGCCCGCCGTGCGTGTGGCCGGAAAGAACCAGCGGGATGCTCGCCAGGCTGGCGGCGTCAAAATGATGCGGATGGTGGGCCAGCAGGATCGGAAACGCGTCGGGCTGAATCAGGGGCGCGACGACATCGACGGCGTCGTTCATGAACTCATCGGTGAAATTCCACGGCGTGCCGAGGAACTGCACCGGGAAGCTTTGACCGCTCGGCGACACATACGGCAACGTGAGCTGGCCGCCGATGATCAGGGGCAGATCCTGGTCGCGAAGTTGATTTTCAAAGTCGCCGCGGTCGTCCATGAGGTCATGATTTCCTTCGCAGATCGCCAGGCCGCAGCGCGACTTGAGGCTGCGCAGGAAGTTGATCCCGGCCGGCAGATCCTCCAGCGAGAAATCGATCAGATCGCCGGTGAAGACGACGAAATCCGCGTCGAGCCTGTTGATGTCGTCGGCGATGGCGGGAAGGCGGCTGGGATGTAAAAACTTGCCGATGTGCGTGTCGCTGACGTGGGCGATGCGCATTCCCTCCAGTTGCGGCGGAAGCAGCGGGATACATAAATCAAACGAACGCAAGCGCCGGCCATACAGCGTTTTTGTGACGCCGAGACTGGCGGCGCAGACCGCCAGCGGGGGTATGGCGATCGCCCCGGCCGCCATGATCTGGCGGCGCGACGGCATTGCCGCGCGGCGCGATCGATCGGCGCGGGCGTCGTCGATCACCGGAGGATCGGTCCGGTCGCTCATCCGCGTTACCGCCGCCCGCGCGGCGCCGCGGAGCGCGGGCACGATCATCATCGCCACGCCCAGCGGCAACCCCATGAAGTGCCAGAGATACGCGATGATATGGACGACCTGCGGCTCAGGGCCTTGCGAGCCTCGAAAAGAGCGCGGGCCGACAAGAATCACCAGCACATAGAGCATCATGGTCGTCATGAAGACGCCCAGGAGGGCACGCCAAAGGCGGGCGTGAATCAGCCCCTGAAGGCGCCGATCCGCGGCGCGCCACCAGAGCGCGTCGATGACAAAAAAGCTGATTGGAAAAGCGAGAAAACCGAGGAATCCCAATGCCGCTCCACAGTTAGATATTTTCGGCCGACGCCGGACACGCGCGGCGACTTGCCGCGCGGCGGTTCTATTCTATACTGCCGCCGACGGTTGAGGTGTGCATGTTGAGAATGAAGTTTATCGCGGCCATCGTCGTCTTATCGACCGGCTCGGTCGGATGCGTGCAGCGGACGCTGACGGTCCGCACCGATCCGCCGGGGGCGCTTGTTTATTTGAACGACCAGGAGATCGGGCGCACGCCGGTGACGCGGAATTTTACGTGGTATGGGTATTACGACGTCGAAATCCGCAAGCCCGGCTACACGTCGATCAAGACAACCGCGCAGATCGTTCCGCCGTGGTGGCAGATTGTTCCGATCGATCTTGGGGCGGAATTTTTTCGTCTTGAAGATCATCACGATTGGATGTTCGCTCTCACGCCGCCCACGGAAAAGCAGGTTGAGCCGGATCTGCTCGTGCGGCGGGGCGAGGAACTGCGAAGTGAATTGCGATCGAGCCATCGCCCGGCGACGTTGCCGACGACCAAGCCGCACCACGCCAAAAAACAAAAAGCATGACGCGCCGAGGCGCCTTACGCGGCGGCCACGAGGGCGCCGGCGAATTTCCGCAAGAGCGATGACTTGGTATTGGTCATGACGACCGTTTCCCACAAATCGATGTTGTCGAGCTTATAGCGGTAATCGACCTCGACGCCGGTACGGCTAATGAGGTCTTGCAAGGCCAGATCGCTGCGCCAGCCCAATTTTGTGCACACGGGAGAGAGCCACTTTTCCAAAAGCGCGATCAGCCGATTGGTCGACTGAAAGTGATTGACGATCACGATCCGCGCGCCCGGCTTGGCGACCCGTTGCGCCTCTTGAACCAGTTTGCAGGGATCGCTCACCACGCTGATCACATGGCTGATGAAAACCTGGTCGAACGTGTTTTCGGCGAAGGGCAGCCGCATGGCGTCGGCCTGGAAGACGACGGCGTTTTGCCGATCGTGATCGCGTATTTTCTTGCGCGCCTCGCGGAGCATACCCCCGGACAGATCGACGCCGAAAATTTTGCCCGCGTCTTTTGGGTAGAAGTTCAGTGAAACGCCGGTGCCGATGCCCAGATCCAAAACGCGATCGTTGGGCCGGATGTTCATGTGCGCAATGGCGCCGGCGATTCGACGTTTGACCAATGCGCCAAAGGTGGCGTCGTAAAAAATGGAATGGATGTCGTAAATCTTTTTGGTGCTGGATTCCTGCATCGCGGTCTACCTTCCCTGCATGCTGTCGAGTGGGTACTCTAGTGAGTTGGGAAGGTTTTGCCAACCCGCATACCGCGCTAACTCTTCGCCGGCGATGAGGGGTGCTTCAGCGATAAAGCCTCGCGGAGCATTTCCTTGACGCGCGACGCGCCCAGATCGCGCTTGCCAAACCCCGGCAGCGCGCCCGCGGCCACCGCCGCCGCCTGGGCTTCGGGGTAGTTGCTGACCAGCATCATTTTCAAATCGGGGGATTGCCTGTGCAGTTTCCGAATGACGGCTACGCCCTCGTTTTCGTCGAAACCAAAATCCAGGATGCGGTTGAAAAGCAAAAGATCGACGCCCTCCTTCAGAATTTTTCCAAGTGCGTGGTCGTCGTCGGCCGAAACCACCTGCACGCTTTTGTCCACGCCGCTCACGATCATCCGCATATATCCGCTGTCGGGGCCGCAATGACCCACCAGGGCAACCTTTTTAGACATCGCTCTTGCTCTCCAAATGGATAGATTAATCATCGGTCGGTTCTGCGTCGGCCTTGTCCGCCTTGGGGCCTTCGGGCGGCTTTTGATCGGTCCGCCGAAAGATCGCCAGCACCTTATCCAGCGCGACGACGAACAGGCGGTTGTCGTGATCGAGCTCGACTGGAATCGCCTCGCGCGGATCGAACAGGACCTTGTCGTATTGACGGATCGTCTGATCTTCATCGTTCTCGATCTGCTTGCTGATGGCGATCACCCTGCCGGTGATGACGGGAATTTCGTGACTATCCGGCAAGGCGATTCCCGAGCGCGTTTCGCGACGATTGTCGTCTTTACGAATAACGACACGTTTTCCGATAGGTTCGATTAAATCGTACTCCGCCCGGCGAATTGAAGGTTGCTTGGCCATATCTTAATGGTATGCACGCGCGTACCGCAAAGTAAGGGATTCATCGTCACGGCGATCGCAGGATCGGCGCCGTGGTCGGCATGGTCCGCGTGTGGTGGAAGGGAGGCCGGGCGGCGACAAGCACCGTGGCGATGATCGCGATTCCAAACGTCAGCTTGGTAAGGATTCCGAACAGCCGGCCCTTGGCCGCGCCAAAGCCGACGCGGAGCGAGGCGCCGACTTCGGTCCCGCCCCACAATTCGCCCACGATCGCGCCGACGAAGGCGCCAAAACAGACGCCGAAAATGGAGCCGATTATGGGAATCGGTATGATCGCCGCGAAGAAAATGCCGCCCACGACGCTTCCGATGACCGCGCCCCAAACTCCGCGCCGGCTGGCGCCGGCTTTTCTGGCGCCCGCTCCCATCACAAGAAACTCGACCAGTTCCGCGAGTCCTGCAATCACGATCGCCGCGCCGATAGTTTTTAAGGCAACATATGCGCCGCCGGTGACGATGGCGTAGACAATCGTTGCGACCACCATCAGCCACAGTCCGGGCGCCCCCAGAAGATTGATGTAAAGGCCGGCGATCAGCGCGACCGCCAGGAGCGCGTAAAGCAACCAGTGAACGAGCATCCATCACTCCGGAACAAGACGTCGCGGTACGACCTCGTACGATGCAAGAAACGCCCGAGTCTTATCGACCCGGGCGTTTCTTTTAGTCACAAATCAGAGCAGTTGTCAGATTGCTCGGGCGTTTCTCCGTTTAGCGGCCCCGCTTGCGGGTCGTTTTTCGCGACGCAAGGTCGCTACGCCAACATGAGAAATGCTCCCGAAGACGCATTCGTCAGGTCGCGTCCGATGCGGCCGTCGCCAGTTGCGGCGTCGCCTTTTCCGCCTTCACGGCTTCAAAATACAAATGCTTCACGCCGGCGCCTTCATCTTTCACGGTGATCTTGATCAGATCTTTGCCCTTGAAGTTGCCACGAAGAATTTCTTCGCTCAATGGGTCTTCGACGTGCTGCTCGATCGCCCGGCGAAGGGGACGGGCGCCAAAGTCGGGGCTGGTGCCTTTGTCGATCAGGAAGTCCTTGGCTTCGGTGGTGATCTCGATCCGCAGGCCGTGATCGGTCAGGCGCTTGGTCACCTTCTTCAATTCCAACTCGACGACATGCTCGAGGTTGCCGCGGTTCAGCGGGCGGAAAACCACGACGTCATCGAGACGGCCGATAAACTCGGGTCGGAAGTGCCGTTCAATTTCCTTGGTCAGCAAATCCTTCATGTTCTGGTAATTGGCCTCTTCTTCCTTGCCCTTGTTTCGGGGACCGAGGCCGAACTTACCGGCGCCGCCGCTCTTGATGAGATCGGCGCCCATGTTACTCGTCATGATCATGATGACGTTTCGGAAATCGACGTGCCGGCCGAACGAGTCGGTCAGGCGGCCTTCTTCCATGATCTGAAGCAACATGTTGAACACATCAGGATGGGCCTTTTCCACTTCGTCCAGCAACACCACGCTGTAAGGCCGACGCCGGATTCGCTCGGTCAGCTGGCCACCCTCCTCGTAGCCGACATATCCCGGCGGGGCGCCGATCAGTCGGCTGACATTGTGCTTCTCCATGTACTCGCTCATGTCGATGGCGATGAGCGCGTCTTCGTCGCCGAACATGAACTCGGCAAGGGCCTTGGACAGCAATGTTTTCCCGACCCCGGACGGACCGAGGAAGAGGAACGATCCCATCGGGCGGTTCGGATCTTTCAAGCCCGAACGAGCCCGGCGGATGGTTTTCGACACCGTCTTGATCGCTTCGTCCTGCGAGACAACCCGCTTGTGAAGCTCTTTTTCCAATTCGAGCAGACGCTGTGCTTCTTCCTTTTCAAGGCGCGTGAGGGGAACGCCGGTCATCTTGCTGACCACTTCGGCGATCACTTCCTCGTCGACCACGCCATCCACTTCCTTGGATTTGTCGCGCCACTGCCGCTGCATTTCTTCTTTCTTGGCGCGGAGGGATTCGGCCGAATCGCGCAATCGAGCGGCTTCTTCGTACTCGGCGTTTTTCACCGCCTCATCCTTCTGAATGCTCAATCGCTCGATCTGCTCCTCAAGCTCGGCGAGATTCGGCGGCTTGGTCATGCTGCGAAGCCGAATGCGGGCGCCGGCTTCGTCCAACACGTCGATCGCCTTGTCCGGCAATGCTCGGCCCGTTATGTAACGATCCGACATTTCGACGGCGGCTTCGAGGGCGGCATCGAGAATTTGAACGCGGTGATGCGCCTCGTAACGATCGCGCAGACCCTTGAGAATTTCCAGCGCGTCCGCCTTGGAAGGAGGATCGACGGTGATCGGCTGGAATCGGCGGGCCAGGGCCGCGTCTTTTTCGATGTACTTGCGATACTCATCGAACGTGGTGGCGCCGATGCACTGAATTTCGCCGCGCGACAAGGCAGGCTTAAGCACATTGCTTGCGTCTATGGCGCCTTCCGCGCCGCCGGCGCCGACGAGCGTATGCAGTTCATCGATGAACAAAATCACATTTTTGGCGCGACGAACTTCGTTCATCACCGCCTTGATGCGTTCCTCGAATTGTCCGCGATACTTGGTGCCGGCGACCATCATCGCCAGATCGAGCACGACGATCCTGCGGTCATGCAGAATCTCCGGGACGTTGCTGGAGATGACCATCTGGGCCAGGCCCTCGACGATGGCCGTCTTCCCGACGCCCGCTTCACCAAGAAGCACGGGGTTGTTCTTCTGCCGACGGCAGAGGATTTGAATGACGCGCTCGATTTCGTTTTTGCGGCCGATAACCGGATCGAGTTGCCCCTCGCGGGCCAGCTCGGTCAGATCGCGTCCAAAACTATCGAGGGCGGGAGTTTTGCTCTTGCCCTTTTGACTTTTGTTTTCCTGTGCGGGTTCTTCGGTTTCCACACCTGCTCCTAGAAGGTTGAGAACCTCTTCCCTGACTTCTTCCAACTTCAGATTCAGATTCATGAGCACCTGAGCGGCCACGCCGTCGTGCTCGCGTAATAGACCCAGCAAAAGATGTTCCGTTCCCACATAGTTGTGGTTCAGGTTTCGGGCCTCTTCGATCGCATACTCGATGACTTTTTTCGCCCGGGGCGTTTGCGGCAACTTCCCCATGGTCACCATATCCGGGCCGCTCTTGACGAGCTTCTCGACCTCGAGGCGAACCTTGCGGAGGTCCACGTCGAGATTTTTCAGCACGTTGGCGCCCACGCCGCTGCCTTCCTTCACCAGTCCAAGCAAGATATGCTCGGTGCCGATGTATTCGTGATTGAATCGCTGGGCCTCTTGGTTGGCGAGGGCCATCACTTTGCGAGCCCTGTCCGTAAACCTTTCGAACATGTCGTCTCCTGTTGGCATCTCCGGTTGGTCGGGGGTATTGAGCCCGGCCCCTCATCGAGAAGTCTTGCAGTGAGTTTTCAATCTCACGCTCAAATACTACACCCGCCGAAAGTCGAATCAAGCAAATGCAGGGCCGACTGGGTGATCGACCAATCGTTTTGGGGCAACGCCACCGTTTAACGCGAGTTTCGATAGCCACAGGGCCACTATCGGTCCGAGGCCAGGTGCTCCAGTAGCAACATCCGAAGCGCTCTTGCGGCAGTCATGGCAGCCGAGGAAGGCAGCTTCTTCGCCGCAATTAACCCAACTTATATGCGAACACGATATTACCGAACAAAACTCTACCCCAGATTAGCATTTTTGCTTAAAGTCATTCCGTTGTTAAGCCGCAGGATGCACGGAACCGAAAATGAGTGTAGAATAACATCCACGACCGCGCTTATCGTGGGGTTGCCAGGGACCGGCATGAAAATCAAGCTCCGCAGGCTATAATGCCCGGCGGTTACGCAGAGCCGGCAAGCGCCCCGATTTTTGAAAGCCTTAATATATGAAACTTGCAACGCTTGGTCGACTCGCAGTGAAGCACGTTCGCAATACCGTCGCCGAGGAAGTGTACATCAAGACCGGCAAGGATTTTACGCGACCCGTCAGCGTATATGCCATCGTCAACGAGCGATGCAATTATAAGTGCAAGTATTGCGAATACTGGCGCCTGCCCAACTACGTCGACGAAATGACCACCGAAGAGTGGACCAATGCGCTGGTCTCGCTCAAGGAATTCATCGGGCCGTACCACGTCGAATTTTCCGGCGGCGAGCCATACATCAAAAAGGGCTTCCTCGACATCTGCAAGGCCTGCCATGACAACGGCATCAACTGGGGCGTAACGACCAACGGGTCGGCGTTCAGCGAAAAGATCATTAATCAGACGCTCGATCTCAAGCCTTTCAACATCAATATGTCGATGGACTCGCACATCGCCGAGATCCACAACTACGCGCGCGGGATTGAAGGTTCGCTCGAGAAGATTACCAAGGGCATTCAAATGCTGATCGCCGAGCGGAACCGCCGCGGGATGGATTTCCCGGTCATCATCAAGCCGGTCGTGCACAAACTGAATTACAAGTATCTGCCGGATATGGTGGATTGGGTGAAGCAGCTTGGCGCGACCGCCATCAACATGCAGCCGGTCGATCGCTGGTCGGGCGAAACCTTCGACGAGCTTTGGATCGGCGAAGCGGACATTCCCGCCCTGGAAGAAGTGGCTCAGGAACTACTCCGTCGCAAGCGGGCCGGCGATCCGATTCTAAACAGCGAACTGCTCCTGAATTCCTGGGGTAAGCATTACCGCGAGGAAAAGGCGCCGGCGGACGTGATGCCGTGCAAGGTCGGCATGCGCAACTATTTCATCCGCACCAACGGCGACGTGGAAGTCTGCTGGTATTTCCCGCCGATCGGCAACGTCAAGACGCAAAGCGCCCGGGACATTTGGTACAGCGACCTTGGTACCGATCGCCGGGCCGAAACCACCGCCTGCGAAAAGCTGTGCCTTTACACGTGCCTTTCACAGAAAACCGTGCTCGACAAGGCGAAGATGGCCGTCACCCTGTTGACCGGCAATCGCGGCAAGAACCACAGCAATCGCAATGAATCAGTGCAGAATCTCGAGGTGAAGCACGACAAGAACATTCACCTGCCGATCCTAACGCCCGTCGGCGGCCACCCCAAGGCCGACAATCGCGTGCAACATCCGTCGCTGGATCAGTTACGGGCGAACCGCGCCCCGAAATCGACCGCCGTCTAAAGGACGGTCGCATACCGCGGGCGCCCATTTCGAGGGACGACGAAGAATCGGATTCATTGCGACGTTTATCCCTTCTTCGCAATCACTCGCGACGTCGTCAGGGAAGGTTAGGCGGACATAATCGCTTCGTCGCTTAGATCGATGCAATCGATTCCGTAGGAGTGGGTGGGCGTATTCGCCCACCTTACAATGCGAAGCGTCGCCGTACATTTCGGCGAAAGAGCAGGATCTCCCCGCCCATTGTCGAGCGCTCTTTCATATATTGCCGATTTGCGGCGGTTGCCTTGACTCTCGCTGGCGGCGCTCACATACTTCGTCGGTCCTGCGAGGAGTGAATCCCTTTGAAACGTATTGTCGGCGCCGTCGTGGTTGGAATGTTTGCTTTAATCGGTTGCGGCGAGAATGGTCCGCCGCCGGGAGGGGATTTGCGCGCGAGCTCGGGGAATCTCTCGGCTCCGCAGGCGCCGGATCGCGGCGCCGGGCAGGCGAACGCAACTCCGCGGACCAATCCCCCCGCTCTGAGCCTCGGCGTCAGTCCGGTCGCGGGGATGGACGACGCCGTCGTGACCGTGAACGGCACCCCGCTGACGATGCGGCAACTGGTTGGGCCGCTGATCGAATCGCACGGGCTGACCATCCTGCTCAACCTCGTTCAACTCGAATTGGCGCGCGAAGACGCGGCCAAAAATCATATTGTCGTTACCGCCAAGGATTTTGAGGACGAGCGAGAATCGACCCTGGAACGGCTCTGTAAAAACTCGGACGAAAGCAAATATCTCGACGCCATCGACAAGGCGACCGCAAGGAAGGACTTTGCCGAAGCCGACAAGGTTCGCAAGCAGTTGCGGGCCGAGCGCGAGGAGTTCCTGACCCAGTTCCTGGACAATCAGCACGTGGACCGGGTCGAGTTCGACATCGTGCTTCAGATCAATGCCTACCTGCGAAAGATCGCCGAGCCGCAATTGGTCGGGCGCATCGGGGACGAGGCGTTGCATCGGGCTTTCGGCCAGATGTACGGGGAAAAAATTCACGTCCATTACATCGAGTTGGGGAACCTTGACGAAGTAGGGCAGGTGAAGCGGCGGCTTGCGGCCGGCGATCGATTTGAAGACATCGCCCGCGACATGAGCCACAACACCGCTTCCGGCGCCCTCGGCGGCGATTTGCCCGCGTTCAGCCGCCAGTCCACGAGTCCGCCGGATGTATTCAAAGATATGGCTTTTAGCTTGAAGGACGGCGAGGTCAGCGACGCCCTGGTATTGGATAAGACGTATATTCTTATCAAACGGATCGCGTTAATCCCGCCCAAGCACGTGAAATTCGAAGCCGAAAAGCAGGTGGTTTACAACACGTTGTATTCCCGCCTGCTGGAGACGGTCGTCAAGAAGCTCAAGCAGGATCTGGCGGCACAGGTGATTCCGTCGATGCATTTCGCCGATCCGAATTCGGTCCTCGCGATTCAGTTCAGGGATCGAACCAGCCGGGTGCAGGCCGAGGCGGAAAAGAAGGCCAAAGAGGATCTTGAGCGTCATCAGCAACTGATCAACCCCCTCAAGGCCGGCCCCGCGCAGCCGACGACCGACGAGACGACGCGGCCCGCGCCCGCGACGCGCGCCGCGCCGCAGGCCGAAGGCGCCGCGGCGGGTGAACGGCCACCGGCGACCAAGCCGGGGCCCACTACTTTGCCCGACGCGCCCAGGCTTGTGCCGGATGCCCAGCCGGCCGTCCTCCCGGCAACAGGCAAGTAATACCCCGGCGAGCAAAGTCGTTCGAACCATCGCGAATCGCTCGCGACGGCCACGTCCAATTGACGATCTTATCTTCCGTCGCCGCGCATGGAATCAGCGGCGGCGATCAAGTATTCTTCTCTCCCGTAATCGATCGAGAAAGTGAACCAGCCATGAATAATCCACCGTTTAAGATTGACGTTTCCGCCCGGATCAACCGGTTGCCGCCGTATTTGTTCGGCCGCATCAACAAGATGAAGTATGACAAGCGTGTTTCGGGCATCGACATCATCGATCTGGGGATGGGGAATCCGACCGATCCCACCCCGGACTGCGTCGTGGAAAAGCTGAAAGAAGCGTCGGCCGATCCGCGCAATCACCGCTATAGCGTCAGCAACGGCATTGCGGGGCTGCGGCGGGAAGTGGCGCTGAAATACAAGAAACTGCACGGCGTCACGCTCGATCCGGAAACCGAAGTGATCGCCACCATCGGATCGAAAGAAGGCTTCAGCCATCTCTGCCTGGCCATGCTCGGCCCCGGCGATACGGTCGTCGTCGGCGATCCCGCTTTTCCCATCCATATTTATGCCCCGGCGATGGCCGGCGCCAATGTGATCCGGGTGCCGCTGGGAAACGATCAGGCGTTTTTGGATCGGATCGAGCAGACGATCGAAGGGCTCTATCCGCCGCCCAAGATGCTGATCCTGAACTATCCGCACAACCCGACCGCAATGACCATCGAGCCGATTTTCTGGGAAAAGGCGCTGGAGATGTGCCGCCGGCGAAACATCATGATCATCAGCGATTTCGCCTACGGCGAGATCAATTTCGACGGCTATATGGCGCCGAGCTTTCTGGCCGCCAACGGGTCCAAGGAATTGGGCGTCGAATTCACCACGATGTCCAAGAGTTACAATATGGCCGGTTGGCGCGTCGGTTTTTGCTGCGGCAACGCCGAGATCGTCAAGGCGCTGGCCACCATCAAAGGCTACTATGACTACGGCATGTTCGCCCCCATCCAGATCGCCAGCGTGGTGGCGATGCGCGAATGCGATACGACGCCGATCGAGCAGAGCCGGGTTTACCAGGAGCGCCGGGATGAAGTTTGCCGCGGCCTCGATCGCATCGGGTGGACGTACGATAAGCCCAAAGCCAGCATGTTCGTCTGGGCGAAAATCAACCCTGACCATTACAAACCCGGCGAGGGATCGATCGATTTTTGCCTTCGCATGATGGACGAAGCCGAAGTCGCCCTAGCCCCCGGCAGAGCCTTCGGCGAACATGGCGAGGGATATGTGCGAATCGCGGTCGTCGAAAATGAGCAGCGCCTCCGGCAGGCGATGCGAAACCTCGAGCGCACGCTGGCGCCGCGGCTTCCCAATCCGAAGCGGCAAGTGGCCGTGAACAACGCCGAATGACGCCCGCCGCGATGCGAGCGCCCGGCGAATCACGTCACACTCCGCGGGCCATCGAGCAGGCAGGTCGTCGGCGGCGACGCGACGGACGACCTGCCGCTCAGTTCACCGACGGATCGTCGGGAATTAGATTCGGGTTGAGCCAGGGATACGCCGCCTTCAGGACGATCCTTCGATGAAGATTGTCCCACATGTCTTCGCCGGCGTCGAAGACATGCTCGGCGGCCGCCGGGAGGGTGAGCCAGTCCTCGGCTTCCAGTTCGGCTTCGAGTTGGCCCTGACTCCAACCGGCATAACCGACGTAAAAACGAACGGGGCGGCCATCTTCGTCGCCGCCGATCAGTTGCTCGACCGAATCCTTGTCCGCGCTGAAAAAAACGCCGGGAACGATCGGCGCCTGTGAAAGGGACATGTCTCCGTGCAGAACCATCAGCGCGCCTTCGCAGGGCCCGCCGTGATGGAGCGGATCGCTTGCGAAGCAGGGGGTATCGCTCACCTGGTCCCAAATCATGTCGATCGTCGTCTCCAGCGGGCGGTTGAGGATCAGGCCCAGGGCGCCGTCGTCGTTATGCTGAACGATGAGGACGACGGCGCGATGGAAGTTGGGGTCGAGCAACTTCGGCGAAGCGATCAACAAGTGTCCCTGGTACGAATTCATCAAACCTCTGACTTGAATCACGCGTTGAGATGGGCCGCGATACGAGTAGGGTAGTATCAAACCCAAAATCGAACAAGAACCGTTCCGGCGTCAATTGCCGATTTCCGCTACGCCGACGCCGCCGCGGGCCGATCGGATTTTCAAAAAGGCCCCCGTCAACAATCCTCCTGACGTGCCGGTATTAGCCCCTATAAGAAACTTTCCACGAAGGACCCACAAATGAACCACCCCATCTCCCGGCGTCAGGTCTTAAAAGGTACGGCAACCGCGGCGGCGGCCATTGGATTGTCGAAATTTACCGCGAGATCCTACGGACAAATTATCGGCTCCAATGAAGATATCCGTATCGGCGTCATCGGCTTCAATGGCCGGGGGAATTCCCATATCGACGCCTGGACAAATCTCAAAGGCGTTCGCCTCACCGCCCTGTGCGACGCCGACGAGAAGGTTCTCGACAAGACGTACGATAAGGTGATGAAGGGCGAATTCGCTCGCAAGTCAAAGGCGCCGAGTACGCAGCCAAGTTCGCTCAGCAGCACGCAACCCACGACCGCCCCAGCCTTCGCGCAAGGCCCGGTCGAGAAATATTCCGACCTTCGCAAGCTGCTGGACAACAAGGAAATCGACGCCATTTCCACCGCCACGCCCAACCATTGGCACGCGCTGATTACGGTATGGGGCTGCCAGGCGGGCAAAGACGTTTACGTCGAAAAGCCGACCTGTCATAACGTGTGGGAAGGGCGTCAGGCGGTCGAGGCGGCTCGGAAATATAACCGGATCGTTCAGGCCGGCACTCAGAGCCGATCAAGCCACACGCTGAAGAACGCGATCGAATGGGTCCAGGCGGGGAATATCGGAAAGATCAATGTCGCGCATGGGTTGTGCTACAAGCCCCGCGGATCGATCGGGAAAGTGGAGGTAACGCCGCCGGTCCCCGCCAGCATCGATCTTGATCTCTGGTGTGGCCCATCGCCCAAAGAGGCGCCGCACCGCAAGAATTTCCATTACGATTGGCACTGGTTCTGGCAGACCGGGAACGGCGACATCGGTAATCAGGGCATTCACCAGATGGACATCGCCCGCTGGGTTCTTGGCAAAGATTCGGTGTCGCCGAGCATTCTCAGCGTCGGCGGCCGCTTTGGCTATGACGACGATGGGCAGACCGCCAACACGCAATTCGCCATTCATGATTACGGCGATTGCATGCTCATCTTCGAGGTTCAGGGCCTTCGGAAAAAGCCCGGCAGCTCGAAGATGGGATCGTTCAACGGCCAAAGCGTCGGCCATGTCGTCTTCTGCGACGACGGCTACCTCGCCGGCCTTGTGGCCTACGACAACGATCACAAAGAGGTCAAGAACTTTGACGTGAAATCAGCCAAGGGAAGCATTGAA
>DASZME010000030.1:0-7996 GCA_035551995.1 Tepidisphaeraceae bacterium
CCGTCACCGACGACGGCGCCGACGAGGAATGGGCGCGGTGGGAGCAAACCTTCCGCGACGCCAGGCCCGTTCTGCCCGAGGCGGCCATGTCGCGAATCGAGTCGGCCATTCGCCGGGAAAACGATCGTGCCGACCTTCGCCGGCCCGGCGGCGGGCCGCGGCGGGTTTGGTTGTGGATCGCCGTCGCGATCGCGTCGATCGTCGCGGTGGGGGCGCCGCTCATGTATTGGCGGCCGCTCGCTCGTCTTGCTCCTGTGGGAAATTTCCCGGAATCGACGATGGGCGTGCGCGATCAATATCCGCTTGATTTGCCGATCGAACCGCTGCCGACGACCCGCCCCGATACCGGGCCGCGCGCGCTGACGCAGATCGTTGTCGAAGCTCGATCCAAATCGGTGCAGGAAGGCGTCGCGACTTACGTTGGACCGGTAAAAATATCCGCCGGCCCATGGCGGATCGCTTGCGATCGACTCACCGTCTTTCGCGGCGCCGGCCACGGCGCGCTGCTCAGCGGCGCCGGCGCCGTCCACGTCCGCGGCGTCAGCGGAATCAGCGGGGCTGACGCCGATGAAATGACGCTCGATAGTGAAAACGGCGACCTGAAACTCACAGGCCACGTCAAGCTGCAAGGCCCGCTCGAAACGCGCCACGTTCAATCCTGCACGATCAACCGCGCGGGAAGTGTGCACGACGCGCAGCCGTGAAATTCAATCGTCCGCGGCCGGCTCGATTCATTATTTATCCGTTTCCTAATTCCTCAATATGGCGCCGTCGCCTACATTGATTTCATGGCGACGCAGTTCATTAACGGAACGACGATTCATTTTGCCGACAAAGGTACCGGCCGGCCGCTCGTGCTGCTTCATAGCTTCCCGGCGGATTTACGGGTTTGGAACGATCAGATCGGAGAACTTTCCTCCCGCCGTCGCGTGATCGCCCCCGATTTCCGCGGCTTCGGGCAGTCTCCCCCCGGCGGTCCTTTCACCGTCGCCTCGCTTGCGCAAGACGTGCGCGAATTGCTGCGGTCTCTTGACGCGCTGCCGTGCGTTCTGGCGGGGATTTCGATGGGTGGATATACCGCCATGAATTTTGCGCGCCAATTCCCCGCTGATCTGTCCGGATTGATTCTGGTCGATACCAAGGACGCCGCCGACAACGCCGAGCAGCGCGAGAATCGCGACCGGATGATCGAAGTGGCCCGATCGAAAGGATCGGCGGCCATCGCCGATCTGATGATCGGGAAATTGCTTTCGGCCGATACGGCGGCCCATCGTCCCGCGCAGGTCAAAACGCTTCGAAAGATCATTGAAGCATGCCCGGCGTTGACCATCGAGCATGCGCTGGCGGCGTTGCGCGATCGGCCGGACATGACCGGCGAATTGCCCAAGATCGCGACGCCGACGTTGATCGTTGTGGGCGACGCCGACGAGATCACCCCTATCGAGATGGCCACGGGGATGCACAAGCGGATAGCCGGTTCGCAGTTGGCCATCATTCCCGGAGCGGGGCACATGTCGCCGATGGAACAGCCGTCGCTGGTCAATCGTGCCCTCAGGCAATTCCTGGACGGCATGGCTCAATAGATCGTCGAGTGGCGGGGAAAATCGTCGTGGTCACGAAGGACGCGGCGGGGAGACGCTATTCTTCGCGCCCTCCGCGGCTATTTTCTGTCGACGTCGATTTTTGTTCCGACCGCAGCGCCGCTTCGATCGACGTGCCGATATCCTTCATCGATCCGCCGGCGTCTCGGAAAAAGTGCGGCGTCCAGACCCGATGCAGCGTCCACCCTTGCGATTCATGCACGACCGTGCGGAAAACATCCCACTCCACCGGATCGTCCGAACCGGCGTAGCGGGTCATGTCGCAGAGAACGCCGACCGTCACGTCATCGACGCGGTGCGGATGCTGCATGGCCAGATCGATCGAGAATCCTTCGTTCCCCCAATCGACTTCGCTCCCTTGCCGCTGCGTGACGGCAAGCCGCGCCGCCAGGCTCCTGGCGAATTGCGACGGCGAGCGCGTCGGATGCGCATTGACCGAAGCGCGATCGGCGCGAGTGGCGTTTTCCAAAATGCGATAGTTGGTCTCGTACTCCTTCTGCAATTGCTCGGCGTACGCGAGATATGAAAACAGCAGCCACGCGCCGCCCGGCGTGGCGCCGGGCGGGATCTGCGGCAGGCTCACGTAGACTGAGCGCGGAATGGAGGTGACGATATGGAGTTCCTGCCGCGCTCGCGTGATCAGCACGTTAAGTCGTCGGCCGCCGCCCGCGTTGCCGAGGGGGCCGAAGTTACGGCGGAATTTACCTGCCGGATCGGGGCCGTACGTCGTGCTGATGATCAGATGATCGCGCTCGTCGCCCTGCACGTTTTCCAGATTCTTGACGAAAAGCCCCTCGGAAGAACCGGCGCCGCGCCGCTCGCGCGCGTCGGATAATCGGGCGGCGAACTCCGGATCGGCCGTCGCCATTTCCTCGAGCTTTTCGACGATCAGATCGCGCTGAACCATGTTGAAGCAGGCGATGCCGATCGACGGCGGCGCCGCCCGCTTGAGAAGATCGCGAACGATGTTGCAAACCCGATCGGCTTCGATCGCGTTTTTTCGTTTCTCGTAAATTCCATCCGCGCGGTAAACCGTAATCGGCGCATAGCGCGCCCTGTTCTTCGGATGTCCTGGAATGGCTTGCAGGCGCGAGGAATAAAAATGCTCGTTGCTGAAGCCGATGAGGTCGGAATTGCGCGAGCGGTAATGAACGTCGAGATAGCAATGCTCGACATCCAGCCCGAGTGCGGCGGTAAGCAAATCTTCGACATCCCCCTGCTGGATATCGAAAAGCTCCTGCTCGCCCTCGGCGTCGGAATCTTCGCTGGTGACCACCGCCGATTCAAAAAAACGCGTCGGCGGCAATTGTTTTGGATCGCCGGCGATCACCACGCGCTTGGCGCGAGTCAAAACAGGCAGAGCCTCTTCGAGCCGGCATTGGCTTGCTTCGTCGAAGACGACCACGTCGAAGATCGCCTGTCTGGGAAAAAGTTGTGCGACGGTTTCTGGGCTGGCCATCCAGATGGGGCGAAGATCGAACAGAGGATCGCCCCCGTCGACGCCGGCGCCGTGGGCGATGACCTGGCGCAGTCGCATGGCGCGTTCGCCGCGGGTGGTAAGTCGGCGGCGCAGGTCGGCGCCGGTCGCGTTGAGGCGCGAGCCGGTCGTCGCGAGCAGCCGTTCTTTTTGCCGCGAGACCCAATGATGTTGGATCAGGTCGCGAACAACGCCCTTTTTCGTTTTGCTGAGTTCGGAAAACCGATCGAACATCGTTTGCAGGCGATGGCCGTCGACGGTTTGCAAGGTCGGGCAATCCGCCAGACGCCGGACGATTTCGCCCGCCAGAACATTGCGCGTGATCGCGGAAAAGCCCGCGTCGGATTCGCAGGCGTCTTTCAGAAGCGCGCCGGCCGCCGCCGACAACGCCCGAGGCAATTGCGCCAGGCCGGCGATAACGCGGATGACCCCTTCCAGCGTATCGAGCCGTTCGATGAGAAGGGTGAAATAGGGCGCGACTTGTTTGTTGGCTCGCACGCTGTTTCCGACCGCTTTCAGATACGTCTTTGAATAGATGCCGCTTTCGGCAAGCGCCAGATCAAGCTTGATGATCGCCGCGGCGCGCTGCGGCGAACGCTGAAGGGCGGCGATAACGCCTGCGGACTTGACCGGGTCGGACAATGCGGCCGCGATCGCGTCGCCGACGGACGATCCGACGGGATCGACGGTCATTAACGCGAACAATCGCTCGTGTAAATCGGCAGGCTTGAGCATTTCCGAATCAGGCGCGTCGACGGAAAGACCGGGAACAAGCGACAGGGCGCTCAACAACTCCGCCATCCGCGAACGCGCTTCCAGGCCCTTGAAAAATCGAATGACGTGGAGAGCGGCGGCGTCATTCGCGGGAAGATCGAAGACTTTCAGAAGGGCCGCCGCGCCGTCGGCCTTGGCGCCGAGGAACTGGTTCAGGGCCGCGATCGCGGATTGGCTCAGCGCGTGGTCCGATGGCCCCGGCGGTATTTCGCCGGCCGGTCGATCGGCGCCAAACGCGGCGATCGCCGCGCGATGTCTTCGGAAAACGCCCAGCAGTTCATCTTCGTCGAGCCGGTCTTCAAACAGTTTTCCGCTCACCGATTCGACGGCGGCGCGGAGGTCCACGCGCTTTTGCCGATCGGTCAAAAATTGCTGCACGTGCGCCGCCGACGCCGGGGTCAGCGAAAGGCCAAAATGCCGGACGATCGGCTCGGCCGCCTTTTTCTTTTTGAAGTGAAAGATCGCGTGCCATTTCGCGGCAGTGTCGAGGTAGGCGCCGAGCGACGCCATCGCGTCGAACATTTTCCCCGCGTCGAGCGGAGCGGCGTCAAATCGAGCGAGCATGGAAACATCCAGGCCGCGGGCCTCGATCGCGTCGGCAAGCGGGGCGACGGCGTCCAGGCGCTTGCGGGCGCCGGGGATGATCTTCGGGTCGGCGGTGATCCACTTGAGAATCGTCGCCTCGTCACACGCCGGCGCCGCGCTCTGAACGCGCCGATATTCGGCGGCCGAGCGGGCAAAAGCGTCGGCATAGATCTGCAAAATCTCCCGTTCCGCGTGAAGTGTTTGGACGGGCGGCACGATGGGGCGCGCTTGCCGCAGGGCGGCGTCAAGCGGGGCGGCGGCGATCTCGGTTTTCCAGTCGGCCGCGGCTGACAATTCGGCGCGGGCGAATTGAACCGCGTTCGGCTTCGCTTGCGCCCAGTGCTGTGCCGAAGCGGGCGGCAACGCTTGTAAAATCTTCAACTCATCGGCGACGCGCTGACGACGGCGGGCTTCGTTGGGCAAATCGGCGTCGGGGGAAAATGCCGGATGAAAGGCGTCATACGTCGCGTCCGTCGCCGTGGCCGTCGAAAGACATTGGCCCATCGCCCGGCGATAGCGATCCATCGGATTGGCCAGGAATTGGCCGAGATCGAGCCCGATGGCCGGTCTCCAGGGATTGGTCGCAAAGCCAATCGCCTCGCCGCGCTGGAGGACTTCCCTGAGCCGTGTGCGATGGCTTTCGAAGTCGGCCGTATCGACGTCCTGGACCGATTTCCAATCCACCGCGTCGCCGCCGTCTCCGTTTTCCGCCAGCCACTGACCGACGAGATGATGGAACGAACTCGGGCCGCCGCGCTCGCCCATCAATTCCCGGTAATAAGCGGAAAGCTCGTCGTGGAGACGCTGTAATTCGGCGTCGATTTTCTTTAGTTTCTTCGCCGCCGCGGGGTTAAGCGACGTGTCGGGCAGCTTATCCAACTGCTCGCGCACGGAACGGTAGAATTCGCGCTGATCGCGCTGCGGATCGTGAACGGCGGCCAACAGATCGCCCAGGCCCAGGCTGCCAAGGCGATCGGCGACGACATCAAGCGCCGTCCGCTTGTCGCAGACGAACAAAACGCGCTCGCCGCGCGCGAGATGATCGGCGATCACGTTGGCGATCGTCTGGCTTTTGCCGGTGCCGGGCGGACCGTGGATGACCAATCCGCGCGATTGCCGGGCGAGGCGGACGGCGCGGGTCTGGCATGGATCGGCCACCGTAATCAGGCGTTCATCGGAAAAGGCGCGAGCCACGCTCAGCGCCGGCGACGACGCCACGGAGCCTTCCGCCGGAGCGTCGTCGCCTTTCGTCTGGCCGACGTCCAGGCTGACGTTATGCCGGACGAAACTTTCGATCGGTCCATCAGGCGCGCCGGCGGCGACCATCTCCCGCGTATCGTTCAGCAAGCCCTGATTGGCCGTCGGGAAAAGACCAAGCACCGCCGCCGTGACGATCGACGGCCCGCTCTGGTCCTGATCCGCTTTCGGCGTGGAGGCGAGGGTCAATCCCGCGGGAACCTCGGCGCTTGCGAATAGCTCGGGGGCTTTGACTTCCGCTCGCTTGGCGATGAGCCGAACCAGTTCGACGATTTCCCGCCACGGTTCTTCGCCGGCTTCGTCGCTGGAGGGCGCGGGCATCGGCTGGCCGGTCTGCTGCTCAAGCCAGGCGAGCAACGCGATGTTCGGCGTTACCCGATCGACGCCTTCGCCCCGGCAGGCGATTTCAATCAGCGGCCTGGTTCCCGATTTCAGCGTCAGCGTGACCGGAATAAACGCGATCGGCGCCAGGATGCGGCGCGACGCGATTCCGCTTCGCCCACCGAACGTGCCGGGGGGAAGGCTCAGAAGGGGAAAGCCGATGTTCAGGGCATGAACGCCGGTGTCTTGTTCGTAGGTGCGGGCGTCGTCGGCGATGAGGCGAATTTTCGTAAGCAGCGATTGCTGGTCGGCCCAAGCCAGTCGAGCGGCTTTTTCCTCGGGCGAAAGTTCTTCCTGTTTTTCGCCTTCGGAAGGTTTCCGCGTCGGCGCCGGTTTGGCCGGCGCGGGAACCCGCCCCGCCAGCTTCACGCCGCGATCGGGACCGACTAGCGATAGCAAAATATTGCCCGGATCACCGTCGTTGAGTCGGCCGAACTGGGTCATATCGACCCGCTGCCGGCTGGCGTGCGGTCGGCAATTCATCGCCGGTCCGTTCACCATCGAAGCGAACAGGCGATCGAGCATTTTTGACAGCACGGCATTCGCTGGTTCGATCATATGAAATTCCGCAAAACGTCGGTCGGGCCATTACAACGTCTAGCGACCGCAGGATCAAATGAGTTCTGATGGGCTCGAATACGGAAATCACGAGGACTTAGCCGGCAGGCAGAGAAAAAGTAACCGGAGGAAAGAACGAAATGAGACCGCCGAAATAAAACGGGAGAGAGACGACCACTTTCATTGTTCCTTATAGAGACGCGTAGTCACGCCCGATTCATTTCCCGCGCTCCAGCGGAGCGTCCCCGACCGCCGACTTGGGATGGTCGCTCACCGTTCCGTATTTCGGCTTCCAGGGCCACGGCAGGGCGTGCGTGCGCTGGGCCCATGTTTCCCACTTCCGCTTCAAATCGGCGACGCGCCCCGGCTCGGCTCCGGCCAGGTCGTGCATCTCCGTCCGGTCGGCGTCCATGTCATATAGTTCCCAACGGCCCGCGGGAAATTTCGCGACCAACTTCCACTTCCCCTCGCGCACCGCGCGATTGCCTTCGTGCTCCCAGAAAATATCCCGCTCCGGCAACGCCTTGCCCGCAAAAGCCGGCGCCAGACTCACGCCTTCCATTGGCGTGATGTCCTGGCCGTTCAACTCCTTCGGATACCGCGCTCCGGCAAGGTCAACGCAAGTGGCCATCAGATCGATCAAATGGCCCGGCTGATTTTCGATCTGATTCTTGCGCGTGATTTTATCCGGCCAATGCGCGATCAGCGGCGTCGAGATGCCGCCTTCATGCACAAAATGCTTGTATTCGCGGAACGGCGTGTTGCTCACGTTGGCCCAACCTTGCCCATAAGCGATGTATGTATCCCGCGGCCCGGGCATGACGGCGGGACCGGATAGAACGGGATAGCCGTCGCGCGTCTGCTTGGGCCAATAGATCGTTTCGATGCGATCGTCGCCGAGCGGCGGAAGGGTGGGATGATCCTGGCGCGCGATCGATCCCTCGCGGCCGACCCGCTCGTAATTGCCTCCGTTGTCTTCCAGGAAAAGCACCAGCGTGTTGTCGTATTTCCCGTTGTCCTTGAGCGCCTGAACGATCCGGCCAATGCCCTGATCCATATTGTCTACCATGGCGGCGTAGACCTCCATGCACCGCGCTTCCCATTCCTTGTTGGGCACTTTATCCCATTCCCCGAACTGCGGGCTGAGATCCCATTTCGAGTCGATCAACCCCATCTGCCTGAGCCGCTCGAAGCGCGCCTTGCGAATGGGCTCGTAGCCGACATTGAACTTCCCCCCGTATGGCGGGCGCGGGGAACGAACAGCATAATCGCTGTTAAGGAGTTCGTCATGGCAAGAAGGAAGTTCACGCGTGAGTTCAAGTTATCTGCCGTCCAGTTGGTCAATCAGCAAGGCTACACGGTG